>DITU01000153.1:30585-31326 GCA_002422905.1 Verrucomicrobia bacterium UBA6176
GAATCCGACGACTCCGCCTCCCCCGACTTCCTTTCCACCCTGGTCGGCCTGCTGGAATCCGATCCCTCCCTCGTCCTCGCCTATTGCCGCGTGGATGCCATCGATGAAAACGGCCGCCCCAGTCCCGGCGGCCCGATCGGGCTCTATTCCACTCCGCGCTGGCAGGCGGACCATATTGCCGACGGCTCCGAGGAATGCGCGCGGTACATGTCCTTTCAGGCCACCATTCCCAATGCCTCCGCCGTCGTCTTTCGCCGGTCCNNTCGGCACGGGCCGGCTCGCCTTCACCTCGCGGGTCCTCTCCCAATTCCGCATCCACTCCGGCAGCCTCGGCAGCCGCAGTTCCGGTCGCGGCATCTACCATCGCGAAGCCGCCCGGGTCGTCGCAGAAATCCTTCAACGCTTCCCGCCCCCGCCCCACACCCGGGATGCCGCCGTCCAGGGCCGCGTCGGCGAATGGATTTCCTATTGTCTCAATGATCCCCGCCGATTCCTGGACGCAGATGGAAGGGAAGTCCGAAAGGCCCTTGCCCAGGTGGATCCCAATCTCACCCGGCGGATCCTCAGATCGATCCTCTATCAGTGCTACCAGCGCATCGTGGATTGACCGAATCGATCCGCTCGATCCCATCAGGCGAGCCGGTGAAGTGGAGCCGCAGATGACACCGATTTTCGCAGATTCTTCTCCGCATGGATGCCGGGTTTTTTCACCCCGGAGGGGTTGAACAACCTTGGACACTT
>DITU01000153.1:31484-37970 GCA_002422905.1 Verrucomicrobia bacterium UBA6176
GGAGCTCCGGCTTGGCCAGGATGTAATCGAACAACTCCGGGAGATGACGGTTTGTCCGCGACAACATGGAATCCTTGCGGACCCGATACTCAAACTGGACCGAGCCGGAATGCTCGAATTGCCAACCGGCCATCACCAACCGCAACCACAGGTCCCAGTCCTCCAATCCTGCCACCGGCATCCCTTCGTCATATCCGCCCACCGATTGCCACGCCTCCCGTCGGATCACCGCACAGGCATCCATGCAATTCTCCCAGACCAAGCGCCGCAGCGAAAACTCCGGCATCCTCCACAACCCCGTTTTCCCACCGAAATATTCCGCGTTTCCATAGACCACTCCCACCCCGGGTGTAGCCATCGCGCGACGCAGTCCCACTTCCACCATCCCGCGCATCAACCGATTGTCGGCGTCCAAGGGGATCACAAAATCGGTCGTGGCCACGCGGAACCCGGCATTGCGCGCCGCCCCCAATCCCGCATTGGCCTGGCGGATCACCCGATGCCCCTTGCGCTCCATCTCCCCGACCACCCGCAGCGTCCCTGGATCCGCCGACCCATCATCCACGATCACCAGCTCCAACGGCCATTCCCGCCCCACGGATTCCACACTGGCCACCGCCTCCAGAAGGAAGTCGCCATCGTTGAAGCACGGCACCACAACGGTCGCCTGCGCTGTCATGACCCGGATCGAATCTCCTTTGCCAACTCCAGCAATCGTCCCCCGAACACCGCCTCCGGACACTCCGGATACATCCCCACCGCCCGTTCCCGCGCCCGCATCCCCATCTTGCCCCACTCCGCCCGCCTCGCCCACGCCCGCTCCATCGCTGCGTCCAGCAGATCGTCCGTGGCTGCCTCCGCCAGAAATCCCGTTTCACCCTCCACAATCAGTTCCCCAATGCCACCCACCGCAGTCCCGATCCCCATCCGCCCACACAACGCCGCCTCCACCAACGCCAACGGCAATCCTTCGAGTCGCGACGCCAGGATCAGCCCATCATTCTCACGCCACACGCCCTCGATGTCCGACACCTGCCCGACAAACTCCACCCGATCCTTCACCCCGTGCATCCGCGCCATCCGCTCCAACCCCTCCCGATAGGGACCCTCCCCATAAAACCGGATACCCAACGGGCGGCGACGCCACTTCTCTCGAGAAAGGACCCGGATCAGGATGTCCTGCCCTTTCGCAACCGGCTCCAATCGGGCCACGCACGCCAGCCGGATCTCCCCGCCCTCATCCCAGGGTCGGGGCAAAACTGATGCCTGATACGAAACCTTGAACGGATTCCGTACCACCTCCGCGTTCTCAAACCGCATCCCCACCTGGTCCTCGAACAGTCTGCGGTTCGCCTCCGACACAAAGAAGAACCGCCGGGCATGGATCAGGACCCGCCGGCACTCGGCCGCCAACGCTTCCGATGGCCAGAACAACTCCGCGTTGGCCTGGGACAATTGGACAAACGGGATTCCCCGATCCTGACACAGCGCCGCACAACCTATATCCGAGACCACTGCCCCATCCGAAATACACACCAATTCCGGACGAACCTCATCCAGCCACTTGGCCACTTCCGCCTGCGGACCTGGCTGCGGCAGCAGATGAAGCCGCTGCAGTATCCGCAGGGGAAGGGCTGGTGGATTCCATCGACGTTCCCAGACCCGCACTCCCGCTGCACGCAATGCCTCCACCTGCGGCCGTAACTCCGGCCAACCCTTTACCGATGCTGAAACCTCCACCCCTGCTCCTGCCAACCAGTGCGCAGCCTTCGACCACAATTCCTCCGACCCGCCCCAGGGAAACCCTGACATGGTCGAGAAGAAGGCTATGCGGCTACGGCGATGCTTGGACGGTTCCATGCGATGGGTGGTCGCCAGCCTGTTCAACCCGGAGGCCTGAAAGCCGGTGGCCCGGGTTCACGAAGCGCACCCCGGGAATGGATGAGCAATGGATATCCACCCCGGACGGGTTCAAAAGGGTTCTGAATTCTCCACGCTTCCTGCGACTCCACTCGAAATCCCGCCCCCACCCGATGACAACCGCTTGCCTCAGGGAATCACTGCAATCCCAGCAGTTCCGCATCCACCCGATCCAATACCGGGTCGCCGGCAAGCCACTTTCGGGCAAAGAACGCTTCCGACCGGATAATCTCAGGAATATGGGATGCTCCCAGCAGTGCGGGATTCTTCCCGAGCTCGGTCCAATCCTCAAACCGATGACTCTCCGGGCAGATCCGAAGGTTCTTCTGATTGCAGTAAGCCGTCTGCCAGAAGCACTCCTCAGGGATCTGAACCTCCCGGAACACATCCATCAGCCAGGAAACCGGGATGTCCCCACTCATCACCGCGCGGGCGCACTTCCTCGACGCCATGTGCCAGTGACAGCCGCCATAGAGTTCCCAACCCCGTCGACGCACCGGATGCAGCCAATCCAGCGCCGGCCGATCCAGAACAACCATTATCAACAATACTTCGGCGGCACCTACCCCATCCGGGCGCAAAAGGCCCAACGTTCAACCCGGCAACCGCCTCAACACACCCCCGGCGACCCGTTTCCATAACCGACGAAGCTGAAACAACCGTCTGGGAAGCATCGAGGCCACTCCACCGGGGGGTGGCTCGAATCCACCAACCATCTCTGCCACTTGCTCCAATACCGTCTGCTCCCCGCAAACCCTGTCGACACGCTCACGCCCTGCTCGTCCCATGGAATCGGCGAGCTCGGGATCACCGAGAAGTCGAAGGATCGCCTTCGCGAAATCCTCCGGTGTGTCCGCCTGAAAGAGATGCTCCCCCGACACCGCACCCAACCCCTGCGTTCCAAACGAGGTCGTGACCACGGGGATCCCCGCCGCCAATGCCTCGGTCACCTTGCCCTTCATGCCTCCCCCATATCGCAACGGCGCGACGGACACGGCGGCCCGATCCAGATAGGGCGAAGTATCCGGCACCTGCCCCAGGAGCGATACGCCCCCAAGCCCACCAAGTGCACGCACCTCATCCGGAGCACCGCCCCCAATGACATTCAACCGTACCGCCGGGCATTCCCGTTGAACCAGGGGGAAAACCTCACGGCAGAACCACACAATGCCGTCCACATTCGGCCGATGCCCAAAGCCCCCGATGAAAAGCAACTCAGGTTGACGCGGCAGCGAAGGTCGGGGCCTGAGTGTGACAATGATGGGAATGATATAGGTCCGTCGGATCCCGCCAACGCCCTCCAGTGCCTCCTGATCCTCACGGGTCACCACCACCACACCATCCGAGGCGCGGTACGAGGACACCTCCTGCTCCCGGCGCACGGCAACATCAGCAGCGTTGTAGGCCCCGAACGCAACGCCGGCTTCCTCGCGAAGGAAATGAACATCCACGCTATCCACGATAACCCGCGCCCACGGCTGCGCCGATCGCACCGGCACCAAAACACGCGCGGCCACGGTCCAGAACTCACAGACCACGGCGGCGTAGACACACTGTTCCAGCAATCTGAAGATTGAATTGATGCCACCGGGAATAACCCGACACCCCAACCCCTCCAATTGATCCCTTACGCCGGGTGAGATTGGGGCCGGGTCAATGGTGGTGACATCCACGCCAATGCGGCGACGCAGCAGACGGATGAACCGCATCGCCCTCAGATCCCCTGCGGCGCGGTCTGGCTGCGGTGGCTCGGGAAAGACAAACAATAGCCTAGAATGATTCATACCCTCGTTCGCAGCGCTTTGAGACGATGGAAAAGTCGTCCAACCCCCTTCTTTCGCGTCCGGCGAATCCCCCATCCAATCCGCAAACCGTGCATCTGCATTTCCCTGCAGGTTTCCAACCGCAATCGAACCTCTGATTCCCGGGTGCCTGTGGAAATCCTCAAGCCGGCCGCCCGTGACCAGCCAGCCTCTCAAACAAACTTTGCCAACGATAAGCGGAACGTGAAGCCATCCGACGGAACCAGTTCGGGATCCGGACCTCGTTGGGATTGGAATAGTGTTGGAACACCACGGAATACAGGGCCCCGATCAAATGGTCTGTCTTGAGCCCACCATACTCGGCACGGCGGTCACCAATCCTGCCGGCAATCCGGGCTGCAATCCTCCATCGGACAACCCTCGAAACTGACTCCGGCTGATGCCTCTTCACCAGGAAGGCATGATTTCTGAGAATCAGACTCTCGACGAACTCCGACTGCAATCCACCCGAACTGGCGCCCCCGATATGGGTGACAACCGCATTCTCACAGCAGCCAAGTCTCCAGCCTGCCCGTGTCATTCTCACTGAAAGATCTACATCCTCCCAATAGGCGAAGAACGAATCCTCAAAGAGCCCAACTTCCTTCAGGCTTTCAGCGCGAATCAAGGGGGCACAACCCGTAATCCACCGGTCGGGAGCCTCTTCCTCCTGAAACTGACGGGCATCCAGCAGCGTTCCATTCCCCAACCCACTCCAGTCAACAATCCCACCAACGTGCTGCTCGCTCCCATCGGGAATCAATATCCTGGGAGTCACCATGCCCAACCGGGGCGCCGAATCCAATGCCTGCAAAAGTCGGTCCAGACAGCCTATTGCTGGAAATGCATCGTTGTTTAGCAACCAAACCGCGTCAGCCCCGCGATCCAGCGCAGCGCGGATCCCCGCATTCATACCGCCCGCAAAACCAAGATTACGATCCAGTGCTAGCAACTCTCCCGATGCGAGAGCCCCACTAGCCAGTTTGGCTGCGCTGCCATCACCCGAACCATTATCAACAACCAGGACATGGACACCCTCCTGACTCCGGGTATGTTTTATACATTGAAGGGTCAAATCCAACTGCCGGAAATTCAGTATGACAGCTATAGTCATTCAAGGCCTCCACTCCCCGATCAATCACAGCCAAAATTACTTCGACTATTTCCGCCCGTACAAATGTGGAAAACGAAAACTCATTGACATCATTTCACCTCCACCAGAACCGCGACCGCAATTGCCCCAGAATTCTCCGACCCCGAAGGCGTAGCCATGTTCCGAAAGCTTGGCGAAATCCGGAGACTGCCCCTATTTCACGTGCCGCCTGAATTAGTCTAAAGTTCCGAAACCTCGGAATCGCGTACCCAGCAGAGGCTCGACCAATCAAGCGATACGCTATCCGTCCACGTCGATCTCGCTGGTAGGGTTGCATTTTATCGACCTCACCAATAGCTAATCGTCGCTCAAGAACCAATACTCCTGCCAACAACGCACTCTTAACCAGATCTTCCCCACTGCCAGTACGCGGAAGGAGCAAAGTCAGCCCTGGTCGCTCGGCAAAATCGGGGTAACCCGAGGACGAATCCCAGGGATCACCCGCCGCAACGTCTGCCTGAATCCCGATACCGTCCGGACAAATGTGGCACCGCGGGTGCAGGAATTGATTCAGCGTACTGCCCCATGACTCTGAGTAATCTGCACTTACCTCCTCGCCACCTGCTCCGATTGCCCTAAAGCGTCCGGGCCAACCCTCTCCCCGATAGCGAACTGACGCGGGTACCGAGCCCAACCCCAACTTCTCAATCAAGGTTGAGGTCGCCTTCATGCTGGGCATACCCGCGCAGAAGATGGCGACCGTAAGAGGGATGGTCTTGGACCAACGATCGTCAAGTCGCTGCAGATTTCGGATAGCGCCAATGTCGCATGGCTTGCCAATGTAGAGATATCGCTTCCCGGTCTCCTTCAGGGCCCAGAACCACGGCGGGAAGGTTACCGCGGGAGCGTATCTAGACGAGGCCCTCAGTGATACATCGCCAGCACTATTGGAAATAAACAGCTCATTCTTCAAGGGATCGCCAGGTTGATGACCAACATGCAGAACCGCATCAACAAGACCACTCTCGATTGCGTGGATTGCAATGGCCGAGACAGCCCCTCCTGACGAGCCACGAAATCTGACAACCGGGTCGGATGCGTACGCAATCAGGCAATCCCTGACCCCTCCCCACACCGGATGCCCACTCCATCTCCCCGAATTCTGTGTCAGTCCCGGACAGATCGACTCGAAGCCAGGACTTTCCCGGCGTCCATCAAACCTCGGTACAAGGAAGCCATCCTCATCGCATTGCATCGAATTCCCATGCGTTTCCGGGCCGAGGCAAAGGCCACAACCAAGGCACATCCGCTGCCTAATCACTTCATCAGGTTTCATGGATAGCCCTTCCCAGCACCTCTATAAGTCGGTTCAGTCGAGGTTGAACAATCTCCTCCACAGCTTCTCGAGCGAACTGCGCCCACTGGGTCCTCTCACTGATCAAACGTTCCCACATGGATACGCCGTCCACCACACTGGCCTTTGTCATGTCAAGAAGGAGCGGGTATTTCAAGGTCTGGCAGAACAGCCCATTGAACTTTCGACTGTATGCCATCGGCAATACTGCTGTGCCAGTGGAGTGGGCGGCGATGCACGCATGCATCCTTGCTCCTGCGAAGGCGGAGAGTGTAGCTATAAAAGCTTTGGCTCCCGCTGGATTCGAATACTCAGGG
>DITU01000007.1 GCA_002422905.1 Verrucomicrobia bacterium UBA6176
GAGGAATGCCAGCCAATGCCTGCTGGGATCCCCCTCTGTGCTCTCTGTGTCCTCTGTGGTGACATTTCCGCCTGCCTCCACCGGCTACAAACCGAATTTGCCCATCCGGTTCATGTGCCGAACCGAGAACGTTTTCGTCGGATCCTTCTCCAAGACCGAATCAAACGCGGTCATTCAGGCCCCAAACGAACATCATGCATACGCGCTGACGCTTCCGGCGACCGGCAGTCACCCTCCAGACAAGGGGCTCCCTCGGGGCTCGACGCGACTGAAACCATCTGCGACCAAAGGAAGTGTCAATCGTCCCCCAGGCTGCCCCGATTCCAGACTGAAGATCACAACCCGGATTCCCTGCGCTCTGGTCCAACGAGCGGACCGCTCTCACCGCCTCCTCCATGAAATCCTGTCTTCAACCACTGCCCAGCCTCCTGCTGGGGATTGCCGCGCTCTGCTGGTGCTTGGGACTTCGCGCTCAACCCGCCTACCTGACCCAACAGTTGGTGGCCCATTATCCGTTCACCCATTCATTCCATCCTGCGGTCGGCAACGTCAGTTTCAGGTCCGAAGAGCCCCCGGATTTCCTCGGCACTCCTTCCGGCGGAATTGAGTTCAACGGGATCCGACAGTACCTGGCCGCCGGGCCGTTCGAGGGATTCCTCAATCGCCAGCGGGAGTACAGCATCACCTTTTTCCTCAGATCCGAACTCACCTCCGCCTTCACTCCGTTGATCTATAACGAAGGTCCCCACTCGGCCTATTTTGGGATATCGATCATCGACAACTCACGGATCCAGGTCACTTCATACGGAGGATTCCCGCCACGCATGAGGGCGGTCTCCAGCGATCCCATCGACCTCAGCCGAGGGGCTTGGATCAGCATGGTGTTCAGGACGGACCCTCAGGGGAGCGCGGCCGGCAACCTCTGGTTCTACGTGGATGGCGTCCAGCAGGTCCGACGTTCGCATTTCAAGGTTGATCAGAATCTGGGGACAGCCAGCGTCTACGCCGCCGTCGGGGCGCACACGGCAACCTATACACCGAGGGGAGTTGCAGAGGGAACGCCGGCTGTTCAACACCTCAAGGGCGGCCTGAGATCGCTGCGGATCTATCAGCGGGCGCTGTCCGGCATCGAGATCGCAGGACTGTACCAGTTCGAATCCGAGCTGGCCGGCCTCCGCATCCGTCCTGCCACCGCCATCCCGCAGGTCGTCAACGGATTCGTCGTGGGCGTTGATCTGATCGACGGGGGTTACGGATACACCGAACCGCCTGTCGTCCGCATTTCTGGCAGCGGCACGGGGGCCATCGCCAGGGCCGTGGTGGGCGACGGCAGGGTGACCGCAGTCCAGGTCGTCGACCCGGGCAGAGGCTTCACCAACACCACTCGCGTCATCATCGGATCCCCCACCTTTGACCCGACACTTGCCATGGATGTCAGCCGGGTGCGCCTGACGCTGAAGGTGGTCCTGGGGGGCCGCTATGTGGTTGAACGAACCACGGAATCCCAGGATTGGATTGCACTCGGTGATCCGTTCACGGCCGAGAATGAAAAAGTGGTCATGGAAGTGGAGGTAAAGGAAGCCGGCCAACAGTTCCGTGTCCGGCAGGTCCCCTGACCCGCGCGCATCCCTGATGCGATCCCGCGGGATCCCCGGGGCGTGTCGCTTCGCTCAAACGCCAACCCATCACGGTCCTCGCGCCGGGAAGACGGGATGGAATCGGGTCGGCGAATGACGCCCGCCACTTCGTGGGGAGGCAGGCTCAGCCGGAACGACCGATCCGACTGCACGGTTCCGGCTCAGGCGTGCCGGTCAGCGCATCGACAGGACGAGTCGCATCAGGCCGAAACCGATGAGCGCGGTGATGGGCAGGGTGAGGAACCAGGCCCAGAGGATCCGTTCGACCACGCTGAAGTTCAGGGCTGAGAACCGTTTGGCACAACCGACCCCCATGATGCTGGTGGTGATGGCGTGGGTGGTGGACACGGGCATGCCGAAATGGGCCGCCGTCATGAGCACCGTGGCCGCGGTGGTTTCAGCGGCAAACCCATGGACCGGCTGCAACTTCACCATCTTGTGCCCCATCGTCTTGATGATCCGCCAACCACCCGCCGCGGTACCCGCCGCCATCGTCAACGCACAGGTGACCTTGATCCACACGGCGATGCCTTCCTTGCCCCCGGCGCTGGTGACCATGGGATGCCTCAGGAACTCCAGCCAACCGGGCAGCCCGACCATGGTTCCCGCCGCGTCCGCACCCACCAACGCCAGCGCGATGATGCCCATCGTCTTCTGCGCATCATTGCTGCCGTGGCTGAATCCCATGTACGCCGCACTCACCAACTGCGCCTTGCCGAACACCAGCGTCACCCATCGCGGCGTCCATTTCCTCAGCAACACGTAAAGCAACGACATGAACACCAACCCCACCACCAACCCCATCACCGGCGACAGGAACATGGGGATGATCACCTTGTACAACAGGCCGTCGTGCTTCCACCACGGCATCCCCGCCTTCTCCCGGACCATCATCACCACCGCCAGATTGTTTCCCGCCGCCGCAATTCCTGCCCCGACCAGTCCGCCGATCAGGGCATGACTCGAACTCGACGGCAGACCGAACCACCACGTCGCCAGATTCCAGACGATCGCCCCCGTCAAGGCACACACCAACGACAACGTCGCCAACTCGGCCGGGATCAACTTCGAATCCAGCAGCCCGGAACTGATCGTCTTCGCCACCGCCGTCCCGTAGAGCGCACCCACCAGGTTGGTCGAGGCCGCCATCAGGATCGCCATCCGCGGCGTCAGGACCTTGGTCGAAACCACCGTGGCGATGGAATTCGCGGTGTCATGGAACCCGTTGATGTACTCGAAGATCAACGCCACCACGATCACCGTCAGGAGCAGGGTCATGACTCGGGTTCAGGAGTTCTTGAGGACGATGTGGAAGATCACATTGCCGGCGTCCCGGCACCGGTCGATGACCTTTTCCAACAGGTCGTACAGGTCCTTCAGGGCGATCACGCTCACCGCATCCTTCTCCCCTTTGTACAGGTCCCTCAACAACTCCACCATCAACCGGTCCGCCTCGCCCTCCAGGTACTGGAGTTGATCGTTCTGTTCCTTGACCTTCTCGAGGTCCGGCGACTTCCTCAATTGCTTCACCATCACCGTCACCACGTCCGCCGCCCGCACCAGCAAGTTCGCCTGCCGGGTGAAATCCACATTGCGCACCCGGTCCGGGCACAACAGGAGCCGCTCGCCAAACTTCTCCAGTGTCTTCGGGATCTTGTAGAGGGCATTGGACAACGCCTCGATGTCCTCCCGCTCCAGTGGCGTGACAAAGGTCGTGGTCAGACGCGCACTGATGTCCTCGGTGATCCGCTTGTCCTTCTTCCGGAGCATCGCGAAGTCATCGAGCGAACTCTCCGATGGCGCGGCCAACAACCGGACCAGAACCCTCACCGATTCACGCGCCTCTTCCGCGCTCTGTTCCAGCAGCTCAAAGAAGATCTCGTCGCCACCGATCAACTTCTGCAAAGAAAACATGGCTTTCACTCCGGACGGACGGCGCGTCGGCGACGTGTCCGTTTGGTTACGATCAGGTCACAGAAGGTTCCAGCAACGCCCGGTTCACTTCCGCAGTTTCACCAGCAGATCCTTGCTCTCCACCGTCTCACCCAGTCCGGCGTGCAACGCCTCCACCACCCCGTCCATCGGAGCCGTCACCGTCGTCTGCATCTTCATCGCCTCCATCATCAACAGCTTGTCTCCCTTCACCACCTTCTGCCCCACCGTCACTGAAATGCTCGCCACCAATCCCGGGATCGGCGCCCCCACCTGCGTCGGATCCGCCAGGTCCGCCTTGGGCCGCGTCTTGGCCCGGGGCGACACCTTGCGATCAGTGATCGAGGCCTCACGGGTGACGCCATTGAGCTCAAACGTGATGGTGCGGCGGCCGTCCTTGTCGGGTTCGCTCACGTTCACCAGCTTGATGATGAGGGTCTTGCCCGGCTCGATCGCCACGCTGACCTCTTCCCCGAGCTTCAACCCGTAGAAGAAGGCCGCCGTCGGCAACACCGATACATCGCTGAACTCCCGCTGATGCTTCGCGAAATCCAGGAAGACCTGCGGATACATCAGGTACGAATACAGGTCGTCGTCGCCCGCATTCCGCTTCAACTTCACCGTCAATTCCTCCCGCAACCGGTCGAAGTCGGCGGGCACCGCAATGGCTCCCGGCACCACGCCCCGTTCAAAATTGCGTCGGGCTTCCGCATGTCGCTTTTCCCCCAGCACCACCCGCGACACCGCTTCCGGCCAACCCCCTTCCGGCCAGCCCAAACCTCCCGACAACATGTCGACCACCGATTCCGGAAACGGAGTGGCGCCCGGTTCCAGATTGACGACGTCGACGGTCCGGATGCCGCGGCTGAACAGGAACAACGCCATGTCTCCGACCACCTTGGAGGAAGGCGTGACCTTGACGATGTCGCCGAAGAGCTGGTTGACCTCGGCATAGGTGCGGGCGATCTCGGGCCATCGATGCGACACGCCCATGCTGGCGGCCTGTTCCTTGAGGTTGGTGTATTGGCCGCCGGGCATCTCGTGAAGATAGACCTCGGCCGAACCCGTCTTCGGCGCGGTATCGAACGGCGCGTAGATCTCGCGCACCTTCTCCCAGTAATCCGAGAACCCGTTCAACACCCCGATGTCCAACCGTGTATCCCGTGAGGTGTTGTGCAGCGCCGCCACCACCGAGTTCAGGTTCGGCTGGGAAGTGCTGCCCGACATCGAGGCCATCGCCAGATCAACGATATCCACCCCGGCATCCGACGCCTGGAGTATTGCCGACGCCTGGAGGCCGGAGGTGTCGTGGGTATGGAAGTGGATGGGAATGCCGACCGCCTCCTTGAGCGCCTTGACCAGCTTGCGCGCCGCGTAGGGTCGGCACAGGCCGGCCATGTCCTTGATGGCGATGACATGGGCGCCCATGCGCTCCAGTTCCCGCGCGAGCTTCACATAGTATTCCAGCGGATACTTGTCCCGCTTCGGATCCAGGATGTCGCCGGTATAACACACCGCCGCCTCGCACACCGCATGCGTCCCCTGCACCGCTTCCATCGCCACCCGCAGGTTCGGCAGATAGTTCAGCGAATCAAAGATGCGGAAGATGTCCATGCCCGCCGCGGCCGCGTGGCGCACGAACCCCGCCACCACATTCTCCGGGTAGTTCGAGTAGCCCACCGCGTTCGAACCGCGGAACAACATCTGGAAACAGATGTTCGGGATCCGCTCCCGCAATTGCCGCAACCGTTCCCACGGATCCTCGTTCAGGAAACGCATCGTCGTGTCGAACGTCGCCCCGCCCCACATCTCCAGCGAGAACAACCCCGTCTTCGCATCACCCAATTGCCGCGCCACCGCATCCGCACACCCCAGCATGTCATAGGTCCGAACCCGGGTCGCCATCAGCGACTGATGCGCATCCCGGAACGTGGTGTCGGTCACCAACAACCGCTTCTGCTTGTCGATCCACTCCGCAAATCCGCGCGGGCCCAACTCCAGCAACAGGTCGCGCGTCCCCTTCGGCATCGGCGCCGTCAGATCCACCCGCGGCGCCGGCGGCGCCTCCACCGCCCGCGGCGGCAGGTAGCCCTTCGCATGCGGATTCCCGTTCACAATCACGTTGCCCAGGAAGTTCAACAGCTTCGTCGCCCGATCCCGCCGCGGCTTGAACGAGAACAACTCCGGCGTCGTGTCGATCAGGGTCGTCGTCGCATGACCCGCCCGGAACAGATCGTTCCCAATCACGTTCTCCAGGAACGGAATGTTGGTCTTCACCCCACGGATCCGGAACTCCGACAACGCCCGGTGCATGCGGTCGCACGCCACGTGATAATCCCGGCCGCTCGCAATCACCTTCACCAGCATCGAATCGTAGAACGGCGTGATCACCGCCCCCGAATAACCCATGCCGCCATCCAACCGGATCCCGAACCCGCCCGGTGACCGATACGCCAGGATCCGACCGTAATCCGGCATGAACTTGTTCTCCGGATCCTCCGTGGTCACCCGGCACTGGATGGCAAAACCGTTCTTCGGGATGTCACCCTGCGCCGGAATGCCGACCTCCGGCGAATGCAGGGCGTGCCCCTGCGCAATCAGGATCTGTGAGCGCACCAGGTCCATCCCGGTGATCACTTCCGTCACCGTATGCTCCACCTGGATGCGCGGGTTCATCTCGATGAAGAACCATTCGTGCCGATCGAGATCGTAGAGGAACTCGATCGTACCCGCGTTGTCATAACGGATCTCCCGCGCCATCCGCGCCGCGGCATCGCACAACTCCCGGATCACTCCTTCCGGCAATCCATGGCTCGGTGCCACCTCGATCACCTTCTGATGCCGCCGTTGCACCGAACAATCCCGTTCGAACAGGTGAACCACGTTGCCGTGCTGATCTCCCAGGATCTGCACCTCGATGTGTTTCGCCCGGGGAATGTATTTCTCCAGGAATACCGCCGGATTGCCGAATGCCCGACCCGCCTCCGCCTGCGCCTCGTCCAACAGACCTGAAAGCTCGGAGGATTTCTGCACCACCCGCATCCCGCGGCCACCACCGCCAAACGCCGCCTTGATGATCAGCGGAAACCCGATCGACTTCGCGATCTTCATCGCCTCACCCCGATCGGTCACCGGCTCTTCCGTCCCCGGCAGGACCGGCACCGAGATGCTTTTCGCCAACGCCCGCGCTGCCGTCTTGTCCCCCATCATTTCCAACAGCTCCGGACGCGGCCCGATGAACACGATTCCCGCCTCCGCGCAGGCCCGGGCAAACTCGGGGTTCTCAGAGAGGAATCCGTATCCCGGATGGATGGCGTCCACCCCGCGTTCCTTGGCCAGGGCCACGATGCTCGGGATGTCCAGATACGCCGCCACAGGTCCCTTCCCCTGCCCGATCAGGTAGCCTTCGTCCGCCTTGAACCGGTGCATGCAGAACCGGTCTTCCTGCGCGAACACCGCCACCGTGGAGATCCCCAGCTCATTGGAAGCCCGGAAGATCCGGATCGCGATCTCGGATCGGTTCGCCGCCATGAGCTTTCGAAACTCACGGCGGACGGGGGGCGTGGACAGGTGTCGTTGAGACATAATCGGCTTCCGTTCTTGATACCAAGCCGGCCCAAGCAGTGGCAAAGGAAGTTCCTCGACCTTCGACCTTCCAACACCCCCACCGGGTCCGCAGCGCAGGCGTCGCAGTCCCGCTCATCAGTTCAAGGCATCCAACCGTTTACGATGCTCCAGCCGCCGCTCCTCGTTCGACTTCGCCTCCGCTTCGGCAATGCTGCTGTACAAACGGGCGAGTGCAGGATGATCCGCGTACTTGTTCGTCAGGTCCTGGGCGCGATGCACGATGCTTGCGAACTCCGACACGGGTTCCCCCTCTGACCACGAACGGGATCCGCCCATGATGGAAAGGAAGAGCCGGTTCGACACCTCATCCCGACATTGCAGTGCGTCACCCTGGGTCAGGGCCAGTCCGGCGAGTTCAGGCCACACGAGTACACGTTGGCCATACTCCGGAAAAACCACTCCAACGGCCTTGAGGAGTTCATCGCGATTCAAGGCGTCGCGGATCAGCTTCCGACGCCGCTCCGCTCCGTTGCGGTCGGCATCGACAAGCGCCTGGAGCAATCGCAACCGCGCGGAAGATTCGGTGTAGGTGCCGGATTCCTGATTCCACAGCCGGCGGATCTCCTGATCCAGAAAGGCGGTGTCATCCATCGTTCCAAAACGCACACCGCCCCAACTCAAGCCATACAGATCCGGGCCGTCACCCTCCTCCACTTGGGCAGCAAGGTTTCGGTAGGCCGCCTTCGGAGCCGCTTCCAGAATCGGCTGAATCAGGTGACCCAAATTCAACCAAGCGAAGCGGGCGGTGGTCAGTGTGGTCAGGCACGATGCGACCAGTTCCTCCAGGTCACCGTCCGGTTGGGATTCCAAAACAACACCGAGCGCACCGAGCATCCGATCCGCCGACGCCTGCGTGGTGGGCCGGAGCCTTCGGAGAATCCGACAGGCCAGGGCGGGTTCGCGGTTGCTCAACCTTCCAATCAACTCATTTAGCCTGCAGACGATGGATTCATCCGGCCGGGACGCGATGGACTCCAACGCTGCAATCTCCGCGGGCCGGAACTGGGGCGATTCCTTGGGTCGAAATTCAAGACTGCCGATCCACTTTTCAATCCGCCCCGGCGAACAGGCATCGATGAGCGCAGGCAAACGGGCATCCAACGCGTCCGGTGACTGCTCGGAGACCTTGGAGAAAACCACGACCAGCAGGTCATCGAGTGAATCCGAGGATGCGGCGAGCAGGGCCTCCAGCAGTTCGATGGCAAACGCGGGAGATCGCGATGCGAGGGCATCGCCGAAGTCCTCGGGACGGATGGATACACCCGCATTTCGTGCACGTTCAACCCAGCCGGCAAGGCCCTCGCACAGGGCTTGAGCCGTGGGCCAACGGTGGAGGCATTCACCTGCAACCCGCGCCAGTTGCTGCAAACGATGTTGCCATCGCGCGTCTTCCCGGGCGAGCGGGTCGGAGAATGATTCGTCAGCAAAGCCAGGATCAAACCGGTTCCAGGAGATCGCCCGGATCAGACGCAGTTCGAAGGTGTCCGGGATCCGCTTCAGCAGTTCCCGGCAGCGATTGGCCAATTCCGGGGCGGCTCTGCGAAGGGCTCCCAGCCCGAGGAACTCACCCATCTCGACAAGCACAAACGGATGTTCGGCGAGGAGAGGTAGCGTGGACGCGAACTCATCCAAGGCAGCCAGGGATTCCTTTTGCCAGGCCAGTGCAGGTGGCGATTCCTGAGGGAAGCCACGCAACTCCCGGATCGGCTCCAGCTCGATCCGGATGCAGGGAAGTGCTTCCCGAATCCGCACGGCGTCATTGGATCTCAGCCACAAATTGATCAAGGCAATGGCGCGTTGGCGCAGAATCGACATGCGGTCGGGATCCAACAGAAACGGTTGAAATCGGAACTGAGCGCCATCCCACCAGTCTTGCTCGATGAATCGGGCGAGGAACGGCTTGAGCAAGGCGGAGAAAACTCCGGGTGCGAGGAATCGGCTATCCGTCTCGTGGCCTTTCCCCAAACGAGCTTCCAGCCAGGCAAGCACCGACTCCGAAGCCTCCCAGGGTTTGTTGATGCCCAATGAGGCTGCCTTGGCGATGAGGTTGATGGGATGTCCGGTGGCTTCTGATCCGGCGGACGGGATCCGGCCGCCCAGCTCCCAAAGCAAATCCAAAGCCTCCTGAGCACGATCCGGATGCCAGACAACGACAGGCAGAAGTGCCTGAGCTGCCCCGGTGAGGACTCCGATGTCGTATTGGGCCGCCGAGTAAAGCCCGGTTCCGGCCGGGGCATCATCGAAGTGGAGGATTTCATCGGCATCACCGCGCGATTCAGCACGGGGTTCTGACAGTAGCCATCGGACCAATTCCAGGCTGCGTTGAGGTTGGCAACCCGCAGTCGGGATCCAGGCTTCAAGAAGGGTCTGCCGTTCGTCCGACGTGCCGTCCTGCAGGCGGTCCAGAAGGGTGCTCCAAACCGAGTTCATCAACGACCCCTCCGCCCCGGTGGTGGATCCCGCGGATGCTTCCCAGTCAGCAATGCTGAGGTTCCTGAGCAACGACGGGAACTCGTCGAGACTCAACGAAGCGGACAGTCGCCGCGCGAAAGCCGAAGGTTGGCCCGACCCATTGACCGATACCTGACGAAGCAACGCATCGGAGAAAAGGGGCGGGTGCAGTTGAAGTCCATCGGACCCATCGATCACCAATCCCGAGGAAATCAGCACGTCGAGTGCGTGATCAATATCCAGTGCGCTCTCCTCAACCAGCCCGGCGATCCGTTCAACCAAGGCGGGATTCCATTGAACCGGACCGATGAAGGCCAGCACCTGACACAGGCGGCGAAACAGATCGCGGTGATGCTCCGGTTGATGCTCCAGCACGTCCTTCAACAGGCCATCCAGTACCCGTTGCTCGAAAACTTCCTGAGTCATCATCGCGTCCGGAAGCAGCCCCGACCGGACCACGGCGGATCCCAGCACCACCAGAAGCGGTGATCGGTCGGACAATTCCGCCAAGCGGGGAATCTGGGGGCGGCAATCCGGGCTCAAGGCCGAGTCAGCCAACTGCTGGATCGAGGACTTCTTCCATCTTGGGATCTCACACCGGACCACCCGATCCGCGTCAAGACCTGCGTCCAGCAATGCCTTCCGGACGGCTGGCTCTGCCGACAGGCGGACCGCTGCCATCAACCGCACGTTGTTGTTCGCCGAGATCGCACGAGCAATCTGAGTCAGCGATATCAAATGCCGGTCGGCATCGTCCACCACCAGCAATGTCGGATCAGGGTCATCGCTGAGCAGATCCAGATCGTCCGGGGTCATGACCTCAGCCCCGGGATTGAGGAACTGGACATGAATCGGATCGGGTGATTCCCAAAGACGACGGGCCAGTTCGAGCAGTACCCGGCTCTTGCCTTGGCCCCCAGCCCCCCTCAACACCGCCCCACGTTTTTCCTCAGCCCCGGCAAATTCGATCAACTGATCCAGCAGACCATCCATCCCGACAAAGGGGAGGCGATGATGAAACGCCCGGCTGGTGTCAGCGAGGTCAGCTTGAAAGTAGTCCTGCCACTTCACCCACAGGCCCGGTGTCCACGGGAAAAGTCGGCGAGCCTCGGCATCACCGAAATACCGTCGGACCAACTCAACGGCGTTGGCCTTGGGTCGAATGCGGGTGGCGATACCGGTCAAGCGATCCGGATCCCAGACCTCCCACTTGGGACCGAACTTTTCTCGTGCTGCAAGGGTGAGGGTCTTGGTGACCGCCAGGATGTAGCGATCCGCATCGGGAAAGCCCTTCTCCAACTTGTTCCGCGCACGCTCGGCTTGCGTGGGACCAAATCCTTTCTCCCGCTTGCATTGAACCACCCACCGTTGTCCGCCTTCGATTGTGACCAGAATATCTGCACCGCCTTGGTCATCGCCCCCATCCAGTCGCTCCGCTGAAATGACCCGACGCTCTTGGGCAATGCCACCCACCTCAACGAAGAAGGCGGGACGATGATTGAGGAGGTCGGTGCAGAACCGTTCGAAATCCTCACCATCCTTGGTAAAGGCATCGAAGAACGGGAGTGGCCCGTTCGGTCGGGAAAACGGCTTGGTCACCTGACCCGGAATCATGGAACCAGCTGATCATTGCAATTTAGGAACTCAATTCCTAAATTGCACAGAATTGACTTATCAACGTTCCAAGTTGTTGATGCAGTTGGAGAAGGCGTTTCGAGCTGCTCCTGTCACCCTCTTGCTCGGTCCCCGCCAATGTGGAAAGACCACCCTGGCCCGAAACTTCGAAGGGAGATCGGACACCCACTGGTTCGATCTCCACAATTACCTGCATCGGAGTCAGTTGGAAGATAATCCCATGGGCATCCTCAGCCCGCTGCGGGGATTGGTGGTACTCGATGAGGTCCAGGTCCTGCCCAACCTGTTTCCACTGCTCCGGGTGTTGGCCGACCGCCCCGAACAACCCGCTCGATTCCTCCTGTTGGGAAGCGCTTCGCCCGACTTGAACCGGCACAGCGCAGAGACGTTGGCTGGTCGGAACCACCGGATCGAGATGTCCGGGTTTTCGGCGGGAGAAGTGGGGGTTGCCCAACAGGCCAGGCTCTGGTTGCGGGGTGGATTTCCCAAGTCGTTCACCAGCCCGGATGACGGACTCTCCTACAAATGGCGCACGGACTTCATCAGCGACTTCCTGGAGCGTGATCTCCCGGCCCTCGTGGATCTGCGCCTCGATTCAGGGCGATTGCGCCGTCTGCTGCTCCTCCTCGCCAGTCACCACGGCCAGGCGGCCAACGCTTCGGCCCTCGGACGGGATCTCGGTGCCGACCCCAAAACGGTGCAACGCTATCTCGACGTCATGGAGGGAGCCTACATGGCAAGATCGCTTCCGCCTTTTTCCGCCAACGTCGCGAAACGCGTGCGAAAGACTCCCCGGACCTACCTGAGGGACACGGGAATCCTTCACACATTGCTGGGACTGGAGACGATTGAGCAGCTCACGACTTCCGGTCGCATGGGGTTCTCCTGGGAAGGGTTCTGCATCGAGCAGTTGGTCGCCGAGGGGGTGGTGGATGCCCGGGATTGCTTCCATTACTCGGTGCAAAGCGGTGCCGAAATGGATCTGGTCGCACGCCGAAACGGGAAGTGGGTGGGATTCGAGTTCAAACACAACGCCGTTCCCAAGCAGACCAAATCCATGCGGGTGGCCGCCGATGACCTTGAACTGAAGCAGGTGTATCTGGTGTACCCCGGACCGGATTCCTTCCCAATGGATCCGGACGGACGGTTCCAGGCACTGGCCTGGAAAGACATTTCAACCCTCGCCGATGCATCGAGAGTCTGAATCCATCCCCTCGCTTCCAGACCTCAACGCAGTCGGAAAAAAGTCTGGCTGGGAAAATGGTAAGGAGTGCCCGGCCCGATCTGGATTCGGGTCGAGTTGGTGAAACCGAAGCCAGCCGGGTACCAGTCGGTACCAAAGGCGTGATAGCTCGTTTCGATCTGTTGCCAGCCCAGATCAGGAGGAACTTCGAAATGGAGATACGGAGTGGCGTTGGTGTCTGAAACCAGCCGCATGGTCAGGGCGGGCGGGGGCGACGGCACCGGCTTTCCAGGCCGGAACCGGGTGGCGTCCGGGTCGGTGGAGAAGCCAGAACCAAAAAGGTGGATCACCGCTTCAGGAAACGGGTTCGGCTCCCATTTCCAAAAGGGTGGATAGAGATGCCAGTCCCATCGCTCATCCCGGGCAACGAACAGCGAAAGATGAAGCCAACCCAGACGCCATCCCTCCGAAGACATGAAGCGCACAACCAAGTATCCGGTGGAATAGTCCGTCAGCCCCCGCAGGGCGCCCGTCCGGTACGCAAAGTTCCCCTCCCCCGGAGGCTCCGAGATCGGGCGCCGCTCCTGACCATAGCGTTGCAGCGCATGCGACCCTCCCGGGATGGACCATCCAAAGCCCCGATCAGGTGAAGGAACCCAATCGACGGCCGGATGCGGGTAAACAATCGGAACCTGAATGGATTCAACCACGTAAACCGAGTTGGATCGATAACAGTACAGGTCGTCGTGGGCCCATCCGTATTGACCCGGTCCGTTTCCAATCCGGACAGCGGTCAGCGCAAAATCCGGAACCCCATCTTCATCAATATCAATGTCGATCGCCCCACACACGATCCCCGGCGCCAGTCCCCACCCCATTGCCACAAACAGGAGAAGCATCCGATGCCGGAGCCAGGGGATAAGACAGGGGTTGAAGAACATGATTGAATTTTTAGCACGAAAGGCGCCAACCCATTCCAGGCAACACCCGGCTCGCCAATTCCCGCCCAAATTCCACCAAACACCGCTAAGCACATCCCAGCTTTCGCGTGTAAGGTCCGGCGCAACTCCACGAAGGATCAAATCGAATGACACCTGACCTGCATCATCCCCTCATCCACGAATTCCCCGAGTACCGGGAAACCATCCACCAACTCAAGACCTCGGATGCCCACTTCCGTCGACTCTTCGACGAGTATCACACCGTTGACCGTGAGGTGGTCCGCATCGAGGAGGATATCGAACCCGCCTCGGATACCGTCACCGAAGCCCTCAAGCTGAAGCGGCTGCATCTCAAGGACGATCTGTTCCGCATCCTGCAAAAGGCCGGAGTACGCTGATCAGTTCCCTGCGGGTTGGGGGGATGTCGTCGCGGAACGGACTTCCTCCCCCGAAGCTCGGGTCCGGCTTAGCCGTATCCCAACGGGATTCCGGCCATGGCCCAGGGTCGCCGAGCTCGCGAGGATACCCTGGGTTAGGCGCCCGAAGGCGATTTCAACCGCCTTGCGGTTGGATTTCACGGGATGGTTTTCCCAGGGTAGGGCCTCGTTCCTCGCCCCAACCCTGGGCTCATTGCCGAAACGCCGTCGGCGTTCGGAGCCAATGCGGGGCGGAGGATCGAAACGACTGTGCCACCGGACCCACGTCCCAACCCATCCCCATCCCGGAAGAATGCCAGCCAAGGCCTGCTGCGTTCCCCTCTGTGCTCTCTGTGGTGATCATTCGGCCTGTTCCCAACGGCCAACAACCCAATCTGTCCGTCCGGTACACGCGCCGAATCGGAAACGTTTTCGTCTGATCATCTCCCAAGACCGAATCCAACGCGGCTATTCAGGCCCCAAACGAACATCATGCAGACGCGCTGTTCCGCTGCGGAGTCCTTCCCCCGGATTCTTGCGGCTTGAGTTTGTCCCGGCATCGGTTGTGGTGAAGCCATGAACCGGATTTCATCCCCACTCACCCGGCGCCCTTGGCATGCCCTGCGCCAGGTCTGTGCCAGCCTCCTCCTTCTCAATGTCGCCCTCGCCGATGACTGGCCCCAGTGGCTCGGTCCCAAACGCGACGGACACTGGCGCGAGACCGGCATCCTCGAAAAGTTTCCCACCGGCGGTCCGACCCGCGTGTGGCGCACGCCCATTGCCGCCGGTTACTCCGGTCCGGCCGTGGTCGGGTCCCGGGTGTATCTCATGGATCGTGAGGTGCCGGAGAACATCCCGAAGCCGAAGAGCGCCTTCGACGCCTCCCGCATTCCCGGCAATGAACGCGTCCTGTGCCTCGACGCCAATGACGGCCGCATCCTCTGGCATCGCGACTATGAATCTTCCTATACGGTCAGCTATGCCGCCGGACCCCGCACCACGCCGGTCGTCGCCGGTGGCCGGGTCTATTCGCTGGGCACCATGGGAAACCTCGCCTGCCAGGATGCGGCGGATGGAAAGCTGATCTGGGAACGGGATTTCGTTAAGGAGTACGGGCTCAAGGTTCCCACCTGGGGCGTGTCGGCACATCCGCTGCTCGACGGCCAGAAGCTGATCTGTGTGGTGGGAGGTGAAGGCAGTGTCGCGGTGGCCTTCGACAAGGACACCGGGAAAGAAATCTGGCGGGCGTTGTCGGCGAAGGAACCCGGCTATTGCCCGCCGGTCATCCATGAAGTCCAGGGACGCCGCCAACTGATCATCTGGCATGCCGAAGCGGTGAACGGGCTGGACCCGGAAACCGGCCGCGTCCTGTGGACCGAGCCCTGGAAACTTCACTATGGCATGGCCATCGCCACCCCCCGGTCCCTCGACGACGGCTTATATCTAACCTGTTTCTATAACGGTTCCCTGCGGCTTCGATTCAATCCGGGACAGGACACCCCGGTGGTGGCGTGGAAGACGATGAAGCAGAGCGAACGGGACACCGCCCATCTCAACTGCACCATGGCCACGCCCTGGGTCGAGGACGGACATGTGTATGGCCCGTGCAGTTATGGACAGTTCAGGTGCCTGCGCCTGGACACCGGCGAACGCCTCTGGGAGACGTTCGAGCCCACCACCGGCAAGGCGGAACGATGGGGCAACTGTTTCGTCGTGAAGAACGGCTCCCGCTGGTTCCTCCTCAACGAACAGGGCGATCTCATCATCGCCAGGCTTTCCCCCCAGGGTTACGAGGAACTCGGCCGTGCCCGGGTCATCGAACCCATCAATACCGACCCCGGCCGTCCCGTCGTCTGGAGTCATCCCGCCTTCGCCAACCGCCGCATGTACGTCCGCAACGACCGCGAGATCGTCTGCATCGACCTGTCGGCAAAGTGAGCCGGTTTGCACCCGCTTCTGCGTGCCTTCTAAACCCAGCCGTACTCTTCAACCCGCTCCCCCGACCCGGCTGATCCCGCCGACGTCGGTTGTTGCGCGATCAACCGCTCCTGCGGGTTCCGGAACTGCACCCCGGCCGCAGCCAGGTAACGGTCAAACACCACCGTATTGTCGATGAATCCCCGGAACGCCTCCGCCCCGGGCCCAATCGCCAGGATCGGCACGTGATCCGAGGTATGACCCGTCCCGGTGAAACACACGCCCACGTGATTGGCCAACACCTGGCCCATCGCCGCATTGTCCGATGCCATCACTTCATACAGGGCATACCCCTTCTTTTTCAGGAACGGATCCAACAACTCACGCCGACGTGTTGAAGGGATATAACCGGTCGTCTCCTGGAACACCTGGTTGAATTGATCGACCGATTCCGTCAGCAGCAGGCGCTTGACGAGTTCCGGGATCGATTGACGGATCGACAGCAGGTTCCGGAACAGTTCGTTGCTCTTCCCATAATTGTCGCCCATGCCGTTCAACCCCGGATTGCCCGTGGCATGATCCGTCGTGATCACCAACAGCGTGTCCGGATGCTCGGCCTGATACGCCAGGCAGACATCAATGGCCTCATCAAACCCGATCATCTCGCGCATGGCCGACGCCGCATCGTTGTTGTGACACGCATGATCCACCCGCCCGCCTTCCACCTGCAAAATGAACCGCTCCGCCCCACCCAACCGCTTCAACGCAGCACGGGTCATCGTCGCCAGACCCGGCGCGTCCTCCCCCTTCGTAATGCCACCCGCGACATCCACCGTGAACGGCAGGTGTCCCGCGTTGAACAACCCCAGCAATGGCTGATCCGAAGGCGCCGAACGGAGATCACCCGGCTTTTCGATCACCGCATAGCCCGCACCCCGATACGCCTGCTTGAGGTCCAGCTTGTCCTTGCGCGATCCCGCTTCGAAATACTTCCTGCCACCGCCCATCAATACTTCCACCCGACGCTTCAGGTAATCCTCCGCGATCTCCTCGGCGTTGTTGCGGCTCTTGTTGCACGCGGCAAATCCCGCCGGTGTGGCATGAGTGATCTCGGTCGTGGTCACCAATCCCCGTTGCCATCCGGCCGCTCCCAACAACTCATAGAGCGTCACCAGCTTCCTCCCCGAACTCGTCTGGTTCACCATGCCGTTCGGGATGCGCACCCCGGCTCCCCACGCCGAGGACGACGCCGACGAATCCGTCACCAACGAGTTCTGCGATCGCACATCCATCAGCCCATGCACCAATTCCGGGCGATTCAGCAGCCGGATCCAGCTCAGTTCCCGATGCCGCGTCACCTGCGAGTAATGGTTCCCGCAACTCAACATCCCCGACCCCATCCCATCCACCACCAGATGCACGATGTTCCGCGGCACTGCCGCCGACGCCGGTGTCGGACGTGACCGAGCCCCGGGCACCGTCGCACAACCCGCCACCGCCAACGGTGCCGCACCGGCCATTCCCTGGAGAAACCTTCTTCGTGAATTCATCGGAACCACGAAACCGTATCATCACCCGTCCCGATGCCCGAAAGCGAAAACCCCGCGTCCCATGACATTCCAGCGTCACTCCGGGAACATTCTCCCCTAAACCGGGGTCACCATCCTTTGCGGTCCCGCCCGACGTCAGTAGGGTCGCTCCAACATGCGCAAGACCCGCATCATCGCCACGCTCGGACCCGCCACCGATTCCCCCGACCGCCTCGCCGCCCTCATGGAGGCGGGCGTCAATGTGTTCCGCCTCAACATGAGCCATGCCCGTCACGACTGGGTGCGCCAGGTTGTGGCCGACATCCGTTCCGCCGCACGCCTCCGCGGCATCCTCCCCGGCATCCTCATGGATACCCAGGGCCCTTCCATCCGCACCGGCGACGTCCCCGCCGCCATCTCCCTCAGTCCCGGTGAACGCTTCTACTTCACCGTCCGTGGCGGAACCATTCCCGCAGGCTTCAAGGGGACTTCGGTCAACTACGACGACCTCGCCAGTGACGTCCATGCAGGCGACACCCTCGTCGTCGACAACGGCGAGATGAAGATGCGCATCCTCAGCACCACTCCCGAATTCGTCGAATGCGAGGTCCTCACCGAAGGCAGCCTCGGTTCACGGCGCCACATCAATCTCCCCGGTGTCCGCGTCTCCCTCCCCGCCCTCACCGAAAAGGACCGCTCCGATGTCGCGCTCGGCCTCGAACTCAAGCTCGACTACATCGCCCTCAGCTTCGTCCGCGATCCCGTCGACATCGCCACCCTCCGCGCCTGCTTCCATCCGGACGGCCATCAACCCCTCATCGTCGCCAAGATCGAACACCAGTTCGCCGTGGATCACTTCGACGCCATCGCCCAGGAAGCCGATGTCATCATGGTCGCCCGCGGCGATCTCGGCGTGGAGTGTCCGTATGAAGAGCTCCCCATCATCCAGCGCCGCATCGTCAAATACTGCCAACGCATCGGCCGACCCGTGATCGTCGCGACCCACATGCTCGAAAGCATGATCACCAATCCCCTCCCCACCCGCGCAGAGATCACCGACGTCGCCAATGCCGTCTTCGAACAGGCCGACGCCATCATGCTCAGTGGCGAAACCACCGTCGGACGTCATCCCCTCGCCTGCATTGAGGTCATGGATACCATCGCCCAACGCATCGAACGGAGCGGCGGCGCCAATTACCACGAGGAAGCCGAACTCACCCTGCCCCGCCAGAAGTTGGTCAAGAGCGCCGTCATCCTTGCCGACAACCTGGAAGCCACCGCCATCATCGCCTTCACCCGCTCCGGCCAACTCCCACGTTTCGCCTCCGCATTCCGTCCCAAGACCTCCCCGATCTACGCCTTCTGCGACACCGAATCACTCGCCGGCAAACTCACCCTGCTCCGCGGGGTCACCCCCATCGTGCTCCCCTCCTGCTCCAACGATCCCGAAGGCTCCATCGACGGCGCCCTCAACCGCCTCGAATCACGCGGCCTCATCAAGACCGGCGATTCCGTCGTCATCCTCGTCCCCCACGCCACCTCACACGATCGCCAGGTGGAATCCATCAAGATGCGCGTGGTGTGACCAGGGCGGTCAGACGGGCTCTCACTCATTCCGGCCCCGCTCCCGCATAACGCCCCAGCAATTCCACCAGGCGATCCATCTCACCCCGGCCCGATGCCCCCGCATCCGCGGATTGATATCCGTTCACGTAAATCGCAAACCCCAGTCGTGAACCTCCGGCCGTTGTCAGGTGTCCCGCCAACGCATTCACGTGCCGCAACGTCCCCGTCTTCGCCCGGACCACCCCCTTCAACGGCCCCCGGGTGAATCGGCTCCACAACGTTCCATCCACCCCTCCCACCGGCATCGCCTCCAGATAGGTCCGTCCCGCCGGATGCCCCGCCATGTGGCGCAACAACCGAACCGTCGCCGCCGGCGTCATCAGGTTCTTCCGCGACAGACCAGACCCTTCCTCGATCACCAATGACTCCGGCCCAACCCCGAACCCCGCCGCAAACCGTCCCATCGCCCGGGCCGCCGCATCCGAATCATCCCCCGCCTCCACCCGCTCACCCGCCCTCGGTCGACGCCGCACATCCGCTCCCACCTGAAGCCAAAGCTGATGCGCGATCAGGTTGTTCGATGGCTTGAGGCACAGGGCCGCGAGTTCACCCATCGACGCCGAAGGCACCGTCCCCAGCAACACCGCGGGTGGATCTTCGCGGGACCGGTTCACCTGCCCGCCCACCCGGATTCCCCCGGACACCAGGGCCGCACGCAATCCACGTCCAAACCACTCCGCCCCGTCCGGGACAGCCAGCCGTTCACCATGGGTCCGGCCCACGCCCACTTCGCCCGAAACCTCCAGCACCCGACTCCCCGGCAATCGCAACACCCGAACCCCCGCCACCCGGTTCGTCGGTACCGTCCGCACCGTGGACCGGATCTCGAAGACCCCGTCGAAGGGCGCGGTCCGGACCACCGGCTCACCTCCTGCCGTCGCGGCACCGATCACGACCAACCGGCAGGTGTTGTCTCCAAAGACCAATCCACCCACCGGCGCCCCATAGCCTTCCTGCAGATCATCCCAGTTCCATCCCGGTCCATACGGCGTTGCCCGGAACCATTCATCCCGCACCACGATCCCGCCCTGGATCGAACGGACACCTGCCTTCTCCAACGCCTCGCGAAACTTCACCAGGGCCTTCGGATCCAGCAGGCCTTCTCCCGGGGCCGGATCCCCGCCCCCATCAACCCACAGATCTCCCGGCAACACGCCGTCGGAATTGGGCCGACCCGACGCCAGCAATCGGGTTTCCCACACGTGATTCGTCCCGAACCGATCCAACGCCATCGCCACCGTGAACAGCTTGGTGTTGGAGGCGGGAACAAAGAGACGCGTGGAATTCGTCTCGAACCAGACCCGGCCGGAATCCATCGAAACCACCTGCACCCCCCAGGTCGATCCCGGCGCCCGTGTCGCCGCCAACGAAGCCGTCAGCGCATTCCTCAATCCCGCCAGGTCAGTGACCGCCGATTCGGCCGGGCCCGATGCCGTCGCCGCCCCCTGCCCCAACAAGCGAGACGCGAGAAATCCGATCCCGCCCCAGATCCGGAACCAACTCCCCATTCCCCATCCAGCTTTCAGCCGCATCAAGGTTCCCTACCGCAGTTCAATAGGCTTTGCCAGACCGGCAAACCCGGGATGAAAAACGTCGGGGCCGCTACCTTTCCGATGGAGTAGCCAATCCGTGGTCCAGCACCCCTTCTTGAACCACCGATTCCACACTTCGACACCGATAATCCCCATGGTGCACCCTGTGAAGCCGGTGATGAGATGTCCGGGAATGGAAAAAGGTGCCAACCCCCGCACTTGGAATCCTCTGCGTCTCGGCGTCGCTGCGGGAAAAACCTCCCATCCGTGCGCATCCATGGTTTCAAAAATGGGCCTCTTCGGGAGGGTGCAGAACCTGTCCCTGATCAACCCCACCGTCCCTTCGTGGCTTCGTGCCTTCGTGTGAAAGGAATTCCCGGAAGAGGAGCCTGTCCCCGGGGAACCCCTGTGGTGAAACCTGCCGAATGGAGAAGCATTGAGAGGCGGGATGAATCCCGCGCTCCCAAGGGAAGGGTTTCACGCGAAGCCCCAAAGAACGCCGAGAAGACTGAACGGGGGCAGGATTTCGCGTGGGATCGGGTCGGGTGGCTGGAGAAATCGTACTCGTACTCGCACGCGGTCGGGATGTTGATTCTGGCTCTGTGCTCTCTGTGTTCTCTGTGGTGAAACCTGCCGAATGGAGAGGCATTGAGAGGCGGGAGAATCCCGCGCTCCCAAGGGAAGGGTTTCACGCGAAGCCGCGAAGAACGCGGAAAGAAGGTTGGTCAGGAACCTATCCCCGGTTGGATCCGTCTCTGCAGGAGTCAGATCCCATCCGTGTCCATCCGTGCATATCTGTGGTTCAAAACCTCCCTCGGAACCACGGGACCCACCGATCGACACGGGTGAATTCATAGAAACCCGGGACAGGGTTCCCTCTGCGAACTCGGTGGTGGGATTTCCGGGTGTGGCGGCGCCCGGGCCTGCGCTTACTTCGCCACGTCCTGCAACAGCGTCTTCAGGTCTTCCGCCGGCAAGGCCTTCAGCGCTTCCTTGATCTGATCCACCGTCAAGGCCGCCGGAGCCGCCGCACCCTCGCCCCCGCCCGAAACGGCAACCCCCTCCAACTCGGCCGCGGACCACGGATCCACCCGGGCCGCAGTCGCTGTCCGGATCGCCGCCACCTCCGCGGCGGACACGGCACTTCCCTTGTTGCCGAATGAATTGCGGATATAGGTCACGACATTGGCGATCTGGACATCATCCATGCTGTCGCGAAAGGCATTCATCTGGTTGTTATAGGTCGAACCCTTGACGGTGATCGGTCCTCCCAACCCATGCAGCACGATGCGGATGATCCGGTTCGGTCCCTCGGCCAAGACCCATTCGGATCCGGCCAGCGGCGGGAACTGTCCGGCAACGCCATTGCCATCGCCCTGATGACACGGTGCGCAGTAGGTCACGTAAAGCGGGGTCCCGGCCTTGACCGCCTTGGTAACCGGATCGTCCCCACCCGAGCCACCCACCACCGGAGGCGGCGCCGGATTGATCTGGTTCTCGGAAAACTCATCCGCGCGGAATCCTCCGCTGTACTGGGTGAGATAGCTGCCCGCCCAGAACAGGAGGACCGCGATGAACACCACCAACCACAGGTTCAACGGCTCGCTGCCTTCCATCGGTTCGGGACGTTCACGCTGCACCGCAGCATGCATCTGCACCACGTCCGTCGCCTCTCCCCGGTCAAGGGCGGCGGCGGGATCTAACGGGCGATTGGAATCAGCGCTCATGCTCTCGGGTTCACTCTTCCACAGCCGCAGCCTTGGGCAATGGTGCCTCAGGCAGGTCCACCGTGGTCTTCAAACTCCGCAGGTACTCCACCAATTGCCGCGCCTGCGGGCGGGGCACCACTTCCCACCCGTCCTCCACCGCAAATTCGCCCGACAACTTCAATGCGTCCGACGACGGTCCGGAAGCCGGCACACGGCGCTTCTCGAAGAGGAACGGGTACGGGGGCATCACGCTGCCCTTGGAAGTGATCTGGGGATTGTACAGGTGGGAATAATGCCAGTCGTGACTCGACTGACGTTCCCCAATGTTCGTCAGGTCCGGTCCCGTGCGCGATGTGCCCAGCATCACCGGTTTGTCATAGAGATAATCCCGGCTCACCGTCCGACGCCGTCCCCAACCACGTTCAATGTCCGATCCAAAGCCCTCGGGCCGGACCTGTTGGCTATGGCAATAGACACATCCCAGCGACCGATAATGTTCGGCGCCCTGCTGGGCTTCCCCATGGCGGGGCTGGGGATAGACCACCACCACACCGGTGTCATTGGTCGACGTATTGGCGGTCAAGGCACCCAGTTGGCGATTGGGCATCAACACCAGTCCCACCCAGCTCGAGGCGAGCGTGAACAGGATTCCGAGAAAGAGGAGCGGTCCGTAATTCATGGCATCACTTGGCAGTCACCGCCGCCGTTCCCGTTTCGGTAAAAAGCTCCACCACCGGCTTCCGGTAAGGACCGAATACCCGGCACAACAACCAACCCAGATTCACCACGAAAGCCACATGACCCAGGGCCAGCAACAGGCCGGCTCCCGTGCGGATCCGCAGCCAGGGCAATGTTCCTTCCACCACTTTCAAGAACGGAATCGACGCATCGTTCATCCCCAACCCTTGCAGGATCCCACCATAACTCAGCGGCACCACATACAGGATCAGCCCCAGTGCGCATCCCCAGAAATGCACGGAGATCAATGCCAACGACGGCCATTCCCGCTGCGTGATCCGCGGCACGATGTAATAAAGGGACCCGAACATCACCATGGTGAAGAAGCCGTACACACCGAGATGGGCATGGGCGACGGTATGATGGGTGAAATGGACGATCTCGCTGTAGGAACGCAGCGAATTGGCCACGCCCTGCAGACTGGTCAACGTGTAGGCCATCGCCCCGAAGACAATGAACCGCAGCGTCGGGCTGTGGCGCAGTTTCCCGAAGTGACCCACCATCGTGAAATGATGGTTGATCGCCACCGTGATCACCGGGATCAACATCATCACGCTCGCCACCACCGACACCGTGATCATCCAGGCGGGCATCGGTCCGCCGATCAGGTGATGCAACCCGTTCCAGTTGTAGAACAGGGCCAGGGACCAGAACCCGAGCACACTCAGGTAGTAGCTGTGGATGGGACGACCGACGACCTTCGGGATGAAATAATAGATGGCACCCAACCCGATGGGAGTGAACCAGAGGCCGAGGACATTGTGGGCGAACCACCAGTTGACCGAGGCCTGCACCACGCCCCGGACCGGCTCGATCAACAGCATGATCTGGGCGGTGGCGTACAACCACGGGAACCAGAGCAACGCCGCCAACAGGTACCATTGGCTCACATAGAGATGCCGTTCACGGCGCAACCGGAAGGTGATCACACTCCACACCGCCACCAACGCATAGCTGAAGAACAGGATGGGAGTCGAATATCGCGGCAGTTCCAACCACTCGATCGCCGTCGAATCCCCCACCAGGATTCCCACCACGCCAATGGTCAATCCCAGGTTCCAGAACAATGCCGCCACCGTCGTCAACCCAGGCGCCGGAAACGGAACCCGACACAACCGACACATCAACCACAGCGTCACCCCAATGCCGGTCTGCGACGCAAACCCATAGATGACCGTGTTGAGGTGGGCGGGTCGGACCCGGCCAAAGGTGAGCCATTCCCAGGCCGCCAGGAATTCCGGGTTGTGCAGCTTGATGCTCGCCACCAACGCCAACAACGTCCCCAACAGCAGCCACATCAATCCGCTGACCACGAAGAACAGCACCGGAACCCGGCACGAGGCATCGATCTCAGCCAGCATGGCCCGTCTCGCCGGGTCACTCTGGACATCGCCCGGCATCAAGGCCTTTAAAGTATTGGTTGAACTCATCGGCGATCTCCTCCGCGATTCAGGATCTGGTCGGTGGCCTGGCCCACCGGTTCCTCGTCATCGAAGGGCAAGAGCGCAGCCCGGTTGAGCAACCGGAACTCGCCGGTGCGCGATGCCCAGTGAAGCGACCAGAGCGCCACCGCCGGCACCACCACCACACTGCCAAGAAGGATCAACGCGATGACGTTCATCTGGCTGCAACCTCATTCAAAGCTCTGCACGGCCTTCGACGATTCCAACCGCTCCAGGAGCTTCGCGCGGCCCGCTTCGGATCCCTCGCCCCATTCCGCCACCAGAACCTCCATGGCCCGGTCAACCGACAGACGCGCCAGGTTTTCCTTGTTGGGATCCACCGCAAACTTCACCAACTCGGCCGCCGCTTCACGCTCCAGCTTTTCACGTGTGGCCTTCCTCGACGTCGCCAACGCCGCGTCCACCGCAGGTGGCTTCTGTCCCACCACCAACCACGCCAGCGCCCCGATCAACAGGAAGCTCCCAACCACACCCACAAACGACGCCGCCATCGCGCGGGTCTCGGGTTTGCAACAGGTAGAATCGCTCATGTTCAACTCGCGCTTTCTCAGTGATGGACGGTTGCTCCCGGTGCCGGCACCTCATGATGCGTCACCGCCTCCTTCAAACGCGGATCCCGCAACGGATACGGCGCCGCAGACCGGAAGTTCTTCAGGAAGAAATAGCCCAGGACCGAAACCATCCCGGCCCAGAACAACGGATCCCAGAAAGTCACATGCAACCCGTGCGGATGCGGCACCGGCATGATGTTGAAAGTCATGTCGACGTAGTGCATCAGCCAGGCCCAGGCGGCCATCGGCACCATGATCGCCGGGTTCATCTTCACGTCCTGATTCAACAGCACCAGGAACGGAACGAAGAAATGGCCGAACAGGATCGTGAACCCAACCCACTTCCAACTCCCCTGCTCACGACCCACATACCAGAAGGTCTCCTCGGGAATCGCCGCGTTCCAGATGAGGAAGTACTGCGAGAAATGGATATAGGCGTAGAATACGGTGAAGGCGAAGAACAGCACACCCAGATCCTGGATCTGTCGCTTGCTGATGACCTGGCTCAACGGCCCGCGATCCTTGAAGTACAACACCACCACCCACACGGTCGCCAAGGTCGTCCAGACACTGCCGGCGAAGTAATACACGCCGTACATCGTGCTGAAGAACTGATGCTGCAACGACTTCATCAGGTAGAAACAACCCAGCGTCAGCGAGAACGCGAAATAGAAGATGCCCACCGCTGCCAGTACCCGGCTCTTCTTCGTCCAGATCGCCGCACCATCCTTGTCCTGGGCAATCGACCAGCGACGGAAGGTGTGGGCAATCAGACCCCAGCTCAGCACCAAGGCCGGTACCAGCACATTGAAGGCAATCCGGTTGAACAGGATCTTCTTCACGTCCAACGAATGATCGGTGGCCGGATCGATGCTCAACCACGGATAGATCTTGGATTGCAACGCCAAGATCGGGAGGAGCAACACCAGCATCCAGGGAAACAACACCGCTGACATCTGCTCCGCCACACGCCGGACCGGCGCCGACCAGGAGGCATCGAACAGGTGATGCAGGAAGACCAGGAACAACGCCCCCATGCAGAGGCTCAGGCAGAACATGTAGGCGGTCAGATAGCTATAGCCGATCTGCGCCAGGAAATCGGGTTCGCCACCCGCATGCACATGACCGTCCACACCGTGGGCATGGCCGTCCGCCGATGCCACCGCGTTGGTCGTTGCCGCGTCCGCCGCCTGCAACCCGCCCGTCGCCCAGCCCAGCAGGCCGCTCACCACGAGCAGGGCCACCAGGACCCGGAAATTTTGGAATAGACTCTTCATCGCTCGTTTACTTGAGGTTTGCCTGCACCGCGTCCGGAATCTCTTCCTTCTTTCCAAGCCGGCTCAGTTGCAGCGCCCGGACATAGGAGATCACCGCCCACCGATCCTTGGGATCCAGCTTTTCGCCGTACGGTCCCATGAGATTCTTGCCGAGGGTGATGGTGTTGAAGATCTCGCCGTCGGACATCTTGATGAGCCGTTCATCATGCAGCTTGGCCACCGCCGCCATGCCGAACTGCGTCGTCACCCCGTTGCCATCCCCCGCCGCCCCATGACAGGGCGTGCAATAGATGTCGTACCGTTCCCTGCCCCGCTTCACCAATTCATGCGTCACCGGCACCGGCATGGCATCGACCCAGCCACCATCCTCCGTCTTCCCGGTGTTGAACGAATTGAGTTCCCAGGCGGAATCGCGGGAGATGGTTCCCGCCACCGGCAGGCGGCTGCTCAATCCATCCGCAAATCCGGCAAACTTGGTCACCGTCTGCGGCCGCAGCTTGGGCTGGTGATCCATGTCCGGGAACACCTCCAGGGGCGGCTTGCGCGAGGTAGAACCCCGCAGGCCCAGCACGCTCAGGCCGACCACCACGGTCAACGCCCAGAACGAAAAGAAATAGACGAGAAACTTGCGCATTTACTCCTCCACGGTTTCAACCGCGTTTGCGTGACAGTCCACCGACAGGAACTGGCGGGTGGCTTCAGCGGAAAACTTGGGGTCGGCCGATTCGATGCTGATGAAGAACCCGTCGTCGGTCGCCCGCTTGAATCGTTCCACCTTGAGCAACGGATGATGCAGGCGGGGTAACCGGTTCAAAAAGAGCATGCCGAACAGGGTCGCAAATGCTCCCAACAGGATGGTGAGCTCATAAGAGACCGGGAAGGCATACAGCGGCGTGAACAACGGCTTGCCACCCACCACCAGCGGGTAGTCCGCCTTGTTCATGAACCAGATCATGGTCATGCCAGTGGTGAATCCAGTCACACCCCCGGCAAACGTGAACCAGCCCACCGGGGACTTCTTCAATCCCATGGCGTCGTCCATGCCGTGGATCGGGAACGGGGAATGGACATCCCACTTGGTGAACCCGGCATCGCGGCATCGGATGGCGGCATCCATCAACGCCGCCGGCGTCTCGAACTCGGCCAGCAGGCCGTATGGTTTGGAGGAGGCACTCATGTCTTCAATCCCACGACTCCGTTCAATGATGTCCCTTCGCCCCACCCAACGGATGGTGCGGATCCGCCTGCGGCGTCACGTTCTTCACCTCGCTGATCGCAATCGCCGGCAGGAACCGGATGAACAGCAGGAACAACGTCATGAACAACCCGAAGCTGCCCACGAACGTGAACACATCCACCCAGCTCGGCGTGAAGTAACCCCAGCTCGATGGCAGGTAATCCCGGTGCAACGACGTCACGATGATGACGAAGCGCTCGAACCACATGCCGATGTTCACGAAGATCGATACCACCCACACAAACACCGGGCTTGTGCGGAGATACTTGGACCAGAAGAAATGCGGGCTGATCACGTTGCACGAGATCATGCTCCAGTACGCCCACCAATACGGTCCGAACGCACGGTTCTTGAACGCATAGAGTTCGTAGGGACTGCCGCCGTACCACGCGATGAAGAACTCCATCCCGTACGCGTATCCAACGATCGATCCCGTCGCCAACAGCACCTTGCACATCAGTTCAATGTGCCGCGTCGTGATGATGTCGTGCAGGTTGAACAACGCACGCATCGGGATCAGCAACGTCAACACCATGCCGAACCCGGAAAAGATCGCGCCGGCCACGAAATAAGGCGGGAAGATCGTCGTATGCCATCCCGGCACCACCGACACCGCGAAGTCGAAGGACACGATCGAGTGCACCGACAACACCAGCGGGGTGCTGAGACCGGCGAAGATCAGGTACGCCTTCTCATAGTTGCACCAGTGCCGGTTCGATCCGGTCCAACCCAACGCAAACAGACCATAGGAAAACTTCCGGATCAGGGTCCTTGCCCGGTCCCGCAACGTGGCCAAGTCGGGAATCAAACCCACATACCAGAACAACAGCGAGACCGTTCCGTAGGTCGAAACCGCGAAAACGTCCCACAACAGCGGGGACCGGAACTGCGGCCAGATGGCGTTCGCATTCGGCACCGGAAACAGGAAGCCCGGATACAGCGCGTACCAGACACGACCCGTATGAACCACAGGGAAGATGCCGGCGCACGCCACCGCGAACAGGGTCATCGCCTCGGCCGCACGGTTGATCGAGGTCCGCCATTTCTGCCTCAACAGGAACAGCACCGCCGAAATAAGCGTGCCGGCATGGCCGATGCCGATCCAGAAGACGAAGTTGGTGATGTCCCACGCCCAGGCGGCGGGCTGGTTCAATCCCCAGACCCCGACACCGGTCGCGATCAGATAGGCGACCAGCGAGAACATCATCGTCATCCCGCCCGCACTCAGCAGGAAGACCGGCCACCACCACTTGGGCATCGGCTTTTCGCAGATGCCCGCAATGGCTTCGGTGATCCAGCCGAGGGACCGGTTGTTCAATACCAACGCTTCCCGGGCCAGTTCGGCAGGTGGTTCAGCCACCCGGAGTACCGGCGGGACGTCGTGGGGATGTTTGGTAGCCTTGCCGCCTGCCCCATGGGCTGCGGTGGCGCGTGTGGCGGTGGTAGCCATCAGACTGTTCCTTTCTGGACCGGTCGGGCGACGCCCGCACCATGGGTATCAAAGGGGCTCTCGTGGCGATGCCGCCGGTAGTCGCGGAGTGAATCCGGTTCAGTGCGGCCCTCGACATTGGCCTGGATGATTTCCGGGTTCGGATTGCGGATCCGGGCCAGGTAAGTCACGCGGGGCCGGGTATCGAGGAATCCGAGGACCGAGTAGTTGCGCGGATCGCGCTTCAACTTCGAGACCGTGCTTTCAGGATCCAGCATGTTGCCGAACTCGATGGCTTCGGCCGGACATGCCTGCTGACAGGCCGTGCGGATGGTCCCTTCGCGCACCTGGACATCGCCGCTGTTCCCCACCTCGACCTTCCGGGAAATCTTCGCCTGCTCGATGCGCTGCACGCAGAACGTGCACTTCTCCATCACACCGCGCATGCGGACGCTCACATCCGGATTCTTGGCCAGCTTGACGATCTCCCACTCAGGCGCGTCGTTGCGGTTCTGCGCCAGCGGCCCCTTGTACAGGTTGCCGAAGTTGAAGAAGTGCTGGCTCTGGGCGGACGCATAGTCCGGCTCACGCTTGTTGTAATCGAAGAAATTGAACCGGCGGACCTTATAGGGACAGTTGTTGGCGCAATACCGGGTGCCGATGCACCGGTTATAGGCCATCACATTCAATCCCTCCTCGTCATGCACCGTCGCATTGACCGGACACACGCTCTCGCACGGGGCCGATTCGCAATGCTGGCAAAGCATCGGCTGGATCGCCATCTGCGGATCCTCCGCCGCCGTCTCAGAGGTCACATCCGCCACCGGATCATGACTGTAGTAGCGGTCGATGCGCATCCAATGCATCTCGCGGCCGCGCGCCACCTGGTCTTTTCCAACGATGGGAATGTTGTTCTCGCTCTGGCAGGCCAGGACGCAGGCATTGCATCCCACACACGAAGCCAGGTCGATCACCATGCCCCACTGATGGATCTTGGAGACCGTGAACGGATTCTGGTCGTACGGATGCTCGTAGATGTTCTGGAACCGCTTCTCCGGATTGCGACCGTCCAACTCCTTCTTCTGCGGCACGTAGTGCGGCAGGTGGGAGTCGATATCCATGTTCGCCGCGAAATTCGGCTTCTTCTCGAACTGGGCCAGGTCCGCCTCACGGATCACCGGACGTCCCTCCATCAACCCGTGCTCCTGGGTCACCGCCACCAACTGGCGTCGGCCCGCCTTCGTCACCGTCGCGCCCGTCGCCACATGACCCGTTCCGGACTCATACAAGGCATAGGCATTGAATCCGCTGCCCGTTCCCACCCGCCCCGTTTCGGTGCGCCCATAACCCAGCGCCATTCCAACCGTATTGTCCGCCAGACCCGGTTGCACCCAGACCGGTCCTTCGACCGTGCGGTTGCCCAAGGTGACCTTGAGGACCGGTTGCCGATACTGCCCGTCCTTGGCATGGGCCGCTTCCGATACTCCCAGATCCCTTGCCGTCTTCGCCGACACGAGGATCACGTTCTCCCAGGTGATCTTGGTGATCGGATCCGGCGCTTCCTGCAACCAACCGTTGTTGTTGTGCCGTCCGTCATCCACCGACGCGTCCCGGTAAAGCACCACGTCGTATCCGCTCGCCGCAGGCGCCTTTGCGGCAGCCAGCGCCGACGTCAATCGGTCCATCTGCACTTCAGCGGACGCCACCGGTTCCGGAGCGCTGCCGGACAGGTGCCCGTCATGCAGGAACCGGCGCCATGCCGCTTCGTCGCCCTGGAACGTCACCTTCACCAGATCCAGCGGCGAGGTCTTCTCCACCCCCAGCAATCGCGCCAGGACTTCTATGTCCGTCAAACCACCAAACAACGGTTCGATCAACGGTTGGACCGGCACCACCGTTCCATCCGCCGTCCGCGCATCTCCCCACGATTCCAGGAAATGCGCCGAAGCAATGTTCAACGTCGCCAGCTTCGAGGTCTCATCCTCGTAATACCCAGTCCGGATCACCTGCTTGAGCTTGCGCACGGCATCGGTGAATCCCAGGTCCGCCGGGGCCGTATAGACCGGGTTGCCACCCAGTACGACCAGCGTGTCCGCACCCGACTTCAGCGCCTCAACACAGGCCACGATGTTGCCGTCCGACTTGCCGGTCTGGGTGGGGATGACCTTCACCACCGGACCGAATGCACCCAACACCGCATTGAGCGCCTGGGCGATCAGGTGGACTTCCAAAGGCTGGCTATAACCCGCCAGCACAACCGCGGATCCCTTGTTCTCAAACAGATCCTTCGCGCACGCCGTCACCCACTCGGCCTTCACCGGCGCACCCTCACCCAACTGCTGCAAGGGAGTGATCAGTGCCGCCGGCGCATTCGCCTGCGTCAACACCGCCACGGCAACCTGCGCCGCCACCCGGATCACATCCGTCGGCCGCACCCGCAACCGGTGATCCGCATTGCCCCCGGTCAATGTCATCAGCGACTCGACACTATAGAGGCGGTTCATCGTCTCCCGCGATGGCTTGCGCCCCTTGGCATAGCCACGGATCAACCGATACGCCTCGCCTTCGCTCCCGAGGAAATCGCAATCGAGCGACAGGATCCGGCGCGCGGATTCCAACTGGTAATCGGCCTGAACCTCGGCGCCGAAGAGTTGGCTGAGGGCACGGTTCCCGATGGAGAAATCCACCGGCTCATGCGTGAACCACTTGGCCTTGGGAAACTTGGTCGCAATCTCTTCCTGAAGGCGCACCCGGGTGGGTGAACTCGATTGTTCCGAAAGGAAGATCAAACCCTCACCGCCGTTCGCAGTGAACTTCTTGCCCGTCTCGGCCAAGGCATCGCGCACCGCCTCAACCTTGACGTCGGATCCAGCGCGAAGATGACGATAGGCGCGGTCCGGATCGTAAAGGCTCAGCAGGCTGGCCTGGGCGAAGGAATCGGTGCCTCCATTGGATCCTGGCACCAACGCATTGCCTTCCAGCTTCACCGGTCGGCCATCATGGGACTTGGCCACCAGGGGGATGGCCGATCCACGGATTGGGAATGCCGTGGCAAAGTGCTGCGCCTTGCCATGCACATAGTCATCCGGTTGCTTGGCGAACGGCGTCAGGACCGCATCCGGCCGACGGCATCCGGTGGCGAATCCACCCACGCCGGCGAGCATGAAGCTGGCCGACATGAGCTTGATCCAGTTGCGTCGGGTCTCGCCTTCGGGCGCCAGGCTGGCTCCGGCAGGGAACTCCCGTTCCATCCACTGACGGAACTCAGGCTTCTCGGCGAGCTGATCTAGGGAACGCCAGTACTTCGGGCCGACCTCCGGCTCGGGGCAAGGCGGGGGAATGGTTTTCATCAGCGATGACAAGTGGAGCAGCTCTGGCCGGGCTGGACCTTCCAGTCGTGCACGGCCTTCTTTCCGTCGAAACCTTCGTTCTTCCAGTCCAATTTGGTGACCAACTCGTTGGGCCGGATGAACTTCTCCGGTTCACGATGGCACTCGAGGCAGAAGCTCATGGAGAGCGATTCCGCGTGGTAAACCTCTTCCATCTTCTGGATCTCGCCGTGGCAATGCACACAGCTGATCCCGCGGTTCACATGGACCGAATGATTGAAATAGACGTAGTCCGGCACCTTGTGGATCTGCACCCACGGGATCGGCTTGCCGGATGCATACGAATCCCGAACCAATTGCAGCTTGTCCGAGTCCTTCTTCACCTGGCTGTGGCAGTTCATGCAGGTGGACGAGGACGGGATGTTCGAGAACCACGACTTGTCGACGTCGTCATGGCAGTAGCGGCAGTCCATGCCCAACTGGTCCGCATGGATCGCATGCGAGAATGCCACCGGTTGCTTCGGTTGATACCCAACGCGGGTGTATTTTGGCGTCACGAAATACGTGATGCCCGCCACCGCCGTCAGGCCCAACACCGCACCCGCCACCCCTGCCATCAACGGCAGCTGGTTTGTCCATTTCGGGAAAATGTCCGACATGCGCTCTACCTTTCCGCTCCTGACCCGCAGGCTCCTCGTTCTCCCTGATGTCCCGGTCGGACGGTTCCACCGTCCCTCCCGGGGCCTGCATCAAGGCCGTTCTCCAACCCACCGCCCGTCCGCCAACGATTTCCTCCGATCCCAACCTCCGATCCCAACTTTCACCGAACACTTTCAACCCGGATACAGTCCACCGCCGGGCGCGGAACAGTTCCAGAAGGTCCAACACGGTTGTCACCGTGCCGTCGTTGCAGCAGTCGCGCAGTGCGCCGAAGACTCGTGAAAAAAATCACAAGCTCCCCCAACCGCGCAAGCGTCCGTTCGTCGTCCGCATCCCACCGTCAACCGGAGAACACCTGATATATCTACACAAACGATTCATCTTCAATTGGTTGTGACAAAAATAGCCGAAAGGTGTCCCCAGAAAGAATTCCTGACCCCCGACCGGGATAATCCCCTCTCCTGATCCATTCCCCCCAACTCTCCCTCACTTCGCCACCGGCGCGGCAATCGCCGGATGTGGATCATATCCTTCCAGCACGAAATCCTCGTATTCGAAGTCCCGGAGCGCTTGACGTTCCGGGTTCAATCGCATCCGGGGCAGGGCCCGCGGTTCACGTGACAACTGCAATCGGGCCTGGTCCAGGTGGTTCGCGTAAAGGTGCAGGTCTCCAAAGGTGTGGATGAAATCGCCGGGCTTGAGACCGGTGACCTGGGCGACCATGAGGGTCAGCAAGGCGTAACTGGCGATGTTGAAAGGAACGCCCAGGAAGAGATCGGCACTCCGCTGGTAGAGTTGGCAACTGAGTTCTCCCTCCGATACGTAGAACTGGAACAGCGTGTGGCAGGGCGGCAACGCCATCGCCTCGATCTCGGACGGATTCCACGCCGTGACCAACAATCGCCGACTGTCCGGATTGCGCCGGATCTCGTTCACCAACCAGTCGATCTGGTTGATCGACCGCCCGTCACTGCCCCGCCAATCCGTCCATTGCGCCCCGTAAACCCGGCCCAGGTCCCCATCCGGCCCGGCCCATTCATTCCAGATGGTGACCCCCCGTTCCTGCAACCAACGGACGTTGGTCTCCCCACGCAGGAACCACAGCAACTCGTGGATGATCGACTTCAGATGAACCTTCTTGGTCGTCACCAACGGGAAGCCGTCGGCCAACCGGTACCGCGTCTGGGCACCGAACAGACTGTAGGTTCCGGTCCCGGTCCGATCGGACTTGAAACGGCCCTGCTCCAGGACCAACCGCAGAAGTTCATGATACGCGCGCATGGAATCTCAACCGCGGACAGAAGCCTCAACTGCCCTGCCGTCGGCAAGCCTTGTCTCTAGCGGGACAGGAGCGGCGACGTCCGGTCGCCGTCCAAAGCACACGGCGAGCAAACCTCGCCGCTCCAATACCCCTCCTTTTTCTGCTCCGCGTGCTCAGCGCCTCTGCGCGAAACCTGCCTTCGTCCCTTTCCCGTTTTCCTCACGCAACGACGCAACGGCGCAACGTCTTCCAGTCCGAGGGACAGGCTCCCTGATCCGGATTCTTGAACCACGAAATCCACGAACCACACGAAAGGAATGGGACATGATCACCCACCTCCCTTTCTGTGTTCTTCGCGTTCTTTGCGGCTTCGCGTGAGAATTCCTTCTTCTCTCGTCCCCAATTCCCTCACGGAGTGACGGCGTCCGGGCGCCGGTAGCGCGCCGGTCACACGTCGAACCAACCCGGCTCCATCGCCACGCGCCCGCCCTTCTGGACCGCCTGATGCGCATGGATCGCCACCACCGTGGCCTGCAATCCCGCCTTCCAGTCGGCATCCGGTCGGGTCCCCTCATGGATGTGTTCGATGAACCGTTCCAGAGCGTATTGGAGGGGCGGCTCGATATCGGATGCCGCCTCGGCCGGTTTCTTGCCCTGCGCGAGGATCTTGGTGGCGTTGGCCACCAGCGCGATGCCGGAATCGTTCAGGAAATCGTCTTTCCGTGCATAGACCTCCCAGCCGAGCAAGGGCGCATCCGTCTCCTTGAACATCCACGCCTTGTTGTCGCGGATGAGCACCGCTGCATCGGACCCGTAATACACGTCATGTTCGCCCTCGAACGAGTTTGCCAGCGTAGCCTGGAACGTGTGCCGCAACCCGCCCTTGAACTCCAGCACCACGGTCACCGTATCCGCCACCTCCCGGTCGTCCTGCCACTGCATCACCCCGCCAAATCCATGGATGGCCACCGGCAACTGATTGAAGAACCAACACGCGGTATCCAGGCTGTGGATGCCCACCTCGCCCGGCAGTCCGATGGACGAATCCTTGTACAAACGCCAGTTCAACGCGCGTTCGCGGTCGGAATTGGGTGAGGCCCGGCGCCAGCTCTGTTTCTTGTTGGATTGTCCCCGTGAAGCCGCGCTCTTTCCGGTCGCGCCCGTCTTCATGAACTTCTGGACGTGATGATGCTGGGGATTTTCCCGGAGCTGCAACCCGGCCTGAAACACCTGTTTTTCAGGCAACGCCTTCGCCGCCGTCGCAATCGCCCGGGCATCGTCCATCGTATGCGCCAACGGCGCTTCCAGATACACGTGCTTTCCCGCCGCCATCGCCGCCAGGGCGATCTCCCGATGCAGATGCGTGGGAGTGGCGATCACCACGGCCTGCACCTCCGCCAAGGCCAGCAACTCCTGGTAATCCGTGAACGTCTTCGCATCCGGCGCCACCTCCACAGCCCGACGGAATGCCGGGCGATAGGAATCGCAGACCGCCACCACCGGCCCGTTCGGCAGGCGCGCCAGCAATGTCAGGATCTCCCGGCCCTGGGTTCCCAGACCGATCACCCCGAACTTCACCGGTGGCGCCGGCGGCTTCTCCTTGTAGTTCGGATCCACCTTGGGCGGAGGCAGGTTCGGCGTGCCCGCTGCATCTGCCGCCTTGTCCGCCTCCTGCGCCGTCAACGGCACCCCGCCCAGCGCCGCCATGAACGCCGCCAACGATCCCGCCTTGAAAAAGTTCCGCCGGTTCAGATCCGACGCCTGGTGATTGTCTTCGCTCATGTGGAATTAAAACAAGGTGCCCCGCGCCGACATCCCTGCCAAGCCATGGGTTTAAACAGCCCGATCCGCAGGAGGGTGTCCACGGCGGTATGCTTGACGCTGGGGCGGGGGGGCGAGAGCGTGAACGCCTGATGTCGTCCACGGCGGCCAAGATCTTCGTCGCATCCGCACCCCCACTCGCCCGGATCCGGATCTGCGGCCGCGGGGCGGTGGAGCGGGCGCGTGACTTCGACCAAATGGTCCGCTGCCTGATCGAGGGGGGGGTCCGGAACATCTTCATCGACCTTGCCGGATGCGTGTTGCTGGACAGCACATTCATTGGCGCATTGGCGGGGTTGGCCGAAGAGAAGACCGATGATCAACCCCGGATCCGGTTTCATCTGGTCAACGCCCCGAACCGGATCCTGGACGGATTGGCCAACCTGGAAGTGTTGGATCTGATGACGGTGGGCGGCGACTTCACCGCCCTGTCGGACCTTCCGGAGATCGAGTTGCCCCTGCAGAACGTCACCAGGAAGGAGGCCGGCGAACTCTGTCTCCAGGCGCATCGCACCCTCATGGATCTCAGCCCGGCCAATCGCGAGCGTTTCCAGAGCCTCGTCCGGATGTTGTCCTCCGAACTCGACGGGAATGGCCCGCGCTGAGCACGGTCGCCGTGGATACCGGATGCAATGATGAGCCCTTCTCCCGAAAAAATCGCGTGGATCTCCTGTGTCGGTGAAAAGGGGGGTGCGGAAACCCTCATGATCGAGTGTCTCCGGGAACTGGATCGCTCCCGGTTCACCCCGGAGGTCATCCAACTCCGCCCAGGCCCCCTCACCGCCCTCCTCGAATCCATCGGGGTCCGCGTCCATGTCCTCGAAAAACATCGCGTCCGCGAAATCCACAAGGTGGCGTCAACCATCGGATCCATCCGCCGCCTGGTGCGCAACCGCGGGATCCGCCTCCTCCACAGCAACGGATTCCGGGCCCACCTCTACGGCGGCACCGCCGCGGCCCTGGCCGGGATCGCCGAGGTGTGGACCACCCACACCGTGGAGCAGGAGGGGCTTTCAACCCGCGCCATCCTCTCGATCCCGACCGATCACGTCCTGGCGAACTGTCCACGGACCCGGGATTACTTCCTCCGGCAAGGTGAACCCACCAGCCTGGTGTGGCCCGGGGTCAACGCGAAGATGCTGGAAACCCTGGCTCGCGAAGCTCCACGCGAACTGTTGTCGAAGGCCTATGGCATCCCGGGAAACCGGCGCTGGATCACCGTTGGCGCACGGTTGCAGCGATTCAAGGGCCAGGACCAGTTCCTCAAGGCATTGGGCTCGGTGATCCATGCGGGGGGAGCCCGGGACATCCATGGCATCGTGGTGGGCGGATCGCTGTTTGGGCAGGAAACAGACTACCAGCGGGAGCTCCGGGAATTGGCCCGGGACCTGGGCATCCAGGATCAGGTGACCTTCACCGGGTTTGTTCCCGATGCCCACCTGGCGGGATTGTTGGCGGCCAGTGCGCTGGTGGCGCATCCGGCCATGGAAGAGGATTTCGGCCTGACCGTGGCCGAAGCACAGGCTCTGGGCATCCCGGTGGTGGCCTATGCCGCGGTGGGTCCGGCGGAAATCATCCAACACGGCGAGACCGGTTGGCTGGTTCCAGTGGGGGATATCTCCGGACTGGGTACGGCCTTGCACCAGGCCTTGGGTGCGGGGGATGCTCTGGCAACGATGGGAAGACGGGGACGCCAACGGACGCTGGGGGAATTCGGTGCGGACCATCATGCCCGACTGACCGAAGCCATCTATCGGCAGGCGCTGGACCGGCTTGGTTCGGCGCAAGTTGAACGGACCTGACCCATGCCCGCCGCCGCACCCACCCTCGCACTGCCCACCCCGGAACAGAACCGGCGCAAGGGCATGGTGGGCCGGATCCTCTCGCTGCTCTACAGCCTCCTGCAGGGCAATGTCATCGCCAACCTCCTGTTCGGCATCGCCCTGGTCATCGGCTTCCTGCACGGATGGCTCAAGCTGACCTATCCCTACGCCTGGATGACCTTCGCGTATGACATCCCGATGATCATCGCGATGGTGATCGTGATGCTGCGGTTGCCGAAGAACGTGCCGTGGTTTCCGGACTGCCAGATCGGCACCGCCATCAAGCTGCTCGTCGGCTGTTGCGTCCTTTATGTCCTGCTGCCGTTCGGAGTGCCCTGGCTGCTGCGCATCGCCTCGTTGCGCGGTTGGTGTCTTCCCCCGCTGATGATGCTGCTCGGGTATCACGTGATCCGAAGCGTGCGTCAGATGGAAATCTTCGTATGGCTGGTGATCCTGCTCGGGGTCGGCACAGCCATCTACGGGATCTGGTTCCAGTCCGAGGAACAGATACGGGCCATGATGCTCCTGGATCCATCCATGGAAGCCAAGTTGATCGGCAATTTCTATACGACCTCCCAGGGTGCCGGCTTCCGCAGGTTCTCCACGTTTGTGTCCGCTGCAGTGTTCGGTTCCACCATGGCCATCTGCACCGTCTTCGCCGTCACCCGCCTCCTTCTGCCCGGCGTGTCCATGCTCGAACGGGCCATCCTCCTCCCCGCCTCCGCCGTTTGCAGCTACGCCGTCATCTCCAGCGGATCCCGTACCTCCCTCGTCCTCCTCGCCCTCGGCATCGGTGTCGTCACCATCTTCCGCAAGGGCATGTTCCGCATCCTCATCATCCCCGCCATCCTCGTCGTCGTCGCCCTCGTCGCCATCCGCGCCACCGATGGCATCGCCGGTGAACGCTTCCTGTCCCTGCTCGACTACGACACCGTCGCTGGTCGCGTCCGCATCGTGGTGGCTCCGGCCATGGATTTCATGCTGAACTACCCGTTTGGTGGAGGGGTGGGTCGCGCCGGTCACGGTGTTCCAGGCATCTTCCTGACCGCATCCCGCGGTTTCGAGGGACGGACGACGGACGGTGACATCGGCCGGGTGGTGGCGGACATGGGCCTCCTCGGTCTCGCCGTCTACACCATGATGCTCTACGCGGGGACGAGTGATTCGATCCGCTGGATGTGGAAGCTCCGGGAATCGAACCTGAGCGCGATTGCGGCTCCTGCCGGAGCATTGTTCCTGCTGGGGTTGGCCCAGGTCACCACCGGTTCACCCTACCTCGGCATCCCGTCCGGCACCCTTCTCTGGCTCCTGTTCGGCGGCCTGCGCCGCATGGTGGAGGAATACGACCGCCTGGCCGCCACCGAAGGTGAGTCGGTCGAAGACCTGCCCCAGTTCGTGTCGTTCGTCCGACGCGAACGCATGGCCAGCCTGTACGCACACGCCGTCAAGAAGGCCGTTGAGCCCAAGGGCGGCGCCCGACCGGTTCGCTGGCTTTCCTCCTCGCTGCGCGGCAGATCCAACTTCACGTCCAAATCCGCCGCCGGAACCGCATCCGCCACCGCCTCCTCCAGCGGAGCCGAACTACCCCGCTCCAAGCCGCGTTTCCTCTTCCGACGTGACTCCACCAAGAAACCCGGTGCCTGATCCCATGGATTCCCAGCCCCCGACCGGTTCCCCGGAGCGGCGTCGCCGGATCCCGCGCTCCTTCAAGGAACTGACGCCGTCCAACCATTTCAATCCGGCGAGCTTCTTCCATGAAATGGTCTGGAAAGCCTTCCTTACCCGCCGCACCGGTTCGACCAAGAAGCCCACGTTCCCGGACCTGCACGATGCCGACCTGGCCCTGACCTGGATCGGACACGCTTCCTTCCTCATCCAGTTCGCCGGACTCAACGTCCTGATCGATCCCAACTTCGCCAACTGGCTTTTTCTCCTCAAACGCCTGCGCCGACCCGGACTCCATCTCGAAGACCTTCCCCCCATCGATCTGGTCCTGCTCACCCACGCCCACTTCGATCACTTCCACAAACCCACCCTGCGGCGCATTCCCGCCCCCAAGATCGGCATCATGCCCTGGGGCTGCGGCAACCTCGCCAAACACCTCGGCTTCGGCCGGATCGTCGAGTTGCGTTGGTGGGAATCGTTCAGCACCGACGACTGGAAAGTCACCCTCGTCCCCGCCCGACACTGGGGCGCCCGGACCCTTCGCGATGAACATCGCGGCTACGGCGGATTCATCCTCGAACACCGTGGCCGCCGTCTCTATCACGCCGGTGATTCCGCCTACTTCGACGGCTTCATCGAGATCGGCCGGCGGCACGATCCGGAAATCGCCCTGCTCCCGATCGGCGCCTATTTCCCCGATTCCTTCCGCCGGGTCCACATGGGGCCGGACGAAGCACTCCGGGCATTTGGCGACCTCGGTTCGCGATGGTTCGTCCCCATGCATTTCGGGACGTTCAAACTGAGCTTTGAAGCCATGGAAGAACCGGCCCGCTGGCTCGGTGACCTTGCCCGGGAACAAGGCGTGGCCGAGCGCATCCGACTGTTGGAAGAAGGCATCCCCACCCGGTTCTAGGAATTTCCCAAGCCTGACCCCCAACCCGTTGACGGGAAGGGTTTCGTGCTCCGAAAACGTCAGCGGTTCCCACGAAACTCCACCGCGCGTTCACGCGGGGTCAGCGACGGCAGGAACCGGAAGATGCCCCGGCGTCGCGACTTGGCGGAAAGCTCCTCGATTCGCGCCTGCATCGCCTCCCGTTCCTGCTCCAACTGCCGCAACTGCTGTTCCAACGCCTCGACCACCTCCTGATCGGCTTCGCTCATCTCGCGGAAGGCATCCAGGGTCTCGGCCAGGCGCCGTTCCAATTGCTCCTTCTCCATCTCCAACCGGGTGCGCAACGCATTCTCCTGCGCCAATCCCGTCTGCAATTCGCTCTCACGCAGCATCGATTCCCGCATGGTCTCCTGCAACCGCGCCACCTCCACCCGGGACGCCATCAATTGCACCTCCACCTCGGGCAATGGCGTCGCCGTCGGATCCGCCGAAACGGACAGGATCTTCAACCGCTCCTCCGCCGCCCTGAGTTGCGCGTCCGCTTCCGCCCGACCCGCCCGCTCCGCCGCCAACGCCGACTCCAGCATCTTCAACGCTTCCCCATCCGCCTCCGTCCGGGCCGTCAATTGCGCCACCCGGATCTCCAATCCCCGATACCCTTCCTCCATCGCCGCCCGCGCCTTCTTCTCCTCCACCAACGCCGCCGCCAGTTCATCGGTCCGCAACACACTCCGCTCGGTCTCGGCCCGTGCCACCGCCAGTTCCGTCTCCAGGTTCGCAATCCTCAGGATCCCCTCCTCCGTCTGACGCGCCCGCAAATCGTCCACCTGCTTTTCCAGCGCCACCTTCTCCGCCTTCAACACCTCGTTGTCCTTCCGCATCGAATCGAAGTCCGATTGCAACCGACTCAGGCGCCCCGACAGATCGGCCACCTGCCGACCCCGATCGGTCCGGGCAGCCAGGTCATTGACCTGCTGACGCAACGCCTGGTTCTCGGTCTGCACGGGTTGGATCGATTCCGACTGGAGTTTCTGGAGTCGGGCTTCGATGTCCTCGCGTTCCTTCTGCATACGACTGGCGGCGCGGGTTTGTTCCTCCAGGGCCTTGCGGGTCTCGGCCAACGCCTTGTTCGCCTCATCGGCCACCACCTTGTCCACCAGGTTCCTCCGCTCGGCCTGTTGCCGCTCCAATTGACCCATCAACACCTGGTTCGTGGATTGCAACGCCGTGATCCGTTGCACGGCCGCCTGCAATTCCCGCGGGTCGACCGGAGCCGGTTGCGCCGTCAACGCCTCCCGCAACCTCGCCTCCAGCAATTGCTTCTCCGCCGCCATCCGCTGGATCTGGACGTTCAACTCGTTGAACTGGGTCAACACCTCGCCCGATGGCGCCACCACCGTCGCCGGCGCATTCGTCGTTCCCGCCGGTCCCGTCACCACCACCGGACCCAGCTTCTCACGCGCCGCCTTCAACCCCGCCAACTTCTCCCCCACGTACCGCAGCCGATAACTGATCACCCGCTCGTTCCAGTTCGGAAAACCCCGCTGGATCTGCCGTAGCCCAGCCTGCGCCTCCTCGAACAACAACCCCGCCTTGCGCGCATCCGAAGTCTGTTCCGCCTGCTGGATCAGGTTGTACACCACGATGAACTGGTCGTCCGGACCCGCCGCCCGGATCACCGTCATCCAGGTCATCAACCCGAATACCAAAAATAGGAGCCGCCGCATGACCCGACCCTATACGCAACGCCTACTCCCGGCTCAAGACCCGGAAAAAACGAACTCCGGGCGCCACCGGCGGCACCCGCGGATCTTCCTCCACCCATTCCGCCACTCCCACCTCCGGAAACGTCAGCTTCCCCAACGCCCCTTCCCATCCCTTCAGATCCCCGCTCGTCTCCACTTCATACCGGCGTCCCGGAGCCGTCCCGAACCGGAAACTCACCCCTCCCACCTCTTCCTTGAAATCCCGGATCACCAACACGCTCGCCAGCGATCTCGGATTCGTCCCCGCCCGCCACTCCCGCAGGTTCGACTCGCCGTCCAGGTCCGAATCAATCCCCGGCTCCGCCCCCAGGTTCCCGAAGTAAAAGCGTTCCCAATCGTCCGGCATGCCGTCTTCGTCCGTGTCGTCATCCCCCACCGCCATCCCTTCCAGTTCGAGCTTCGGCGCCGTCCCCAGCAAGGTCTCCCGCAGGTAAAACAGCGGATATGCCCCCACCCCGCCAAACCCGCTCTGCGCGGCCGGATGCAGCGACGTCACAAAGAACCGCAACCGGCCCTCCGCCAATCCCGCCTGCACGTAACCCGCCACCAACGGATCCTCCAGATCCACATCGAAATGCATCGGCGTCCCTTCCAGCACCGGCGACCCAGGTGCCAACCCCTCCACCTGCCCCACCGCCCAGGGCCGGATCTCGAACACTTCCCCGGTGAACTCCGAATTCGTCTGGCCCACGTTGTTGCTGATGTCCATCAACGCCCCATCCAACCCATGCACCGCCGCATGCGCATTCCTTGTCCCGATCGAGATGTTGCTTCCCGAAATCGGCCCCAACGGGCCATACGGTGAATTCTCCAGGAATGTCGCCGCCGTAAACCCACCCCGGAATCCTGCCCCCGCCAATTCCACCGGCCGCCCCAGATCCTCGTCCGCCACATACCCCGGCTGGTTCGTCGCATACGTCCACACCGCATCATGCGTCGGGTCGTACTCAAACGACCCGTCCGAAGCCACCGTCAGCGTCAGCCGCAACCGCTTCAGCAGATAACGCGATGGCGGCAGGTTCGTCGGCACCAACCCCGCCGTATCCCATCCCAACAACAACTGCCCATCCCGGGTGTCGAATCGCGGATCAAACGATCCAAACGTGAACCCCAACGGTCGCGTTCCGCCGTCAAACGTGAACGGATACATCTGCCGATCCATCGTCGGCTGCCCCGGCCGCAGATTGAATTCGGCCGACTTCACCCCCCCGATCCCACCCAGGGTCACCAGAAAAAGGAGCCGGGCAATGGCCCGGCCCGTTCGAAAGGACAGTCGCATGGAAGGCACCCTGCCCGATTTCACCGCCGCCGCCAACCCACTGCCAGCAGGCCCATCGCGCCCAACCCCAGCAACGCCCACGTGCCCGGCTCAGGAATCGCCTCCACCTGCGTCTTCGACAACACATCGAATGTCACCGCATCCAGGCTCAACGACTCGGCACCGGCCTTGAACTCGATGGTGAACGAGTCCACATCCAATCCCGATACGTCCCAACCCCATGCCGACGACACCAAGGCCCCGCCGCCGGGACCCGCCGGACCCAGCGTCAGGCGATAAAGCTCCGAACGGTTGGCCGTGAGGAATCCGGGTTCGGCCCCGGTCTCGTACCGGAGTTGGACGGATCCATAATCCAGCTCCAGCCCAGCCGTATGGATCTGCAAAGCCACCCAACCCGCCGCCTCAGTCCCGGTGTAACGGAGCTCGAACTCGCTGAGATGGGCAATGTTGTAGAGGTTGCCCGAAGAAGGAATGACGAAGGCGTTTGGCTGGAACTGGAGGATCCGCGCGTCGGCATTCGACCCCGGCAGATCCGGGAGGTTCCCCACCCCGTTGTTGGTCGCCACGGTAAACCGTTCCCATCCGGCGTACTCGCTTCCTGCCTCCCCCCGGTAGAACGGGACGAAGAACTCATTGGTCGCCGCCGGGACGGACACCATACCGACACCCGCCAGCACAAAGGCCGCGGACCATTTGTTGAAACTGCGCTTCATTGCCCGACCAGATTGGCATGAGCCGGATTTCTTGCACGCCCGACCTTGGCAATTCCTTGGAGTGCGTTGCAGCCACACCCGCGGAGCGGCGACGTTCGGTCGCCGTCCTTATCGCCCGCCGTCCGCATTGTCTCCCCGACCGCATTCCCCCCATCCTCAACCCATTCTCATGCGCTCCCACCTCGCCACCCTTCGCCTGCTGTTGGCTCTCGTCTGCGGCTCGGCCTGCCTCGCTCCCCTCCAGGCCGCACTCCCCGCCACCGGCAATCTCGCCCTCTCCAATCTCGTCGCCTGGTGCATCGTCCCCTTCGACTCGAAAAAGCGCGGCCCCGAAGAACGCGCCGCCCTGCTCGAATCCCTCGGCATCCGACGCCTCGCCTACGACTGGCGCGCGGAACACATCCCCACCTTCGACGCCGAAGTCCGAGCCCTGCGCAAACGCAACATCGACCTGTTCGCCTGGTGGTTCCCCGCCGCCCTCAACGACGAGGCCCGCGCCATCCTCGCCTGCATCGAACGACACCGCATCCATCCCCAGCTCTGGATCACCCTCGGCACCGAACCCGAACCCGATCCCACCCGGCTCCAGGCAAAGATCCGTCAGACTGCCGATTCCCTCGCCCCCCTCTGCCAGGCCGCCGCCCGACTGGGCTGCACCGTCGGTCTCTACAACCATCTCGGATGGTTCGGTGAACCCGCCAATCAGGTCGCCGTCCTCGATCTCCTCCGTGCCGCCGGCCACACCAACGCCGGTTGCATCTACAACTTCCATCACGGCCACGCCCACATCGACACCTTCGCCTCCCACTTCAAGACCCTTCAACCCCACCTCATCGCCCTCAACCTCAATGGCATGGTCTGGAACGGCGATCAGACCGGCAAAAAGATCATTCCCCTCGGTACCGGCGACGAAGAACTGAACCTCCTCCGAATCGTCCACGCCAGCGGCTGGAAAGGTCCCGTCGGCATCATCGGTCACACCGACGAGGATGCCGGCCTCAAACTCCGCAAGGAACTCGACGGTCTCGCCCGACTCGCTCCCCTCGCCACCGATCCACCCCAACCCCCGCGCCCACGTCCCGCTCCAACTCCCGCGCCCACTCCCCCCGCCGCCTCCCTGCTTCCTTCACCCGCCACCGCCACCGTTCCCGGCCGATTCAACTCGGCCCTCGATGCCCGGGTTGAAGGCCTCCTTCTCGATGGACTCCCCGGCTTCCGCAACCCGCCCCTCACCGTCGAAGCCTGGGTGCGCCTAGCCGATCCTTCCTCCTTCAACATCATCGCCGCTTCCGAAGCCAAGTCCTCGCCCACCCACTGGGAACTGTATTCCTACGCCGGTTCCGGCGAACTCAGTCTCTATTCCCCCAGCGCTTCCCCCGCCGAGATCCGCTCCGGCGTCCCCCTCTGCGACGGCCAATGGCATCACGTCGCCGCCCACCTCGCTCCCGACCAGGTCCGACTCTTCATTGACGGCCGCCCCGTCGTCACCCAGGCCGTGCGTCGCACCAGCCTGCCTGACACCTCTCCAGCCCAGTTCGCCATCGGTCGCCTGGTCGAGGGTGGTCTCGGATGCAATGGCTGGATCGACGAAGTCCGGATCAGTCGCGGTCTCCGTCCCATCAACGGCCTCCCCTCCAGCCCGGTTCATGCCGATGAATCCAGTCTCGCCCACTGGAACCTCGACTCCTTCCCAGCCCTCGCCGCCACCACCGCGCCCGCTGTCGGTGGCCTTCGCAACCCGCCCGCGCCCGCCCGCGCCCCCGGTGAACCTCCTTCGTCCGGACGCGAACCCGGCTCCCAGGCCGAAGCCGACTGGGTCGACAACCGTTGGCAAGCCACCGATGTCGGTCCGTTCCTCGCCTCCAATCTCCGACTCTTCAACGGTTCCACCCTCGCCAAGGGCCTCAGCGTCCGCGTCGGCACCGGATCCGTCCCCGCCGCCGTCGCCTATGACACCGCCAACGGCTCCCTCCGCGCCGCCTGGACCGGCGGTTTCATCCGATTCGACCCCGCCCGATTCGGCCTGATCGGAACCCCAGCCCCCCAGGGCACCGAAGCCTTCAGCTCCTATCGTGTACCCGCTTCAAACTGGCCCGGCCACGCCTATCGCTTCGCCGGAATCCATCACGGCGCCGGCGGCGTCGTCCTCGAACATCGGGTCGATGACATCCGCGTGCTCGAACTCCCCGGCCTCCACTCCTCCCCGGCCGGAGAAATCTTCACCCGCACGTTCCACATCGATCCGCATCCCAAACCCATCCTCCTGCGCAGCGCCGCCCATCTGCGCGGATCCCGTCTCCGAAGCGAAAGCAGCATCGAGGACCTCACCGACGGCGTCCGAACCCAGCTCCAGTACGCCATCGCCCAGGACGATGACATCGCCTCCGCCACCGCCATCTTCGGCTCGAACGTCGAATCGGTCGAATCCCGCAGTACCGCCGAGGGCGGCTTCAGCACCGTCCGCATCCCCGCCAACCCCCAACCCCAGATCCTCACCGTGCATCTGTGGCGCGGTCCCGCCTCCCGCGAATTCGCCTTCCGCTCCCACCTCCAACAAACTCCCCCAGCCACCAATCCACTCCACGCCATCCGCCCGATCCCGGTCGCCCCGGCCCCCGTCATCACTCGGGGTCAACGTGGTGCCGATTCGGATTTCCTCGCCGTCGACACCCTGACGATGCCCTACGACAACCCGGCCAAGGCGCTGCTGTTTGCCGCCGGTGTCGATGTCACCCCGGACGGCGCCGTCTTCGTCTGCACCATCCATGGCGATGTCTGGAAGGTGACCGGTGTCGACGATTCACTGGGCGAACTCCGATGGCATCGGTTCGCCACCGGACTGTTTCAACCTCTCGGCCTCAAGGTCCGCAACGGCCAGGTGTTCGTCCTCGGACGCGACCGCATCACCCGCCTCCACGATCACAACGGCGATGGCCGAGCGGATTTCCTGGAGTCGTTCCATGACGGCATCCGCACCTCCACCGGCGGCCACGACTACGTCACGTCGCTGGAAAAGGACGATGCCGGGAACTTCTACTACGTGGATCCCGCGGGGGTGCATCGGGTCGCAGCCGATGGTTCCACTTCTGAAACCATCGCCACCGGTTTCCGCAATCCCAACGGCATGGGCGTCCGCCCCGATGGCGCCGTCATCACCGTGGCACCACAACAGGGCGAATGGACGCCGTCCTCCGGCATCTGGCAGGCAAGACGCGATCTCTATGGCGGCTACGGCGGACCGAAACCCGCCCCCGGCCGGAGCGAAGGTTATGACGCCCCACTGCTCTGGCTGCCGCATGCCGTCGACAACTCCAGCGGTTCCCAGGTCTGGGTGCCGGAAGACCGATGGGGTCCTCTCGGGGGCCAGATGCTGCACCTGTTGTGGGGTCGCTGCGGGATGTTGCTGGTCCTTCCCGACGGCGCGCATCCGACCTATCCCCAGGCCGCCGCGGTTTCCCTGCCCGTCCGTTTCCTCAGCGGACCGAATCGCGGTTCCTTCGATCCCCGTTCAGGTCACCTCTATATCGCCGGCAGCACCGGTTGGCAGACCAGCGCGGTCAAGGATGGCGCCGTGCATCGCGTCCGGTTCACCGGCAAACCCGTCACCGTTCCCATCGCCTGGGCCGTGCGTACCAACGCCGTTGAAATCGAGTTCGCCGTCCCCCTCGACCCCGGCACCGCCACCGACCCGGGCAGTTACGATCTCAAGGCCTGGAACTATCGATACGCGCAACAGTACGGATCGAAGGATTGGTCGGTGGAAGATCCCAAACGCGAAGGTCGCGATACCTGGACCATCACCGGCGCCCAGATCCTTTCCGGCAACACCCGCGTCCTGTTGCAGGTGCCCGGACTGCGCCCCGCCATGCAGGGCGAACTGAAGTACAATCTGGATCGGCCCGATGGCGCACGACCCCTGCGCGGTTCCCTCTGGTTTTCCATCGGCCAGAACCCCTCGGAAAAGTAGGCGGGCCGCAGATTTCGCAGATTCCGCAGATCATTCGGGAACCGGTAGGTGAAGGCGGACAACCGCAGCGTCGGAGCCCGTCTGAAAACCCAGACCAAATGCTCCATCTGCGGAATCGGCGTCATCTGCGGCCAAACCGACCTCCTCATGTTCAGGAATCGGCGGACAACCCAACCCCGTTGGTCGACGTCAATCCGCCTTCCACCCGCCCCGACCCTTCTTCCGTTCTGAATTCCGCGACTTGTCCTTGAGGATCCGTTCCTTGGCCGCCCGGCTCCGGGGACGTTTCGTCCGTCGTGCCTTCTCCACCCGGGATATCTCTTCGAGCCGTTTCGCCTCGCGCACGGCCTCGATCCGGTCCAGCAACTGGATCCGGGCGAGTTGCCGGTTCCGTCCCTGATAGCGGGTGGTCTGGCACTTCACCTGGATGCCACTGGGCCGATGCAGCAACATCACGCACGTCGCCACCTTGTTCACGTTCTGGCCCCCGTTCCCGCCCGACCGCGTGAACGTCTCCTCCAGATCCGACTCCAGCACGCCCAACAACGCCATGCGTCGCGCAAGCTGATCCTCTTCCCCCGCCTCCACCGGCACCGCCTTCATGTCCCCACCCAACCACAGGCCGGCACCGAACGGGAGCCGAATCCTGACAGGCTCCAGGCCTGGAGCGGCGACAGCCTGTCGCCGGTAGCACGTGGATGGCAACCAACGGTCGCCGATCCACCGGTCGCATTCCCTGCCGGGAGTCGTGCCCGAATGCGCCCCACCCCTTCCCACCAACCGCAACCCCGGGCAGGCTGTCCCCGCTTGATGCACCTATTCCTACCCTTGCTGGCGGCAATCGCCTTCGCCGCAGGGTCGTTGGTCTACAAACGGGCGTTTACTGAAGGCGCCGGCATCGCCCACGCCCTCGTCGTCAACAATGTCGCCCTCGGCATCGCCTTCCTCCCACTCGCCTGGCTCGATCCCAAACCCATCCCCTGGCATCTCGCCCATCTTCCTGCCCTCACCGCCCTCACCTTCGTCGGCGGCCATCTCATGAATGTCGTCGCCCTCAAGATCGGCGATGTCTCCGTCGCCTCCCCCTTGCTCGGCGCCAAGGTCGTCTTCGTCGCCCTGGTCGCCCGGCTCGCCTTCGGCTGGCCCGTCACTCCCATCCAGATGATCGCCGCCGGTCTCACCACCGCCGGTGTCCTTGCCATGGGCCTTGCCGATGCCCATCGCGGCCGTCGCACCGGCGTCACCATCGCCCTGTCCCTCACCTGCGCCGCCGCCTTCGCGGTCACTGACGTCCTCATCCAGCTCTGGGCCGCCGACTTCGGCGTGTTCAACTTCCTCTCCCTCCTCTTCGCTTCCCTCGCCCTGCTTTCGCTCCTGATCCTGCCCTTCCTCGGCCGCGAATCCCTCCGCGCACCGCGCGCCGCCTGGAACTGGATCGGCATCGCCACCGCCCTCTCCGCCCTCCAGGCCATCATCATCACCGGAACCATCGGCTACTGGCGCGATGCCGCCGGGGTCAACATCGTGTACGGCACCCGCGGCCTGTGGAGCATCGCCCTCGTCTGGTGGGCCGGACGCTGGTTCGGCAATACCGAACGGGCCTCCGTCGGCCCACGCGTCCTCGCCGGGCGCCTCGTTGGCGCCGTACTCATCCTCGCCGCCCTCATCCTTGCTGTCGTCGGCTCCAAAAACACAGTTGCCGCCAACCCGCCCCCGGCGTATCCACCGCCCATTGAAGGGTGTTGATTACAAGATCATTGGCGCGGATGGCCGCGAGTACTCCGCCGGATCCGTCGACGAATTGCGCCAGTGGATCGAGGATCGGCGCGTCGGTCCGGGGACCTGGGTGTGGAACGGATCCGAACAACGCTGGCAACCGGCCTCCGCCTGGCCCGAGTTCAAATGGGATCTCCCCGCCGCACCTCCCGTCCTTCCAATCGCTCCCCCCGGACCCGTCATCCGGGATGCCGACTTCCCCCTGCGCGCCGCCGCCTTCGTCGTCGACACCCTCGCGGTGGGCATGTTGTTCAGTTTGGTGACCTTGCCCTGGGCCGACACCTTCAACGCCTTGCAGGAGGCCATGACCAACAAGCCTGATCTCGGTGTGATCCTCCGCTTCTACGCCCTGTTCCTCGGGACCTTCCTGCCCCTGCGCCTCCTCTACAATGTCGGCTTCCATGCCGGCACTGGCGCCACCCCCGGAAAGATGCTCTTCGGCCTGCGCGTCGTCCGTGTCGACGGCTCCCCCATCACCTTCCAGCGCGCCCTGCTCCGCTTCTTCGCCGAGCTCGCCTCCATCGCCGCCTTCGGTTTCGGCTATTTCCTCGCCGCCATGCATCCCGAACGCCGCACCCTCCACGACCTCGTCGCCGGCACCCGCGTCGTCCGTCGCCCCGTCCACGCTCCCATCGCCGCCGACGAAACCGAATCCTGACCCGTCCCCACCGCCCACCACGGCGACCGGTGGGGTCGATAGGTTCATCGTCCTCGGTCCGGAAGAAGTTTTCACGCGAAGCCGCGAAGAACGCGAAGGAAGTCCTGCTTCCCCCCATTTTCGTGTCGTTCGTGTGTTTCGTGGTCCGGAACCCTCAACGATCCGTGCGCTGAGCCTGTCCCTTGGGTAGGACGAAGTCGTTGTTGCTCACCACAGAGGACACAGAGAACACAGAGGGTCGAAGGCCCGACGCGGGGTAAACCGATCCATCCGGGTTCCCGGCTCTGTGAACTCTGTGAACTCTGTGGTGAGATATTTCAGGCTTCGGGAGTTCGCAGACCTGTCTCTTGGAACTGGTCACCCTCCCCTGCTTGGCGCCCGCCCTTTCCCGTCCCCGTCACCCGCCCTGCCCCAGCAACAGCGCCCCCACCGGCAACGCAATCCCCAACCCCAACGCCAACCAAACCGGCCATTGCGGACGAACCGACCGGAACGCCAACACCAACCCAACCCCCGTCGCTCCCACCAACGCCACCGTCATCCCGTGCAACAACCACTGGAACAGCCGGGGCGACGACGGCTCCCGCAACTCACGATCCGTCGGCAGGATCTGGTCGGTGTGGATCACCCGCGACTTCTGCACCCACGTTTCCGCTTCGCTCACCGACTTCAACCGGTCCGGATTCACCGTTTGATACCACCCGGTCCCCAGGTAAAAGAGGAGCATCGGGGCATACAGGACCCCCAGATAAAGATGGATACGGCGCAGCAGCTTCATGGAGGGATGGTGAAGGATCGGCCTTAATCCGTCCCCTGATTCACTTCACCATCGGGATGCGGATCTTCTGCCCGACCCGGATCCGGCGCGCATCCTTGATCTCCGGATTGGCCTTCATCACATGGGGCAACCGGACCTTGAGGCCATGCTCCTTGTTGTAGGCCTCGATGATCACTCCCAACGTCTCGCCCGCACCCATGACGTGCTCATAATACTCAGCCGGAATCTCCGGTTCAGTCGGGGCGGGCTTGTCGGGGGCCTTGTCGGGGGCCTTGTCCGGGGTTTTATCCGGGGTCTTGTCCGCCTTGTCCCCGATCTTCACCGGAGGCGTCTTGGAGGGCTTGTCCGGAACCGGCACCACCACCGGCGGCAGCGCCTTCAACCGGTCGATCGCATCCAGGATCTGCTGCTTGTCCGAACTCCGGTTCCGATCCACCTCGCGCAATTGCTCGGTCAGGCGGGTGATCTGTTCCGGCGTGGCGTAATTGCGCGGGGCATTCACCTGGGTGCGCAACGTTTCGTTCTCGTTCTTCAACCGGGCCACATCGTCCCGCAACCGTTGGATCGCCGTCCGGAAACTCTCCAGCGCCTCGTCCTGGGCCAGCACCCGGGCGCGCAGTTGCATGAAGTCCTCGGTGTCCACCTCAACCGCAGCGAGCGGCAAAACCAGCATGGACAAACCCACCAGAACGGAAATCGGGCGCTTCACGATCCCAAGGCTAGAAATCCACCCCCCGTGCGGCAAGCCACGAGTGGAAACTTCCTCGGGCGCACATCGGAAAGGAAACCCAGCCGTGCCCATTCTGAGAATGCAGCAGTCATTCAGGGCAACTCGTCGACTGCACCCAAGCCCGTCCACATCCCAAAGGGATGGATGCCGGTAGCCCGGGCGTGAGCGAAGCGACACCCCGGGTGCCGGTCAAAAAGGTGAATCAACCCCGGAGGGGTTGCAGCCGGGGTAGGAGCCTGTCCCCGGAGGATCCTTTGCCGCCCCGAAGGGGCATCCATTCCTCAGCCCGGCGCAACGCGCTGGGTTGAACCCTCAAACCTTTCCACGCCCTGAAAGGGCAAGACCAACCCTCGTGCCATCTCCTTCTGATTTCCCGAGCCTGTCCCTTAGTACGTTGCCGGAAAAGGTTTCACGCGAAGCCGCAAAGAACGCGAAGAAGACAGGGGACGGCACCGGTGCCTTCCGAAGTTGTTGGCGAGCACGAGGGGTCGCACTCCGTGTGCCGATGAGTTCGTACTCGTACTCGTACTCGTTCACGCAATCTCCCCATTCCCGCTCCAACAACTTCGGGATGCACAAACGAAGCGCTCCTATGCCAATGGACTGTTGGCAACGGAAGAGGGTCCGTGGTCCACTGACACCGTGGCTTGGGATTACAACAATGCCCGCATGCACAGCGCCCTTCGACCTCAGCAGATCGCCACTCGATGGTGGACCAACAACCATGCGTGGGATGCCTTGCATCGGTCTGAAGACGGCATGCTGCTGCAGGAGCAGAACACCGGGACGCCGCCGATAACTTCTGGCTAAACCATGATCCCCGCATCTGAATTATGAAGGCCCTTCTGCTCCTGATACTGATCGTGCTCACCCCATTTTTGTGGGGTTGCGAAAAGGCCAAGACTCCTACAGGCAAGATCCATTTTGCGCTAGGATCGAAGTTATTTGAGCAGGAAGCCTATGCTGCAGCGGCTGAGGAGTATCACAAGGGGGTACTCCTGGGCTCGGCAGTGTGCAGGAGGGGTGAGCTGGTCTCACTTATAATGGCTTCCGGTGGAACAAACACCGTTTTCCTTGCCAAGGCAAAGGCATCGATGGAGCTGGCACGTTCTTCCGGTGAGACGGGGGCCGAGGATGCGTATCATACATGGCTAAGGCATGTAGGGGCCGAAGATTGGGAGAAGACGTTGAAATCAGAGCCCTGAAAAGCTGTCTGAAACCAATGAGAACTGAGGAGGGCAAGGGAGGGCATGCGAAAAGAACGAAGTCACGCCCCCCTTCTTAGGGAACTGCACCTGGAACAATGATCGAATCAATTGCCCAAGCTTTGGACGCGTCCCGATTCGACCTCTGAGTCAAACCCATGAAAACATGGCCAATCATTGGCGAAGGCGGGGAGGCGGTTGCCTTTGAGGTAAGCATGTTACAAAGTTCCCTGACTAGAATCAGGAACATCATTCAGTCCAATCCAGACGCCTCTCGAATCACTTGCCGCCCCAGGTTCAGTGGTTCTGAAATTCACATCTCCTTCGAGTATCGTGGCGCGGAATACGCCGTATGGGAACCGTTTGGTGACAATAGTAGGTACTGGATCACCCCGGTGAACAGCGCGCCCAACCCTGTAGATGTTGCGAGTTTGCGAGGATATTTTGACTCCTACCCGCCCTCCCTGCGAGAGCGGATGTTTGGATGGGCCGAAAGGGACATATTTGGTCGGTTATAGATTTTTTCCACCTCCACCAAACAAGATTTCAACCCGAGCTCTGGTATCAGAGTAGGACGCAATGGGGTCAGTCCCATACTGTTGACAAATGTCTATCCTGTTGGAGGCCTTTTCCCGGGCTCGACCTTTTGCGGATTCAGGTGTCGGACGGAGCGGACAACGTGATGGGTCGTGGCCGCGGCGGACCAAGCATCTACCACGATGACGTGGATCGGCGCCGGTTACTTGGGTGGGTTTCTGAGCCACAAGAGCGTTGCGGCCGTCCCGTCATTGGCAGGGGAAAACGGGGGCTTGGTGACCATGACTCAAGTAACCGCAATGGAGCGATGTTGAGGGTCTCGACAGCAGTTTCTGGGACATCCTGACACCCACTTCACCGCTCAAACCCTCTCCGGGATTTTCCCCATCGGACATTTATCCTTTACAGAGCATGAAATCAATGGGGTCGGCTGGCCGTGCCCCACTGGGAAACAGCTCTCCTCCCTGGAAACAGCGCTCTTGGGAGTTTTCAGACGGGCTCCGAGGATGACACCAACCAAAGCGAGTACAAAGCGACCTGGACATCGGACGATGCCAAAGCCCTGCTGGCCGATTGTCAATATTACGGAACTGACCCCATTGCCTCCTCCTCCCGTCAACGGACCCAAAGCCCACTTGACGTGCCGGTTCCATCGCCACAACGTGCAAAAACATAAATCAATTCGCGAAAACAGAACGCTGATTCTTATCAAGACAATTCAATTATAATCCCTGATGAAGACCCTTTACCTCATTCCCTGCCTCCTGCTCGCCAATGCCGGACTCCAAGCCGTGGCGCAATCCGTCACCCAGTCCGTCCCCTTCAATTTCTCCAATTCAGGGCCGTTGCCCCTAACGGTCGTCACTCTCGGAGAGTTCACCGGCACCTTCCAACCCTTCAACCCAGCCCTGGGCACCCTGGAATCCTTCCAGATCAATTGGTCCATCGACTTCGCCGCGAGCGGCACGGTGACGGGTGATCCCAGTGGCAGTTTCAATGCCTCGGCTAGCGGCGGCTATCGCCTCAACGGGCTCAGCAATGGTGGCTATAGCAATAGCGACGGGGACGGAGGGCCAACTGACCAACCCGTCTCCCTTGCTTTTAGCGTCGCCGACCCCGACCTGTTTCTGGTCAGCAATGCAGGCGTGACCTACAACCCCTCGCTCCTAGCGGTCGTCCTGGGCGCCAACTCCTTCCCCATTGATTGGGATACAGCCTATGTCATTTCCGGTAGCGGTGTCGGCGGAGTCTCTGGCTCGGCCATCGGCAGTGTGGAGCTCATCTACAACTACAGCTTGGTGCCGGAAGCCGACACTTACGCCGCGGCCGGCCTGCTCGTGGCCGCGGTGGGCGGAGTCGCCTGGCGCCGCCGAAGCCAGGGCCAGGCCGTCCAGTCCTGAGAATCGATGGGGTCAGTCCCATACAGTTGACAAATCTTTGGCCTGTTGAAGGCCTTTCCCCCGGCTCGACCTTTGCGGATTCAGGTGTCGGACGGAGCGGACAACGTGATGGGTCGTGGCCGCGGCGGACCAGGCATCACCGCAAAGACAAGGATCGGCGCCGGTTACTTGGGCGGGTTTCTGAGCCACAAGAGCGTTGCGGCCGTCCCGTCATTGGCAGGGGAAAACGGGGGCTTGGTGACCATGACTCAAGTAACCGCAATGGAGCGATGTTGAGGGTCTCGACAGCAGTTTCTGGGACATCCTGACACCCACTTCACCGCTCAAACCCTCTCCGGGATTTTCCCCATCGGGACCTTTATCCTTTACAGAGCGTGCCTGCATGGGGCTAGTCACTTCCAAATTGTCGCCCCAGCCATGCAAGATTTCCCCTCACACAAACCCTTTTCTCGCATCCGCCTCCTCGTCCGCTTCGTCATCGGAGGTGCTCTCCTGGCCGACACTCTCGCTGCCCAGGACGCGCAATCCGGCGTCGGTCCACGGGATGACATCCGCCGGATCCGTGAACCGGCCGGCAAATGGCGGGTGGGTTTCGGATACGCCCATTTTCTGAATGTCCCCGCCCGGTTCCACGGCCTTGGCGGCAATCCCGCTGCCCTGCCCCTGCCTCCCGGCGGAACCCCCGGCTTCGGCGAATACGACGACGGCTACGTGCGCGCCGACATCAGCGGCGATACCACCCTCACCAGCAACTGGGGTTACTCCAACGACAGCCAGTTCGATCCCGCCAATGGCGGCAGTCTGGCTCTCTCCGTCACCCAGGGAATTGCCGGCGGCGGATCGAGTCACACCACGGAAAACGCTCCGGGCTTTGAACTGTTCGCCCTGCGCGAAATGGGCCGGGTGGAGTTCAATCAAACCGTCCTGCCCTGGGGATTCTCCAGCCGACTCCACTACGCCCGATTCGATGTCGAAGATTCCGGCTCGGTCCCGCTCAATGCACGTCGCATCACCGACCGGTTCGCCTTCAATGGCGTGATTCCGCCGCTCGCTCCCTACAACGGCAATTTCACCGGGCCTGGGGCCCTGATCTCCACCGCCGCATCGCGCACCGAATCGATCGTACCCGGAGGCTCCACCTCCCGCGGAATGCGCCAACTGGAAGTGGACCTGGTTTCATCCAGCTTCGGGGCCTGGATCGAGATCCCGTTCTCGGACCGTTGCTCCCTTGAACTCGAAGGCGGCATCTCCCTCGCCATCGCCGACGGCAGCTACGCGCATCAATCCGAAGTCACCGGACCCGGCGGTGTCCTCGGGACCACCAGCGACCAGGATGACCGGACTTCACTCCTTCCCGGGTTCCACCTCGGGCTCGCCGCAACCTATGGCCTCACCGAGCGCTGGGATTTCCTCCTCAGCGGCCGATACCAATACCTGGATGACTTCGCCATCCGCGCCGGTTCATCCGCCGCGGAACTGTCCTTCAGCCACTCCTTCGTCCTGACCGCCGGCGTCCGCTTCCGGTTCTAACCCGATTTCCTCCATGAAAACTCCCCTATCAACCGCGCTCGCCCTGTTGATCCCCCTTTGTGCCGCGGCACGCCAACCCGGGCCCACCACCATCGGTTTCGATCGCCCGACTTATACCGCCCCCCTCGGAGCCACCGTGACGGGTTCCATCGTCATCGATCCGGTGCCCGCTGGCGGTCTCTATAGTCAGGGAACAATCCTCACGGTCCGGGACCGGTCCGGCAACCTGGCCGGGGTGGTGACTCCCGTGCCCGCAACCGTGCTTCAACACGACGGCGTGCGTCTCACCGGCCCGCGCCAGTCGGTTGCAGGGAACGGCACCGGCCGGATCAAATCATCGACCGCCTTCTCCATCGACCGCCCCACCCTGCTGGTACCGACCATCGCCACCTTCAGCATCGGCAATCTTCCCGCCGGCACCTACGACCTTCAGCTCGCACCGTGGAACGAACTCGGTGTCACCGAGAACATCTTTGTCACCGGCCAATCCAGAACGCTCGACCCGGTCCTCACCTTCCTGCCCGCCACCATCGAGATCGTGGGCCAATCCCTGCCGGAACTCACCGAATCCGGTCCGGTCACCCTCCAACGCCAGACCGGTCTGCTTGAACAACGGGTGACCGTGTCCAACACCACCGGCGGAACCCTCGCCGGGTTCCGCATCCTCGTCGGTTCACTGCCCGACAACGTCCAACTGCGAAATGCACACGGCATGATCGATGGCGTTCCCTATATCGACGTTCTGACCCAGTTGGCCCCGGGCGCCGCCGTTTCCCTCGTTCTCGAATATTACCGGCCCAGCCGCGACCTGAACTTCATCCCAACCTTCACTGTCGCCCGACCCGGCGGTACCCCACCGGATCCAGGATCCCTGGGCCTGCTGGATGTCAACCTGCGCGTGCTGCGCCGGGATGCCGGTGGCCTGCTCGTCGAGTTCCTCTCCGGAAAGGACCGACCCTATAGGATCGAGTACAGCGACGACCTGATGACCTGGAAGGTCAGCGTCCCGGATGTCATCGGAACCGGTGAACGGATCCAATGGTTGGATAACGGCCCACCCAAGACCGAATCGTTCCCCGCCACCAACCGCTTCTATCGGCTGACCTCCGAATGAATGCCGCATCGCTCCCACCCTTTTCCCCTTCCTCCGCCATGTTCATGAGCCTTCTTCCCCGCTCCACCGCACTCTTCCTGCTCACCCTGCTCGCCATCCTCCCCGATGCACGCGCCCAGTTTCCGCCCGACCCGGCCGAGTTGCCCCAGGTGATTGAACCCTGGATCAACGCGGGCCAACCGCAGCGTTCCATGATCCAGACGATCGGTGTCCGCTTCGACCGCAATGTCGCCGGTCGCGTCCAGCCCGGCACCCTCCGCCTGCGGCACGTCGAGACCGGAACCGAGATCGATCTTTCCGCGACAGAACTGATCTATGATCCCAGGAACCAATCCGCCAACTGGATGCTGGACCGGAACCCGGGAGCATTGTTGCCGGACGGAAACTATATCGGGTGGATCGAGCGCGACACCCTGCTCGACCCCGCGCGCCGCGCGCTCTTTGAGGTCAACGGACTGCCCCTGCCGGACTTCACCTTCTCCTTCCATCAACTGTCGGGAGACAGCGATGGGGATCGCGACGTCGATTTCCTCGACAGCTCCATCCTGAGATCCGCCTGGCAGGAACTGCTGGGAGCGCCGCTCTACCAGTCCTTCCTCGACTTCGACATCAGCGACCGGGTGGATGAAGCGGATCGGGCGCGGGTCGAGGCCACCTATTTTACCCTCCTGCCGTCGCGTCCCGCGATCCATCTCTTCCTCCAGAACGACACCGGTGAAAGTCCGTCGGACCGGGCCACCGCACTCTATGCGGTCGGCATGGACACCACGGATTTCGCCCCCGTCACCACCTGGACGGCGGGATTGAATGGGGGAACCGGCATCGACGTGACCTCGCGGGTCGGATCCGGGCGCGCGATCCTGGATGAAGCGTTTCTGGATCAACTCAACGGTGCACCCCTGGCACCGGGTCTCTTCCAATTGAGGGTGGAAGCCCGGGATGCAGGCGGAACCGTGGTGGCCACGGACCGACTGGATTTCGAATACCTCGGACGCGTTGCCTATGCGCCGCACTTTGTTTCCGAACCGCCTCCGGGGGTTGCCCTGGGTCGGGTGCGGGCTCCCGAACCGCTCAACCTCTCGACCTGGACGGTTGAAAGCTGGCCCGGCAGCCAGACCGTCTCCCAATGGATCATCGCGCCGGACGGACTTTCGGTTGAACAAACCCGCAATTCACGACCTTCCGCCCTCGTCAGCGACCGCAGCTTCCAGAACCTGCGCGTCACTGGCCGCTTCCGTGTCGACACCTCCTCGGACGACGACCTGATGGGCTTCATCTTCGGCTACCAGAACAACAAGCAGTTCTATCTGTTTGATTGGAAACAGGGATCCCAGGGCTTTGTCGGCGGCCTCGCCCTGCGCGGCATGAGCATCAAACGCGTGGACGCCGGCGACCGGGTGTTCACCGAACCGGACTTCTGGTGGTCCGACCGGGATCGCGAGAACACCACCGTGCTCGTCGCACCCAACGACATCCCCTGGCGGGATTTCCAGGATTACGACATTTCCCTCGAATTCAGCGCCGGCCGCATCGTGGTTGAGGTGCGCGAAGCGGGCACATTGCTCGACCGGTTGGAAGTGGAAGACAACACCTTCACCGGCGGACGGTTCGGGTTCTATAACTATTCCCAGGACTCCGTCATCTACAGTGGCTTCACCCAGGAATTCCTCGACAACGTCTATTCCTACGATTCAGAGGCCATTGATCCCGACGGCGGCACCATCACCTATACCCTTCGCGATTCTCCCCCGGGCGCTTCACTCAACCCCGCCAACGGCGTCCTCAACTGGCAGCCCGACGCCGCGGGAGATTTCCCCTTCGCCATTGTGGCCACCGACCCGGACGGTCTTACCGATGTCCAGGAGTTCAATGTCCGCGTCAGCCCCGTTGATCTCCCCCCCACCGTCTACATCGCCAAGACAAGTCCCGCCCTGTTCCCCGGTGATCCGGTCGGCATCCAGGTGTTGGCCGCAGACGACCAGCAACTCGCCGGTGTCCGGCTCTTCATCGACGGCCTCGAAGTCACCCTGGATGAAACCCGTTCCATCACCACCCAGTTCACTGTTCCCGCACTCATCGAACTGCGCGCGGTCGCGGTCGATTCCGCCGAACAGGTTTCCGAAATCACCTCCCACATCCGGGTGCTCGATCCGGCCTCACCGGTCCCGGACCAGCCGGGAACCATCGCAGTGGCTCCGCCCGGACAGACCACCGGAACTACCAGCGATCTCCGTCCCCGCGTCTCGTTCCAAGCCCCGCGGTCGACCAACGACGATCCGACCCGGTTCATTGGCACCGTTCATCCCAACGGCGGGATCCTTGATGAATGGGCACTTGAATGGGCGCCCCTGGCCCGGGTCGACACCGCCAACCTCGCCTCACCAGCCGTCCTTTGGCAGGCCCTGGCCCAGGGCACCAACTCCTTCGATGCCGCCGAATTGGCGACCATCGTTCCGTCCCAGTTTCCGGATGAACCCATCGCCTTCCGGCTCCGTGCCCGGAACGTCACCGGCCTCGGTTCCATGGTAAGTGTCGTCTTCAATCCCCGACGCAGTTCCACCACCGGCCCCGGGCAGGTCACCGGCACCGGATCCGGCGTCCGCCCGGTCGCTTCGTTCAACGCCCCACTTTCGCCCGCGGACGACCGCACCCTCCTTCGCGGCACGGTTTCCACCACCGGCACCACCCTCCAGCGATGGTTCCTCGACTACGCGCCGCAGAACCGCGTGAACACGACGAATCTCCTGGATCCGGCGGTGAACTGGACATTGTTGGAACAGGGTGCCGCTGGCTTTACCAACAACCTCCTCACCACCCTCGATCCTGCTGATTTCCCCAACCAGACCTTCGTCTTCCGTCTCACCGCGGTCAGCACCGGCGGCCTCGGCAGCGTCGCCACCGTCGTTTTCAACCCGGTCGCCACCGACTTCTCCGGCCCCACGGACAGCACTGGTTCAAGCCCCGGCACCGCCATCCGTCCCCTGACCCGGATCACCGCACCCACCAAGCCCACCGACGACCGTTCTGTCCTGGTCGGCACGGTCTCGGCCAACGGCGGTGCGCTGGCAAACTGGATCGTCGACTACGCCCCGCGTTCCCAGGTCAATGCCGAGGATCTCACCGATCCTGCCGTTGCCTGGACCCGCCTCGCCGAGGGCTCTTCCGAGGCGACCCTCGCCCCGCTCGCCTCCCTTTCAGATCCTGCCTTCAACAACGGGGTGTGGATCCTGCGTCTGCAAGCCTTCAACACCAACGGCCTCGGCAGCCTCGCCACCATCCAGTTCGATTCCGGCGACACCTCCACCCCCAGCGTCGCCCTCACCGCGCCCGCTCCCGAATCGGATATCGGCTTCCTCACCGAAGTCCGAGGCACCATCGGCGCCGGATCCGGAGTCCTGGATTCTTGGAAGCTTGAGATCGCCCCGTCCGAGGAAGTCTCCCTCAACACCCTCAACAATCCCAATGCCAGCTGGGTGGAACTCGGCTCCGGCAATTCCCCCGTCCAGAATGGCCGGCTGGGCACCCTCGATCCCACCCTCCTGCGCAACGGTTCCTATGTGCTCCGTCTCCGCGCCTTCAACTCCAATGGGCGGGGCCTCGCCGACGGCCTCCTGATCCATGTCTCCGGCGAAGCCAAACTTGGCAATTTCCGCCTCGAATTCGAAGACCTCAACATCCCGCTCGCCGGCGTCCCCATCCGCGTCCGACGCATCTACGACACCCTCAATGCCAATCGTTCGGGCGACTTCGGCCACGGCTGGTCCCTCGACATCGGTGATCCCGAGATCCGCGAGACCGTGCCGGACACCGGCGACAGCTATTTCTTCGCCACACCCTTCGAGATTGGCACCCGGGTTTTCCTCACCAACCCCGAGGGCCGGCGCGTCGGATTCACCTTCAATGTCCGCAACCCCCGCAACCGCTTCCTCTATGTCGATCACGAGCCCTTCTTCGAACCGGACCCCGGCGTTTACGACATCCTGACCATTGCCCCGTCCGACTACGAACGGGTGCAGGTCGATGAAGCCGGCGCGGTCTATACCCCGCTGCTTCCGTTCGGATATAACCCCGACCGTTACCGTCTCACCACGCGCGAAGGCACCGTCTATGCCTACGACCAACGCACCGGCCTCCAACGCATCACCGATCGCGCCGGTCAATTCGTCACCTTCACCCGCAGCGCCATCACCCACAGCAGCGGCCAGGCCGTCGCCCTCACCCGCGATTCCCGCGGTCGCATCACCCGCATCACCGCCCCCGACGGCTCCGCCACCCAATACCGCTACGACACCAATGGCGATCTCGTCGCCGTCGAGGATCCCAATGGCGGTGTCACCTCGCTTTCCTATCTGCGGCGCCCGGCCCATTACCTGGACCGCATCGCTGATCCCGTCGACGCCGCCCGCGGACGTCATACACGCCGGGTGATCTATGAGGACGGCCGCTTCGCTCGGGTCGAGGACGGCGACGGCAATGTCATCGCCAGCCAATCGAATCAACCCGGCCAGTTCGACGGCACCCGTACCGATGCCTTGGGCAACGTCACCCAACTCCTGTATGACACGCGGGGAAATATCGTCCGCGAAGTCTCGCCCACCGGCGCCGTCACCCTCATCGAGTACGGTGACCCCGCCAATCCGGACAAGGAAACCGCGCTCGTCGATCCCAACGGGAACCGCACCACCTTCTCCTACGATTCGCGCGGCAATCTCCTCACCCTCACCGCCGCCTCCGGCACCGTTCACCAGACCACCTACGACGCCTTCAACCGGCCCGTCCAGGCCGTCATCCGGTCCGCCCAGGGCATGACCAACATCTCCGTCCGGGTGGTGCGCGACACCGGCGGACGTCCCATTGAAGTCCGGGATCAACTCGGTCGCGTCCGAACCCTCCAGTACGATCCCTCCGGCCGGATCACCCAGTTCACCGACTACGACGGAAGCGTTCGTACCTTCGAGTACGATTCCACCAACCCGCACCGGCACCCGAATCGGGTCACCATCGGCGGCGACACCTTCCGCTTCACCTACAACTCACGCGGGCTTCCCCTCGAAATCACCGATCAACGCGGCAACCTCACCACCTTCCGTTACGACGCCATGGGGAACCTCCTCGAACGTCGTACCGGTTCCAATGAACCCACCCGGTTCCTCTACAATTCCAACAACGACGTCGTCCGCGTCGTGGATCCCATGGGCCGCATCAAGGAGTTCTCCTATGACTCCGCCCGACGCCTCATCGAGGACATCACCGTCGTCACCGACAACGGAGATTCCTCCGACGACATCGTCGTCCGCTATTCCCACGACATCGCCGGCCGGCTCACCGCCATCACCGATCCCAACGGCCGCATCACCCGGTACGAATACGATGCCGATGGCCGGCGCACCGCGGAGATTGATCCCGCCGGCAACCGCATCGCGTCGGTCTATGACGGCAATGGCAACATCGTGCGCCATACCGACCGGCGCGGTTATGTCCGGACCTTTGCCTATGATTCCCACAACCGTCAGATCCGCGAGGACTGGCTCGATCCGGTGACCGGCGAGGTCGTCGAATCCATCGGCGCCGAATTCAATGCCTTCGGCGCCCTGACCGGAATCCAGGACAGCAGCACCCGCTACCGGATGACCTACGGGATGAACGGCATGTTGATGTCCATTTCCAACTTCGGATCCCAGGGCCAACCCCAGGTCAGCCTGATGACCGCCTATCATTCCAGCGGCCTCATCTCCGCCATCACCGACAACACCGGGGTCCGCGTCGGCCGTTCCCATTCCGCCAACGGCGACCTCACCGGGACCACCTGGTCCGGCGCGTCACTTGCTCCGCATCACGTCCAGTTCCAACATGATCCCGACGGACTGCCCACCGAGGTTGCCCGGCACGCCGCCCTCAACGCCTCCGCCCTCGTCAGCCGCACGCGCATCGAACGCGATCCTTTCGAAGGCGAGATCCTCAACGTCTCGCACCTCAACCCCGCCGGCACCGTTGCTGCACCCGGGTTCGACTTCTCCTTCACCCGGAACGCCAGTGGTCGCATCAACTCCTCAACGCTCCTCGGCAACACCACCACCTATGACTACGACAACACCCACCAGCTCATCTCGGCCAACCACTCCGCGCCCGCCTTTCCCGACGAATCCTATACCGTCGATGCCAACGGCACCCGGATCGATTCGCACCGTGGCGGCAACGTGACGCTCAACGGCCGGGGTCTGCCCGCTCAGGATCAGCAGCGTTCCTATACCTACGACGCCGAGAACAACCTGGTATCCGAACTGGTGCTGGGAACCGGCAATGTCCGCTCCTTCACCTATGACCATCGGAACCGCGTCACCGCCATCATCACCCGGAATTCATCCGGTACTGTCCTCGATTCCATCTCGTTGCAGTACGATCCGTTTGATCGCCTGATCCGGCGTGACGTCAACGGCGCCGTCCTTTTCACCGTCCATGACCGCTCCAATCCGTGGGCCGACTACGACGGAAGCGGCAACGTCGTTGCCCGTTACCTTTACGACGTTACCGCCGACGGTCTGCTCGCCCGCTGGACTCCCGTCGGGGGCACCCAATGGATCCTGGCCGACCAGATCGGATCCGTCCGCGGTGTGGCCGGTTCCGATGGCACGGTTCAGAACACCATCGAATACGACTCCTTCGGGCGGGTGGTATCGGGTGAGAACAATCTGGCGGATCTCCGATTCGGTTTCACCGGCCGGGAGTATCTCGGTCGCGGCCTCTATCACTATCGAAGCAGGATCTACGATTCGGAGACCGGACGTTTCCTGTCCGAGGACGGAGTGAGGTTCGCCGCCGGAGATCCCAACCTGCATCGCTATGTGTACAACGATCCGTTGAACCACATGGATCCGTCCGGGAGCATTTCCATTTCCTTCTCCCTTCCTGAACTCCAGATCACCCAGGCCATCTCCAGCACCGTGCGGGTCGGCCAACTCACCATCAGCAGGGCCGTCATCTATCAGACCATCGGGTCTGCGCTCATCACCCCGGCCATCGACGTGATCTGCCTCGCCCTCACCGCCCAGGGCGACCGCATCACCGCCAAGCGCGTCGCCCTCCACATCTTCATCGGCGGCGCGCAGGGGGCCGTGGGAGGTGCCGCCGGGGCAGGCTTCGCCCGATTCGCCCAGGGCCGCATCGTCTTCGGCGGCGGGGCCGCGGGGTTATATCGGATGACCGGTGCACGAACCGGCATTCTGTTCGGAGGCGGGTTGGGTAGTCTGCTGGGCAACGGGCTCACCAAGCTCGGCACGGGGGTCGGAACCCTGGCCCCCGCCACGCTTCGCGGTGTCGGCCAGGCCGGCCTCGCCCCGGACAACGATTGCGACAGCTTCTTCTATAACCTGCTGACCAATGATTGATCGACCTCCGGGGGATTGATCTATACCCGCAACGCCATGTGACGCCCGATCCGGACGCTGTTCCGGATGGCGTCGGTCACCTGCACCTTGGCGGCTTCCACGGCATCCCAGAGCTTGAGTCCCAACGCCAGGTGACCCGCTATCGATGCCGAATAGGTGCAGCCCGTGCCATGGGTTGATACTCCCCGGATATAGGGCGCCACCAACAACGCCTCCTTCCGCCCGTCCCACAGGACATCCACCGCCTCACGGCGGCTCTTCAGATGTCCCCCCTTCACCAGGAAGGCGCAGCCATGTCGCCGATGCAGCTCACGCGCCGCCTCCCGCAGGTCATCGACACTCGTCAATCCACGGCCCAACAGGTGCGCCGCCTCGTCCAGGTTGGGTGTCGCCAAGGTCGCCAACGGCAGCAGTTCGTCCCGGATCGCCGCCACCGCCTCCGGCTTCAACAACACCGCGCCGCTTGTCGCCATCATCACCGGATCCACCACCAATGGCGGTCGCTCCCCAACCCTCCACCATTCCACCACCTCCCGGATCAACGAGACATCCCACAGCATCCCGGTCTTCGCCGCCCGCACGGGCAATCCACCCAACACCGCTTCCAGTTGCGCCCGCAGAAACCCCGGCGTCACCGCTTCGACCGCCTGGACACCCCCGGGATTCTGGGCCGTCAGACAGGTGATCGCACTGGTTCCATGCACACCCAGCGAGGCAAACACCTTGAGGTCCGCCTGGATCCCTGCACCCCCGCCCGAATCCGATCCCGCCACCGTGAGTGCCACCGGCCATCGTTCGCGTCGCGCCATGCCCCCGATCCTGGGCCGCGACCCCGCCGCTGACCATCCTCCTGTCGTCCCACACCGAAATGCCGCTTGCCTACCCATCCCCACCTTTCCAGCCTTGAACCGGACCGTTCCCCCACCCTTCCGGCGCGTCGGTCCACCCACGCATGACTTCCAAAGAGGAACCCATCCAGGTCCACGGCATCGTCCGCCAACTGCTCCCCGACACCTTGTCCCGGGTGGAGTTGCCCAACGGCCACGTCGTACTCGCCCACCTCTCGGCCCGGATGAAGAAGTCCTCCACCAACCTCGCCATCGGCGACCTCGTCCAGCTCGAGATGAACCCCTTCGACCTCGGCAAAGCCCGAATCATCGCCAGCAACCCGCCGGAAACCACCTCGCCCGGAACGGCGACGTCTGATCGCCCGTAAGGTTAAAGCCGGCGATTAGGACTCGCCTCCACGGAACGGCGACGTTCGCTCGCCGGCCTCCATCCTCCCGGCGAGCCATCCTCGCCGCTCCAATCGAAAGGAGGTTTTCGAGTACGAGCACGATGACCCGTCAACCACCCAGCCAGGCTCCCCTCCCCCGCCTGTCTTCTTCGCGTGAGCCCTCCCGGGAGCGCGGGATTCATCCCGCATCTCAATGCCCATCCCATGCGGACAGGAATGTCCGCGCTCCCGGGGGCATTCGTTCCTTCAGTGGTTCCTCCTCGCCATCCCCGGACCTGCATCCAATCCTCTCCCACGTGTCCACCGTGGGTCGTTTTCTGCGTAGCATTGTCGCGCTCCTGCTGGCCGTAGGGGCCAGTCACGCCGACGGCTTCACCCGCATGGAACCCCTCGCCGCCGGCCTCGCCTTCACCAACCGCATCGATCCCGACCGTTACCTCACCAACCAGATCCCCCTCAACGGCAGCGGCGTCGCCATCGGAGACATCGATGCCGACGGTCTCCCCGACCTGGTGTTGGGCGGTCTGGACGGAGCGGGGTCCGTGTTCCGCAACCTGGGCAACTGGCGTTTCACCAACGTCACCGCCACCTCCGGCGTCTCCTTCGCCGGCATCGATGTCACCGGGGTGACCATTGCCGATCTCGACGGCGACGGTTCGCTCGATCTGATCGTCAACACGCTGGGGCGTGGAACTTCCCTGTGGTCGAACGATGGCAAGGGTCGATTCACCCAGAAGACCGTGGTGAACCCGGGCCGCGCCGGCATGAGCATGGCCGTCGCCGATCTCGATGGGGACGGCGATCTCGACCTCTACGTCGCGAACTATCGCATCGCGAGCATCCGGGACGATCCGACGGCACGGTTCTCGGTCCGCGACGACGGCCAGGGTCCGCGGGTGGTGCAGTACAACGGACGCCCGACCACCGACGAGGATCTGGCCGGCCGCTTCTTCCTCGCCGGTGGAACGGTCCGCGAGAACGGGGAGCCCGACCTGTTGCTCCTCAATCAGGGTGGCTGGAATTTCAAACCGGTGTCGTGGTCGGACGGAACCTTCCTCGACGAAGGCGGTCGGCCTTCGACCGACATCCCGCTCGACTGGGGCCTGAGCGTCATGGCGCGGGACCTCACCGGCGACGGCTTGCCCGACATTTACGTCTGCAACGACTTCGAGTCGCCAGACCGGTTCTGGGTCAACCGCACCCAACCCGGTGGTCCGCTCCGGTTCCAGGCCATTCCACTGCTCGACCTGCGCAACACCAGCGCCTTCTCCATGGGCATCGATGCCGCCGACGTCGATCGCGATGGATTCACCGACTTCTTCGTGGCCGACATGCTGAGCCGGAATCATGCGCTCCGGAACCTTCAGGTGTCCGGACTCCCACCCGGGATGGCATCCGTCGGCGTCTACGAAGACCGCCCCCAGTTTTCCCACAACACCCTGTTCCGCGGGCGCGGTGACGGCACCTTCGCCGAGGTGGGCCGTCTCGCCGGTCTCAGCGCCAGTGAGTGGTCCTGGACCCCTGTCTTCCTGGATGTCGATCTCGATGGCTACGAAGACCTCCTCATTTCCAACGGTCACGAGATGGACATGATGGATATCGATGTCAGCGACGCCGCCGAAGCCATGAAAAGCCAGCGTCGGATGACCGCCCGCCAGCAGCTCGATCTCCGGAAGAACTTCCGCCGTTTCAACGCCCCCAATGCCGCCTTCCGCAACCTCGGCGGACTCCGCTTCGAAGACGTCTCCAAGGCCTGGGGTTTCGACATCGCCGAAGTCGGCATCGGCATGGCCGCCGGCGATCTCGACGGCGATGGCGACCTGGATCTCGTGGTGAACAATCTCAACGCACCCCCGACCCTGTATCGCAACGACGCCACCGCACCCCGTCTCCCCGTCCGTCTCAAGGGTCGGGCACCCAACACCCGCGGCATCGGCGCCCGCATCCGCGTCTCCGGCGGTCCCGTCGAACAGACCCAGGAGATCATCGCCGGCGGACGTTACCTTTCTTCTGACGACCCCATCCGGGTCTTTGCCGCGGGATCCGCCAGATCCCTCACCGTCGAGGTCACCTGGCGTTCCGGCTTCCGTTCACTCCTCACCAACGTTCCCCCGGGTCGCGTCTGTGAAGTAATTGAACAGGGCGCCCTTCCCATTGCGACTCCACCGGCTCCGGCCCCGCGTTGGATGGAGGAAGTGTCCGACCGCGTGAACTTCACCCATGGCGAAAACGTGTGGGACGACTTCGCCCGTCAACCGTTGTTGCCACGCAACCTGTCGCAGGCCGGGCCCGGAGTGACCTGGGCGGACATCAATGACGACGGTCACGACGATCTTCTCGTGGGCACCGGTCAGGGCGGGTTGCCCGGGGTGTTCCTCGGCGATGGCCGCGGCGGTTTCCAACGCTGGTTCGACGCCCCGTTCAACCGGCCGTCCGGTCGTGACATGACCACCATCGTGCCCTTCCCACCCGCCCTGCTCGCCGGCTCCAGCAACTATGAGGACGGGCTCACCAACGGCGGTTGCATCCGGATCTTCGACCTCACCCGCAAGGTCAGCGGCGAAGCCGTCCTCGGCCAGAACATCACCGCCGGCCCACTCGCCGCCGCCGATGCCGATGGCGATGGCTCCCTCGAAATCGTCGTGGGCGGCCGTGCCATCCCCGGGGGTTATCCCGCCGCTTCCGACACCCTCCTCCTCCGCAGCACCGCCGGCCGTCTCTCCCCCGTCCAACGCTGGAGAAACCTCGGTCTCGTCAATGACGCGCTCTGGGTCGATCTCGACGGCGACGGCATCTCCGAACTCGTGCTCGCCGTCGAATGGGGACCCATCCGGATCCTCGCCCGCGACGGCACCCAATGGGTCGACCGCACCGATGGCTGGGGGCTTGCTGATCTCACCGGTTGGTGGCAGGGCGTTGCCACCGGTGACTTCAACAATGACGGCCAACCCGATCTCATCGTCGGCAACTGGGGCCTCAACGTGTTTCCCTCGGCCACCGCGGAACATCTCCCCTTCCGCATCCGTCACGGCGACCTCGACCAGTCGGGCACCGTCGATGTCCTCCAGAGCTACGCCGGCCCCGGCGACACGGAGCTTCCGTTGCGCAAGTTCGGTTCAGTCGCCGCCGCCATGCCCTTCATCCAGGAACGCATCGGCACCCACGGGCGCTACGGTGAATCCACCCTCGCCACCATCTTCGGCGACACCCTCGCCACCCTCCCCAGACTCGAAGCACGCGAACTCCGCTCCCTGATCCTCATCAACCGCGGCGGCCGATTCGAACCCCAACCCCTCCCGGTCGAGGCCCAGATGTCGCCCGTGTTCGGCATCGCTGTGGCCGACTTCGACGGCGATGGCCGGGACGATGTTGTGCTCGGCCAGAACTTCTTCCCGCTGCATCCCGAGGAAGCCCGCCAGGACGCCGGCCTCGGCCTCCTGCTCCAAGGTCTCGGCGACGGTCGTTTCAAATCCATCCCCCATTTAACCTCCGGCATCCATGTCCCCGGCGAAGCCCGCGGCGCCGCCGTCGCCGACTTCGATCAGGACGGGCGCACCGACGTCGCCATCGCCCAGAACGGCGCCCGCCTGAAATTGTTCCGCAACCTCAACGCCCGACCCGGCATCCGCGTCCGTCTGCTCGGCCCGCCCGGCAACCCGACCGCCGCCGGTGCCCAGTTGCGTCTCAAGTCCGCGTCCGCCCACGGCCCGCTCCGCACCGTCACCCTCGGCGGCGGTTACTGGAGCTGCCCTTCGCCCACCTCCGTCCTCACCACCCCTGATTCTCCCGTCGCCCTCGAGGTCCGCTGGCCCGGCGGTCACAAGACGGAATCCAACCTGCCCAAGGACGCGCGTCGGGTGACCGTGGATACCCAGGGCAAACTGACGGTACTGCCATGAACCCACCCGCCCTTCTCCCTTCTTCTCCACGCCACACGCCCTTCAACTGGCGTCGGCACCTCGTCGTCATCGGGTTCCTTTACCTCGCTTCAACCGCTCTCTCCGCCGATCTGCCCGGCGAAGGTCCTGTCCGTTCGAGACCCCTTTCCGTCCCCACCGAGGGTCGCTCTGGCTTCACCCGACTCGATCCCGCGGTCACACGACTTGCCTTCACCAATTTCGTTCCCGAATCCCGGCACCTCACCAACCAACTCCTGCTCGACGGCGGCGGCGTCACCGCTTCGGACATCGATGGCGATGGCCGGGTCGATGCCTTCTTCGCCGGCCTTTCAGGGAGCAGCCGTTTATGGCGCAACCTGGGCGGTTTCCAGTTCGAAGACATCACCGCTTCCGCCTTCAACCAGGTACCCGGCTTCCAGACCTGGGATGTCACCGGCTGCGTCTTCGCCGATCTCAACGCCGATGCAGCCCCCGATCTGATCCTCAGCACCCATGGTCAGGGCACCTGGGTGCTCATCAATGACGGACGCGGCAAGTTCACCGCGCTCCCCCCGCTCAATCCCGGGCGCGGCGGTCACAGCATCGCCGTCGCTGATGTCGACGGCGACGGCTGGCTTGACCTGTACCTGGTCAACTACCGCGTCCGCGCCCTCATGGACATGCCCAACGCCCGGGCCACCTTCCGCGTCGTCAATGGCCGGACCGAAGTCGCGACCGTCGATGGTCGCCCCACTTCCGCACCCGATCTCACCAACCGCTTCACCGTGAATCTCCGCGGCGGTGTGGAAGAACTCGGTGAACCCGATGTCCTCTACCGCAACCTTGATGGCTCGCGATTCGAGGAAGTCCCCTGGACCCATGGCGCCTGGGTTGATGCCGACGGCGAACCCCTCGCCCAACCCCCCTTCGACTGGGGCCTCGCCGCCCTGTTCCGCGATCTCGATGGCGACGGTCGCCCCGAGCTGTTTGTCAGCAATGACTTTCAAAGCCCCGACCGGCTCTGGCGCAATGAATCTTCCCCGGGCCGCATCCGGTTCCGTCTCGCACCACCCGGCACCTTCCGCCACACCAGCCGCTTCTCCATGGGCGCCGACTTTGCCGACGTCAATCGCGACGGTCTGGATGACCTCGTCGTCCTCGACATGCTCTCCCGTTCTCATGAGCAACGCCTCACCCAACTCGAAGGCGAACCCCCCTCCCAAGGCGAACGTTCCAATCCCGCCGCCACCCCGCAGCACGACGTCAATGTCCTCCAACTCGGCCGACCCGACGGATCGTTCGCCGAGGTCGCCGCCTTCGCCCGCATCCAGGCCAGCGAATGGTCCTGGACCCCCGCCTTCCTCGATGTCGATCTCGATGGCTGGGAAGATCTGCTCATCACCACCGGCCAATGGCGCGCCGCCCGTGATCTCGATGTCGCTGGCGATCTCCGGCGCCTCCGCCAGATCCGTCGGATGTCCGATGCCGAACTCTTCGCCGCACGTCGCCAATATCCGAAACTCGATCCGCCCCAGGTCGCCTTCCGCAACGAAGGCGGACGCTTCCGCGAAGTCGGCGCCGAGTGGGGCTGGAACTTCAAAGGCGTCGCCCACGGCCTCTGCCTCGCCGATCTCGATGACGACGGCGACCTGGATCTCCTGGTCAATCTCCTCAACGGCCCCGCCGCCGTTCTCCGCAATGAAACCTCCGCCCCGCGCCTCGCCATCCGCCTCGCCGGTGCACACCCCAATCGTCACGGCATCGGCGCCCGCATCCGCGTCCGTCCCGCCAACAATCCCGCCGCCCTCCCTCAATCCCAGGAGATGATGGCAGGCGGACGTTACCTCAGCGGCGATGCCCCCCTGCGCGTCTTCTCCGCCGCCGGCGCCGAGCGCTGGTCCATCGAGGTCCGCTGGCCCAATGGCCAGTTCACCCGCGTGCCCGATGCCCAGCCCAACCGCCTCTACGAACTGCATCCCGACCCCGCCGCTCCACCCCCAGCCACCGCTTCAGATGTCTCCATCGTGACCCCCTGGTTCGATGACCTGTCGTCCCGCCTCAACCATTCCCATCGGACGGATGACTTCGACGACTTCATCCGCCAACCCCTCCTGCCACGATCGCTCGGCACCGAAGGTCCCGGCGTGACCTGGGCCGATCTCGATGGCGATGGCACCGAGGAACTCGTCCTGCCCGGTGGCTTCAATGGCGCCCTCGAAATCTTCAAGGTCTCCACCGACTCCAGCTTCACACGCATCCACCAGATCCCCGTCGTCCGTCCCCAACCCATGGCCCTCCCCTGGGCCGGCAAACTTCTCCTCGCCGAATCCTCCTACACCGACGGCGCCGCCCGCGGTGCCGCCGTCTCCCTCTGGCCCCAGCCCGGTCCCGCCCTCGAAGCCGGCCCCAATTCCGTCGCCACCCTCGCCGCCGCCGATGTCACCGGCGATGGCTCCCTCGAACTCTTCGTCGGCGCCCGCGTCATCCCCGGGCAATGGCCGCGCCCTCCCCTCTCCGCCCTCGTCCGCATCGATACCAACGGCTTCAAATTCCTCCAGGTCGTCACCAATGCCGGCCTCGTCCGCGCCGCCGTGTTCTCCGATCTCGATCTCGATGGCGCCCCCGATCTCGCCGTCGCCGCCGAATGGGCCGAACCCCGCTTCTTCAGGAACGAGGCCGGCGTCCTCTCCCCCTGGATCCGCCCCTTCATCATGGATGGCCAACCGCTCCCGCCCGGCGCCCTTTCCGGCAACTGGACCGCCATCCACACCGGCGATTTCAATTCCGACGGCCGCCAGGATGTCGTCCTAGGCAACCACGGCGAAAACACCTACCTCGAACTCTTCGGCCAACCCCTCGTCGTCGCCCATGGCGATCTCGACAACGACGGCACCCACGATGTCTTCCTCGGTTATCATCCACCCCCCATCCCCTCCGGAGCGGAGAGTTCCACTCGCCGTCCCGATCCCTCCCTCCAACCCCTCCACCCCGTCCACGGCCTCAGCGTTCTCGCCCCCGCCATCCCCCTGCTCCGCGAACGCTTCAAATCCCATCGCTCCTTCGCCACCAGTCACCTCGCCGAAGTACTCGGCCCCGCCGGCGCCGCCTTCCCTCGTCTTACCAACCGTTGGAACGCCTCCGTTGTCCTCCTCAATCACCCCGATCACTGGGAGGTCCGGCGCCTCCCCGATACCGCCCAGTTGTCGCCCGTCCAGGGCATCGCCGTCGCCGACTGGGATGGCGATGGCGCTGAAGACCTGTTGCTCACCCAGAATTTCTTCGCCCACAACCACGGCTGGACCCGCGACGACGCCGGTCTCGGCCTGATCCTCCGCGGCGATGGCCACGGCAATTTCACCCCCGTCGATCCCGCCGAATCCGGGGTTCGGATTCCCGGTGAAGGCCGCGCCGCCGCCGTGGCTGACTTCGATGCCGATGGCCGACCCGACGTCGTGATCACCCAACACGCCGGTTCCACGCGCGTCTTCCGCAACACGCTTGCCAAACCCGGCTTGCGCGTCGCCCTCGATGGTCCCCCCGGAAATCCCCTCGGCATCGGCGCCCGGATCCGATGGATCGCCGGCGACCGCTCCGGTCCCTCCCGCGAATGGCATCTCGGTGCCGGTCACGGCGCCTGCGATTCCTCCATCCAGATCCTGGCCCTCCCCGACGTCCCCAATCCCGAGTGGATCATCACCTGGCCCGGTGGACGCGAACAACGCCTCCGCATCCCCCCCGACACCCGCTCCATCCGCATCCGACCGGAGCCGTGAAGCAGCCCACCACGGATCTCCTGAACCACGGATTTCACAGAACTTCACGGATGGGATGGGACAGCCACAACCGGGATTGCTGTAGACCAGTGAGATCTCTCCCCTTTCCCTGCCCCGGAGGGGTCCAACAGCCCTGGCCCGGGGTGCGAAGCAACCCCGGGTACAAGTCCAAAAAGGAACCCAACCCCGGAGGTGTTGAACCTCATCAGGAACAGACAAACCCCTCCAACAACAGCCTTGGCCGGATCGCCCCGCCGACCGCGAACATCCCCTTCAACCACACTAATGACCTTAAATCGCTAATTTAAGGAAAGTATACTTGCCTTAAACGCCGGCTCCAACCCCGCCAACCCGGAAGCGTGAACCCGCAACAGAGGATCAGTGCCACCAATCCATTCCATGGCCTGGCCGCTTCACCCATCACCACATAGCGCAAGCCACCGAGCGCGATCAGGAAGATCAACAGTCCAAGCCCGGCGCCAAAGAGCCCGTACAAGACGAACATGACCTTATCCAGCGGGTCCTTCATACGCTTCAGCCTCAATCCACAAAGCTTATCAGCAGGCCGGATGTCAACCGGTTGAGCCGATGTGTCCCCAATTCACACCAAGGATTGCCTATCCCTTCGTGCCTTCATGTCCTGCCTGGATTCCCCCGGATCGTTGGGAGGCGCGGAGATCGTGCCGCGACCCATCATGGAATCCAACCCAACCGCCAGGACACACCAACCCACCTCCCCTTCCCTTCAATCTGCGTCATCTGCGCCATCTGCGGCCCCCCTTACGCCTCGCCGAAATCTGCGGCTTCAACCCGGGTTTTCAGGTTCAATCCCTCCCACTCCGTTTTTGACTGCGGCCCATCGTCACGTGTTGTCCGGATGAACTCCCGATTCCCTTCCATCACCTTGCTGGCGTGGTTCGCCCTGTTCCTGGTTTTGCGCGCCGCGTCGCCCACCCAACCCTGGCAAACGGACGGTTCCCATCGCTGGCTTCCCCTCCCCCCACCATCCCCGCACGCCCCGGGGTTCACCCGCATCCCGGCCCTTCAGACCGGCATCGCCTTCACCAACCTCCTCTCCGACGAACGGTCCATCACCAACCGCAATCTCCTGTCCGGATCCGGCGTCGCCCTCGGCGACGTCAATGGTGATGGGTGGTGCGACCTCTACCTGTGCGCCCTCGACAGTCCCAACCGGCTTTACCTCAATCGCGGCAACTGGAAGTTCGACGAGTCCACCAACAACCCCGCCATCGCCTGTGCCGGTCTTGATTCCACCGGCGCGGCCTTCGCGGATGTCGACGGGGACGGCGACCTGGATCTGTTGGTGAATGTCCTCGCCGGGGGCACCCGCCTGTTCCTCAACGACGGCGGGGGTCGTTTCACCGACGTCACCGATTCCGCCGGTCTCCGTTCTTCCACCGGCGCCACTTCCCTCGCCCTCGCCGATGTGGATGGCGACGGCGACCTGGACCTGTACGTGGCCAACTTCCGGCCGACCACCATCCTCGACCGACCCACCGCCCGCTTCACCATGCAGTCCGTCGATGGCGGCGCCCGCGTGATGTCCGTCGACGGACGATCCGTCACCGAACCCGATCTCCAGGATCGGTTCGCCGTCGCGCCGGATGGTCAGATCCAGGAATTTGGTGAACCCGATGTCCTGTGGATCAATGACGGCCGGGGCCGGTTCACCGCTGCCTCGTGGATCGACGGCACCTTTCTGGATGAAGCCGGGCAACCGTTGAAGAAGGCCCCCGGCGACTGGGGCCTCGCCGCTCGCTTCCACGACGTCGATGGCGATGGTGATCCCGATCTCTACCTCTGCAACGACCTGTGGACTCCCGACCGTTTCTGGATCAACGAAAGTTCTCCGGGCCAACTCCGCTTCCGCGCCATACCCACCCTCGCCCTCCGCAACAACCCCACCTTCTCCATGGGCGTCGATTTCGGCGATCTCAACGGCGACGGAATCGAAGACTGGTTCGCGGTCGACATGCTCAGCCGGTTCCACACCAACCGTCAGACCCAACTCGCCGCCATGGCTCCGGAATTCCGTCCGCCCGGTGTGATTGACGAACGCGTCCAGATGCGACGCAACACCCTCCAGATGGGTCGCGGCGACGGTACCTATGCCGAGACCGCCTGGCAGGCCGGCGTCGAGGCCAGCGAATGGTCCTGGGGCCCCGTCTTCCTCGATGTCGATCTCGATGGCTTCGAAGACATCCTCGTGGCCAATGGACAACATCGCGATTTCCAGGACAGCGACGGCGCCGAACGGATCCAGGCTGCCCAACGCGGCGGTCGCTCCCTTTCCGCCGAGCGCATCCAGGAACTCGTCCAGGGTTTCCCCCGCCTCATCACCCCGCGTGTCCTGTTCCGCAATCGCGGCGACGCCACCTTCGAGGAAGTCGGTCAACGCTGGGGCTTTGCCGATGCCGGCATCGCCCAGGGCATGGCCCTCGCCGATCTCGACAACGACGGCGACCTCGATGTCGTCGTGAACCAACTCTTTGATGGACCCGCCCTGTACCGGAACGAGTCCGATGCCCCGCGCCTCAGCATCCAGTTGAACGGACCCGCCTCCAACCGCTTCGGCATCGGCGCCCGCATCACCGTCATCCCCCAGGCCGGCGCGTCCGTCCGATCCACCACCCTCCAGATGATTGCCGGTGGTCGTTATCTCTCCGGGGATCAGCCACGCCGCACCTTCCCCATGGGCAACGCCACCTCGGCAGTGGTCGAAGTCCGCTGGCCCGACCATCGACTCACCCGGATCACCAACGTCCCGCCCGGTCGTCTCCTCGAAGTCAGCCATCGCGATTCCGCCCCCGACACCTCTTCTCGCCCAGCTCCCAAACCCCTGTTCGAAGACGTCTCCCCGCGCCTCGGCCACATGCATCATGAGGAACCCTTCGACGATTTCCTCGAACAACCCCTGTTGCCCAACCGCCTTTCCCAGGCCGGTCCCGGCCTTACCTGGACCGATCTCGACGGCGATGGCTTTGACGATCTGCTCATCGGCACCGGTCGGGGTGGCAGCATCGGAGTCTTTCGCGGCCGTCCCGAAGGCCGGTTCGAACCGTGGCCCGTTCCTCCCTTCAACAAACCCTCCGCCCGCGATGTCACCACCCTCATTCCCCTGGGCGGCATCGTCCTCGCCGGCATGTCCAACTGGGAGGATGGCCAGACCAATGGTGGCCACCTCCGCATCCTCGATCCCCAACGCGGCGCCAGTGGCGAAACCGTCCTCGGTCCCACCTTCAGCGTCGGACCCGTCATCGCCGCCGACCTCGACAACGACGGTTCCCTCGAACTCTTCATAGGCGGTCGCGCCATCGCCGGTCGGTATCCACTCCCCGCCGATGCCCTCGTGCTCGGCACCGCAGGCGGTCGCATCGGCATCCGCCAACGCCTCCCCCAGGTCGGTCTCGTCACCGGTGCCTGCTTCACCGACCTCGATGGCGATGGCCATGCGGACCTGGTCGTGTCCCGGGAATGGGGCACCCTCGGTTTCTTCCGCAATGAAGGCGGCACCCTCAAACCCTGGTCACTCCCCGTTCACCGTGACGGCCGCGTCCTCCCCGACCGCGAATGGAGCGGTTGGTGGACTTCCGTCACCGCCGGCGATTTCAACAACGACGGCCGCATGGATCTCATCGGGGTGAACTGGGGACGCAACACCGCCTTCCAGGCCTCGCCTTCCGCCCCGCGCCACCTCTACTTCGGCGATCTCGGCAGCGGCGGAATCGACCTCTTCGAAAGCTGGGTCGAACCCGGCACCGGCCGCGAATGGCCCGGCCGCGAACTCCCCATCCTCCGCATGGTCCTGCCCGGATTGGTCGAACGATTCACGTCCCACGTCGCCTTCGCCCACACCGATGTCCCCACCCTCCTCGGCTCCAACCGCGACCGTCTCCAACGTCTCGAAGCCTGTTGCCTCGATTCCTGCCTGTTCCTCAATCGCGGTGATCATCTCGAAATGATCCCGCTCCCCGCCGAAGCCCAGCGCGCCCCGGCCTTCGGCGTCTGTGTCGGCGATGCCGATGGCGACGGCCATGAAGATGTGTTCCTCGCCCAGAACTGGTTCTCGTCACATCCCATGCTCCAGCGCAATGACGGCGGTCGCGGCCTTTGGCTCCGCGGCAATGGTCGCGGCGGTTTCACTCCCGATGACCTCTCCGGTGTTGTCGTCCTCGGCGAAGGTCGCGGTGCCGCCCTCGCCGACTTCGACCGCGATGGCCGCATTGATCTCGCCGTGGGTCAGAACGCCGCAGCCACCACCCTCTGGCGCAACATCGGAGCCCGACCCGGACTGCGCGTCCGATGCCACGGCGGTCGCGGCAATCCCAACGGCTACGGCGCACAAGTCCGCGTTGTCTATGGCGACCGCCTTGGACCCGCCCGCGAGATCCATGGCGGCGCCGGCCATCTCTCGGTCGATTCCCCTGTCATGGTCCTAGGCCTCGACGGCCAACCCACCGCCGTCGAAGTCCACTGGCCCGGCGGCACCCGCTCCCGATCCCCCGTCCCACCCGGCGCCACAGAGATTGTCCTGTCCCGGGAATGATCCCGATTGCACGCGTGGGTTCGTCTGGTCGGAATTTCGAGTGCGAGCACGCGCACAAGGGCGTGATTCGAAGTACGCATCCTTTCGTAATCGTGCTCGAACCTGCACGCGTCCCCAACGGGGACCGGGATTCCAGATCCGCTCGCCTTTCGTAGTCGCCCCGCCCCATTGCCCCGCAGGAAAGTTCGCCTTTTGCGGGAAACCAGTTCCAGGTTAGCAGTCCCAGCAAGGCCGATCAGGCGCATGATCCATGGGTTCGATGCCACCGCAGGCTCGGGGTGGCGTGGGGTCAACACCCTCATCTCCCTTCCCGCACGCGCGTGAACAGCAGTCCGGTTTCCGGAACAAATGGATCTCCAACACAAACTCGAAATCCTCGCCGGCGTGGGCATCTGCCATTCCTACGCACCGGATGGACGCTGCATTTCCCTGCTGAAGGTGTTGCTCACCAATGCGTGCCTCTACGACTGCCACTACTGCATCAACCGGCGCTCCAGCAATGTGCAGCGTACCCGTTTCACCCCGGATGCATCGCGCCGATGTGCTCTACGGCGATTACCGGTTGAGACGCGTGTATTACTCGGGCTTCAGTCCGATCCCGGAGCCGTCCGCGCTGCTGCCCATCAAGCCGCCGCCCCTCGTGCGCGAACACCGGCTTTACCAGGCGGATTGGTTGCTGCGTTTCTACGGATTCAAGGTGAACGAAATCACCACCGCCACCGCGCCAAACCCGCGCCAAAAAACGCCTATCTGGATTCTCTCCGCGATTTGGGTGAACCCAAATCGCCCGCATCCAACGACCCAACGCCAGAGCCATGAAGGGAGTGAAGAAGCAGCACTTGCCCGAGAAACCCTGCGCCACCTGCGGACGCCCCTTCACCTGGCGCAAGAAGTGGGAACGGGTCTGGGACGACGTGAGGTATTGCAGCGACCGCTGCCGGATGAAGAAGCCCAAGGCCCACCCCGGCTGAGACCGTTGAGGGCGCAGACTTCGGGAACTGGAAGGGATTCCGTTGAATGGACCGGATAACCCGCGAAGGGGAATTCACCCCAACGCTCGCAACATCCAGACACCCTCCATCCGTGTAATGGCCGAAATCTGCGGCCTATCCAACTCCGGCATCTGGATCCGTCTCGCCAAAAATCAGGCCACCCGTTCGGCGTAGCGATCAAATCGGTTCGACAGGATGAAGAAGGTCGGTGCCCACAGCCCGACAAAGATGCCGAATCGTTCGCCGTGCGCCTGGGTGTCAACGGCCTGACCACCGGTGAGGAACCAGATGGCGATCGAGCCAATGATGGAGGCGAAGCCAAGGACGAAGCAGAGTTTGCTGAGAAGCCTGAATTGAGCGGGTTTCATGGATGAAGAGGGGGTGTGAGGAGACGGACTGCGATTGGGGAATGGCATTGTGACGGGTGCAATGCGAACGGCCTGCGCCTGAATCCCACTGACACCCGACCCCCACTGAAACCATACCCTCCTGCCATTATGCACGCCGTGCAACCGGCAACCGGTAGATATTTTCCCCTGACCCGGGAGGGACCAGTTTTCCAGGGCCCAAAGCCTGTCGGATTGAATGACAGACAATCCCCGACTCCATGGTCGTACTCGAACTCGTACTCGAAACACCCGGGGCTCGCTCGAACGGGAAAGCTGTCCGGACCCAGTACGAGTACGAGCACGACGACCCGTTCACCCGATTCGACTCCATCAACCCACCGCCTCACCCCCCGACGTGCCCGCTCCGCATCTCCTCCCGCAACTTCCCGGTGATCACCTCGATCGCCCTCAACGTACGCCCCGCCCGACCCGGTACCCACATCGCGCCATCCAAGGTCCAGCCCAACGCCTTTGCCGCCGCCTCGGCTGAACCCGGACGCCGCTTGAATCGATGCGCCGCCACGGAACGGATATCGATCGGGTCCCGTTCAGGATGCCAACCTTCCTGGGCGAGCAGTTCCCAACTGAATCTGCCCCAGCCCACCAACCGGTCGTCAGGCCGGACGAACCCCTCCCACTCCCGCAATGCGGCATCCATGCCCACCCCGCCCAGCAATTGTTCCGGGGACACGTCCAGATGTTCCGCCGCATACGGCGCCAGTCGCCGGCGCGGCGCCATGAACGCATGGAACCGATCACCCGTCGCCAATCGTATCGCCGCCAATTGAACCAACTCGGGCGCGCCCTGGACCCCGCTGCTCCGGTGATGCGCATTCGCTTCCGCTGCAATGGCGACCAGGTTCGGCCACAACCCATCCAGATCCGGGATCCCTCCCGATCTCCACCACGGCCCCGCCCGCTTCAATCGACGGCGCGGCGGTCCGACCCGGGTACTCACCGCGGCGATCTGCCGGTCCACCATCGATTCAAACGCGCGCAACAGCGGGGCGAACCGTGCTTCATCCCGTTCAAACGCCGCCAACACCTCGACCACCGCCTCGACCGTGGCCACACAATGACGGGCGGGTTCACGTCGGATCCGATAGTTCCCGGGTCGACGCGGCATGAAACCGATTCGGGGCAGGGTTCCCAGCACGGGATTCACCGCGAGCAATTTCCTCGCCTGCGGCCAGGTCCCATCGATCACCAGCAATGTCTCCGGCGGACACCTGAGCGCATCGGGCGACATCGCACCCGGACCTGGAAAGAGCAACGCCGTGCCCGGTCTTCCCACCAACTCCTGGACCCGCCCGTTCCCGCTGAAATCGATTCCCTCATGCAACTCGCTCCCGGCCAGGCCCACATGCGCAATGCGCGCCGTGCCGATCGCCACCCGGGACTCCCGCGTGTGTTGCAGGAACACCACCCGCGTCTTCGACTCGACCGGGATCAACTCCGTACACCAACAGGCCGACACCGGCCGTCGACACCGCAGGCAGGTGGGCCGTTGAACCCTTCCCTCCTCCAGGCCCGTACCGGCACTCCCGCTCTTGGATGACGAAGACAAGGCCCACACCGTCGCATCGCATCCCACTTCAAGGCCAGCTTCCAACCTTCAAACGCCATCCAACAACTCCCGATACCGTCCCGACTCCGCCACCTCCCGAATCATCCGGTTCCGTTCGCCCAGCAGGTTGCGCATGTACCCCTCGAGAAACAGGACATCCGCGAGTCGCCCCAGGAGTCCCCAGGGCGCGGTGTAATCGAACACATCCGTCATCCGCGTCTCCAACGGCTTCAACGCCTCGAAATGGTGATCGTGATCAAATCTCCGGAACGCTCCCCGGACCATGGAATCGCGGAAATGCCGCGGTCGTTCCATCGCCTCGATGCGGCTCGTCAGCCGTTGACGGACCCCCAGGTGCACCGCCTCCCACGTCACCGATTCACCCAACCCGATCAATCCCGAGGTCCTTCCATCGACCGCCCGTTCGCCATGATGCGACTGGCTCAACTGATGGAGATCCACACTGCGCGACAGATCGAACACGACCTCAATCGGCGCTCGGACGACGGTATGAAGTTCGATCCGTGGCATCGCTTGCGACAAAGCAGACGGATCCCACCCCGCATGCTCCAGCACAAATCCTCCGATTCGATCCGCGCGATGCCCTCCCTCAGGAGCGCGGAATTCATTCCGCATCCCAATGCCTCAGCATTTGCGCCCACGGATGTCCGCGCTCCCGGGTGCCCCACTTTCGTGTCCTTTCGTGCTTTTCGTGGTCCGCTTCCCCTCGTCGCTTGTTGAACCACGAATCACACAAAAGGGAGGCGACATGTTCCCATCCCTCCCTTTCCTCTTCTCCGCGGCTCCGCGCGAAATCCTCTCCCGTGGAGCGCCGATGTCCGGTCGGCATCCAAAGCATTCGGCGAGCAAACCTCGCCGCTCCGATACTCCTCCCGGGAGCGCGGAATTCATTCCGCATCCCAGTCCCCTCCCTCGTTGTGCGGACAAGAATGTCCGCGCTCCCGGACCACCCACACACTGGACACTCCCCGTGCACCAACGCATCGTCGTTCGACCAACCCCAATCGATCACGAAAGACCCATGCTGGAAGCACTCCTGGAAATTATCGGTGAACTCGTGGTGCAAGGGCTGGCCGAAGTCCTCGCGGAAATAGGGCTTCAGGCCATGGGCGAGGACAGCCAACGACGACCCCACCCTTTTCTGGCCGCGATCGGATATGCCTGCTTCGGAGCCATTCTCGGCTTCGGCAGCCTGACCGTTCTACCCAACAACCTGGTTCCAGAGTCCCTTCGCCTCGCCAACCTGATCCTCACACCCCTCGCCGTGGGCGCCCTCATGACCGCCATCGGCGCCTGGCGGGCTCGCCGGGGCCAACCCGTCCTGCGGATCGACCGATTCGCCTATGGCTATCTCTTCGCGCTGACCTTCGCCCTGGTCCGATTCAAGTTCGCCCACTAGAGCCCGTCCGCCTTCCAACCCGCGGGCATCCTCGATGGCGCCCCGATCGTCGTCCGCTTCAAACGATGCAGTGTATAGGTCTCGGTCGCCCACGCGAAGGTGATTGCCGGTGCATCCCCCCGATGAAAGACCGCCACCCCTTTCTGGACATCGAGTTCAACCCGGCTGCGCCCCCAGTAATTGTCCTGGTGATGAACATAGAAACTGCCCCAGAAACCGCCCGGCTTCCTATAGGCAAAGGTCGTGGTGAACGGTTCAGCACTCCAGTTGCATCGCTGGACCACGCACATCTCCGTTCCATCCGGGGCAACCGAACGTGCGATCACCCGTTGCCCACCGACATGCCGCAACAATGCCCCGCCACCCACCAGCACGAGGATCACCGCCAACGCAATCCCAGCCCACGCCAATATCTGCCGGCCCGGGACCGTCGGTTGCTCATCCTTCATCGGCATCCCTCATCATCTTCCCTCCCACTCCAACGCCCTTGCCTCAGCAATGCCCTGCTTTGCGCTTATGAATTCCAATCGAATTGCCGTCCGGATCCCGGACAAAAGCCATATGACAAACCGGTGTCTCCAGAGGACCGAAACTGAACTCCACACCCGCCTGCTGAAGCTCCGCCACCGCCTCATCAAAACCGTCCACCTCCAACGCGACGCAACATCCATCCCGGCTTGGCAACATTCCCGGCGCAACTCCCAACGCCAATGTCCCGGATCCGATGTCGTACTCCACCCAATGGGCTTCACCCATCTGATGATCCAAGGTGGCCTTCAGCCCAAGGATTCCCTCGTAAAAGGAACGTGCCCGGGCCATGTCAGTCACCGGATAACAGGAAAACGCAATCTCTTGAACCTTCATGGGGTGTTGATGAGGGGATCCAATGGTCCCAGTGAGGCTCAGCAATCCGGCGCCGGCCGTCGATGCTTCTGTTGACCCGTGCCCCCGTTTGAGACGCCGCTGCAAAGGTCACCTCCCGTCACTGGAGCGGCGACGTTCGGTCGCCGTCGGACATCATCCCGGCGGGTGATACTTACCGCTCCGATACTTCCCCCTTTCATTCCCTGCAAAACCGTTGCCGTCCATCCATCGGCTTCTCCGGCCAAACCAGTCTCAAGATGCGCCTCCCGCCCACCCCGGCTGACAATGGCGTCCCACCCAGGCAGTATGTCCTCATGAAGCTCCTGCTGGTGCCCTTCGCTGCCGCCGTCTGCCTGGGCGCTGCCCTTGCTGCCGATCCGGCCTGGATTCCCTTCGCCCCGCCGGTTCTCCAACCCGGTTCCGAAAGCTTCACCGACCTCCGCCATCTCAACGAACGGTTCGCCGGGGAACACGGGGTCATCGCCATGAAGGACGCTCGCTTCGTCCGGTCCGCCGACGGCCAAACCATCCGGTTCTGGGCCGTCAACGGACCTCCTTCGGCCATCACCGATCCCGCCGGACTTCGCAACGTCGCCCGTACCCTGGCCCGTCACGGAGTCAACCTGGTCCGCATCCACACGCCCGTGTTCGACAAGAAGGGAGACATCGACACCGAACGCATAGGTCGCCTGCGCGAGACGGTGTCGGCCATGAAACAGGAGGGAATCTATACCCTGTTCTCCATCTATTTCCCGCTCTGGCTCGATCCTCCCGCCGACACGCCCTGGCTGAAGGGTTACGACGGACGAAGCCACGCCTTCGCCTCCCTGTTCTTCAACCCCGATTTCCAGGCCCGCTACCGCGAATGGTGGAGCGCGCTCTTGAATTCACGCGACGCCAACGGCCTGCGTCTGGCCGAGGATCCGGTGGTGATGGGACTGGAAGTGCAGAACGAGGATTCCCTGTTCTTCTGGACCTTCAACGAGAAGAACCTGCCTGGCCCGCAACTCGAACTGTTCGAATCCCAGTTCGCCACCTGGCTCGTCACCCGACACGGCTCGCTCGACAAGGCCCTCGCCACCTGGGGCTCCAGTCCGCTCCCGCGGGATCGTCCCGCAGACAGACGCATGGCCTTTCGTCCGCTCTGGAACATCGCCAACGAACGCACCCCGCGCGACCGCGACACCGCCCGGTTCCTCCTCGAAACCCAGACCGGCTTCTATCGCGAAGCCATCGCCTTCCTCCGTTCGTCCGGCTTCCGCGGCGTCATCACCGCCTCCAACTGGACCACCGCCGATGCCCGGGTCCTCGGCCCCCTCGAAAAGCTGTCCTATCTCGAAGGCGATTTCATCGACCGCCACGGTTACTTCGCCGGGGCGGTGAAGGGTGAAAACTCCGAATGGTCCATCCGCGTGGGCCACACCTATGCTGATCGCAGCGCCCTGCGCATGGAGGGTGACAAGCCCGGTGTACCAAGATCGTTCAATCATCCCGTCATGGACGCCGAATACAACGGACGCGCCTCCATGATCTCCGAGACCACCTGGAACCGTCCCAACCGGCATCGGGGCGAAGCCCCCCTCTTCTATGCCGCCTACGGCGCGTTACAGGACACCGATGCCATCGTCCACTTCGCGCTCGACGGTGCCGATTGGTCGGTCAAACCAAACTACTTCATGCAGCCGTGGACCCTCATGGCTCCCACCCAGTTGGGCCAGTTCCCCGCCACCGCCCTGCTCTATCGGCGTGGGCTGGTCCGGGCCGGCGATGTCCTCGCCGACGTCCGTCTCACCCGGAATGATCTTCTCGACCTCAAGGGAACTCCCCTGCCGCAGGATGCCGCCTTCGATGAACTTCGACTCAAGGAGGTGCCCGACGGATCCGGCCCCGTCCTGCCGGGTCAACGCCTCGACCCTCTCATCCATTTCGCCGGCCGCACCCGGGTCCGCCTCGATGCGGAGGTCTCCGGCGTGGATCTCCAACCGCTTCAACCGTGGATCAACCGCTCCTCGCAGACCGTCCGGTCCACCACCGGCGAACTCCTCCTCGACTATCGGCAAGGCATCCTCGAAGTGCGCGCCCCGGCCGCCCAGGGCGTCAGTGGCAATCTCGCCGCCCGTGGACCGGTGGATCTCCCCGACTTCCGGATCCGCTCCGGGCTCGATCCCATCACCATCCTCGTGGTGGCCCTCGACGACCAACCACTCGCCCGCTCGTCCAGGATGCTGCTCCAGGTGATGACCGAGGAACAGCCGACCGACTGGGCCACCGAGACGCTGTCCGATGGACAGAAGCGCATCACGTCGCTTGGCCGGGATCCGTGGCAGTTCAACGCCCCGCAAGGAACCGTGGAATGTCTCCGGCCCGATGCCGGCTCGCTGCGGGTCACCGCGCTCGACCTGAATGGGGTTCGAAAACAACCGCTCGGCGATGCCCGGAGCATCGGGTTGAAGTCCGATGTGGTGTACTACCTTTTGGAGCGTTGATGCCCGCCATGCCCGCACTTTTCGAGGTCCAACCACTGCCTTCAGGCGTTCCGCCACACTGTTCACCTGTTGTTCACACCAGCCGGTTGACAGCCCACAACGCCTTCGATACTCCGGGCGCACGTTTGGTGGACCAGTCTTGCGGACCGTTATGAACGGAACCCTCAATCAACAGGTTTTGGTACTCAACCGGCTGTGGCAGGCGGTCAATCTCTGCTCCGTCCGCCGCGCCCTCACGCTCCTCTTCGAGGGCCATGCCCAGGTCGTCGCCGGCACTCCCGATGGCGATTTCCGCACCTACAACTTCTCGCAATGGCGCGATTTCTCCGATCCCGCCTCCGATCCCGATGACGTCGTCCGCACCGTCACGCTCCGCATCCGTATTCCCCGCGTCATCCTGCTCATGTTCTTCGACCGCCTCCCGCGCAAGGAGGTGAAGTTCACCCGGCACAACATCTTCGAGCGCGACCGCAACACCTGCCAGTACTGCGGCCGCATCTTCGACCGACGTGACCTCAATCTGGATCACGTCATCCCACGCGACCGCGGCGGCCCCACCACCTGGGAAAACATCGTCTGCTCGTGCATCCCCTGTAATACCCGCAAGGCGAACCATTCCCCCGCCGAAGCCGGGATGCGCCTCGTCCGGAAACCGAAGCGGCCCAAGTGGCGTCCCTTCGTCCAGGTCAGCTACGGCGCCCCCATCCACGAATCGTGGAAGCACTTCCTCGACATCGCCTACTGGAATGTCGAACTCGGCGGGGAAACCAGCTGAGCCCCGCTCTTGCACACCCCGGCCTTCTTGGGATGCTTCGGGGAAATCTTCCCATGAAAAGACTCCTCCCCTGCCTGGTCGCCGTTGCCCTCCTCAACGGCTCCCTCCTCGCCCATTCCGCCACCGAACCCGCCCCACGACCGGACGGAGGCTGGAAACAACGCAACGACGCCATCACCCAACGCGTCACCGAGATCGGCACCCAATCCCAGGTCCTCTTCATCGGCGATTCCATCACCCAGGGCTGGGAAGGCGCCGGCAAGGACGTCTGGTCCCGCTACTACTCCCATCGCAAGGCCCTCAACCTCGGCATCGGCGGCGACCGCACCCAGCATGTCCTGTGGCGCCTCGAGAATGGCCACCTGAAGGGCGTCAAACCCAAGGCAGCCGTCGTCATGATCGGCACCAACAACTCCAACGGCGAAGACAACTCCGTCGACCAGATCGCTGACGGCGTCGTCGCCATCGTCCAGAAACTCCGTTCCACCCTCCCGGATACCACCGTCCTCCTTCTCCCCATCTTTCCACGCGGCGAGAATCCCAACCCCCAACGCGGAAAGATCCTTCAGGTGAATCAGATCCTCCAGAAGATCGCCGACGACAAACACATCCTCTGGGTCGATTTCGGGCACCGGTTCATCGATGCACGCGGCGTGATCCCCGCACCCCTGATGCCCGATTTCCTTCACCTGAGCCCCACCGGCTATGCCCTGTGGGCCGAAGCCCTCGAACCTCATCTGGCCCGCGTCCTTGGTGATTCACCCGTCCAGGCCAAGGTTTCCGATGCCTCCCTCTCCGGAGAATGGGTGCTGACCATTCCGGGACCCAATGACGAACCGGTCGACCTGCCGATGACCCTTGAGCAGGACGGCACACGCCTCGCCGGATCCGTCGCGCGGAATGCCAACGCCCGGCTCACCCTGGTCGAGGGCAAGGTCGAGGGATCGTCCTTCTCCTGGGTCATCCACCGGGATCGTCCCTCCGGCGGAACGATGACCTACCGGATGTCCGGTCAGGTGAAGGATGGCAAGCTCTCCGGCCGCACCCAGACCGAGCTCGACGGCAACCCGATCTCCAACGAGTGGACCGCACGTCGGAAGTAGCCTGACCTCCGCGGCGCAGGGTCGGAATCCGGACGTTCCAAGGGCCCTGCGTCGTTGCGGGATCGATCCCGCGCTCCCGGGAGGGAAGACTTTTGAAAACCATCAGGCCCCGCCACCCGCGATGCCCTTGGGATCGCCCTTCAGCAACGACATGGCGTAATCCCGGTTCATGCGGGCAATGAAATCGAGGCTGATCTCCTTCGGACACACCGCCTCGCACGATCCCGTCACCGTGCACCCGCCAAAACCTTCGGCATCCATCTGGTCCACCATGGCCTTCACCCGTCGATGACGCTCGGGCTGCCCCTGGGGAAGCAACCCGAGGTGGGAGACCTTGGCCGACACAAACAACATGGCCGATGCGTTCTTGCAGGCGGCGACACAGGCACCACAACCAATGCACTGGGCGGCATCCATCGCCAGATCCGCATTTTCCTTGGGAACCGGGACCGCATTGGCATCCGGCGCGCTGCCGGTGCGGACCGAGATGAACCCGCCCGCCTGCTGGATCCGATCAAATGATTTCCGATCCACCACCAGGTCCTTCACCAGCGGAAACGGCGTGGCCCGGAACGGTTCCACCGTGATGAGGTCGCCCTCCTTGAAACTCCGCATATAGGTCTGGCACGTGGCCACACCCTTGTGGGGTCCATGGGGCTTGCCATCGATCACCAGCGAACACGTGCCGCAGATCCCCTCGCGACAGTCATGATCAAAGGCAATCGGTTCATCGCCCTTCACAGCCAGGCCTTCGTTGACCACATCCAACATCTCCAGGAAGGACATGTTGGGGTTCAGATCCGGGGAATCGTAGGTGACGAAACTGCCGTTGCTGTTCCGGTTCTTCTGCCGCCAGACCTTGATCTTGACCTTCATCGTTCGAAAAAATGGATGGATTGCTGCTGTTGTCGTTCCGGTCACTTATAGGAGCGGGTGCTCATCTTGACCTCTTCATAGACCAGGGGTTCCCGGTTCAAGACCGGCGCCTTGCCCGCCCCGGCATGCTCCCAGGCCGCCACAAAGGCGAACTGGTCGTCCCGCCGTTTCACATCACCCGAGTTCACCAAACCCTGCTGCACTTCAGGATCCGCCCCGGTGTACTGATACTCCTCTCGGAAATGTCCGCCGCAACTCTCCTCGCGCATCAGTGCATCGCGGCACATCAACTCGCCCAGCTCGATGAAATCCGCCACGCGTCCGGCCACTTCAAGCGATTGATTCCACTCATTCTCCGCGCCGGACACCATGAGGTTGGTCCGGTATTCCTCGCGCAGTGCCGAGATCAGCTGGATGGCCTTCTCCAAACCCGCCTTGTTCCGGGCCATCCCGCAGTATTCCCACATGATCTTCCCCAACTCCTTGTGGAAACTGGATGGAGTGCGCTTGCCCTTCGACCCCAGGAAATGGCGGGTCATCGCCCGCACCGATTCCTCCGCCTCCTTGAACTCCGCCTGGTCCACCTTCGGCCGGCTGCCCGGCTTCACCGTCGCCAGATAGGTGGCAATCGTCGATGGCAACACAAAGTATCCATCCGCCAACCCCTGCATCAACGCCGAGGCACCCAGCCGGTTCGCACCGTGATCCGAGAAATTCGCCTCACCCAACACGAACAATCCCGGCACGTTCGACATCAGGTTATAGTCCACCCACAACCCGCCCATGGTATAATGAACGGCCGGGAAGATGCGCATCGGCGTCTTGTAGGCATCCTCCGCCGTGATCTCGTGGTAGATGGCAAACAAGTTGCCGTATCGCTCGCGGATCTTGGACTCGCCCAGCCGGCCGATGGCATCCGAGAAATCCAGATAAACGCCTAGGCCGGTCGGTCCGATCCCGCGTCCCTCGTCGCAGACATACTTGGCGGCCCGGCTTGAAACGTCCCGCGGGGCCAGGTTGCCGAAGGCGCCATACATCCGCTCCAGGAAATAATCGCGCTGTTCCTCCGGGATGTCCGCCGGTGCCTTGCCGCAATCTTCCTTGCGCTTGGGCACCCAGATGCGCCCGTCATTGCGCAGGGATTCGGACATCAGGGTGAGCTTCGACTGGTAATCACCGCTGACCGGGATGCAGGTGGGATGGATCTGGGTATAGCACGGGTTGGCGAAGCAGGCGCCGCGCTTGTAGGCACGCCAGATGGCGGTGGTGTTGGATCCCCGCGCATAGGTGGACAGGTTGAAGACGTTGCCATATCCGCCCGTGGCCAGGACCACGGCGTCCGCCACATGCCGGGTGATCTCCCCGGTCTGGAGATCCCGCACGATGATCCCCTTGGCATGGCCGTTCACCACCACCAGGTCGAGCATCTCGGCGTGGGTATGGGACTTCACCCCGCCATTGCCGATCATCCGTGACAATGCCGAATAGGCTCCCAGCAACAACTGCTGGCCGGTCTGGCCCCGCGCATAGAACGTGCGGCTGACCTGGGCTCCGCCAAAGGACCGGTTGTCCAGCAACCCACCGTACTCCCGCGCAAACGGCACACCCTGCGCCGTGCATTGGTCGATGATGTTCACCGACACTTCGGCCAACCGATGAACATTGGCCTCGCGCGACCGATAATCACCACCCTTGATGGTGTCGTAGAAAAGGCGGTGAACCGAGTCACCATCATTCTGGTAGTTCTTGGAGGCATTGATCCCGCCCTGTGCAGCGATGGAATGCGCCCGCCGCGGCGAATCGTGGAAGACGAAATTCTCAACCTCATACCCCAACTCAGCCAGCGTTGCCGAAGCGCTCGCCCCGGCCAGGCCGGCCCCGACCACGATGACCTTGTATTTCCGCTTGTTGGCAGGATTGATCAGCTTGCTGCTGAACTTGTGAGAGTTCCATTTCCCGGCCAACGGGCCCGTCGGAATGTTCGAATTCAAAGTGGCCATGTTAGCGGACAACCTCCTTCTGAATGCTTCCCGTCTCCAACTGAATCTTCGACTTTGCCGCGTAATCCTTCCCCAACCCACCCGCAAAGATGGCCACGGGAATCGAGCCGTACCCGATGAACAATGCGAGGCTCGCCACCCGCGCAAAAACCTGGATCCGGGGCCACCACACATGATTGCGCAGGCCCAGGGACTGGAACATCGAGGCCAACCCGTGTCCCAGGTGCAGGAACAACAACGTCTGGGCCACCAGATACGCCAGCACCACCCACCACACCTGGAAACCAAGGATCATCATCGCGTACACGTCCGTCACCGGTTTCCCGTCCAACTCTCCCCTCAACTTCGAGAAATCCCCCACACCATTGATCCCCGGCTGCATCGCCGTGAAATGGAGCAGGTGGTAGATGATGAAGGCCAGGATCACCAAACCGCTCATCGGCATCACCCGCGACGCCAATGTCGATCCATACGCGTCACCCCCCGCGTACCCCACCGGGCGGGCCGCCCGATTCGCCTGCAACAACGTCACCGCCGCCGCAATGTGCATCCCCACGCAGGCCAGCAATCCGATCCGTGCACCCCACAACAATCCCGGCTGGCTCTTCAGCAGGGCCGCGTACCGGTTGATCAGTTCGGGCTTTCCGAACACCTGTAGGTTTCCCACCAGATGCCCGATCAGGAACACGAACAACGCCGCCCCCGTCAGGGCCATCACGTATTTTTTTCCCAGCGAAGATCGCCAGATGCGCAGTAACAGATTCATGGGTCCAGACTCACCACCTATCCCACCACTCGGGCAGGTTGAGTGCATCTAATGACCACCTGCCCGAAGCGTCAAACGATTAGGTCCCGGTATCAGGCCTGCTTCCCCCCCCATCAGCCACCCTTACCCTGCCCCCCGGGCTTTGAGATCACGGCATCCGGATCCGATACAGGCCCGTGGCCCCAGCCGTCGCCGCCTCGAACTGGAAGCCTCCCGCGGTCCCCACCTCCAGGTGCGCCCCCTCCACCGCAAGCCACGGCCCGGTCACCGACTCCGCCCGTTCCAGCAGGTAGCCGGTCGGAGATCCCGATTGGATCCCGAACCCGATCCGGATCCGGTCTCCCGCCAGCAGGTCGGGCAACGAAAGCTGGATCACGGGTGGCAGGGCTTCCTGCACCACCGTGACTGGAACTGCAATGCCGGTGGGCAATTCACGGGTCCCGATCCGGGGACGGACCGTCAACGCCACGGCGCCGATCTCGGATGGAATGAAGGACACTGCCTGGCCAACCTCGATCTCACCGCTGGCGATCGGGGTCACCCCGGACACATCCAGCAACTCGATGTTGTCCAGGTACACCCCCTCACCGGCTTCCACCGTGTTGTAAAAGGCCCCGAACCCAACCTCGAATCGGAACCGGACCTGGAACTCCCGCCCGGCCACTCCCGGCAGGGCGATGGTCCGGATCACGAACGCAGGATCAATGTCCACGAATCGCCCTGGAAGACGCCAGACCGGCTCCCATCTCTCCCCGTACTCATCCGAAACCTCCAGCACGAGACTCTGATCGCCCGTGGCGAAACCCAATGCCGCCGCAAACCGGATCTCCGGCTGGACACCCCCAAGGAAACGTCCCGACAACTGCATCCACTGATCCTGTGCCTCAGGGGTTGTCATGCGGTAGGCATAGGAACCGGACGCCCGACGGGACGCCTGCAACAGCTGGTACCCGGCGGATTGCTGGATCTGGAGTCGTTCCGTCCCGGACTCGGCATTCCAGGTGAAGCCCACCGGCAATGCCTTCAACGCATTCCATCGATACGCCGTCGCCCCGGGCACCCTTGTTGGCACCCAGGCGTTCTGCCGTCCCATCGCCGCCGTCGTCGGCCCCCTCAACACCGGCGCCTCATAATCCAGCCGCAGGTCTTCCTTCACATTCGCCCCGTTCACCAAGGTCACGGTCCGCGTCACCGGTTCCATTCCCACCGCCGAAAAGGTCACCCGCCGCACCCCGTCGGCCGCCGGCACCGCATATCCTCCCGACCGGGCCGTCACGGCATGATGGCTCACCCCTTCCACGTCCACCCGCACCCCGCCCGCACCCTCGCCCTCGTCGTACTGCGCATTCCCATTCAGATCGAAATAGGCAACCCCCGTGACCGCCCCGGGTGCTCCCCACCGATCCGCAAAATCGACCGTGAAAAGGTACGGCCCCACCGAAACCACCTGGCCATTCACCAGCTTCGAGTTCCGTCCCTTCACCAAACCGATTCCCACCTCCCGGAAAGCCGGATTGTGATTGCTGTCCCGGTGCCCGGGAGGCTCCTGCATTCCGGGCGCGATCGGATTCCCGCCCGCATCCAACAGCCCCCAATCGACCTCCAGTCCGGCATGTGCATGCTCGGCACCTTCCGAAAAGGCGAAGATGTTTTCGCCGACCGTCTTCCACGGATATCCCGACGCTTCGACCCGTTGGGCCGCGCCAATGCTCCCTTGGTCATGCGATTGCTCGACATTCAGCAGCATCCAATGGCTGTGTCCGCGCGCCACCTGCAACAGCACCCCATTCGGAGCCAGGGGCGGCACCGGCCCGTACTTGGCCATGTCCGCTGCCATACGGTTGAAATCCACCCGGAAGTACGAATACGCCTGCTGGATATGGATGTCGGGGTGATCCTTCAGGATCGCCGTCTCCGCCGCCGGATTCAGCCGCGTCCGATTGATCCGCTCCAGCAACAACTGCTCTTCATCCGTGGGATCCCCGATATCCCAGCGGACGAGGCCATCCGCTGCGGAAGCCGCCCCGCGTCGGGGCTCGGATGGCAGCGCTTCCACGTTACGGACCTCGACCGGAGGCGGTTTCGGTGCGAACTGCGGGGCAGCCCATAGACCGGCACCCATCCCCGATGCCAGACCACCCAACAGCAGAATCTGAATCCGTCTCATCCGCCATCTTTGTAGAAATCCCCCACCGTCCTTGGCGAGCCCGGATTCGCCCCAGGCGGGGGGGCGCCTTGCGCCCGATTCTGAATACACGCAGCTTGATCCCGTCCGCCGGATCGTCACCAGAGAGCGTTGTCCCCGTTGGTTCTCCTGAGGGTTGCCCCTTTGCAAGGCACCTCTCCCGACCCGGACTGCGCACCCTGAAAGACAACTCGTAAACTTCCAGCCACCTCGCATCATGAAGCGCCTCCTCCTGACCTCGCTCGTCGCCGCCCTCGTCGCCGGATGCGAACCCTCGAATCCGATCGCCCTCGCGGCCAACACCGCCGGTTCCACCCCTCCCGCGCCAACCGATGCCCCGACTTCTCCCGCCAGTCCCTCCATTCCAGGCCCTTCGGCCACCAACCCGCCTTCCGCCTCCGAAACGGTTTCCATCGCCGTCACCAACAGCACCCCCATCCAACCCCTCCTGCCGCCCAGTCCCCCCCCCGAACTGCCTGCCCCCGCCCAGCAGGTCCTGCGCCTCTCCCAGACCGCCGTCGGCGAATCCGTCGTGCTCAGTTACATCGCTTCCATCCAGGAACCCTTCTCCCTCGACGTCGACCAGATCATCTACCTGTCCGATCTGGGCCTGGGTGAAGCCCCCATCAACGCCCTCGTGCGCCGGGCCACCGCCAACCCCGCTCCCGCTCCGGCTCCGGTCCAGAACGTGGTGGTGAATGCCCCGGGCCTGCTCGCAGCCAGCCAGCCTGAGCCGGTCCTCCAGACCGCCAACCAGCCCACCGATCCTTCCATTGCTCCCGGCAATGTCATCCTCACCAACTACCTCGCCTCCACCGCGGGAGGTTTCTCCGGTGGAATCCCCGGTGCGCCCGTCCCCGCCGCCCCTGCTCCCGTCTACGGAACTCCCCAACCCGGCCCCGCCCAGGCCGCTCCCGCCACGGTGATCGTCCAGCAGCAACCCGTCTCCTACAACGTCTTCCACGAATCCCTTTCCCCCTACGGCTCATGGGTCCAGATCGAGCCCTACGGCTGGTGCTGGCAACCCGCCGTGGTCGCCGTCAACCCCGGTTGGCGCCCCTACGTCGATGGCGGTCAATGGCTCTGGAGCGATGTCGGTTGGTATTGGCAATCCAGTTATTCCTGGGGTTGGGCTCCCTTCCACTACGGCCGTTGGCATCGCAATACCCGCGTCGGCTGGCTCTGGGTCCCCGGTGCCGACTGGGGCCCTGCCTGGGTCTCGTGGCGCTGGACCGATGCCCATTGCGGTTGGGCTCCCCTGCCTCCCGAATGCCGTTGGTCGAGCCAGGTCGGTTTCAGCTGGTTCAGCGGCAACACCTCCGTCTCCGTCGGGTTCGGGCTCTGGGATGATTGCTGGTACGCCACTTCCTGGAACCGTTTCTGCGATCCCGGCCTCCCGCGCTGGGGCCTCGGACGTCATCAGGTCAGCCCCTTCGTCCGCAACAGCCGGAACGCCATCGGCGGCGACAACTCCGTCAACATCGTCGGCAACAACAACACCGTCATCATCAACAACGGCATCCCCCGCGATCAGGTCCAACGCCACACCCGCAGCGAGATCCGCAAGCACTCCATCACCGATGCCGCCCAACCCGGGCTGGCCGCATCCCGCAGCGCCGCCAACCCCAGCGCTGTCCGACCGCAGATCGCCGCCTACCGGCCCAGGGTCGATTCCCAGTCCGCGTCCGCGGCCAGCGCCCCGCCCACCGCCATCCTCGCCCGTCAGGAAGCCCGCAAGGCCGGTCCCGGCACCTCCCCCGCCGGCAGCTCCCTCGCCCCTGCACGCCCCAACTCCCCCAACCGCGCCAACCCCTCCCTCGGAATCGCCGCCCCGGCTCGTCCCACATCCTCTCCCGCCCCACGCGATTCCCTCACTCCCGCCCGCCCCATGGGCAAGGTCGGAGAACCTTCCTCACGCCCGGCTCCCACCACACCCCTGGTCTCCAGCCCGTCCACCCGACCCGGGGGCAATCTCGCTCCGGCCCGGCCCACGCCCTCCCGGCCGACTCCGCTGACCTCACCCTCCACCGTCCCCGGCGCCAACCTCGGCTCGCCTCGCACCGTGCCCCAGCCCGCCCGACCCACCACCCAGGGCGTCACCCCCAACAATCGCCTCGCCTCCCCCCTCTATTCCCAACCGGCCTACAATTCTCCCGCCGGACGCCCCATCCCCAACAACTCCACACCCGCGCAAATCGCCCCCCAACGCCCCATGGCCAACCCACAGGCAACCGGTCCCCGCACCGAATGGCGGAAGCCGGATGTCTCCACCCGCGCCCCCATGGCACCCGCCACGCCCTCCGTCGCGCCGTCCGCCACTCCGTCGCGCCCCGGCTATTCCGAAGGCCAGAACTTCCAGCCCCGCGCCAATCCCAACCCCGGCTACTCCCAGCCCGCCCGTCCCAATCCTTCCTTGAATCGTTCCTACAACGCCCCGTCCACGCCCCAGGCCCCGTCCGCCCGGCCATCCCCGGTCCCCACCCCCTCCCGATCCTTCACTCCTCCCCCCTCCGCTCCCTCCCAATCCTTCGCGCCCTCGCGTCCCTCCCCGGCTCCCAGCCGTGCCGCCCCCTCCCCGGCCCAACGCTCACAGCCCTCTCCCCAGTCGCCCCCGCGCGGCAAACCCCAGGACCGCTGAACCGTCCCCCGCCGCCCACCCCGCCCTCCCATGAACCGGTCCGTCCCAGCGACCTGCCTGATTGCCCTTGCCTGCACCGCACTCATTCCCGCCCACGCCCGGGATGATCGCGGGATCGCCGCCCCGGCCGCCTCCCGCGTCCTCTTCGAATCCGGCTTCGAACCGTTCGAGGGCTACTCCCCCGACTTCGATCTCTCCGGGCAGAACGGCTGGATCAGCATCGGCTCCGGCGGAAATGGCATCCTCGCGCCCCCCATCGATGGCTTCCAGGGTCAGGTCGCCTACGTCGGATTCACCCCCCCGACGGGTTCCGAGGACCTCCTCAATGTGTTCCGTCCCGTCGCCCTCACCCCCGTCGGACCCAACCTCCCCGTCATCACGTTCTCCGTCAGCTTCCAGATCTTCGATTCCACCACCAACCAACCCTTCTTCGACGACTTCCGCTGGAGTGCCTACAACACCCGAGAGGAACGGTTGTTCACCCTCGACTTCGACAACGACGCCCTCGAGATCAATTTCGTCCTGGATGATGGCCAGGGCTTCCGTCCATCGGGTTGGAAGTTCGAACCCGGCCAACCCTACGACCTCGTCATCACCCTCCATTTCGCCCGGAATCTCTGGTCCGCTTCCCTCAACGAAGCCGTCATCGTCCATTCCCAGCCCATCACCACCCGCAACGCCAAACTCGACCTCAACGAGATCGATGCCGTCTGGGCCATCCGCCAACCAGGGCAACCCGGCGACAATTTCATGATCTTCGATGACTACCGGCTCACCGCCCTGCCCATCGAGGAAATCCCCCCCACCCTCCTCTTCATCGGCCAACTCACCTCCGGCCCCACCGTCCTCCGCGTCCTCGGCGAACCCGGCGTCCTCTACGTCGTCGAACATTCCACCGATCTCATCCACTGGACCGAGGTCGCCACCGGCCACGCCACTTCTCCCGAAGGCACCCTCGACCTCCAGGACCCGACCGCGCTCCGCAGCGACCACCGACTCTACCGCGCCCGAAGCCTCCCCTGACCCCGGCCCCGGCCCTCCTTCCACCACTCCCTGGTTGTTCCGCCGAACCCCGGCCAACCCCGTCCCTTGACCACACGGTATCTGCCCGGACTGTTGACTCACGTCCACCCCCTAGGATAACATCACTAACCTTAGTAAATCACATAAGATTTATGTCTGACACGGTCGAGAAAATCAAAACGGTGACCCGGAACGAGGTCCTCAAGACCAACATTCCCACCTTGGCCGGCAATATCGCCGCCACCCTTGCCAATCCCGATGCCCAGGCGTTCTCGGCCGATGACGAGCAATTCCTCAAGTTCCACGGCATCTACCAACAGGACGACCGCGATCAACGCAAGATCGCCAAGCACTTCATGTTCATGATCCGGGGACGCATCCCCGGTGGCGTCCTGTCCGGCCCCCAGTACCAGGTCTTCGACACCCTCGCCACGCAGCACGGCAACAACACCCTGCGCATCACCACCCGCCAAAGCATCCAGTTCCATGGCGTGGTGAAGACCGGTCTCGGCCCCCTGATGAAGCAGATCAACGCCGCCCTGGTGGACACCCTCGCAGCGTGTGGCGACGTCAATCGCAACGTCATGGCCCCGGTCACCCCCGCCACCACCCGCGCCCGGCAACAGGTCTATGAAGACGCCCGGCGCGTCTCCGAAGCCCTCCTCCCCCAGACCAAGGCGTACCACTCCATCTGGGTCGAAGGCGTCCAACTCAACCTCGAGGATCCCGAGAACACCGGCTTCGTCGACCCCCTCTACGGCAGCCAATACCTGCCCCGCAAATTCAAGATCGCCTTCGTCATCCCCCCGGTGAATGACATGGATGTCTTCACCAACTGCCTCGGCTTCGTCGCCATCATCGAGGGTGACCGTCTCCTCGGCTACAACCTCACCGCCGGCGGCGGCATGGGCCGCAGTCATGGCAACGACGCCACCTACGCGCGGGTCGCCGACGTCATCGGCTTCATCACCCCCGGACAACTCATCCCCGCCGCCCGCGCCGTGCTCACCGTGCATCGCGATTTCGGCGATCGCACCGACCGCAAACACGCGCGTCTCAAGTACGTGTTGGCCGAACGCGGAGCCGACTGGTTCCGTTCCGAGGTCGAAGCCCGCACCGGCTTCAAATTCGAACCCGCACGCCCCGTCCGGTTCACCGGCCAGAGCGATCTCCTCGGCTGGCAACGCGACATTGATGGCGGCTGGTTCCTCGGTCTCTGGGTCGACATGGGCCGCATCAAGGACAACGGCAATCACCGCCTCAAGTCCGGCCTCCGAGCCGTCGCCGATCTCTTCCCCAACGTCGAGTTCCGCCTCACCGCCAACCAGAACATCGTCATCGCCAAGGTCGACGACGCCACCCGCGAACGCATCACCGCCATCCTCTCCGAACACGGCGTCCGCGTCGCCCAACAGGCCTCCGCCCTCCACCTCGCCGCCATCGCCTGTCCCGCCCTCCCCACCTGCGGTCTCGCCCTCGCCGAATCCGAACGGAACCTCCCCGGGCTCATCGACCAGATCGAAACCGTCCTCTCCGACGTCGGTCTCGCAGGCGAGGAAATCGTCATCCGCATGACCGGCTGCCCCAACGGCTGCGCCCGTCCCTACATGGCCGAAATCGGTTTCGTCGGCAAAGGCCCCGGCCGCTACCAACTCTGGCTCGGTGGCAATGAGTCCTGCACCCGCATCAACCGGATCTACAAGGATCTGGTCAAGGAACCCGAGATCCTTCCCGAGTTGCGGACGCTCTTCACCCGCTTCGCCGCGGAACGTCAACCTGCCGAACGCTTCGGTGACTGGGCCGCACGCACCCTCTGGGACGCTCCCGCAACCGTCGCCGCCTGAACCCCCTCCGCCCCCTGCATCCCATGCTCAACCCGGAACAGATCGCCGCCGCCAACGCTTCCCTCCGCGACCAATCCCCACTGGAGGTCGTCCGCTGGGCCCTCGCCCAGTCCAACGGCACCGCCATCGTCTCCACCAACTTCAGGCCCTACGAGGCCGTCGTCCTCCACCTCGTCACCCGCGTCCAACCCGACATCCGCGTCCTCTGGGTCGATCACGGCTACAACCGCCCCGCCACCTATCTCCACGCCGAGGATCTCCGACGCCGTCTCGGGCTCAATCTCCAGCCCTTCCTGCCCCGGATGACCGCCGCCCATCGCGACGCCATCCACGGGCCCATCCCCACCACGGAACAGGAAGCCGCGCTCAAGGACTTCAGCACCGTCATGAAGCTGGAACCCTTCCAACGCGGCATGCGCGAACTCGCGCCCTCCGTCTGGATCACCGCCCTTCGCCGCGTCCAGAATCCCAACCGCGCCGAACTCGACATCGTTTCGCCCGACACCAATTTCAACACCCTCAAGGTGAGCCCGGTGTTCGACTGGTCCGATGCCCAGATGCAGGCCTACCTCGACGAACACGGCCTGCCCAACGAATGGGACTACTTCGATCCCGCCAAGGCCGACGACAAACGCGAGTGCGGTCTCCACGCCGCCTGGGGTGGCAAGGCCCTCGCCCAATGATCCAGCCACCCCGCAGCCCCACTGCGGGATCTCCGCCCCGGTTCCATCCCAGATCCTGAACCCGTTCCTCCCTTGACCTCCTACCATCTCGATCACCTCGACCAACTCGAAACCGAGGCCATCCACGTCCTCCGCGAAGTCGCCGCCGAGTTCGAGCGTCCCGCCCTCCTCTTCTCCGGTGGCAAGGATTCCATCTGCATCCTGCGCCTCGCTGAAAAGGCTTTCCGCCCCGCCGACATCCCCATGCCGTTCCTCAACATCGAGACCGGCCACGAATTCCCCGAACTCCTCTCCTTCCGCGACCATCGCGCCGCCGAACTCGGCGCACGTCTCATCGTCCGCACCGTCGATGACATCCTCGCCCGCGGCCTCGCCGTCCAGGCTCCCGGCGAGATCAGCCGCAACAAGCTCCAGATCCCCGCCCTCCTCGCCGCCATCGAGGAATTCCGCTTCGACTGCTGCATCGGCGGCGCACGGCGTGACGAGGAGAAGGCCCGCGCCAAGGAACGCTTCTTCAGCTTCCGCGACGCCTTCGGCCAATGGGATCCCAAGAACCAACGGCCCGAGATCTGGAACCTCTACAACGCACGCCTCAATCCCGGCGAAAACATGCGCGTGTTCCCCCTCTCCAACTGGACCGAGATGGATGTCTGGCAATACATCCAGCGCGAAAGGCTCGCCGTTCCCTCCATCTACTTCAGCCACCATCGCGAATGCTTCCGTCGCGGCGGCCAATGGCTCCCCATCCCTCCCGACCACACCGATCCCGCCAAGCCCGATCCCTACGCCGGTGCACGCCCTCGCCCCACTGAGGACCGTCGCCACCTCGTCGTCCGCGTCCGCACCATCGCCGACATGATCTCCACCGGCATGATGGAATCCCCCGCCGAATCCATCGACGACATCATCGCCGAAGTCGCCGCCGCCCGGGTCACCGAACGGGGTTCCCGCGCCGATGACAAGGCCTCCGAAGCCGCCATGGAAGATCGCAAGAAGGCCGGGTATTTCTAAGCCGCCGCCGGACCACGGCTGCAAAACCTCGGATCCATGGACGAAGACATCCGGAAACTCGCTGACGCCCTCTATCGCGAACGGGTCCTGCGCGCCCGGCGCACGCCGCCGGAGGAGCGGATTCTGGAGGGTCCGAAACTCTTCGATCTCGCCTGTGAATTCACCCGCGCCGGAATCCGTTCCGAGCAGCCCGGGGCTTCCGAGGCGGAAGTGGAAGAATGCCTCCGCCGTCGACTCCGACTCCAACGGCGTCTCGAACAGTCCCGGACATGAAGGAAGCGATCGAAATCACAACCAAGGTCCTCAAGTCCCTGAACGAGGCGGAGATTCCGCACATGGTGGTCGGAGCGTTCGCCCGTAGCTACCACTCCTTCGCGCGGGCCACGCAGGATGCCGACATTGTGGTCACAGTCGGTGCCGCAGCAATGGACCGCCTTGCCTCCGCGCTCGGAGAAGAGTTCACCATTGATCCCCAAGCCACTTTCGAGACCAACACGGGAACGTTTCGATTCTGCATCATTCACCGGCAAAGCGCCTTCAAGACGGAGTTGTTCGTTCTCAGCTCGGATCCGTTCGACCAGGAACGCTTCAGGCGCCGGCGCCCCTTCATCTTCAACGGACTGCCTTCCTTCGTCCTCACCGCCGAAGACGTCATCATCACCAAACTCCGCTGGGCACGCCCCAAGGATCTCGAGGACGTTCGCGACGTGATCGCCGTCCAGGGCGACCGACTCGACTCGGACTACCTCCACCACTGGACCGCCCTCCACGGCACCCGCGCAAAACTCGACGAGATCCGCGCCTCCATCCCGCCCCTCGACTGATCCACCCGTTCCCCACCGCATCCCTTTCCCATGTCCTCCCAGCACCCGGTCGAAATCCTCCGCTTCAACACCTGCGGCTCCGTCGATGACGGCAAGTCCACCCTCATCGGCCGTCTCCTCTACGACTCCAAGTCGCTGATGGAAGACCAGCTCGAAGCCCTCGAACGTTCCGCCGACCTCTCCGGCGGCGGTCAGATCAACCTCGCCAACCTCACCGACGGCCTCCGCGCCGAACGCGAACAGGGCATCACCATCGA
>DITU01000019.1:0-2576 GCA_002422905.1 Verrucomicrobia bacterium UBA6176
CCATCGCCCAGTTCGGCGGCCAGACGCCACTCAACCTCGCCCTTGGCCTCAAGAAGAACGGGGTGAACATCATCGGAACCTCTCCCGAAAGCATCGAGGTCGCCGAGGATCGCAAGCTGTTCGCCGCCATGCTCGACCGGTTGGGCATCCTTCAACCGCGCAATGGCCTCGCCACCAACGAAGCCGAAGCCCTCGCCGTGGCGCGTGAGATCGGGTACCCGGTCCTCGTCCGGCCCTCGTTCGTCCTCGGCGGTCGGGCCATGCAGATCGTCTACTCGGACCAGGAACTGCAGCATTACATGCGGTTCGCCGTGGAGGCTTCACCCGAACGTCCCGTCCTGGTGGACATGTTCCTCGAAGACGCCACCGAAGTGGATGTCGACTGCATCACCGATGTCGGTCAATTCGAGGATCCGTCCCAGGGGACGATCGTCATGGGAGGCATGCTGGAACACATCGAGTATGCCGGCGTTCATTCCGGTGACGCCGCCATGGTGCTTCCTCCGCACACCCTCTCGCAGGAGGTCATCGATACCATCCGACGCCATACCCATGCGATGGCGACGGAGCTGAAGGTGATCGGGTTGATGAACGTGCAGTACGCGGTGAAGGACGAGGTAGTGTACGTGCTGGAGGTCAATCCCCGGGCATCCCGTACCGTACCGTTCGTGTCCAAGGCCATCGGGGTGCCCCTCGCGAAACTGGCGGCCAAGGTCATGGCGGGTCGGACCCTGAAGGACCTCGGGTTCACCGAGGAGATCTGGCCCAAGTACTGGGCGGTGAAGGAATCGGTCTTCCCCTTCAACAAGTTCCAGGGCCAGGACATCATCCTGTCGCCCGAGATGCGGTCGACCGGCGAGGTGATGGGTCTCGATCCCGATCTCGGCGTCGCTTACGCCAAGGCCCAGATGGCGGCCAATTCTCCCCTGCCGCTTTCCGGCCGGGTATTCCTGTCGGTGGGCGATTCCCACAAGCCACGCGTGGCGGAGGTCGCACGGCAGTTTGTTGACCTCGGATTCGAATTGGTCGCCACCCACGGGACGGCATCCGTCCTGGAAGCGGCCGGTTTGACCGTTCAACGCGTCATGAAGATCGGCGAAGGCCGTCCGACCCCGGTGGACATGTTGAAGAACAAGGAGCTGCAACTGGTGATCAACACCCCCAGCGGCGCAGCGCCAAGGGCCGATGAAGTCCGGATCCGCACCACTGCCGTCATGACCGGCACCCCGATCATGACCACGTTGAGCGGAGCCAAGGCCGCCGCCATGGGGATCGCCGCCCTCAAGAAGTCCGGATATGAAGTCCGCACGGTGCAGGAGTATCATTGAACCGTGAGTCTTTACGATCGGTTGGGTGGCCGGGTGGTGTTGGAACGGTTGTTGTCGCGCTTCTATGACGCGGCCCGGGCGGATGAAGTCCTCGGTCCGATCTTCCAGCAACACGTGGATGATTGGGAAAGCCATCTCCAGACCGTCGCCAATTTCTGGTCGAATCACACCGGTGGCCCGGTGTTGTACCGCGGCGGCATGGGCCGGCACCTGCGGCTCGGATTGAAGCCCGAACATTTTGAACGCTGGCTCCGGTTGTGGGGCGAGAACGCCGACCGCGAGGTGGACGCCGAATGTGCGGCTGAGCTGAAGGCGATTGCGGCGAATGTGGCGGAGAACCTTCAGGCGATGGTGGCCAATGTGTCGGCCCTGGGAATCGGTCGCCGGCCCGTCGGGTAATCGATCAGGGCGGGATCCGGGATCGGGATTGAGTCGGGTGATGTCGGGAGGTTGGATGGCCGCATGAAGGTGGAATTGCGGTTGAAGGAGCTGGGGATCGAGGTGCCGCCGGCGCCGGGTGCAGTGGCGGCCTATGTGCCTTGGGTGCGGACCGGCAATCTGGTTTTCACATCGGGCCAGTTGCCTTGGCGCGACGGCGTCCTTCTCCACGTGGGTCGGCTCGGCGCGGAGCTCACGGTGGAACAGGGATATGCCGCCGCGCGGCAATGTGCGTTGAACGTCGTCGCCCAGTTGAAGGCCGCGACAGGCGACCTGGATCGCGTGCGGCGGATTGTCCGGGTGGAAGGCTATGTCCATTGCGCACCCGGATTCCGTGGACATCCACAGGTGTTGAACGGGGCATCGGATCTCCTGAATGCAGCGTTTGGCGAGGCAGGTGTCCATGCGCGCCTCGCGGTGGGGATTGCCGACATGCCCCTGGATGCCGCCGTGCAGGTGATGGTGACGGCGGAGGTGGGGGATTGAGGGGGGGCGAAACGGGAGGATGAGATCATGCGCTTTACCCGACCGCCGACTTCGTTTGAGTGGGCACTTGCCGTCTATCTGGTCGCGACGCTGTTGGTCGCGATCGGAGTGGTTGGACTGGTGGTGGCTTATCGTGCAGCGCCGGAGAAGGCTGGGTTGGCATTGATGTTGGAAATCCGGTCACTTTGGACTCTTGGGATTGGCTTTGGCGTGGCGATTGTCTTCTGGGTGTTTCGCAGATGGACGGGTTGAGCCTCCTGTTCGGGGAGAGGTTGGGATGCGCCGGTCCCATCCCCTGTATTCTTCGCGTTCCTGGCGGCTTCG
>DITU01000019.1:2599-2722 GCA_002422905.1 Verrucomicrobia bacterium UBA6176
TACGAGTACGAGTACGAACTCATCGAGGCACGGGGTGCGACCCCTCGATTTCGCCAACAACCACCGTTTGCACCGGTCCCGCCCTTTTCGTGCCTTTCCGGCTTCGCGTGAAATCCACGGAGC
>DITU01000126.1 GCA_002422905.1 Verrucomicrobia bacterium UBA6176
AACAGCCCATTGAACTTTCGACTGTATGCCATCGGCAATACTGCTGTGCCAGTGGAGTGGGCGGCGATGCACGCATGCATCCTTGCTCCTGCGAAGGCGGAGAGTGTAGCTATAAAAGCTTTGGCTCCCGCTGGATTCGAATACTCAGGGGCAAGTCTGAGCCGAGGGTGTGCAAATGTAGTGATTAGCTGCCTTGATACCAGCAGGTCATCCTCAACCTCGGGGCAATTCGAGCCGAATACATGAGGCACAAGGAACAACTCGACTGAGGGGTTATCCATCGCGGCATTGAGCAGGGACTGAATCAAAGTCTTGTAGTCGAGCGACAATCCATAGTCGTTGGATCGATTATATCCCCCATTCCAAAGCAGGCCGGAAACATTCAGTCCTACTCGGATTCCGAGCCCAGGCACAGTCTCCGCTCGAGGAAAATCCAAGGCAAAGGCCACATCAATTGACTCCTCAACAGTTGGCTTGAAAGGCAGGCTTTTCGCCTGATCTACAGATGCTGAATCGCGAGCAAAGCGTGGATGCATCATCTTAAGCGAGACGCCCGCCCGGACTCGGTTCTTTCTCCCTTGGAATGGCCCAATGGTTTGGGGCATTAGTGCGACCCGCCGCCCGAAAGCGGCGCAAAATCTTTTGGTGGCCAGCAGGCTGTCAAGGCGGGNNTTGACCATAAAGATCTGAAAAGCTATCGCCCTCGCCTAGATCAAGGATGCAATCCATATCCAGAAGTTCTCTGGCACCCGGCCTCCGCCGCAGGAGCGCCCGCGCAAACGCCCGGAGGCTGGAGTAGTCATGGTATCCATGCATCTCCACGGTGATCGGGCACCCATTCAATGGAATCTGGGTTACGCCAGTTTGCGTGCAGCCAAAGAAGTGGATTTCTGATACCCGTCCAACTGCTGCGCTCGCCTTTTCAATGAGATTTGCAAGACCCCAAGCCAATGCTCCAACTCCGAGGTTTGCTGAGAGTGGATTGGCCCACACTATTCCAATTTTTACCTTTTTCATAGCGAGTGATTGTGGCCAAGGCAGGCAACCGAAACTGCCTTTCCGGTTAGTGGTGGCACTGGGGCTTGATTCAACCCGGCTTGGTGCATGGTGATGCAATGACGACAGGACCTTGAAGTGAATTTGCGGTCCATTTATGCACAGCGGCCAAGCAAACCCATATCGGGTTCAGGATCTTCAAGTGGTGCTATATATGATAAGGGCAGTAGGTCACCTCTGTACCCGTTACGGTCAAATCCATATGATGGTGAGCCACCAGAAGGAAGTTGGAGAGCCCCACCTTCCATAAAACTATGTTGCACAAGTAGGTGCCAGATTGAAGTCTCAGTTGACGGATCGGCAGTTCAAAAAAATTGTTACCTGTGCCAATCTCAATCGCTATCGCATGGTTCTCAGTGCGCCATTCAGCCACTCCTGCAAACGCCGTATCAATAAAGGTCACCCGCAGGCTCGCTCCTGAGATTGGACCATCTGATTTGATTGCCAACCTCAATACTGCTGTTTCATCCCACTTTATTGTTGAGTGCTCGAACTCGGCGCGCACAAGGGTTAGACCCGGGGTGGATGTCAGGAATGTCTGCCGAACCTGCTGCAGTTGGTCTGATATGTTCAGCGCGACCTTCGTATCCCCCAAGTAGCGGGCTTCGCCTTTGTGAAGTACCAGCGAGGACATGCAATGCCGTGCTATGTCCTGTTTGTTGTGACTAACTATGAGTAGCGCAGTACTCTTTTGGATCCTTTCAATGTGTTGGTAGCACTTTGTTCTGAATCGAACGTCTCCAACCGCAAGGATCTCATCAATTATGAGTATATCCGGCCTCAGTGCGGCTGCTATCGAGAACCCTAGCCGAACATGCATTCCCGAGCTGTAGTTTTGAACCGGCGTGTCAATGAATTGATCGAGATCGGAGAACTCGATTATTTCTGATAGCTTTTGATCAATTGTGTCTTTTGGGATTCCGAGAACTGCTGCACTCACATAAATATTCTCCCGCCCCGTCAGGATCGGATTGAACCCGGCCCCCAGGGCGATCAGTGCACCCACCCTGCCCCGCATGGTGATCGNNTGATCAGCCCATTGAGCATCTTGAGAAGGGTGGTCTTGCCGGCGCCATTGTGGCCGATGAGACCCAGGCATTCCCCGCGTCGCACCTCGAACGAGACATCCTTCACCGCCCAGAACTCGTCGGGCCGGAGTTCATCATGGCTGCGGGATCCGCCCATCGCTTCGGCGGCCATGTCCTGGACACCATACCAGAGCGACTTGCGGAGGCGCCGACAGAACTTCTTGGAGACATTCTCTACCTTGATCAGGACGTCGTCAGACATGGGATTGGGGAACGGAGGGGGTTGTGGTTACACGCTTTGAACCAGGCGGATCACGGCAGCGGCGATGCGTTGGATGTCCGCCCTTTCCAATCCGGCCCAGGTGGGCAGGCAGATGCCGCGCTGCGCCAGGTGGTCGGCCACCGGAAATGACCTTCCCACTGCGAAGGTCCGGAGGTGGGGCAACGTGTGCATCGGATAGAAGAACGGGCGGGTTTCAATGCCGTCGGCGGCCAGGGCGGCCATGACGTCATCCCGGGCGAGCGGGCAGTCGTCGGGGAGCACCATTCCGAACATCCAACGGCCATGGAGACAGTCGTGATCGGGTTGCTGCAGGAGGATGCCGGATAGGATTGAAAGCTCCTGCTGATACCATTCAAAGACCAAACGCCGCCGTTCCTGATGCCACGCGGCCCGCTCGATCTGCGCGAGCCCGATGGCGGCGGCGACATTGGTCATGCGGTAATTGAAACCGAGGATCGGGAACCAGTAGCGATGCTGCGGATCCATGCCCTGACCGCGGAGCTGTCGCAGGTGGGCGGCGAGGGCATCGTCGTCGGTCGTGATCATGCCCCCTTCGCCGGTGCTCAGGGTCTTGTTGCCGAACAGGCTGAACGTGGCGGCACGACCCAGGCTGCCGGCGGGCCGATCCCGGGATCGTGCACCGAATGCCTCGGCGGCATCTTCCAGCAATAGGATTCCATGGCGCCGGGCCAGGTTGCCCAGGGCCTCCATGTCGACGGGAAGCCCATAGAGATGGACGGCGAGGATGGCCCGGGTCCTCGGGGTGATGACTGCCTCCACCTGCCGAAGATCGAGATTCCACGTTTCCGGGTTGGCATCCACGAACACGGGCGCCGCGCCGCAATAGAGGACGGCGTTGGCAGTCGCTACGAAGGTGAGGGTCGGGACGATGACCTCGTCGCCGGGACCAATGCAGAGCCCGTGCAGGAGGAGGTGAAGGGCGGCGGTGCCATTGCAACAACCGATGGCGTGGCGGGTGCCACAGGCCGTGGCAAAGGCGGATTCAAAGGCGGAGATGTACCGGCCCACCGACGAGATCCAGCCCGAATCGATGCAGTCGAGGACATAGGCGCGTTCATTCCCGTTGAGCACGGGGGCGGCGACAGGGATGTGTCCGGGAATCATCGGGTCGGGGAGGTGGGCGAAGCCTGGGAATCCTGCAAGGTCCGGCGAAGGACAGCGGCATAGGCATTGCCGATCTCCTCCCAGCTGGGGCGGGGATCGTCTGCGGCAACCACCGTGGCGGACCGCAGTGCCGGTTCATCTTCCACGAAACGGTCCAGGGCCCGGACCAGGGAGTCGACCGAGTCCGGATCGAACCAGGTGATCGGGGCCGTCCGTCGCGAGGCATGCTCGCGCATGACGGGGATGTCGGAACAAAGGACCGGGACCCCTGCATGGAGTGCCTCTTCCACCGGATAGGATCCCCCACCCTCGCCGAGGGACGGCATGACCAGTGCGGTGGCGCCGGACATCAGGCGGGAAGCTTCGGCTTCGGGGACATAGCCCAGCAGACGAACCCGGTCCGGGATCAGATTGCCGAGGCGCGAGACCAAGGCCTGGAGAGTCACCAGGCGGATCCAGGAGTTCGCAGGGAGAGCGGGATAATGGAGGGGACGGATGGCGTCGGTCAGATGACCCATGACCACCAACGGGAACTCCGCGGCCCGGGCCCACCGACTCCACGCCAGCAGCAGCAGTTCCAGATTCTTGTGCGGAACAATGTTGGTGGCCGCCAGGAAGTAGCGGTTGTCCGCCGGCCCCGGCGCCCGGGCAACCCTGGTCGAGATCGGCAGGACCGCATGATGGATGATCGAGGTCGGGCACTGCGCCTCCGGGAAATGGCGTCGCAATGCGTCCTGCGACGCCTGCGACGAAAGCACCACATGCGCCGCGTGCGTCACCACATCCTGCAGGTTCGAATATTCCCGGACCGACAACGCCGGGTCCCAGGGAAAGTCGAGGGCGAGGAAGTCCTGGATCGTCACCACCCAGGGAATCGACCCCTTCGGCAACAGCCCGAACTGGTGATGGTTGTGGGGCCACGGATTGTAGGCGATGTCGCATCCCCGGGAGGCTTCCTCGAACTGGAACTGAAGGTATTCCCCGGCATCAGCCGGCTTGCGGTTGCGGCGCATCCATTCCCGCCGAAGCCGCGTGGTGAAGGGGATGCCGGCAATGCGCCCGATGATCCGGTTGTAGACCGACGGATCCTCCAACGGCCAGAACTCGACCCGGCCCGATGATCTGTCGGGAAACCAGGGCGATGGATCGACTGACCCCGGGTGCACCAACCGGATCGACGTCACGCCGTCGGCCCGGGCCAACGCACCGACCAGGCTGCCGATCAGCTTCAGGCCTCCGCCCGGATTGATGTACGGCGCCCAGAACAGGATCTTCACCGGAAACAATTCCGCAGGCCCGGCCATCGCGTTCCCCCATCAGTTCCACGCTCGAAATGGGAACGGATTGACTTCATCGGCGCCGCTGCCGGAAGTGGATGGATGGAACGACTGGTCATTGCCGGAGCTTCAGGACATGCGCGCGTGGTGGCGGATGCCGCCCGTGCGACGGAACGATTCGAACTGATCGGCCACCTCGACCGCGTCGCCGGTTCGGCCGATCCACGCCTGACCGCACCCGTCATCGGATCGGAAACCGACCTGCCCGGATTGATCGTCCAACACCGCATCGATGCCGTTGTGGTGGCCATCGGCGACAATCACCTGCGTTGGCGGGTGGCTCGGCGCATTCGCGAGATCTGCCCGGAACTGCCTTTTGCCGTCGTGATCCATCCCCGGGCCTGCCTGAGTCCGGATGTCATCCCGGGCGAAGGAACGGTGATCATGGCGGGGGCGATCGTGAATTGCGGGAGTCGCATCGGACGACATTGCATCCTCAACACGCAGTGCTCGCTGGACCATGACGGACGCCTGGACGACGCCTCCAGCCTCGCACCAGGCAGCATTCTCGGCGGCAATTGTCAGGTGGGGGAATTCACCGCCATCAGCCTCGGCGCACGCCTCATCCACGGAATCCACATCGGCAGTCATACCGTCATCGGCGCTGGTGCCACCGTTCTCGATTCCATTCCCGCGGGAGTGGTCGCGTATGGAACCCCCGCGCGGGTGATCCGGGCACGGGCCGAAGGCGAACCTTACCTCTGACCGAACACACCGGGATCAACTGGACCGCACCGAAACCGTGGTGGGCTGGACCCGCCTCACCACCTTGCCCCAATGCACCCGGTCGGCACGCACGGCGAAGGGCAGCAGTCCCTGGTGGCGAAGGGCGAATTCCTCGGTGCCGGTTTCACGCACATGGATCAGGAAGGAATATCGGCCCGCGTTCAGTTCAATCATTCCCAAATCCAACCGCACCGACACTTTTCCACCCCGGAACCGAACGGGTTGCCCCCCTGGATCCTCCACCGGGAAGCAATAAACCTGGGTCAACGCCTCGTCATCGATCGACACCATCAACTCGAACCCACCCGCAATCCCACCCGCCTCCAACTCCAACTCCAGTTCCATCGGCAAGCCCGGATCAATCGGGTCCCCCTCCAACAACGGGTGCCCGGCACCCACCCATGCACGGATTGAACGGACCCGCGCATTGCCGTTGCCCGACGATGACTCCGCGGTGGTGTTGGAAGAGATATATCGACTGGTCCCCTCCCCGACATCGTTGGTCGCCAGACTGACGCCGCCCTGTTCCATCAACAGGATCCGGTTGCAGAACAGCGAGACCATCTGGGTGTTGTGCGAGACGAAAATGACCGCAGCCCGACGTGACAACTCACGGATGCGATTGATGCACTTGATTGCAAACCCCACATCGCCGACCGCCAGGACCTCGTCCAGGAGCAGGATCTCGGGCCGGAGGGTGCTGGCGATCGAGAAGCCGAGCCGCACATGCATCCCCGAACTATAATTCTGGACCGGCATGTCCACGAAATCTCCCAACTCGGAAAACTCGATGATCTCGTCCAGGTACCCTTCCACCTCCCGGCGACTCAGCCCGAGCGTCTGGCCGTTCACATAGATGTTTTCGCGCCCGGTCAGGATCGGATTGAAGCCCGCCCCCAAGGCAATCAAGGCACCGACCCGGCCGCGCAGCGTGATGGATCCGTGATCGGGCTTGATCAACCCGTTCAGCATCTTGAGGAGTGTCGTCTTGCCTGCGCCATTGTGGCCCAGCAATCCCAGGCACTCGCCCCGGCGCAGCTCGAATGAGACATCCTTCACCGCCCAGAACTCGTCCGGTCGGAGTTCATCATGGCTGCGGGATCCGCCCATCGCTTCGGCAGCCATGTCCTGGACCCCGTACCAAAGCGACTTGCGAAGGCGCCGACAGAACTTCTTGGAGACGTTCTCGACCCGAATCAGGACGTCATCGGGCATGGGAGATGGGTTTGTGGAATCAGAACGAAGGGGAGTGGGTGTGCAGGACTTCCGGTGTTCCGCGCGTTTCGTGGTCCAGTCGCTTCGGGTTTCTTGAACCACGGATGCGCACGGATGGGGGACAGGATCCGACCCAACTCCCGAGCTTGTTCTTTCCGCGTTCTTGGCACCGTCCATCCCGGAGGGGTTAGAGCCATGAGCCCGGGGTGCGGAGCCACCCCGGGTATAGATCCCATGACGACGTCCAACCCCGGAGAGGGTTGAAGACCCTGCTGCAACCCCATCGGGATTGATTTCCGTTTCTGATCGGTACCCGGGGTGTCGCTTCGATCACGCCCGGGCTAATGGCTGGCATCCCTCCGGGATGAGATGCAGGGACTTCGAGTGCGAGTACGACGAATTCGGGGGTGGAGCTTGGCAAATGGTGAAACCTGTCCCTGGTTCCTCTTTCCCCTTCGCGTTCTTTGCGGCTTCGCGTGAAACCTGCCGCTGTCCTTCCTCCTTATTTCCTCACGCAACGACGCAAAGGCGCAACGTCTTCGGGAGGGCCGAGGTACAGGCTCTGCAAGCCGGGTTTTTGAACCACGGATCACACAGATGCGCACGGATGGGAGGGGACAGGATCCAACCCAACTCCTCCCCTTATCGCGTTCTCCGCGTTCATCGCCGCATTTACCCGGAGGGGTTACAGCCGTTAGCCCAGGGTGCGAAGCGACCCCTGGTATAGGTCCGAAAACTTCAAGGTTGCTCCAAGGACATGGAAGAGCAGTACCGTCAGAGTTGCGATCTCACGGAATCCTTCGAGCAACTGCAAATTGCCCTGCCTCCATCTATAAAGCCATGGGTCGGCTACCGGTGACCCCCATCCGTCGACCAACGGACCGCCCACCGATGACAACCAGATGTCTGACGATCCTCACAACGCTGCGCGGATCGAGTCGGAGTAAGGCGCAGGTGAGGCGGATACCCATCCGGCCCGATGTCCGATTCAGCGGATTGAGACAAGCCCAAAAGACATGATCAACATGGTGCTGGACGATTCCCCTACGCTGTTCTCGGGGGAATGAAACTGCCGACAGGAGAGAACGGACCACCTCCAGGCGGTCCATCAGGAGTCGCCCGGAACGAACCGCGCCCGCAGTGGTGGATTCGGGATGCCTGCGGAAATGGTTCAGAGGTGCAGGGCTATAGTAAAGATTCCCAAGCAACAGCAGTCGACTCCAGAACAACCAATCGCCGGCGTAGCGGAGGTGCTCAGGAACTCCACCTACTTGACTCCACAGTGATTTCCGAAAAACCACCCCGCTTGCATTGGGGAGTGTGTTCTCCCGGGCAAGATAGGATTTCACCTCTTCAGAGCCAACCGCCCTGTACTCGGAAGTCCACCGCTCCGCATCCAGAATGGCATTCCAATCCGCAGTCGTCTCCGTCGTCACCTGCCCCCCGCGCACGATAACGGAATTGCACCCAGAGACCGCCAAACTTGGATCATCAATGAGTGGAGGAACCAGGGTCGACAGCAATCCAGAGTCAGCCCAATCGTCCGATTCTGCGATCCAGATGAATTGGCTGATCGCGGCACGGATGCCCTTGTTCCACTGAAGAAACGGATTTCCAGAATTCCTTTCGGAGGGTATCAAGCGCAATCGTGGATCGCGAATAGCGGCGATGACTCCGAGGCTGTTATCAGTTGAGGCATCGTCGAGCACGAGAATTTCATCTGGTGGCCAAGTCTGCTCTTGAATGGAGCGGATGCGCTGCGCCAAGTACGGCGCATGGTTGTAATTTGGGACGACGACGCTGATGGATGGCCTAGGCATAAGACGGTCAGATAAGTCGAAGACCAACCGCTATGAGGACGAAACATCAACCGTCCTGCACAAACCGGCTTTGGAGAGGTTCGAGGGACAGGCTCCCCAGACCGGATTCTTGAACCACGAAATGCACGAACCACCCGAAAAGGGAGGGGAACAGGATCGCCTTCTCCTTCCCTTTTTTGTTCGTCGCGTCCTTGGCGGCTTCGCGTGAGACCTCTTCCTTCTTCCCCCCAAATCATTCCATGGAACGGCGACGTTGGGTCGCCGTTCTGGTTCAACCCGGCGAGCGAATCTCGCCGCTCCCATACCCACCCCCCTTTTTCCCTCCGCGTTCTCAGCGCCTCTGCTCGAAACCTGCCTTCGTCCCTCCTCATTTTTCCTCACGCAACGACGCAACGGCGCAACGTCTTCGGGAGGATCCAAGAGGACGGCTTCCTCAAATCTAAGTTTTGAACCACGAAATGCACGAACCACACGAAAAGGGAGGGGACAGGATCCCCTT
>DITU01000136.1:0-11084 GCA_002422905.1 Verrucomicrobia bacterium UBA6176
CTCCCTCCCCTCCGCAAAATCTGCGCAATCTGCGAAATCTGCGGCCTCCCAAACTCCCCGAAATCTGCGGCACCCATATCGAAATGAACGCCCTTCAACACCTCGCAATGCTCTCGGGTCAGGTGGCCGTGCTGGCCCTGCTCGCGTTCGTCCTGACCCAGGTCCTCCGCGCCTGGCTCACTCCCCGCGCCCGATGCTGGATCTGGGGCTTGGTCGTGCTCCGACTGTGCCTGCCCGTCTCCCTGGATGCCCCCTTCTCGCTCTTCAACCTGCTGAAACCGTCCGGCACTTTGCCCATGCCAGCGCCATTTCCCCCCGCCGTGGATCCGGTACGCGAAACGACGACCGCAGTGGATACACGCGCCCTCCCGTTTCAACCCTCCTCACCCCTGCTCCTCCCAACGGCCCCCTCCGCGCCTTCGCCGTCCTTCGCCTCCGCGGCTCCGAGCCTGCCTTCCGCTCCGGTCGCGAAGCCTGCACAAACCACTCCGCGCCCCTGGCCCCGGATCCTTCTCCTCCTCTGGCTGGCCGGCGCGCTGGCCTTGCTGGGTCGGACCCTGTGGCTCGCGTTCCGGATGCATCGCACCGTCGCCTCGGGCACCCCTGACACCTCTCCGACCCTGGCTTCCGCATTGGATCAGGCCCGTCACCTGACCGGCGTCCGCACTCCGATCCGTGTGGTCGCGCTTCCCGGCATCCATTCGCCCGCGCTCTACGGATTCCTGCGTCCCACCCTGCTCATCCCACCGGACCTCGAACATCGACTCGAACCCTCCCAACTCCGACACGTCCTCCTGCACGAATGCGCCCATGTGCGGCGTCACGACATCGCCCTCAACTGGCTCATGGCCGTGCTGCAGGCGTTGCATTGGTTCAATCCCGCCGTCTGGCTGGCCTTCGCCCGCCTTCGTGCGGAGCGCGAACTGGCCTGCGACGAAATCGCGATGGAAGCTTCCGGCAAGGACGAGAGCGAAGCCTACGGTCGGACCCTGCTGCACCTGTTGACCTCGTGGTCCCGGGAGAGCCCGCTGCCGTCGCCGGGCGCCATCGGACTCTTCGAACGTCGTGGCGACCTTCGCCGCCGATTGCGTCACATCGCCGACTTTCGTCCCGGACGTCGCCTGGGAATCCCGACCGCACTCTTCATCGCCTTCGCAGGCGCGGTGACATTGACCGACGCACAATCGCCATCGCCCGCACCCACCAACACCCCGACCTCCACCGTTCCATCCACCAACCTCCCGCCCGTCGTTCCGTTGCGCTACACCAACGCCTTTGCCGAACCCGAGAACAAGGATTTCTCGTCCGGAGGCAACTGGGCCGGGGCACCGCGCGGTTCCAACGTCTTCGGCGGGGTCCACTTCGAGATCGACGGCCTCGTCCAACTCGCGAGCAAGTCTTCGGTCGGCTACAAGCGCGATTTCCGCGAATTCGTCACCCTTCCCGTTCCCACCAACCGTTACGCATCCGTCCATCTTCTCGCAGCGACGGCCTGGTCCGCCGAGGCCAACCGCCGCATTGCCGACGTCGTCTGGCGTTACACCGACGGCACCTTCAAACGGACTCCGATCCTCCATACCGGCCACGTCCGCGACTGGTGGCGTCGCCCCTTCGAGGAACCCCACCACGTCCACTCCAAGTTCGCCAAATGCGCCGTGATCTGGTCGTCACCCGACGCCACCAAGAACAAGGCGGCGCTGCGGGCCTACCGCGTCACGCTCGCGAATCCCGAGCCCGCGAAACCCGTGGCCTATCTCCAACTCCAAAGCGCCATGGAATCGGCTTCGTTGATGGTCCTCGCCGTGTCGCTCGATCCACTGGAGCCCGGCAAACGACCGGATCCAACACCGGACCTCGAACCCGAGGACCCCAAGTGGACGCGGCACCTCGGTGTCACGCTCATCGATGCCGGCACTTCAAACGTCATCGGCGGTGCCAAGGTCAAGGCCTCCGTCTCGACGGGTTCGTTCTCCGCCGACCGCGACTACACCGCCAATGGCAGTGGCGTGGCCGATGTCCTGCTGCCCGACGATGCCGTTACCAGTGTGACGGTGGAGGCGTCGGCCAAGGATTACAGCGCGACCAAGCATCGCTTCGTCTTCTCCGATACCAATCTCCCTCCCGCCTTCGTCACGGTGCGCCTCCACGGCGGCGCGACCATTGGCGGTATCGTTCTCAACAAGGCCGGTGAACCGGTCGAGGGAGTGGCGGTGGAGGTGTACCGGTTCTGGACCGGAAGCGACGCCATGGACCAGCCGGGCGAAGACTCCGGATTCGGCCGCAAGGAAGCACGCACCGGCGCGGATGGACGATGGGAGGTGGGTTCCGTTCCCAAGCATCGGTTCAACCGGATCGGAGTGTCCTTCACCCACGACGACTACGTCCGCGCCTCGATCAATGGCATGACCCAGGATGCGGGCGTCGAGACCGCACTCCTGGAGAAGCGTCATGAGATGCGTCTGGTTCCGGCGCTTTTCGTTTCGGGCATCGTCCTCAACCCCGATGGACAACCCGTGCCCAGCGCCGAGGTGCGGGTCGGGGGGCGCTACCCGGGCAATGCAAAGGAAGCAAAGACCGATACCAATGGCCGGTTCCGCATCGGCGGACAGAAGTTGGGGGATACCGTCGTCACCGCCCGCGCGAAGGGGCTGGGGGCCGCAGGTGAGAAAATCACCATCACCACCAACACCCCCGAGATCACCCTGACCCTGAAGCGCGGGCGGCACTTCAGCGGCTTGGTCACCGACCCCGACAACCAGCCTCTCGCGGACGTCTGGCTGTCCGTCGAGACCATCCACGGACCCGATAGGGACGAACTGGCCAACGAATTCGCCGAGTTCAGCACCCGGACCGCTGCCGATGGCACCTGGACCTGGGATTCCGGGCCCGACCTCGAATTGCAGTTCCGGTTCCAGAAGGATGGTTTCGCCGGAAGATCCGGCGTCAGGATCAAGCCTGACGAACCCGCCACCGTGGTGATGAACAAGCCCCGCGAGGTCGAGGGCGTCGTCCTCGATGCCGAATCCGGCGAGCCGGTGAAGGAATTCCGGCTGGAACCGCGCGGCAATTGGTGGAGCAACAGCGATGCCCGGAGTTTCGTCACCACCGACGGACGCTTCACCTTCTCCCTGCCGCAGGATCACTACGACAAATTCCACGTCACCTCTCCCGACCACGAGCCCTTGGACGAACCCATCCCGCCCGCCATCAACGGCGTGATCCAGATGACCATCCGGCTCAAGCCCGCCGAAGACTGGTCCGGGGTGGTGGTCGATGCCTCCGGAAATCCCGTCGCCGGTGCCACCGTGGCCCTGACCAGCATGCAGGAACACATCAACCTCCAAGGCGATCGTCTCGACTCATGGCGGCAAGGATCCGTAGTCATCACTGGCGCTGACGGCGCCTTCAAACTCACCCCGGCCCAGAATCCAACCGGCGTCGCCGCAGCAGCTCCTTCGGGCTTTGGCTTCATGAAGGCGGAAGAGTTCCAGGCGACCCGCCGCATCCGTCTGCTGCCCTTCGGCGCCCTCGAAGGGACCTACCGAGGGCGGGTGGACGATGACGGTTCCGCCCGGATCACGCTCCAGCTCATGACGGGATCCGGTGGAGGACACGTTGGCATCTCCGGGAACTGGGGCGGATTGCAGAACCCAACCCCGGGTGGCACCCGGTTCAGCTTCACCAAGGTCCCCGCCGGGAATCATCAGTTTGTCCGAATGATCCAGTCCGGAGGCAACTCCTGGTCCCACCGGCCCCTCAAGGACGTTGTCGTCGAACCCGGCCAGACCACCACCATGGACATCGCAACCGAAGGCAGTGCGGTCAAAGGCCGGCTCGTTCTCGGAGATGTCGCCCAGACTCCGGGGATGCAGTCGCACGTCTTCATCTCCACTGCCTCCCCCTGGAAACCCAACCCTTCGATGTCCCAGGAGGAAATCCAGAAGCTCATCCAGGATCCCGAGTTCCAGAAGGCCATGCAGAAGCTCCGCAATTATCCGTGCACGGTTCGCCCGGACGGAACCTTTGAAGCACAGGAAATCCCAACCGGCGCATACGATCTGACCGCGACGTTCTACGTGGTCGAGAATGGAAAGCCTGGCCAGTTATTGATCGCCACGAAATCCTTCACCATCCCCGAAGGCACCGCCCCGGAAAGCGTCCTGGATCTCGGTTCGATCCCCCTGACGCCGGCCCCGGTGCCAGAACAGTGAACTGATCCCGGGGATCCCCGTCCCAACGGAGCGGCGACGTTCGGTCGCCGTCCCATCCCCAGCGAGTGACACTCGCCGCTCCATGGGAGCTCAACGAACCTGTCCCCGTCCCAGCGGAGCGGCGACGTTCGGTCGCCGTCCCATCCCACCGGCGAGTGACACTCGCCGCTCCCGGGAGCTCAACGAGCCTGTCCCCATCGGATCCCCCGCCGGCCCAACGGGCCGGAAGACCAAAGCCCGGGGCTGAGGAAGTCTGACGACCGATGCCCCGGGTCACGCGTTGGAAAATCCCATGCGCCCTGAAGGGGCGCCAGGAAGTCAATGAACCTGTCCCCTTCCCAACGGAGCGGCGACGTTCGGTCGCCGTCCCATCCCCGGCGAGTGACTCTCGCCGCTCCATGGGAGCTCGCGATCCTGTCTCCATCGGATCCCATTCAAGCATCGGATCGAGCCGAGTAGTGGAACGGGCCAGAATCTTCTGCAACCTTGACCGCGTCCCGCTTCACTCACTTGCTCGCCCATCTGATCTCCCGGTATGCTCCCACCGCATGAAACTCGTCAGCTTCTCCAAGCAGGCTCGGCAGGCGCGCTCGCGGATGCCGCGGCTTACCTCCGCCGCCGCGTATGCCCAGATGGATTCGCTGATGGGGAGGACGGGGAATTCGGCCAAACCGAACGGCAGTGGGCGGCCCTCCTCGATTGGGCTGGCTCCAACGGAAAAATCCTCCCGTTAGGTTTCCCCGGACCCGAGCGTGAGGGCGGGCGTGAGCATGACGTGACCCTCGATGAACCCTCCGGGCGCTGGGTCAAACTCACCAAACCGTCCGCCAGCGGCTACACCGTGAGTTGGCTGGAAAACGGTACCCCCTTCCTGCATAACGCCTCCCCGCTCGAATACCTTCAGCGTCTCCTTTGGCAGAACGAAATCTTCGGTGACGAGAACCATCTCGTCGGTCTCTGGGAAGCGCAGCCGCATCAATGGCGCATCGTCACTACCCAACCCGGACTACAGGGCGAACGAGCAACCTTGGACGAGCTTGCCGCCGCCTTCGTCGCCGCGGGGTTCCACCTGCTACCCTGGCGCGGGCTCGGCCATGAAGGCTCCCTCTCCTTGAGATGCGAAGGATTCGACATCTGGGACGCCCATCCAGCCAACGTCCTGCTCTCGCCCGACGGCCTCCCGCTCCCGATTGACGTCATCATCACCCGCACCCCCTACTGAGTTCCCTCTGCCCATTTCCACCGCGGACAACTTGGCTCGCGTTGGATGTTCACGAACCTGTCCCCTTCCCAACGGAGCGGCGACGTTCGGTCGCCGTCCCATCCCACCGGCGAGTGACACTCGCCGCTCCCTGGAGCTCAACGAACCTGTCCCCTTCCCAACGGAGCGGCGACGTTCGGTCGCCGTCCCATCCCCGGCGAGTAGCACTCGCCGCTCCGTCAGAAGAAGTGGCCTGCCCCATGGAGCCTGTCCCCATCGGAGCCTGTCCCCATCGGATCCCCGGCAACCTTGACTCCCTTGGTTGGCCCGACATCGTCGTCAAATGACAGAATGGTCCCAGTGTCCGGGGATCGAACGGATCCCGGAGGTCTGCGGAGGCGCGTGGAAATTCCGCGGAACCCGGGTGCCCGTTGCAGCCTTGTTCCAGAACCTCGAAAGCGGGGCAACGGTCTCGGAGTTTCTGGAATGGTTTCCCGGGGTCGAACGAGCCCAGGTGGAGAGCGTCCTTGAGTTCACTGCCTCCACCTTGGCCGCGTGAGGATCCTCTTCGATCAAGGTGTCCCTGTTCCTCTCAGGACGTTTCTGGGATTTGTTGAGGTTCGGACCGCTTGGGAATGCCGATGGAACCAGCTTTCCAATGGCGATCTGATCCGCACCGCAGAACAGGAGCGGTTCGATGTGCTCGTGACCACCGACCAAAACCTCCGGTATCAACAGGACCTTCACGATCGACGGATTGCGATCGTCGTACTCAGGACAACCAGTTGGCCACGGATCCGGTGCATTGGTGAGTCGATCGCTGCACAGATCATTGCCTCGAAAGCAGGAATGTATGTCGAGATCGACGTCCCCTGAGCGTCTCGGGGTGGCCCCGATGATCCGCTCCTGTCGCGGATGAGAGTCCGCTGACGTGGAGCTGAGGCGAGTACAGGAATCCACCAGCCTAACTCCACCCGCATCCTCATTCCCCCATTGTACTCGTACTCGAACCCTCCACCGGATCGCCCACCGCACTGAAGGAGCAACCACTCCTCAGCCCAGCGCAACGCGCTGGGTCAAAACCCAAAAAACATCCCCACGCCCTGAAAGGGCAGAACCATTCCCGAACCCAACGAACCTGTCCCCTTCCCCAGGAAATCCCAACCGGCGCGTACGATCTGACCGCGACGTTCTACGTGGTCGAGAATGGAAAGCCTGGCCAGTTATTGATCGCCACGAAACCCTTCACCATCCCCGAAGGCACCGTCCCGGACAGCGTCCTGGATCTCGGTTCGATCCCGCTGACGCCGGCCCCGGTGCCGGAACAGTGAACCGATCCGGGAGATCCCAGAGCCTGTCCCTAACCGGATTCCCATCCGCGCGTCGTACTCGTACTCGTACTCGCCTCCCCATCAGTTCCCCCCGCCGCCCCGAAAGGGCAAACCCATCCCCGAGCTCAACGAGCCTGTCCCAATCCCAACGGAACGGCGACGTCCGCTCGCCGTCCCATCGTCGGCGAGTAGCACTCGCTGCTCCATGGGAGCTCAACGAGCCTGTCCCTAGGAACTCAACGAACCTGTCCCCGTCGGATCCCATGCGCGGATCCTTCCGATCCTCCGACGACTGTCACAGCTTTGGATGTGAACCCCATTGTTCCCGGTGAAATGCTGGAAGGTCGGCGGTAGTGGACGACCAAACCAAGGGCTGGTGTGGCCAACTTCGACCCTATAGCCTGTCCCAATGCTGGACAAAGCCATTGAAACGCGCGGACACACCGGGCGTGATGGAATGCTGAAACTCAGCGTCTCCACCGGTTTGCCCGATGCTGACGTGACCGTGGTTGTCCGGATCACTCCGCTGGCACCGGTCAACGGAGTGGATGCCAACGGGTGGCCGATCGGTTTCTTTGAGCGGATTGCCGGCTCAATGCCGGATCTGGAGCGCCCGTGCCAGGGCAACTTTGAGGAACGTCTGCCGCTCGCATGACTTTTCTGCCGGACACCAACGCCTGCATCATGCTGCTGCGTGGACGCAGCCCGCGCTTGATCGCTCGTTGGCAGGCGGTGAAGGCCAGCGAAATCGCGCTGTGCTCCGTGGTCGCCTATGAACTCAGATATGGCGCGGAGCGGAGCGCGAACCCGGCTGCCGAACATGCCAAGCTGAACTTTTTCCTCGATCCATTTGTTTCGCTCTCGTTCGACGATGCGTGCGCCCGTAAGTGTGCGGAAATCCGCCGGGAACTCGAACGTACCGGCGGACCGATTGGCCCGCACGACTTTCAGATTGCGGCCACTGCGTTGCATCACGGGTTGACCCTCGTAACGCACAACACGCGGGAATTTGGCCGGATTGCCGGGCTGAAGCTGGACGACTGGGAGGTTTGAGTCGCGCGCGCTTCACGGCGGCGTCCACGAGCTCCTGGCCGATGCTGACCGTCCTGGAGCCCAAGCCGAAGACCAGAGCCGGACAACGAGCGATCAAACTATGGATCGCCCGGACTGCATCCCATTTGCCATCGTTCCACCCATGAGAAGATGGTTCGTTCTCCAACTCGTGAGCTTCCTGGGGCTTGCGGGCTGCCAGATCAGCGCTGCGGAGAAGCTCAACATCGTGTTCATCCTTGCCGACGATCTCGGCTGGGGCGAAGTGGGCTGCTACGGGCAACAGAAGATCCCGACACCGAACCTCGACCGTCTCGCCGCGCAGGGGATGCGTTTCACCCAACACTACAGCGGCGCGCCGGTGTGCGCTCCGTCACGCTGCGTGCTGATGACCGGGAAACATCTCGGGCATGCCGAGGTGCGCGGCAATCAACAGGCGCAGGTCAAGTTCCCGGAGTTCACCGAAGGGCAATATCCGCTCTCCAGCCAAGCCGTCACGATCGCGCAGGTCTTCCAGCAAGCCGGCTATGCCACGGGCGCGATGGGCAAATGGGGGCTCGGTCCGGTCGGCAGCACGGGCGACCCGAACCGCAAAGGCTTCGACCTGTTCTTCGGCTACAACTGCCAGGCGGTGGCCCACAGCTTCTACCCGCCTCACCTCTGGCGGAACGCGGAGAAAATCACCATCAACGCGAAGCCCGTTCCGGGCCACCACAGGCAGCCCGAAGGCACGGTGACAATCGACGATTGGCTCGGAAAAACCTACGCGCCGAAGCTGATGATCGAGGAGGCGGAGAAGTTCATCGCGGCCAAGGCCGGGCGACCGTTCTTCCTCTATCTGCCGTTCATCGAGCCGCACGTCGCGATCCACCCGCCGCGCGCGTCGATCGAGAAGTTTCCCGCCACCTGGGACGCGGAACCCTATCGCGGGGAGAATGGCTACCTGCCGCATCCGCGCCCGCGCGCCGGCTACGCGGCGATGATCCACGACCTCGACGGTTACGTGGGCCGCGTGATGACGGCGCTCGACCGTGCGGGCGTTGCGGATCGTACGCTCGTCATCTTCACCAGCGACAACGGCTCCACGCACGAAGGTCGGCCGGACTCGCGCTTTCACGTCGGCGGCGCCGACCCGAAGTTCTTCCACAGCACCGCCGGCCTGCGCGGCTACAAGGGCAGCGTTTATGAAGGCGGCCTGCGGGTGCCGATGATCGCGCGCCTGCCGGGCCGCATCGCCGCCGGCACGGTGAACGACACGCCCGGCTATTTCGCCGACTGGTTTCCCACGCTGTGCGCCGCGGCGGGGCTGGACCAGCCCGCCGGCCTCGACGGCGAAAGCCTCTGGCCGGTGCTCACGGGTGCGCGCCCGGCGCCGGACCCGCGCAAGCCAATGGTCTGGGTCTTCCCCGAATATCAAGGCCAGGTCGCCGTGCGCCTGGGTGATTTCAAGATCGTGCGCCAGCGGCTGAACACCCAGCAGCCCGGCGCGTGGGAAGTCTATGACCTGTCCAGGGACCGTGCGGAGGCGAACGATCTCGCAAGCACACGCGTCGATCTCATCCGGCAGGCGGAGGAAGTCCTGCGTCGTGAGGTGAGCGACAACGCCGCATTCCCGTTGCAGATTCCCGGCGTCACCCCCGCCGCGCCCTGACCCATCCCCTGGCAATCCCATGAAATCCTTCCTCACCCACCTTGCGGCTCTCGCCCTCCTGGGCGGCCACTTGATCGCAGCCGGACCCACCACGGCCCGGCCGCTCAACGTCCTCGTGCTCTACGCCGACGACTGGAGGCACGACACGCTCGGTTGCGCGGGCAATCCGGTGGTGAAGACGCCGAACATTGACCGGCTCGCAGGCGAAGGCGTGCGCTTCACACGCAACGCCGTCACGACGTCCATCTGCGGGGTGAGCCGCGCGACGCTCTTCACCGGGCAATGGATGGCGCGGCATGGGAACAAGGCCTTCCAGATGTTCCGGACGCCGTGGACCGAGACCTATCCGGGGCTGCTGCGCGCGAAGGGCTATTTCACCGGGCACGTCGGCAAGTGGCACAACGGCGCGTTCCCGGCGAAGGAGTTCGATTTCGGCCGCGCGTACAGCGGCGTGCACTGGATGAAACAGCCGGATGGCTCGCGCATCCACGTCACGCAGAAGAACGAGAACGACGCGCTGGAGTTCCTCCGCACGCGCCCGGCCGACAAGCCGTTCTGCCTCACGCTCGCCTTCTTCGCCACGCACGCGGAGGACGGGAACAAGGAGCAATTCCTACCGCAGCCACAAAGCATGGCGTTGTATGAAGACGTGACCATTCCCGTGCCGCCGAACGCCACCGAAGCATCGTGGAAACGGCTGCCGCCTTTCTTCGATGCGAAGAACGAAGGCCGCATCCGCTGGGGCTGGCGCTTCGACACGCCGGAGAAATTCCAGACGATGATGAAGAACTATTATCGCCTCGCGACCGAGGTGGACGCGACCTGCGGGCGCGTGCTCGACGAATTGAGAAAACAAGACCTGCTCGACTCCACGCTCGTCATCTTCACGACGGACAATGGCTACTTCCACGCGGAGCACGGCCTCGCCGACAAGTGGTATCCGCACGAGGAAAGCATCCGCGTCCCGCTCATCGTGCGCGACCCGCGCATGGCCACCGACCGGCGCGGCACGACGAATGACGCCTTCACGCTCAGCGCCGATCTCGCCCCCACCATCCTCGCCGCCACCGACACCGATGCGCCAAAGACCATGCAGGGCCGGGACTTCGCGCCGCTCTATCTGGCCGACAACAAGCCCGACTGGCGCACCGAGTTCTTCTACGAACACGCAGAGCTCGCGAATGTCCGCATCCCCGCGTCAGAAGCCCTCGTGCAGCGGGAGTGGAAATACATGTTCTGGCCCGCCGCGAACCACGAACAACTCTTTCACCTCGCTGCCGACCCGCGCGAGGAAACCGACCTCGCCCGCGACCCGCAACACGCCGCGCGCCTCACGGAAATGCGCACGCGATTCACCGAACTCAAAGCCTCCGCGAAATGACGCCTCTCCATCATCTCCCCGTGCACGCCATGCGGATCAGTCCAGTCTTGCTCCTCCTGTTCACGGTCATCGCGTGGCTGAACCCGTCGCTCAACGCCGCAGCGGCGCCGCCGAACATCATCGTCATCATGGCCGACGACCTCGGCTACGGCGATGTCGGGTGCTACGGCGCGAAGGCGGTGCAGACGCCCGCCATTGACCGACTCGCGCGCGAAGGCGTGCGCTTCACGAGTGGCTATTGCTCGGCGTCCACCTGCAC
>DITU01000136.1:11138-18714 GCA_002422905.1 Verrucomicrobia bacterium UBA6176
CCCGATTGGAATGGCGAACTTGAGCCCGGCCCGCTCGACATCGGCTTTGACCACGCCTTTCTCCTGCCCACGACCAATGATCGCGTGCCGCAGACCTTCGTCGAAGGCCGCCGCGTGAAGAACCTCGACCCCGCCGACCCGCTATGGGTAGGCGACAAGAAACCTTCCGACGACCATCCCACCGGCATCACGCATCGGGACACGCTGAAGATGGACTGGTCGCACGGACACAACCAAACCATCCACAATGGCATCAGCCGCATCGGATTCTACACGGGCGGCACGAAGGCGCGTTTCCGCGACGAAGACCTCGCCGATACTTGGGTGAAGGAATCGAATCGATGGATGGAGGCGAACAAGGATCGTCCATTCTTCCTCTACTTCGCCTCTCAGGACATCCATGTGCCGCGCGTCGCGCACGAGCGGTTTCAGGGCAAGACGACCCTCGGCCCGCGCGGTGATTGCATCGTGCAGCTCGACTGGTGCGTCGGCGAGCTGATGAAGACCCTCGACCGCCTCGACCTCGCGGAGAAAACGCTCGTCGTCTTCTGCTCGGACAATGGCCCCGTGCTCGACGACGGCTACAAGGACGCCGCCGTGGAAAAACTCGGCGATCACCAGCCCGCCGGCCCGTTTCGCGGCGGCAAATACAGCGTGTGGGAAGGTGGCACGCGCACGCCTTTCATCACTTGGTGGAAGGGCCGCATTCAACCCGCCGTTTCGGATGAAGTGGTCTGCACCGTGGACTTCGCGACGAGCTTCGGCGCACTCGCCGGGCAGACGTCCGCGGCCAACGGATGCCTCGACAGCCTCAACATCCTCGACGCCCTGCTCGGCAAACCCGGCGCCAAAGGCCGAGATCACATCCTCCAGCAGGACAACGGCAGCGGCAACTTCGGCCTCCGCGTCGGCGACTGGAAACTCGTGCGCCTCGAAAAGCGCGGCCAATCCCAGGCCCGCGTGAGCAAGGCAGAACGACCGCTGCCCGCCGCCAGGCACACGCTCTACAAACTTTCCGACGACCCCGGCGAGCGCACCGACGTTTCCGCGGCCCATCCCGAAGTCGTCCAACGCCTCATCACCCACCTCGACAAACTCATCAGCAGTCCCAGCCGCCCACAATGAACGGCAGAAGAATGGGCCATGGAAAACGCCTGAAAGAAACGGCTTTTACGCAATGGAATTCCTGCGCAGTGAGGCGATTGCGTGAAGGCCCCCTCGGGTTTCCCGGACCGGCTCTTGTTCTGGATCCGCCTCGTTTCCTTGCCAGCAGAGCGCTTTCCTCCCGCGGCCAGCAATACCCACGAAGTCGCGGGCGCGGCCCATCGGCATGCGGGATGAATCCCGCGCTCCCGGGCCGGGAGCCTGTCCCCAGAAGATCGGGCGCGAGGCATCGCCATGCGGGATGAATCCCGCGCTCCCAGGGCTCGCGAGCCTGTCCCCAACCCGATCCCCATTCCCGCGTCGTACTCGTACTCGTACTCGCACTCGGGCCTCAACGAGCCTGTCCCCAATTTGATTGGGTGAGGGGCATCCCCATGCGGGATGAATCCCGCGCTCCCGGGATTGCCCCTGTAGGGTCGAACAATCCGGATGCGACCTCTTTTCAACCCGGCGTGTGCCCTACTTCCTCTTCGCTGGGGCGGTGGCCAGGCGGTCCAGCAGGGCGAGCACGATGGCCTGGCGTTCCGGGGCGAGGGTCTGGAGGTGGTCGCGATGATCGTGTGCCACGAAGGCGTCGCGCACGGTCTGGAAGGGCGTGGCATCCGGCAGGGAATCCATCAAGGCCAACGCCTCGACGGGCTGGGTGAGTCGCGCCAGGCGGAGCAAGCCGTCCACCGTGAAATCAAAGACCCTATCGGCCTTGGAATGGGTGAGGCACCACGCGACGAGCGTGGGCAGCGCGGCCCGCCAATCGTCGGCGTGATCGCCGCAGACCTCGAGGAACAGGCGCCGGGCGAAACCGTAATCCGGCTTGAGGGACAGGCCCTTCACGGCACAGATCCGCGCTTCCTGTCCGCGGCCCACCGAGCGGCTGAGAGTCTGCGCCAACCCGCTCCACGGAGACGCATACTTCTGATCGAGTTCGATTGCCTTGCGGTAGGCGGCTTCCGCCTCGGCGGGGCGGCCAAGGTGATCCTGGAGCACGTTGCCCAGGTTGTTCCACGGATACGGATGCTTCTGATCGAGTTCGATGGCCTTGCGGTAGGCAGCTTCCGCCTCGGCGGGGCGACCAAGGTGATCCTGGAGCACTTTGCCCAGGTTGTTCCACGGATACGCCCACTTCGGGTCGAGTTCGATGGCCTTGCGGTAGGCAGCTTCCGCCTCGGCGGGGCGGCCAAGGTGACCTACGAGCATGTTGCCCAAGCCGTTCCACGGATTCGCCAACTTCGGATCGAGTTCGATCGCCTTGCGGTAGGCAGCTTCGACAACTGGCCAGGCTTCCTTCTCCTCCAGAAATTCCGCGAGTTGACACCACCACCGCGCTTGATCGGGCTTGTAGCCGAGCTTCTTTCTCAGCTCCCCGGGCATTGTCTTGCAGAAACCAATGATCCCGGCCTCGGGCAAATCCGCCTGCGCCCGTGCAGCGTCGAACCATTCGTCCAGCGACTCCCATGCTTTGCTGTCCCACCCTTCGCGCAACGTCGCGTGCATGAGCGCGCGACGATCCTCGCCACAGTCCGCCCGGGAGAGCGCGCTATGCAGCACCGAGCGCGCGTCGAGCCATCCCTCGGGGCCACACTCCGCCGCTTCCCGCGCCGCTTTGGCCAACACCTCCGCCGAGGCCCGGTCGGGGAACACGATTCGGACGAGGGCCACGAACCAGTCGAGCCGGTTCCGGGCCGCGCGTCCGTGGCGCATCAGGTAGTGGATGTTGGAGAAGCGGTCGGCGAGCAGGTAGGTCTTGCGCTTGGGCCCGCCCGCCGCCTCCCGGAGGAAACCGGCTTTGACGAGTGAGCGGAGCTGGGCGCTGACCTGATTGCTGGGCAGGCGGGTGGCGGTCGAGAGCGAGGCGACCTCGACCGGATCCCAGGCCAGCGCCACGGCGTCAAAGATCCGCTGCTGCTGGGTTGGCAAGGCGTCCACGATGGCCTTGAAGTAGGGCGTGAACTCGTCCATGAGCCGCTCCAGATCGGCGCGGATGTCGCCACGCAACCCTTCGGCGAGCAGGCGATAGAAGGTTTTCACCAGCCGGGGATTGCCGCCGGTGAGCAGATGCAGGGCGCGCACGGTGCCCTGCCGTTCCTGCAAGGTCTTCTCGATCTTTTCGATGGAGTCGCCGCCCCGGTTCTTGGCCAGAGCGAGCAGGCAGGCTTCCGTTTCCTCCGCGGTCAGCGGGCGAAGCTCGAAACAGCGGAAGAAGTCGTAGAACGGCTGGTCGATCGAAGTGATCTCGTCGAAATAGCGCGTGGCTCCACCGATGACCGTGAGGCGCGAATCCTGCATCAGGAAAGCGCGCAGCCGGTGCAGCGGCTCCGGATCGGAGATGGAACTGAGCACGTCGTTGAGGTTGTCGATGAGTAGCAAGGCGCGGCGATGGCTCTGGTCCACCAGTCGGAGGAACGTTTCGCGGGCGCGGGCTTCGATGTCCGCCGTAGGGTCGACGAGAAGCTGGTCGGCCAACGCACCCGGCGACTGGGTGGCGTGCTCCCATTGGCGGATGCACTCGAGCCAGAAATCCGCCAGGTCGCCGACGCGGCGGCTTTCCTCATCGAAGACAACGGGTTGCCATTCGCAGGCGAGCGTGGCGTCGCGGTTCACGCGATGGGCGATGGCCCAGAGCGTGGTGGTCTTGCCCATGCCGCGTGCGCCGATCAGCAAGCAGTGCTGCGGAGGCTGACCGACCTTGTTGCCACGGACGATGCCCAGCAGCGTTTCAAGCATGGGCCTGCGGGCAGTGAACTGCGCGAGCAGGTCGTCCGGCGCCAGCAGGGCGGGATTGTAGAGGGCAAAGGGTTGCGTCGTCATGCGGTCAGGCGGTTTTACGGAGCCAAAAGTCCCGGAGAATGTTCGACCCGAAGCGGGTGCGACGCGGACCGATGCTCTCCTGAAGCAGGTAGCCATCGTGCTTGAGGGTATCGAGCACGTGGTCGAGTTCTTCCATGCCGGAGGCGGTCTGGCTCAAGACGGGTTCCAGCTTCTGGTGGAGCTGATCGAACTCCTCCCGTCCGAGCCCGTCGGGCGAGCGGCAGACGGATTTGAGGATTTCCCGGGCCAGCCGTCGCTCGGCCTCGGTGAAGGCGTCCTTCAACCGGTCGAACATGCCGTCGCAATACTGGTTGCGACTGCCGGCAACCAAGCGGTCACGGTAGATCGCTTCGAGCTGGGCGGGGGTGGGAGGCTTCTTGAATTCGCCTTCCTGGATCTCGGAGATGAAAAGCTGGAGAAGGATCGGCCAGTTCGCGCCCAGCAATCTGAGGATCTTTTTCCGTCCACTCGCATCGAGCGGAATGGCGTTGTCCTTCGCCAGGGTAGCCAGCAGGCCCAGCGCTTCCTCGTCACTCAGCGGCGGAATCTCATGCGCGTCAAACTCGTTGATGGAAGGAGCAAGGCCGAGATTCCGCACGACGCCCTTCAGCCCGATGGAGCCGGTGACGAGGAACCGGACCCGCTTCTCCTTGAGCTCATTCCGAGCAGCACGGAACCAGTTCAACACCGCCTCGACCTCATCCCGTGAGCGATGCTTCGCGACCAACTTGAGGAACGTCGGGAACTCATCGAGGAGAAAGAGGAGCGGGACATCCGAGCAGGCCAACAAGGCGAGGAATTCCTCGGCCGGTTTTCGCCACTGGGCCTTGCCGGGCGAACTGGCCATTTCAATGCCGCCGACACCGGGCAAGTCGATCTTCTGGATTCCGGCAAGCAGGGACTTGGTTTTGTCAGCCAGTTCGGCTTTCCACGTTTTCGGTTGATCAAGAACCCTTCTCAGTTCGGCCAGCATGGCCGAAAGCCAGGCCTCAACCGTGTCGTGCTTTTCCAGGTTCAGGAGGACCGGGACGAACGGCCCGGGCTGCGCTCTGATCTGCTCCAGGCACGAGGTCTTTCCTGTCCGGCGCGGACCGAGAAAGGCGACATTGTCCCGCTCCAAAGCCCGGAGGAGTTTTCCGATCAGCGCAGGCCTCGGGTAATAGTTGTCGCCAGTAGCAGGTGATCCGATGCGCAGCTCCATGCAGTATTCTTATTGCGCAGTGTAGTGGGTGCGCAATTTAATTTTTGCGCAATGAGGCGATTGCGTGAAGGGTCCCTCCGGTTTCCTGGACTGTCTCTTGTTCTGGATCCGCCTCGTTTCCTTGGCGGCAGGGCTCTTCTCCCCACACGGCCCGCAATCCCTGTGAAGTCGCGGGCGCGGCCGATCGGAATGCGGGATGAATCCCGCGCTCCCGGGCCGGGAGCCTGTCCCCAATCGCAATCCCGCATCGTACTCGAACTCGTACTCGAACCCCCTGCCGGATCCCCCGCCGTCCCGAAGAGGATTTCGCGAGCCTGTCCCCAACCGGATCTCCATTCCCGCGTCGTACTCGTACTCGTACTCGCACTCGGGCCTCAACGAACCTGTCCCCAATTTGATCGGGCACGAGGCATCGGCGTGCGGGATGAATCCCGCGCTCCCGGGCCACGGAGCCTGTCCCCATGGAGAAGATTGAGAATCACCCCAACCAACGGCAGTCTTTGCCCATGTCGTTTCGTCATGAAACCGCGGCCGTCCTTCTCGCCGTCGCCCTGTGGACGGGTTGCACCCTTTCTCCCCGGATGAATTCCACCCAATCCACCCTCCAGTATCCGCTCACCCAACGCACCGACGTCGTCGACACCTATCACGGCACCGTCGTTCCCGATCCCTACCGCTGGCTCGAAGACGACAATGCCCCGGCCACCAAGGCCTGGGTCGAAGCCCAGAACGCCGTCACCGCCGCCCATCTCCAATCCATCCCCCAGCGCACCGCCATCCGGTCGCGCATGACCGCCCTCATCAACTACGAACGCTTCGGCACCCCCTTCAAACGTGGTGGTCGTTACTTCTATTCCCGCAACAACGGCCTCCAGAACCAGGATGTCTGGTACACCACCCCTTCCCTCGACGCCGAGCCCGTCGTCCTGCTCGATCCCAATACCCTCTCCGCCGATGGCACCGTGTCCGTCGCCGGTCCTTCCCCCAGCGAAGACGGACGGCTTCTCGCCTATCAGATCTCCGCCAGTGGCAGTGACTGGCGCGAGATCCGCGTGCGGGATGTCGCCTCGGGCAAGGATCTGTCGGACCGGGTTGAATGGGTGAAGTTCTCCGGCCTGTCCTGGAAGAAGGATGGCTCGGGCTTCTTCTACAGCCGGTATGATGCCCCCCCGAAGGACGCCGCCCTCACCCAGGTCAACGAGTTCCAGAAACTCTGCTTCCATCGCATCGGCACCCCGCAGTCCGACGATGTCATCGTCTATCAACGCAAGGATCATCCCCGATGGGGCTTCGGCGGCGGCGTCACCGAAGACGGGCGTTACCTCATCATCAACGTCAGCGAAGGCACCGATCCCAAGAACCGCGTCTTCTACCAGGACCTCGCCAATCCCACTTCCCCCGTCGTCGAGCTGCTCACCGATTTCGATGCCAGCTATGACTTCGTCGACAACGTCGGCCCGGTGTTCTGGTTCAAGACCGATCTCGACGCACCCCGCGGTCGGATCATCGCCATCGATACCCGGCATCCGGAACGTTCCAACTGGAAGCAGATCGTTCCCCAATCCGAAGCCACCCTCACCCAGGCCGGTGTGGTCGGGGGACGGTTGGTTGCCGAATACCTCAAGGACGCCCGCAGCCAGGTACGCCTGTTCCAGCTCGATGGCTCGCCCGACCGCGAAGTCACCCTGCCGGGCATTGGATCGGCCGGTGGATTCGGCGGACGGCGCGATGACCCGGAAACCTTCTTCAGCTTCACCGGCTATACTTCGCCCGGACGGATCTACCGCCACGACATCATCTCCGGCATCACCACCCTCTGGCGCGAACCCAAGGTCGATTTCAACCCGGACGCCTTCGAAACCAAACAGGTCTGGCTCACCAGTCGCGACGGCACCCGGCTCCCGATGTTCGTCACCCATCGCAAGGGGCTGAAACTGAACGGGGACAATCCCACGCTCCTGTACGGATACGGCGGCTTCAACATCTCGCTCACGCCCACGTTCAGCGTCGCCAACCTCGTCTGGATGGAAATGGGCGGCGTCTACGCCGTGTCCACGCTGCGTGGCGGAGGCGAGTATGGCGAGGAATGGCATCAGGCCGGCACCAAGCTCCGGAAGCAAAACGTGTTCGACGACTTCATCGCCTCCGCCGAATGGCTGGTGCGCAGCGGTTATACCCGGCCCGCCCGCCTCGCCATCCAGGGCGGCTCCAACGGCGGTCTCCTGGTCGGCGCCTGCATGACCCAGCGACCCGACCTCTTCGGAGCCTGCCTCCCTGCCGTCGGGGTCATGGACATGCTCCGGTTCCACCAGTTCACCATCGGCTGGGCGTGGAAGAGCGACTACGGCTCGAGCGAGAATCCCGACGAGTTCAAGGCGTTGCTCGCCTATTCCCCCTACCACAACC
>DITU01000036.1 GCA_002422905.1 Verrucomicrobia bacterium UBA6176
TTGAACTCCGGGTGCAGGGGATGGGCGGGGGCGACGTCGCCATTGTCATGGACGAGGTTGTCGCGGGCTGCGGCGGCATCGGCGGCACCGAGTTGGAGGACGCCCCGATTGAAGGCGACGAGGTTGGCGTGGAATTCGATGGGGATGGTGGGGGTGAGGGGCGTGACGAGGGTGCCGGAGGCGAGATTGCCGATGAAGGTGTTGTGGGTGAGGCGCAGGGCTGGAAATCCGTTGGTGGGAAGGGCGGTGGTGACCAGGGTCGAGTTGTTGCCGGAGATGGAATTGCTGCGCCAGAGGTTGTGGCTCACGACGGCGGTGGGGGCGAACGCGGCGAGGGCGGCGCCGGATCCGGACACGTGGTTGTTTTCCATCCGATTGCGTTGGAAAACCGCCACCGGACCGCGTTTGAAGATCACGACGACCCGCATGGCGGGAAGTGCGCCGGTGACATTGAAACCGGTGAAGGAGCAATCCTCAATGACCCCGCCGTCGAGTTGGAGCGCCACGCAGTTGGTGGAGGTGGGGAGTCCGATGAAGGAGCAGTGATGGATCCAGGGCCATGAAGAGTGTCCGAGACAGCCGAGGGTCTGGCGGGGATCCGGTCCCGCGAGGTCCAGTTCGAGGCGATCCAGTTCGTTCCATGGGCCGTTTCCGAAAAGACGGAGGGCCGACTGGGTGTTGTTGCGGATCACCCGGGATTTCACCGTGCCCGCGGCGGGACGTTCGGACGGCGACTGTTCGGTGCCGGCAAAGCCGCCGCGGAAGGTGAGGTTGGGCGGGAAGCCGTTGGTTCCGGGCAACCCGACATAGGTGCCTCCCGCGAGCCAGAATTCGGTCGGTCGCGAAAGGTCCACGCGCGCCGCCGCCGCGGGCAACGTCTGCAACGCTTCCGCCCACGAATCGCCGGTCGCCGTGTCATTGCCATCCGGACGAAGATGCAGGATGCGCGGCGTGACCGGGGTGACATCCGGGGTGAAGGCGAACGCGCCGACATCCACCGAGCCATCCGGGTGCGGCACGGGGCGTCCGGCAGCGTCGGTTGATCCGGGCAAGGTTGCAGCTGGATTTCCGAAGCCACGGCTGAGGGCATCGGGCGTCAGTTGAAACGTGAATCCTGCCAGGCCCCCGACCAGTTCGCGGTGGGCCATCCCTTCGATGACTCCGAGCGATTGCAGATCCCGGTAGGCGGGTGAATCGATGTCGAGGCAGAGGTTCCGGGAGGCGTTGGGCCAACTGGCGTAGTTCTGACCGCCGGCATGGCCGATGAACAGGTTGTTGAACAGGGCGACCGCCGCGGGTGAGGTGGCGGCAACGGGTCCGCTGAGGAGACTGCCGGTCTGGGGAAGCTCGGTGTTGGCGACGAACGTGTTGTTCACCACCCGCGCGATCGCTGTTCCGGCGACGTTCACCGCGCCGTACGGAGTGCCGCGGAACACCTCGGTCGCCAACCCTCCCGCCATGAGGTTGAATTCGATCCGGTTGGTGAGGCCCTGGAACTGGTCGAAGACAAACACGGCCGAGGCGGATCCCCAGCGATTGAAAAGGAACCGGTTGCGCATCAGGGCGATGCCGCTTCGATAAAGTTCGATGGCGCCGACCATGGCGCCTGGCATGCTCGATTGGCCCGGAAAGGATTCATTGCCGATGAACTGGTTGTCCGTCACTTCGCCGACGCTTTCGTTCAGGGCGATGCAGGTGGCGTTGCCGCCGAAGTTTCCCCGGAATTCGTTGGAGCGGATGAGGAGGGAATCGACCGATGCACACCCGATGGCGGCACCGTAACCCCCGTTGCTGCTGACGGAATTCCGTCTGAAGACGCTGTTCTCAACGGTAAGCGATCCCTGACGCATCCGCAGGGCCGAGCCCGCGCGTGGTTCCGCCATTGCGCGGAAGCCTTCCAACCAGCAATGCCTCACCACCACCACCGCGTTGGATCCATTGATCCCGAGTCCCGTGGTCACCAGTCCGGACGCCGGAGCGAGCTGCAGTCCGGCGATCACCGTGGGTGCTGGGCTGCCTTGTCCGATGATGGTAATCACCGGACGGTTGGTGGCGGCTTCGAGAAAAGTGGTGGCAGGGGTCAGCCCGCGTGCATCGGCCGAGTCCTCGTTGCCGATGAATCCGCCGATCAACTGGACGCCGGGCGGCAGCAGGATCTCAGCGCCTTTGTACCGGCCTTGCGCCACCCAGATCTGGTCGCCCGCCCCGGCCAATGCGGCCGCGGCCGCCGGATGCGACAGGGCTGCGGCCCACGATCGTCCGTCGGATTCCGTCGAACCGTCCGGTCGGACAAACCAGGTGGCGGCCTGGGCACTGGTTGCATGAATCATCCAGGACAGGAACAGCACGGCCCTGAGGGAAGGGATCGATGGGTGTCGAATGTCGGGGATCACCATCCGTTTATGCCGTGGTGCCGATGCGGTGGCACGCGCGAAATGGATGGGCATTTCCAACTTTGCTTTAGGGGACGGATTTCCGGATTCCTCACACGAAGCCACGAAGCCACGAAGCCACGAAGGAACGGGATGGGATCCGTGTGGGCCGGGGACCTCAAATCCCGGCGCCTCACGCCATCTCCGAAAAAGGAAATCCACGTTGCGAGCGTTGCGCCGTTGCGTGAGATCCCTCCGAGGAGCTCCTCACGCAACGGCGCAACGGCGCGACGATTCCGAGGGACAGGCTCCATGAACCCGCGTCCCGAAGGGGAAAAGACTCCTGAGCCCGGTACAACGCACTGGGTGCAGGTCCCTTCGACCCACTGCCTGCATGCCGAGACCCTCACCTGGGTGAAATTTCTGGACAGACTGGACAGATCGTCCAAGCGTCATCAGATGAAGTCGCTTCAACTCCAGGAAGCCAAGCAGCAGTTCTCTGCGGTGGCTGAGAAAGCTGCCGGTGGCCAGCCGCAGATCGTGACCAAGCACGGGAAGCCGTTCGTGGTCATCCTGAGCATGGCCGACTGGAGGAAGTCCAGGGTCCCCAGGCGCACGTTGCTCGAAATGCTGCGCTCCTGCCCGGTCGATCTCACTGAACTCGACCTCACCCGCAGCCGGGAACTCCCGCGCGATCTCGGGCTATGAGTTTCCTGCTCGACACCAATGTGGTCAGCGAAGCGACACGACCGCAGGCCAGCGTGGTGGTGCTCGACTGGATTGCTGCCCAGGACGCCGAATCGCTTTTCATCAGCGCCATCACCCTCGGGGAATTGCAAAGGGGCGCATTGCTTCTTCCCGCGGGAAAGAGGCGCAAGGCACTGCTGCGTTGGATCGAGACCGGCATCAAGGCTGACTTCGCAGGCCGCATCCTTCCGGTGGACACCCTCGTCATGGAACGTTGGGCACAGCTCGAAGCCAAGACCGTCAAGTCGGGCCGACGATTGCCCGTACTCGACAGTCTGATCGCCGCCACCGCCCTGGCCCACGAACTCACCCTGGCGACCCGCAATGTGAATGACTTCAAGGATGCGAATGTGCCGCTGATTGATCCTTGGGCGGGCACCTGACGGCACGAATCCCGGAGAGGTTTTCACGCGGAGGCGCCAAGAACGCGGAGAAGAGGTGGGGTGGCGAGGGTGGGGTGGCGAGGGTTGCTCGCCGGGGTGGGTTGCTACGGCGACCGGACGTCGCCGCTCCGGGGATGGGGGCCGGTTCCGAGGCTGGCGATGCGTGGGCGGGGGGCGCAGGCTGGGCAGATGCGAACGGCGATCTGTGCGGCGTTTACCATGGTCCTGATGCTGGCGGGGTGTCGGACCCCGGTGGTGCCTTCATCGGGCACGACACTCACAGCGGCCTCGGTGTTGGCGGCGGCGCAGTCGACCGACTGGCGGACTCCGGATCCAGAGAATCTGCTGTGCATGGACTTTGGCAGGGGCCAGGTGGTCATCGAGCTGATGCCAATCCTTGCCCCGCGTCATGTGGCCAATGTCCGGGCGTTGGTCCGGGAGGGTTACTTCGACGGATTGGCCATCGTGCGCGTGCAGGACAATTACGTCGTGCAATGGGGTGATCCGGATGCGGAGAAGCCGGAGTTGGCCCGACCGATCCAGACCGCACAGCGGCATCTGCCCGCCGAACTGGAATTCCGACTGCCGGCTTCCGTGCTGTTCCATCCGCTTCCGGACGGCGACATCTATGCGCCTGAAGCCGGATTCCTGGATGGCATGCCGATCGCCCGGGATCCGAAGACGGGCCGGTGTTGGCCGATCCACAGTTACGGCATGGTGGGTGCCGGACGCGACAACGCGTTGGACAGCGGTGGTGGTGCGGAAATGTACGTCGTGTCGGGCCAGGCCCCGCGACATCTCGATCGCAATGTCACCCTGTTCGGTCGGGTGATCTCGGGAATGGACCGGTTGGCATCCCTGCCGCGCGGGAGCGGTGCGATGGGTTTCTTCGAAAGGGCGGAGGAACGCATTGGCATCCGATCCATCCGTCTCGCCGCGGACCTCCCCGAGGGAGACCGCCCGAGGATCGAGATCCTGCGCACCGATACCGCCACCTTCCGACAATGGGTTGAAGCCCGACGCAATCGTCGGGAGGAATGGTTCCATCAGGCTGCGGGAAGGATCGACGTCAGCAACATCCCGATCCCCGTGCGGTGAACCGGCTCGCAATCGGGGGTTTTCAGATGCGGTGTTCCAGCTTCAACCTCCGCCCTGCATGTCCCGTCTCATCTGCATCCTGATCGCTGAATCACCCCGGTCCCCGATGGTGCATCGGGATACCGCGCGTCTGGTTCCTTCACGTGGATTGGTCGGGGACCGGTATCATGACGGGGTTGGAACCTTTTCGCCGCACCCGCAGAAGCCGGATTTCGAGGTGACCTTGATCGAATCCGAGAAGGTGGCTGCGTTTGCCCTCGAATCAGGACTTCCCTTCACCGTGGAGATGGCCCGACGCAACCTGGTGACCGAAGGGGTGGATCTGAACGCCTTGGTCGGGATGGAGTTTGTCGTGGGTGAAGTCCGGCTGCTGGGCATGCGCCTATGCGAGCCGTGCAGTTATCTGGCCCGGACAACCTTGCCAGAAGTGCTCCCGGGTCTGGTCCACCGGGGCGGACTCCGGGCACGGATCCTGTCCGAAGGCGTGGTCCAGGTCGGGGACAGCATTGATGTTGTTTGATGGAAGGGCGGTGGGTGATGGGGTGGCCGGAATCGTCTTCACCTTTTTGTTGCCCATTGAGGTGGGGCCGGGGATTTCATGGGGGCGGTGAAGGTTCCGGAATCCAACCCAACTCCCCAGGTCCGATCGGACGGCCGGATGTTTGTCACCACCCGGTGGAGCGTGGTGTTGCGGGCGGGTGGGGCGAGTCCGGAACAGGCGCGGGTGGCGCTGGAGCAGTTGTGCCGGGATTACTGGTATCCGTTGTATGCGTATGTGCGTCGCAAGGGACACGGGCCGGAGGATGCCTCGGATCTGACGCAGGACTTTTTTGCCAAGTTGTTGGCCAATGATTTTGCCCAGGGGGTGTCGCCCGAAGGCGGTCGGTTCCGGTCGTTCCTGTTGACCGCGTTGAACCGGTTCCTGATCAGCGGTTGGCAAAAGGGGCAACGGTTGAGGCGTGGGGGCGGGGTTGTGATCGGATCGTTGGATGCCCTGATCGAAGAGCGGGGCGAAGCGAGTTACGTGGGTGAAGCCGCGCATGGGGACACGCCGGACCGGCTGTTCCAGCGGGCCTGGGCGGAGACGCTTCTGGCCCGGGTCCTGGATCGTCTGGCGGAGGAATGTGCGGCCCGGGCGGATGTGCGGTTCGATGTCCTCAAGCCGTTTCTTACGGCGGGTGATGAACCACCGGCACTGGCCGATGCCGCCGCCCGCCTGGGTCTCGCGCTGCCGGCGTTCAAGTCGCTCCTGCACCGGTTTCGCCAGCGGTATCGTGAACTGCTGCTGGATGAGGTGGGACAGACCGTGGGCACGCATGGGGATGTCGCGGAAGAACTGCGGGGCCTGCTCCAGGCGCTGCGCGGCGGGTAGGCGGATTCCGTGTCACAGACGTGTCGGAGGGAGGCTCAGGGCGGGTTAAACAAAAAGGGGGAAGGGAACGAAGGATCCCTGGGAACGCAGAGCTGGGACGGGTTCACGCAACGCCCCAAAGAACGCCAGGTTTCCGCGAATCCTTTTCCCGGAAAGCCGGTGTGCAATGGGTGACATGCATGCCTCATCTCCGGATCCAGCCGTTGCCGCGCTTCCATCCCGCGTCCGTCTGGCCAAGCTGGCCATGGCCTGGTGCGCCGGCCTTTTCCTCACGCTTCAGGCCTCCGCGCTTCGTGCCGATGAAGCGACGGATGCGGGGCGTCTGGACAGGCATATCAACGGGTTCGCCAGCCTGATCGCGCATCATCGGTCGGGCTTTTGCGCCACGGGATGTCTTTCCCCCATCGAGACGTTGCCGGGCGGTGCTGCGTCGGGTGGGGATCGGCGTCGGGCGGGTTTGTTGTCCGCTGCTGATGCCCTGGCGGAACCGACGGTGGTGGAGGTGTTGTTTCTTTACACGCCGTTGGCCCTGACCGGGGAGGGGAGCGAAGCCGGCCTGCGTCGTCGGGTGGAGGTGGGCCTGGACGAAACCAACCTCCGCCTCGCCAACAGCGGAGCGAACGTGCGCGTCGCCAGTGTCGGGATTCTGCTCTACGACACCTTTGAAAGTGGTGGCATGCCCCGCGAGTTTTTCCGCCTGACCACGGCGGTGGACGGGTTCGAACGGGTTCCCCAACTGCGCAACGACTACAAGGCGGATATCGTCTGCCTGATCACCGAACTGGACGGAGACAACTACCTGGCCGGTGCCAGTGGCGTCGCCCCGACCCTGGGCGATCCCCAGTTCTCCCACATCATCATCCGGCGCCACGCCCTCGCGCCGGGTTCCCGTGTGCTGGCCCATGAGTTTGGACACCTGTTTGGACTCGAGCATGATCGCGAGCACGCCTTCTTCCCCCTGGATTCACCGGTTTATCAGGCCCGCAGACCCTATATCTTCGCCCATCGGACCCGGATCGAGGGAGTGACCTATATCGATCTCATGTCCTATGAGCCTGGCATCTTCGTCCCCTACTTCTCCAATCCGCAGGTGTCCATCGATGGAGTGCCGATGGGTGTGCCGGCGGACCAGGCGAACCCGTCGGATGCCGTCCGGGTCATCCATGAGACTGCGCCGTACGTGGCCGCGTATCGCACGGCCCGGAGCCGGGTGGAGTTTGAACAGAGCCGGTTTGTGGGGCGACGCGAGGAGTCGGGTGTGACCGTACGGTTGCGGCGTGTGGGAGACCTCAACACGGCCACGCGGGTGACGGTGGTGTTCGATGCCACCAGTCCCGCCCGATCGGGGGTGGATTACCGGCGACCCGCTTCGACGGTGGTCCAGTTCGGCACCAACCAAGCCACGGCGGAGTTGGTGATCCCGTTGGTTGCCGAAGCGACGGCGGTGGGGGAGCGGACGCTCCGGTTGGGTCTGGGCGCGGTGCAGGGCGAACACGGTCTCGGTCCGGTCGCGACCGCGGTGGTGGGCATCTTCGATCCGGCCACGCCGACGGACCACGGTGACGTGGAGTTTGTCGATGGCCCGTTGAACGTCCGGGAGTCTGCCGGCGAGGCGCGGATCCGGGTGCGATACACGGGGGTTGGGGCGGAGGGAACCGTGGTGCTGCCGTATCGGACGGTCTCGGGTACGGCGTTGGCGGAAACGGACTTCACGGCGGTGAACGGCACGTTCACGAATCTCAGCGGTGTCGTTGACTGGGAAGTGGTGGTGCCGATCCAGGCAAGGTCGGACGCCGGGCTGGACCGGTCGTTTTCCGTGGTGGTGGGGACGCGGACCAATGCGGTGGTCATCCTGGATGAACAGCGGTTGGGCGCGTTGAGGTTCGGGGTGGGTGATGCGGTGAAGGCGGACGGCGGGTTCAACGGCCTGGTGCGCGGTGACGGGCGCCTGCTGGTGTGGGGCAATTTTTCCGAGATCGCCGGCAAGCCGCGCGCCGGTGTCGCGTTGCTCCGGGCGGATGGCGCTGTGGATGAATCGTTCCAACCACCCGAGATCCTGCTCGGGCACCGGCGGATGGCGGGGATCGGCACCACCGAAAGCCAGAGCACCAACGCAGCGATCGCGTTGGTCCGCCCGTTGTCGGACGGACGATTGCTGGTGGCTGGGGAATTCTCGCGGGTGAACGGAGTCGCGCGGCGCACGCTCATGCGGTTGCACCCGGATGGCGCGGTGGATGAATCCTTCGGCCTGCTCGACTTCAATGGGGCGGTGAAGGAGGTGTTGATCCAGCGGGATGGCCGCATCCTGGTCGGGGGCACCTTCACCCGGTTGAACGGCGAAGCCCGGCCCTATCTGGTGCGATTGCATCCGGATGGAACCGTGGACCCGGGCTTTGCGCCGAACGGCGGTCCCACCAGCGAGTTTGTGGTATCGATCCTTGCCCTTGCGCAACAGTCCGATGGACGACTCCTGATGGGAGGGCTGTTCCGCAAGGTGGACGGGGCGGCCATCACCAATTTCGCGCGGTTGAACCTGGACGGAACATTGGACCCCACCTTCCGGCTCGCCCGCGGTGCATCCGGCCCGGTCACCTCGGTGCGGGTCCTGGCAGATGACCGCATTCTGGTCGCCGGCTTCTTCGACTCGATCGGTTCCCGGACCAGTCCCCGGATTGCCCGACTTCTGGCCGATGGTTCGGTGGACGCGAGCTTTCGATCCCCGATTCCCGATGCGGAGATCCGGGAGGTGGTTCCGTTGCCGGATGGGCGCCTGCTGGTGGGCGGACGGTTCACCCAGTTGGGCGGGGTTTCCCGGCGGGGTGTGGCCCTGCTGAGAGACGACGGGTCGGTGGACACCGGCTTCGATGTGGGAATCGGACCTGCACAGGCCACGGGGATTGCCGCGGCGTTTTCGGCCCGGTCATTGTTGCCGGCGCCGGACGGCACGCTCTACGTCACCGGCGAATTCGAGCAGTTCAACGGCCACCCGACGGCCGGGTTGGCGCGGCTCAATCTGGGGGAAGTGGCGGCCCAACTGGGACGTGCCTCGCGCAATGGTGAGGGTGCGTTGCAGGCCACGGTCACCGGACTTGCCGGTGGACGTTATCCGATGGAATCCAGCGCCGATCTCCGGGTGTGGGAACCGGCGGGTGCCGTTCATCTCCCGGGCTATGGGTCGCAGGGGGAATTCACCGTGCCGACCGGGGAAGGGGAGCGCTTCTTCCGCTTGATGCCTCCGAACCCGTGAGCGGACGGCCAACCTGGGTCGGTGAAAAAGGAACATGAAATCCCCGCGAATCCTTTCCGTGAAAACCCCGTGTGCAACGGATGGAATGAATCTTCCTCAAATGAATTCCGGTGACGTTCGCCCCGCGATTCCGAAGCAGTCCGGGATGAGACCCTGCATTGGCGGACTGCGACGTTGCTGGACCTGGTTGATCCTGTTGCTCCTCGGTGCCCGATGGGTTCAGGCGGACGTGCCGGCCCCGATCGCCCGGTGGACATTCGAGGGCAACACCCGGGATTCCATCGGGGGCATGCACGGGCAGTTGTTGGGCGATGCCGTGATCCGGGACGGTCGCCTGGTCCTCAGTGGGAATGGTCACGTCCGCACCGCACCCCTGTTGATGGATCTGAACGCGAAGACGCTGGTGGCCCGGGTGCGGGTGAATCCATTGGATCAGGGCGGTGGGGGTGTTCTGACAATTGAGACTTCAACGGGCCAGATCTTTGATTCGATCGTTTATGGGGAACGCCAGCCGAGGAAATGGATCGCTGGATCGGACCTGTTTCGACGGACGCGTGACCTGGAGGGTGCCCCGGACGAGACCCGGCACGACGGGTTTGTGCACATGGCGATCGTGTATGCCCTGGACGGCAGCATTGTCGTGTACCGGGACGGTCAACCCTACGGGCAAGGTTACCAGGCGGGTCTCCAGACGTATGGGGCGGTGAATGCCCGGGTGTTGATGGGCATGCGTCACACCGGAGGTTTCAATTCGTTCTTTCGAGGCGAGATCGAGGAAGCCGCGCTTTATGATCAGGCGCTTCTTCCCGAGGAAGTCGCCGAGTTGGCCGGGTTGGCGCCGGTTCCGGAATGGAATCTCCTGGGGAATGGGGGGTTCGAGAACGGTTCGTTGTCCCCCTGGCACATTTCCGGTCTTCCGGATCCCGTCACCAACCTGCCGCCGCTGTTGGGCGTGCCCGATTGGGCGGCGCAGGGTCGCACTGTTTTCCGCCCCTTCGGCGGACCAAACGGCTTGCGGTTGACCCAGACGCTGACGAACGAACCGGGTCAGCAACAGGTTCTTCGTTTCGCCTACACGGTGCAGGGTGCGGGCCCGGGCACTTTCGGGATCGAAGTGGACGGCGAGGCTTTGGCGCCGGAGACGTTCCCGGGTCCATTGCCGACCGGTGCCCGACCCGGCGTCGCCCCGAACTGGGCTTATGCGACCCGTACCTTCACCGCCCGGAACGACATCACGGAACTCGCCTTCACGTTTCCCGAAAACCTGAACGGACGAATCCATCTGGATGACGTCCGGTTGTCAGCAGCAACCCAGTTGGAACCGGAAGCAACGGTCAGCCTGCTGACCAACCGGGTCACGCTGCTGGAGGGGGGCGGGGTCGTGATCGGGGTGCGCCGGTCGGGTCTACTGGATCAGCGTGCGTTTGCCACCCTCGAATTGGAGTCCGGCACGGCGGACGTGGACGGCAACGGAGCGGACATCCGGTTTGCCGACGGGGACGGGCCGCGGTTGGGGTTGGCCTTCCGGCCCTGGCAGAGTGAGTTGACGGTGGCTCTTGCCGGGGTTGTGGACATTGGAAACGAGGGCCCGGAATCGGCCACGATCCGATTGCTCGGCACCGGCAACGCCATCGTGGTCGGCGAGGGTGCAACCGTCACGGTGTCCGAGCCTCCGTCCCGGGGATTGGGCATGGAGTTCAACGGGGTGGACCAGCAGGTGCTCATTCCCCACGGCCCGGCGCTGAACTCGTTTCCTTTCACGGCCAGCTTCTGGTTGCGGACCACCCAGACCGACTTCCACGCGGGTATCCTGGGCAAGTACATCTCGGGGTCGGGCAATGGCTGGACCGTGTTCCTTTCCGATGGACGGATCCGGGCCTTCCACTTTCGCACTTGGGGCAGCCAACTCTGGGGAGGGGACATGCCCGGCAACAGTTTGAGTGGGGGATTCGTGGCGGACGGTCAGTGGCATCACGTGACCTTCACCGTCGATCAGGAAGCTGGACGGCTTTATGTCGATGGCGGGTTGAAGGACACGGTGGCGTGGGTCGGCTTTCCGGGTGCGGCCACCAGTGAGGTGCCGCTGAGTCTGGGTAGCGCCGTGGCCCTGCCTGACGGCACCGGGGCCTATTTCCTGCGCGGTCGGATCGATGAGGTGCGGCTGTGGTCTCGGGCACTGACGCCGGAGGAAGTTCGCGCTTCCATGCTTCAAGCCCTGGACGAAAACCCAGCGGGATTGGTGGCGGCCTACGATTTCGAACAAGCGTCCGGCCTCACCCTCACCAACCGGGCACCTTCGGGCAGACAATTCGACGGCACGATCCGCGGAACCGTCCTGCCGCGTCTGGTGGCCTTCGACGATCCCGGCGAGGCGCCGGCTCCGATGCTGTCCAACGGAGGTTTCGAAGCGTCAACGCTGGCTCCGTGGCATCTGTCCCACAGTACGACTCCGCACCCTGATCAGCCGGCGCCCTGGTTGAATCTGGCCTACTCGGCACAGGGTGTCCGTTCGTTTCGCGTCCCGGATCGCACCGTTCCGCAGCGTCTCGCGCAGAACCTGGCGACGGAACCCGGAAAGGAATACCGGTTGAGTTTCGCCTACGGGTTGCGACAGGCGGCCCAGGGCGCGTTGGGGGTGGAGATCGGTGGTGCGCCTGTCGATGCGGTCGAGGTGGATGGCCAGGACTTGGTTCCGCTGGAATCGGCCGTGGGCGGAAGCTGGCGATATGCCGTGCGCCGGTTCACCGCGACGTCCACCACCACCGAACTGGCGTTCCTCGTGCCGCCGTCCCTGGCGGGGTCGTTGCATCTCGACGACGTCCAGGTGGTTTCCGGGACGGATCCGGTGCCGGAGATCACGGTCGAGTTGCTGAACCAAACGGTGAGTGTTGAGGAGGGTTCCTCCGTTCAACTCGTGGGCCGTCGCACCGGTCTCCTCCAACAGCGGGCCCACGCGACCCTCGAACTGCGCGCCGGCACAGCCGAAATCACCGGCCCGGAAGCCGATCTTCGATTTGCCGAGGGCACCGGTGACCGGCTTGGGTTGTTCTTTCAGATCGGCCAGAGTGAACGGGTGGTCACCCTGGTTGGCCTGGGCGATGCCCGATCCGAGCCCGCGGAAACCGCGACGGTCCATCTGCTGGCCACCGGCAACGCCGCGGTCCGGGGCGGCCCAACCACCGTGACCGTGATCACTCCTCCCACTGAAATCGCTGTGGTCCATCCGTCCGAGGTCTCCGAGGCGCAACCCAGTGCACGCGTCACTCTCAGGGTACAGCGAGGTTCCGGCGGGAGGGTGCGGGTTCAAACCACGACGGACGGGACCGCCACGCCGGGAGAGGATTTCGTGGCGCTGGATCAGGAAGTCGAGGTGACCTCAGCCCGCGCCGTTTCAATCGATATTCCGCTTCGGGCCGATTCCCTGATCGAGGGCCGTGAGACCATCGGTGTCCGTTTTACCGCGGTATCGGAGAACACCGTGGTCACTCCAGCGCAGTTCCTGATCACGTTGGTGGACGATTCGGAGGTGACGGTCCGTCCGGAACAAGACTTTGACTATCGATCCGAGGTCGATCCGGTGGCCCGGTTCACCGTGGTGCGGACCGGGGCCTTGAACAGCCCCCACACCTTTCGCGTGGGTTACAGGGTCGAGGGTGGAGTGATCCCGTCTGGTGGGGACTTTTGGGGAGCCGCCGCTGCCCGACCCGGCGTGGATTTCGTTCCCACGGAAGGATTCCTGGAGTTTGGCCCAGGGATCGCCCGGCACACAATTGAAGTGCCGCTGCTGGATGACCTGGATGGCGATGGTCCGCGCGGGTTGGTGCTCACGTTGACGGATCCGTCGGGCCTTGTCGGGATTGTGCAGGGCGGGCGACCAATGGTGGTGATCCGAGACAACGAGCATGCGGCACTTAGGCAACAGGTCGCTTTTCTTCCGTATGCTCCCGTTCTTGGAGACGGATATGAACGGCCGCGTTTGTTGGCCCGGCCCGATGGGAAGACCTTGGTCATCCGGGGTCGTCGGGTGCTTCAACTCACCGCTTCGGGAATGCCCGACCAAGCCTTTGGGGACGGCACAGGTCAGGTCGTCGTTCCGTCCGGCGAGGCGTGGGGTGAATGGTTGCCGACGCCCCGGCAGCTTCCGGACGGCCGACTGGTCTTCGTGCCGGGTTATAACCAGTCGGAGTCGGAGTATGGCTACCGCATTCATCGTTGGACGGCGTCGGGCGCTCCCGACCCGGCGTTTGGAGGAGGCTCGGGTGTGGTGGAATTGCCCCACGCGATCCTTCAGGTCGTCCAACTCAGCGACGACGGTGGATTGCTGCTTGTGACCGAGTCTTCCGACGGTCAGCGGCATCTTCGGCGATTGCTGCCCAGCGGGGAAGCGGACCCCGGGTTTGTCACCGCCCAGGTTGCAGATCAATGGGGAGAGTACGGATCCATTTCGGTTGCCCCGGACGGACATCTGTGGCGTGTCTCCGGCGAAAGGGGTCTTTGGCGACTGCGTCCGGATGGTCAGGTGGACTCCAGCTTCGTCGAGCGACCGGGGGTCGTCGGGGTCTTCGGGTTCGACTCACAGGGGCGGGCCTACTGTCAGTTGGAACCGGGTAGGGAAAACGATTTCGGAGATGCATTGCAGGGGGGATTGGTTCGGTTTCTGGCGGATGGAACCTACGACGCCGCCTATCGTCCGCTGGAATCGGGGACGTGGGTTAGGCATGCCGAGATCGAAGCGGATGGGGCCGCGCTGGTGGTTTTGGCGAACAATGTGATCCTGGATCTGACTCCGGCGGGGGATACCCACCACGTTTATCCCAACGAACGAATCGTCCGCAGCGTGGTGAAGGCCCAGAGGCAGGCAGGGGGTCGCCTGCTGTTGAAGATGGAGGTCTGCTTTTATTGGTGCTCATATTCCTGGAGCCATCTCGAAACGGACGGCACGTTTACCGAGATTCCCAACGATCAGGGCTACGTCACCTTGATGCAGGATGCCACCGGTGAATGGTCGTGGACCTGGCGGGATTGGGAGGCCCCGGATGGTCTCGGGGTCAGCTCCGAAGATCGCCTGTTCCGGACCCTGACCCCGGCCGTGAACCCGCAGGTCGGGCTCGCCCAATCCGGACTCTTCACTACCGGATCTTCTGTCCGACTGCCTTTGCAGCGGGCAGGGAACACGTCCGGGGAAGCGACCGTTCGTGGCCGGATCCTGCCGTGGTTCAA
>DITU01000093.1 GCA_002422905.1 Verrucomicrobia bacterium UBA6176
GAGGAGCGTGGAATCGATCAATTCGACCAAGCTGGACTCGGTGGTCATCATCAGGCGGCTGAAATCGAGATCTTTCTCGGGCCAGAATCTCTTGAACACGAGCGCCTTGCTGTCGGCAGCCTCGAGAACTTCGGTGGCGAAGGTTCCCGCCTGAGCCTTGGTTCGGGTCATGGCGTGGATGGCGGTCCCGAGCGCACCTCCCACGATATCGGCCAGAGCCAACTGAGGATGGGCGTGGGGATCGCCGGCGACGATGTCGTGAACCCAGGATATAATCTCCCGTTCGTCGGGGTTGGCTCCATCTTTCCCAGAATCCTCGGTCTGCACGGCGAAGGCCTGCACTTCCCTGGTCGCGAGGTTCAGTTCACTGGATCCATCGACCACCCAATCGAAGGGTTCTTTCAGCATGCGTGCCCATTCCCTGGTCAACCCGAAGTATCCGACTACCCGGGGAGTGGACCAGGCTGGGTTCAGGTCCTTGAAATAGTCGCGATTGGGATCCAAGAAGGTGACCGGTGAGATGCAATCAGCAAGGACGCCGAAATCGTCAGGGATGTGGGCATGCAGCTTTTTGGCTGCGTTGATCCAGGCCGACACGGTCTGCGGAGTGTGGATGAGGAGCGCCTGACGAAAGCGGCTCAGGAATTCGGCCCACAGCGCGGGAGGGGCGGCCACCGGCATTCCGTAGACCAGCAGGTTGGCGATGTCGCGACATCGGTTGTCGTCGAGTTGCTTTGCGCCCGATGCCGCAAAGCATGTTGCCAGGACGACGGTGCAATACTGGAAAGCCATCAAATGAGGCTTGTGCACGACGAAGGTTCCTGCGGTCTCGCAGTTGATGGCATCCGAGTTGAGGAACGCCAGGATGGCGTTCTGGCCGGCGGGTGTCTTCCGCAGGCGGGAGAATTTGAGGGGCGCTCCCTGGAAGGCCTGGAAATGGGAGAGCGCTTCCCGTTCCTGATCGGGATCGAGCGTACACGATGCCATCACATGGACCGGGTCGGCGAGGTCGACGATGTCCTTCAAGGGGCCGTGTTCTGCGAGATGGATCTGCTTCATTGCTGCGATGGAATGTATGCGTGCTGAACGGGGGCGCTTCGGGGGCTTCGATGCTCGCCGGTTCCTGCGGCGCGCCTCCGCATGGCGGGAAAACGCTGACGCGAAGCGGGGTTCGGGTCACGGGGAAATGCGGTGGCGCGGAGCCGTCCCGTGCATCCCGAGGTTGTTGGGGCGGGAATGGGGGAAGCGGGGCGGGGAAGGGTTTCGCGCGGAGGCGCCGACCGAATCAACCGATGCCCCGGTCGCAACAGGGCATGTGCAACCCCTTCAGGGTTGGCGGGTGCAATTGCCGGGCTCCATTCCCGGGGTGGCTGCGCACCCCGGGCTACGATTGTTCAATCCCTCCGGGATGGGATCGGAGCGATGTCTTCGCATGGTTGCGAATGGCTCACGAATTGGTGTCGGGGGATGGGCCATGGTGGAGGGCGGCCATGCGACGGGTGATCTCGGCGATGCGGGTGCGGAGTTCGGGGGGATGGAGGACTTCGGCATGCTCGCCCCAGCTCAGGATCCAGCGATGGATTTCGTCGAGCCCATTGAGACGGAGGACGAGGTGCAGGCCGGCATCGGTCTCCGTCAATTGCTGGGTGTGATGCCAGGTGCGTTCGCGGACCAGTCGGGCGGCCCAGGCATCGAAACGGATCTCCACCCGGATCTCGTGGGTGCCATTGCCGCTGTGAACGCCGAAGGAGCCATTGAGATGTTGGGCGAGATTGAAGTCGGTGGGGGGCTTGAAGGTGCGTGCGGTGGTCTTGAGGGCTGACATGCGGGACAGGGCGAAGGTCCGGATGGCGCGACGCCCGGTGTCCCATCCGAAGAGGTACCACTTGAGATCGATGCAGCCGAGGTGATAGCCGCGGACCTTGCGGAGGTGGGGTTGGGAATCGCCGAGGCCCTGATAGAGGAACTGGACTTCGCGACGTTGCCGGAGGGCTTCGGTGAGTTGTCGGAAAAGTTCCAGGCCAAGGTCTTCAGGGGCGGGTGGACGGAACGAGATCAGTTGGGCGAGATCGCCCAGGTAGAAGCGCTGTTCGCCGTCGAGACGGAGTTCGAGTCGTTGAAAGCCCTCGGACAGGATCTGTTCGATGGCGGTGCCGCGATGGGCGGCAAGGAATTGGCGGGTGACGAAGACGGCGAAGATCTCGCTCTCGGAGAACGGGCCATCGGGAAAGCCTTTCTCGGGGTGGGCGAGGTAATAGCCGTGGCGCGAGGGATGATACTCGATGGCGATCTTGAAGTGGTCGCGAAGGATTTCGATGTCGCGCTTGATGGTGCGGGCGCCGACCTCGAAATGGCGGGCGAGGGTATTGGCGTTGGGATGGGAACCCTCGCGGATGAACCGATAGACCTCGGTGAGGCGTGTCTTGAGTCGTCTGGATAGGGCGGGCAATCCCATGGGTCACTGGAAATTAGCAAAGGGGGTGGGCCAAAGGTACGTCCCATGCCAGGACAGTTTGAAGATTTTTTGAGCAGGGCACGGATCCCGGGGGGGCAAC
>DITU01000084.1 GCA_002422905.1 Verrucomicrobia bacterium UBA6176
TTCGTGTGGTTCGTGGTCCAACTCCCCCAAAGATTTCAGAACCACGAAACACACGAAACCACACGAAAGAATTCCCCAAGTCCCGGGGAGCAGTCGCGTCATCCACCCGCCGTCCTCCCCACCAGCGACCCACCTTCGCCGCTCCATCCCACTGAACCTTTCCCCTCCCATTCCTTTCGTGTCCTTTCGTGTGTTTCGTGGTCCAACTCCCCCAAAGATTTCAGAACCACGAAACACACGAAACCACACGAAAAGATCCCCGAGTCTCAGGGAGCATTCGTGGCATTCCACGCCTTCATTCCCAACGGCGACCGACCGTCGCCGCTCCGCCCCCTTTCGTGTCCTTTCGTGGTGAGCCCCACACTCCGGATTGAACCCCGTCGCAGATCACTACACCCTTCCCAAACCCGGTCCAGACCGGGTCAATCATCCACCCGCGCGCAGGCCATGATCAGAGATCTTCCCATTCCCCCGGACCTCCGGACCAAGGTGGACAACGAACTCGCCCCCGGGGAACACATCGATTGGATCGGCGTGCCCCGACCCCACTACTTCACTCCCGCCTCCACCAGCGCCTTCCTCTTCGCCATTCCCTGGACCGCCTTCGCCATCTTCTGGATGTCCGCCGCCAGTTGGGGTGTTGCCAAGTCCGATGGACCCGCCATGACCTGGGCCTTCCCGCTGTTCGGACTGCCATTCGTGCTCATCGGATTCGCCATGCTCTCCACTCCGCTCTGGACCCATCACTCCGCGCGCCGGACCGTCTACGCCATCACCAATCGCCGCGCCATTCTTGTCCGGGGCGGGCGCACCACCACCTTCCGATCCTTTCTCCCCGACCGCCTCCGCGAACTCCAGCGTCGCGAGCGCAATGACGGGTCCGGTGATGTCGTCTTCGTCTCCCGATTCTGGACGGATTCCGAAGGCGACCATCGCACCGAGGAAACCGGCTTCATGAGGATCGACAACCCGAAGGAAGTCGAAGACCGCCTCCGCCACCTCGCCGAATCCAACCGCTGAATCGGCATTCCTCTTCCCGAATCCTTCCCCGCCCCAACGGGGCGATGCATACCAGCTCAGGGTGAAACCCTGGGAACGCCGCATCCCTCCGATGCCGATGCAATCTGCAGCGTTCCTTCAGAACGCGGGAATCCGGTTTGTTCCATACCCGGGCCTTGCCCCGGGCTGGTATGCGTTGCCCCTTCGGGACATTTCCCCGCCCCGGGGCACGTGAGATCCGACGCTCAACGACGCCGTGACCGCAACCACAGGAAGATCACCGGGGTGACCACCAGGATGTGCAACAGGCTGCTCACGCTTCCGCCAATCACCGGCACCGCCAATGGCCGCATCACTTCCGCGCCCGGTCGGGTGCTCCACAGGATCGGCATCAGGCTCGCCACCGTCGTCGCCACCGTCATCACCTTCGGACGCAATCGCAGCCGCGCCCCGGCCATCACCGCTTCCATCAGTTCGCCCCGGGTCAATTCCCGGCCCAGGCTGTGCCGCTGTTTCTCCACCGCTTCTTCCAGATACACCACCATCACCACGCCGGTCTGGATCGCGATGCCGAACAACGCGATGTAGCCGATCCACACCGCAACACTCCACGGATGTCCAAACGCCGCCTGGAGGAACACCGACCCGCTCAATGCGAACGGCACCGCCAGAATCACGTGGGCCGCCTCGGCCGCGTTGCCATAGGTCAGGTACAGCAACAGGAAGATCACCAGCAACGACACCGGCACCACCATCCGCAACGTCGCCCCGGCCCGCATCAGGTTCTCGAACTCGCCGCTGTATTCCAACGTCATCCCCGCCGGCAATCGCGGCTTCAGTTCCACCTCCATCCGACGCTGTACCTCGGCCACGAACCCGCCCAGGTCCCGACCCTGGACATTCGCCTGCACATACACCCGCAACCGCCCGTTCTCCGACGCAATCTCGCCCGGCCCGGTCACGCGTCGGATGCCCGAGACCTGACCCAACGGAACCGTCCGCCCATCCATCCCGGTCACCGGCAAATCCGCCAACCGCTCGATCTCCTCCCGTGCCTCCCGATGGAACCGCACCTGGATCGGGTAACGTTCGCGTCCTTCAATCACTGTTCCCACCCGGCGCCCGCCGATCCCTGTCTCGACCACCTCCATGATGTCGGCAACCCCGACGCCGTAACGACCCGCGCGGACGCGATCCACCTCGATCTCCAGATACGGTTTGCCCTGGACGCGGCTCGGTGCGACGCCGGATGCCCCGGGGATGGTGCGCACGATGGCTTCGACTTCAAACGCCCACTTCTGCAAGGCATCGAGGTCATCACCCAGCAGCTTGATCCCCAACTCCGCCCGGATACCGGTGGAGATCATGAGGACACGATTCTCGATCGGTTGAAGGAATCCGGGCGCGTACCCGGGGACCACCGAAAGCTTCTCCTGCAATTCCGCCACCAGACCCTCCGGGGTCAGGCCCGCGCGCCATTCACTCCGCGGCCGCAACTGGATCGTGGTCTCGATCATCTCGATGGGTGCGGGATCGGTCGGGGTCTCGGCACGTCCGAGTTTGCCGGCGGCACTGACCACTTCCGGCACGGATTTCATGACCCGATCCTGCCACGACATGATGCGCAAGACCTCGGGCAGCGAAGTGCTGGGAACGAGCACCGGCATGAACAACAACGCACCTTCATCCAACGGCGGCATGAACTCGCTGCCGAACCCACGGAACAGGTTGGCCACCGGTTTCAATCCCGCCTTCTCCATTGGCTTCAACCACGCCGCCGGCAATCCCACCGCCACCAACCCGGCCAACATCAGGATCCCTCCCGCAATCCCCAACACCGTTCCCGGATGTCGCAGCGACCATCCCAGCGCCGGGTCATAGATCCGCAGCAGGACCCGCATGATGCGGTTGTCTTCCTCCCGATGAAACGGGCCCCGGACCAGCAACGAACACAGCACCGGCACCACCGTCACCGCCAGCAACGTCGCCGCCACACAGGCAAACGTCTTCGTATAGGCCAACGGATGGAACAGCTTGCCCTCGCGTCCCACCAACGCGAACACCGGCACAAACGCCAGGATGATGATCGCCATCGCAAAGAAGATCGGACGCCCCACCTGCAACGCCGCCTCCCGCACGCACGCCATCGTCTCCGTCGCATCCAGCCGGCTCCCCTTCGTCCGTTCCGCCTCCTCGCAATGCCGGATCACATTCTCCGTCATGACAATCCCCGCATCCACCAACACCCCGATCGCAATCGCAATGCCCGCCAGGGACATCACGTTCGAGCTGATCCCGAATCCCTGCATCAGCAGGAACGAGATCAGGATGCTCGCCGGCAGCGGCAGCGTGACGATGAGGATGCTCCGGAAATGAAACAGGAACAGGATGTGCGCCAGCGTCACCAACACCACCTCTTCCACCAACGCCAACCGCAACGTCTCCAATGTCCGGTCGATCAATTCACTCCGGTCATAGAACGACTTCACCGTCACCCCGGGCGGCAGGCTGGTCCGGATCGATTCCAACCGTTCCTTCACCCGCTCGATCACCGCCTTCGCATTCTCCCCCGTCCGCATCACCACCACCCCGCCCACCACCTCGCGTCCGTCCACATCCAACGCCCCTCGCCGAAACTCACCGTTGATCTCCACGTGCGCCACATCCCGGATCCGCACCGGCACCCCGTTGGTCTCCATCAACACGATCTCCTCCAGGTCCGCCGCGCTCTCGATCAGGCCCACGCCGCGCACCACGAATTCCATCCCGTTTTCTTCCACCGCCTTCCCGCCCACGTTGACATGGCTCGACGTCACCGCCTCCACCACACGCCCCAATCCCAGGCCCGTCATCCGCAGCCGCAACGGATCCACCTCCACCGAATACTGCTTCACGAATCCGCCCAGCGACGCCACCTCCGCCACCCCCGGCACCGACTGCAATTGATATCGCAGGAAGTAATCCTGCACCGCCCGCAACCGGCCCAGGTCCGTCGGCGCACCCGCCACCGCCGGATCCACATCCAGGTAATACTGGTAGATCCAACCCAGACCGGTCGCGTCCGGCCCCAGCAACGGCACCACGCCCGACGGCAATTGTGCCGCCAACAATCCAAGACGTTCCGACACCCGCTGCCGCGCTTCCAATCCCGGGATCGCATCCTCGAACACCACCGTCACCAGCGAGAAACCAAACATGGAAATCGCGCGCACCGCCTGCACCCCGCGCAATCCCTGGAGGTTCACACTCAGCGGATAGGTCACCTGATCCTCCACCTCGCGCGGACTGCGACCCATCCAGTCCGCATACACCAACACCTGGTTCTCCGAGAGATCCGGGATGGCGTCGACCGGTGTGTTTTTCAATGCCCGGACACCCCATGCGGCGACGATGAACGCCACGCACAACACGAGGAACCGGTGCCTCAACGAGGTCTCGATGATGTGGCGGATCATGGTACCTCCACCCCGCATTCCAGCATGTCCTTGCCGAACCACGGATTGCGCACCGGCTTGCCCCACTGCCACCACGTCGCCTCCCGCGGCGCACCCGGAAACGCCTTCGATGTCATCGGGCACCGATACAGGTACAACTCCTTCAACTCCTCACGACCGTGCCGGAACGCCCCCATCCACGGCCCCCATTTCACCAGCACTTCATGCACTGATTTCCGCGCCGCGGGCAGGTCACGCGCCACGGGCAGATCCTTCAGCCACGATTCCGGTGGCCCGCCCGCTCCCCGCAACGGTTCCAACGCCGTCGCCCATGCCGCGCGGCGGTGGTTGAATCCCGCCAGGTCGTCCGAAGCCAACGCCTCCAGCACCGGCGTCACCGTCCTCACCCAACCCACCACCGCCTCTTCCATCGCCGGATTCCCCGGGGTCCACGATTCCACCGGTTCGACTTTCACTTCGTCCGCCTTCTCCGGAACACCCGCAACGAATCCGGTCTGCATCTGCGATTGCGCATCCAACAACACCCCACCCTGAACCACGACCCGTTCCCCCAACTCCAATCCTTCCACCACCTCCCAAGCATCATCTCCCAGCCGACCCAGGCGCACCGGTCGATGCCGATACGACCCCGCGCCCAACTCGATCCAGACGCCGGGTGAACCGCCCGGGTTGAGCACGGCGGAACGCGGCACGGTGCGTACTGGTCCGGTCTCCACCCGCACCCGCGCCTCGGCATACAACCGATGCCGGAACACCCGACCGCGACCGTCGCCCCGATCGGGATTCGGCAACTCCACCCGGACCCGCGTGCTGCGGGTCATGGCGTCCAGGTTGGGATCGATGAAGGCGATGCGGTTGGTGAAGACTGCACCGGGAACGGACGGCGTGGTCACCCGGACTTCCTGCCCGGTCTTCAACCACGCCAGATCCCGTTCGTACGCTTCGAACTGCAACCACATCACGTCGAAGTCCGCGATCTCGAACATGGGTTCACCTTCCATGAGCCATTGCCCCGCGTAGACCTTCCGATCCACCACCGTCCCGCTCATCGGCGACAGCCAGGGCAGGATCCGTTGATCGTCCTTCAAACTCTCCGGCAACGCCGTCACCTGGCCTTCGGACATCCCCATCTGCCGCAACCGGAGCGCCGCCGACTCCAGCAATTCCTTCCCGCTCCCGCTCCGCGCCAACGCCACATATTCCCGCGCCGCCGCCAACAGCATCGGACTGTAAACCTGCGCCAACTCGTCTCCTTCCCTCACCTCGGCTCCCGGATGATGAACCCCCAGGCCTTCCACACGTCCCTCCACCACCGCCGACAACACCCGGTGCCGTGAATCATCATCGTCCAATGTCCCCGAAAAGCGCAGCGTCCGGATCAGGGGCCGCTCCTCCACCGGCAACGTCGCGATCCCGATCACCCGCACCTGGTCCTCTCCCAGGCCGATCACGGAGGGATCGGACGACCCCCCCGCCTCGCCTTCGTACACCGCGACCAGTTTCATGCCGCAGATGGTGCAGTTGCCCGGTTCAGGCGACGTGATCCACGGATGCATCGGCGATTGATAGAAGCGGAGTTTTCGTTCCGCCGATTCAGCACCTGCGACCGCGCCATGTCCGGTGCGGTCGCGGAGCCACCAACCGGCGCCCAGTCCCAACAATCCACAGGCCAGGATCCCGGCCAAAGTCGTGAGCTTCATCGTGCTGTTCCTCCCTGCATGTCCATCGTCCCCGTCGTTTCCAACTGCTGCACCGCATCCAGATCCGACAATCCGCAGCACAACAACAATTCCGCCACCGCCACCCAGTACTCCGCCCGGGCCCGGGCCTCCATCGCCCGCGCCTCCAGCCATTGCCGGCGCGTGTCGAACAGATCCCGAAGTTCCATCCGACCCGACGCCCATCCCGCCGTCAGCGTCCCCAGCAACCGTTCCGTCCGCGGCAACACCTGGTCCTGCTGCAACAACGCCTCACGTCGCGCCACTCCGATCCGCGTCACCAGTCCATGCACCTCGCGGCGCACCGCCTGACGCGCATCCCCCGCCGCCGCTTCCACCCCCGCCAACCGATCCCGATCCCGTCTCAGATCGCGCCGGAAGTTCTCCCGATTCCATAACGGGACCATCATCGACACCGACAACATGCCCATCGCCGGTGTTCCACCTGCGGTCTGGTGATAGGCCTGGGCACTCACCGCGAAGTCCGGTCGGCCGGACCTTCGGGTCACCTCCACTTCGGCCTGGGCCACGCCGATCTGCCGTTCGCGTCTCAACACCTCCGGCTCCGCCCGCTCCGCAAATCGGACCAGGGCCGCTCCGAACGCCACCGGTCCGCCCAACTCCGGCACCGCATAACCCTCCGTGCCCGTCATCGCTCCCTCCCCGAGCAATTGCTCCACCCGCACCCCCGCATCCGCCAGACCCGCCACGGCGTTCGTCCATTCTGTCCGACGCCGATCCAGCTCATTCTCCAGGCGGAGCACCTGCGCCGCGGATTCACTGCCCGTCGACAACCGGACCCGTGCCTGGGTCAGTTGGGATTCCATCCAACCCACATCCTCGGCCGTCAACACCACCAGTTCGCGTTCCAAGGCGGATTCCAGCAACGCCACCGCCAGGTCACGTCGCAACTCGGCAAACCGCGCCTCCAACCGCGCCTCTGCCGCCGTCAATTCCGCCCCGGCCAATGAACGGGTGGCCGCCTCCTTGCCCATGATCGGCAACGGTTGGCGCACCCCGTAGAAGACATCGCCGTTCTCACGCGCCATCTCCCCGGTCCGATACCGCGCACCCCCCGCTTCCAATTCCGGATCGGCCCAGTGCCGGCGCCCCTTGAGATTCCAGCGACCGGCTTCGACCTCACGTTCCAACTCCACTAACGCCGGATATCGTCCACGCATCCCTTCCGCCAACCGCGTCACCAAACCCGCCGTCACCGGTTCCGGCGCAGACCACGCCACTCCTCCCCATGCCAGCCACAACACCGCCGTCGCACATCCCAGCCTGACCCTTCTCGAAACACGGTCCCAACCGCGTTCCACCTGCCCGTACACGCTTTGCATCGATTCATCGGATTCCAGTTCCTACACGCGCCGATCCGGGCCACGGCGTTCCTCCCACGGAGTGTTCCACCCGCCTTCGAAGGCTCAGGTCTGGAAATCCCGGGACGTAAACGACGCAGCCCAACCGTCATGCGCCCCGGCGCGGGACACATCACGGGCGGGGAGGCCGGGAGGAATCAGAGAAGGAGAAGTCGATCCCGCAGGAAGAGCGGGAGCGTGGGGTCATGGCGACCCCGGAGAACCATCGTGCCCGTGGGAACCCGGTCGGCGACCGGGGCGGGCAATTCAAAAACGGTCAGTCGGACCGACACCCAATCCGGCAACGGATTCGATGGCATCGACACCGGCGTGGACTCAGGAAGCGCCGCCCGTCTCGACGCCGGATCCAGGCAACACTCGGCATCGCAACAACGGATCGCCCGGGCCGAACAACAGGACGCAGGCCGGGCCGTTCCAACGCTCGGGATCGACCCATTGCAATCCATCCCGCCAACCGAGGCCGCCGCGGGAAACGCCGGCAACAACAACAGGACCAGCCCGAGAAGGCTGGCCACCAGTTGTTGCACGATGCGGTTCATGGGATCTCGGAAAGGGGCCGGGCGGGATTTGGAGATCGGGATTTGGAGATCGGGATTCCCTCTGGAACCCGATCATCACCTCATCACTTCGCCGCCAGTTTGGTCAGGAACTTGGCCGGTTCCTTTTCGAAGTCCGGCTTGCAGCTCTTGCAGCACAGCTTGATCTCCTGGCCTTCGTGCACGAACACCACGGGATCGCCCATGCTGCCGAGCTTCTCGTCGGACACCACACACACATCCAGGGTATAAGGCTTCGTGCCACCCTCGGCCGCCACCGGCGTACCGCCGTCCTCCTTGTTGCAACCCGAGAACACGCCAACCGCCAGCAACGTCACCAATCCCAGCCCGCTCAGATTCTTCATCCACCACTCCTATTCCAGTTTGGCAATCGACGCCTCAAATTTTTTTGGGGGGTTCAAACCAAACCGGAGCAGCAACGTCTGGTCGCCGTGGAAAACCCTCCTGCCCTCCCCGCGAACACCGATATCCAATCGCCCCCAAAACAAACGGCGAGCAAACCTCGCCGCTCCGATACACCCGCCACACGCCCTCCTTTCGTGTCCTTTCGTGTGTTTCGTGGGCCGTCTCCCCCACCACCTGCTGAACCACGAAAGGCACGAAACACACGAAAGGGATGCGACACGTCCCCGGGCCTTCCCTCCCATTCGTCTTCACCGCGTCCTTCGCGCCTCCGCGTGAACCCATCCCCGCGAACGCCGATGTCCAATCGCCCCAAAAGCAAACGGCGAGCAAACCTCGCCGCTCCGATACCCCCGCCACACGCCCTCCTTTCGTGTCCTTTCGTGTATTTCGTGGTCCACCTTCCCCACCACCTGCTGAACCACGAAATGCACGAAACACACGAAAGGGATGCGACACGTTCCCAAGCCTCCCCTCCCATTCGTCTTCTCTGCGTCCTTCGCGCCTCCGCGTGAACCCATCCCCGCGAACGCCGATGTCCAATCGCCCCAAAAGCAAACGGCGAGCAAACCTCGCCGCTCCGATACCCCCCACACGCCCTCCTTTCGTGTCCTTTCGTGTGTTTCGTGGTCCACCTTCCCCACCACCAAGGATGCCCAAGGGACAGGCTCCCAACATCCGCCGGAGCCTGTCCCCAAGCCTGTCCCCAAACCCCGTCATTCGGCCATCCGACAGGTGTTCGGTGTGCCATCACCGGCACCCGGGTTTCCGAAATCGACGCTTGGGTGGAGCCGCGTTCCGGTGCGAGCATCCGATCGACTTCCCATGAATCGCCGTCGCCAAAGCTTCCCGAGCCAGGTCTTGCAGGCGATGACGATCCTGATGCTGGCACTCACCCCGGCCCGGGCGGAGCCCCCGCCCGCCGCATCGTCCGCCGCGGGTCATTGGGCATTCCAACCGCTCCGCCGGCCCGCCGCGCCCGCCGGCATTCATCCCGTGGACGCATTCGTTCACGCGACCTTGCGCACCAACGGCCTGACGCCGCTCCCGCCCGCCGCCCCGCGTGAACTCCTGCGTCGCGTCTACTTCGACCTGATCGGCCTGCCGCCCACGCCCGCGGAGGTGGCGGCGTTCGAGCGCGAGTGCGCGGAGGAAGGGGATCTGGAGAACAGGCCGCCAGGAAAAGGGGAGGAGAAGGCCGGTGCCCATGATTCCGGCGTTCCTGCCTTCCGCATCCAACCTGCCGAGTCCGCCTATGCCCGCGTCGTGGACCGGTTGCTCGCGTCCCCGCACTACGGCGAACGTTGGGCGCGCCATTGGCTGGACATCGTCCGGTTCACCGAGAGCCAGGGCTTCGAATACGACCGTCCACGCGACCACGCCTGGCCCTATCGCGACTACGTCATCCGCGCCTTCAACGCGGACAAACCCTACGACCGCTTCATGCGCGAGCAGGTCGCCGGCGATGTGATCGAACCCGTCACGGCCGACGGCATCGTTGCCGCCGGCCTGCTGGTGTGTGGTCCGTGGGATCAGGCGGGAAACTCGCAGGCCAACGCCACCCAGCGCGCCATCACCCGCGAGGAGGAGTTGGAAGATCTCATTGGCGTGGTGGGCCAGACCTTCCTCGGCCTGACGGTCAACTGCGCCCGCTGCCACGACCACAAGTTCGACCCCATCCCGCTCGCCGACTATTACCGCGTGAAGGCGGTGTTCGATGGCGTGAAGCACGGCGACCGCCCCGTCGAGGGTGCCGTCGAGGCCGCGGCCCGCACCCGCCGCCGGGAAGCGGCGCAGCAAGCCCTGTCCGCGGCGCAGGCGGAGGTCGCCCGGATCGAAGCCGACGGGGCCCGCCGGGCCGCCGCGGCCAAGCCACCGGTGCGTTCGGATAAACGGGGACCGGTGCCGCTGTTCCGTTGGGACTTCGCCGAAGCCGGTCCCGCCGGCGTGGACGGAAGATTTCACGGCGGGGCGATGCTGGCCGACGGCCGGCTCCAACTGCCGGCGGCGGGCGCCTTTTTCCAGGCCCCGGTGCTGGGGCGCGACGTCCGGGAAAAGACCCTGGAGGTGTGGATCGCCCTGGCCGACCTCGCCCAGGGCGGTGGTGCGGCCATCTCCCTGGAGTCGGCGGACGGAACACAGTTCGACGCCATCGTCTTCGCCGAGCGACAGCCGAAGAAGTGGATCGCCGGCAGCGAAGGTTTTGTCCGCACCCGCGACCTCGATGCGCCCGAGGAAACGACGTCGCCCGGCACCCTCATCCACCTTGCCGCGGTCTATTCCGCCGACAACCGGGTAGCGCTCTTCCGCAACGGCGAACCTTACGGCCAACCCTACGCCGCCGGGCCATTGGTGACATTCAAGGCCGGCAACGCCCGCATCACCCTCGGCCGCCGGCATCTCGGCGGCAGCAACCCGTGGCTGACCGGCGCCATCCGGCACGCCGCGCTTTACGACCGGGCGTTGGATGCCGCCGAAGTCGCCACCGCGTTCCGCGCGGGCGGTTTCGTGATTTCCACCGCCGAGATTGTCGCCCACCTGAACCCGGAGCAACGCACTGCCCGGGAGCAGGCCCTGGCACAGATGGAACAGGCCCGGAAGGAAATCGCCGCCGCTGAAAAGGCCGGACCGCTCGCCTACGCCGGCAAACGCGAACAACCGGCTCCCACGAAAGTCCTCCTGCGCGGCGACGTGAAGAAGCCGGGCGATGTCGTGGCCCCGGGCGCCCTGACGCAGTTCCCGACCTTGCCGGGAGACTTCGCCCTGGCGCCGGATGCTCCCGAGGCGGAACGCCGGCGGCGGTTCGCCGACTGGCTGGCGGATCCGCGGAATCCACTGCCCGCACGCGTGATGGCAAACCGCGTCTGGCAGTTCCACTTCGGCCAGGGCCTGGTCACGACCCCGAGCGACTTCGGCCTGAGCGGGGCCCGTCCGAGCCATCCTGAACTGCTGGACTGGCTGGCAGCCGAATTCATCGCGGGCGGCTGGAGCATGAAGGCGTTGCACCGGCTGATCCTGACTTCGGCGACCTATCGGCAGGCCGCCTCAATCGGAAATCGGAAATCGGAGATCGAAACTGCCCGTGACGCCGACAACACCCTCCTCTGGCGGTTCCCCCCGCGCCGACTGGAAGCCGAGGCCGTGCGCGACGCCATGCTGGCCGTCAGCGGACAGCTCAATCCGCAGGTCGGCGGCCCGAGCTTCCGGCCGTTCACCACGTCGGAGTATGGCGCGACGTTCTACCACCTGTTCGACAAGGGGGAACCCGAGTTCAACCGCCGCACGATCTACCGGATGAACATCAATTCCGGGAAGGAACCTCTGCTCGACGCGTTCGACTGCCCCGATCCGTCGGTGAAGACACCCCGCCGTGGGGTGACCACCACGCCGTTGCAGGCGCTCAGCGTGATGAATGGATCCTTCGTGCAGCGCCAGGCCGCCGAGCTGGCGAAACGCGCGCTCCAGTCAGCCGGCGGCGATCTTCCCCGGGCGGTGAATGCCGCCTACGAATTCGCCCTCAGCCGGCCCGCCACCGCCACCGAGCTGACACGGGCCGAGGCCGCCGCCCGTGAACGGGGGCTGGCCAGTGTCTGCTGGGCGCTGCTCAATTCCACGGAGTTTGTCTATGTGCGGTGACCCAATCTCAGATTCCGCCCCCCTCCTCTCCCGCCGCCATTTCCTGTCGCACACGGCCGGCGGGCTCGGCGGTGTGGCCTTGGCGTGGCTGATGAACCGCGATCAGGCCCGCGCGGGCATCGTCCCGGCGGCCGGTTCGGCGCGTCTACCCCACTTCACGCCGAAGGCGAAACGCGTGGTGCAGGTCTTCTGCTGCGGCGGGGTCAGCCATCTCGACACCTTTGACCACAAGCCGGAGCTGGAGCGGATGCACGGCAAGTCACTCGAAGGAAAGGGCGAGAACCTCGGCTTCTTCGGCCAGCCCGGGAAGCTGATGAAGAGCGTCTACGAGTTCCGCCGGCACGGACAGAGCGGTTCGTGGGTGAGCAGCCTGTTCCCGCACCTCGCCGGCTGCGTGGATGACCTGTGCTTCGTCCACTCGATGTTCGCGAAGAGCAACAACCACACGCCCGCCACCTTCCAGATGAACAGCGGGTTCACGCTGAACGGCTTTCCCTGCATGGGCGCCTGGCTCAGCTACGGGCTCGGCACCGAGAACGAAAACCTGCCCGCGTTCGTCGTGTTGCCCGATCCGCGCGGTCTGCCCGCGGGCGGTTCCATCAACTGGACCGCCGGCTTCCTGCCCGCGAACCACCAGGGCGTGCCGTTCCGCACCCACTCGCGCGAACCCATCGCCGACCTGCACACACCCGCGTCCATCGGGGGCGCCGACCGGGAGGCGGACCTTGCATTGCTCGCCGACATGAACCGCCACTTCGCGGATGACCATCCCGACGACCCGACCTTCGCCGCCCGACTGCGCGCCTACGAACTCGCCGCCCGCATGCAACTGAGCATTCCCGAGGCAACCGATCTCGACGGTGAATCCGACGCGACGAAACGGCTCTACGGAATTGGCGACGACGCGAACAAGGGCTTCGCGCGGAACTGCCTGATGGCGCGGCGGCTGTTGGAACGTGGCGTCCGCTTCGTGCAGGTCATCAACGGCGGCGCGTTCGGCAGCCCGCGCATCAACTGGGACGGCCACGAGAACCTGAAGGAGAATCACGATACCCAGGCCGCCACGATGGACCGGCCCGTCGCCGCACTCATCCAGGACCTCAAGCAACGCGGGATGCTGGAAGACACGCTGTTCATCTGGTCCACCGAGTTCGGCCGCAGCCCTGCCACGCAGGGCATCGATTCGCCGGGCCGCGACCATCATCCGACGGCCTTCACCTGTTTCCTCGCCGGCGCAGGCGTGAAACCCGGACATCACTACGGCGCTTCCGACGAACTCGGCTACTTCGTGGGGCAGGACAAGGTCACGATCCCAGACTTTCACGCGACCATCCTGCACCTGCTTGGCCTCGATCATGAAAAGCTCACGTTCTACCACAACGGCATCAACCGCCGCCTGACCAACGTCGAGGGCGAAGTCATCCGGGGGGTGCTGGCATGAAAACAAAGCCGTCCGTGGACTGGGAACCCTGGGAACCGGGGCGCATGCCGGTCGATGTCCGCAGCACAGGCGGACCGCCCGCGCCACAGGGGGGCACTGCACTTCGCTCGGGCAGGCACGCGACGACTTCCCTGGCCACGGTTCTGGCAAGCTTGCTGGCCGCGTCCAGCCTGGTCGCCGAAACTTCCACTGCCCCGCACTGGGCCTTCCAGCCCATCCGGAATCCCACGCCACCTTCCGTCTCCCCTACCACGTGGGCCCGAACCCCGGTGGACCGCTTCATCCTCGAACGGCTTGAGGCGATGAAGGCAATGGGGTCAGATCTGTCCATTTGACAATTGTTTGAGCAGGGCCGCAACGAAGGCACGCATCTCCGGGCTGTTCGGTGCCCGCTTCCAGAACCTGCGGATGCCTTGCGCCGCCCCGGCGTAGCTGACTCCCGGCTCCCTCCCGACCACCTCGCCCAACCGCCACCCAGGATGTCGCGTCGCGACAGCCAGCAGTCCGTCCCGGCCCCAGTCGCCGTGCCGAAGGATCAGCTCCCTCCATTCCCGGCCCTGGATGCCCTCCGCGGCCTTCACCATCGCTTCCCACTTGGGCCGGGCAGCCGCCTCGTCCAGTCGGGACCCGTCGAGGATCAGCACCGATTTGAACCGGCCCTGGAACACGTGACCCCGGCGACGATGCGCCCGGTTGAACCGATACCCCCATTCGCACGGCTCATGACGTGATGCCACGCCCCGGCCCTGTCGATCCGCAATGGTCGTGCCACCCGCCCACTTCATCCGGATCGCCCTCCAAACTTCAAACGGACAGATCTGACCCCATTCTCCATTGCCTTCTCCCCACGGAAACCATGGCTGCCCGGTCCGGCTGACACACGTGAAGGACTGACCTCATTGCCTTTCCATCAGCTGCGGGCAGTGGTGCCTTGACCGGAAAAGGGGTGGGTAATACGGTAATACCATGACCACGTTGACGTTCAAACTGGATGAGTCCGAGGCGCGGCGCCTGCGACAGGCGGCGAAGAACGCCCGTCTTACCCTGTCGGAATACCTGCGGCGGCGCCTTCAAGCCCCGGAGCCCGAGGTGGAGCCCCTGTCGCTCGTCAAGTGCTCCGCGACAGGTGCCGTCATCTTCGGTCACAGCAGACAGCTGCCTCCGCTCACCACGGAGAGCGTGAATGAGATGCTGGGAGAGTTCCCATGAGGTACCTGCTCGATGTGAACGTCCTCGTGGCATGGGGCTGGGAGGATCACGCAGATCACCGGCGGGTAGCCGCGTGGATTGCAGCGGTCCGGAAGTCGCCCAGGCTGTCCTTTCTCACCTCCGCGATTCCCGAACTCGGATTCGTCCGCGTCTCGGTTCAGCGCGCCGAGGGGCGGGTGAGCCCCAAGATGGCTTCCCAGGTGCTGGCGAGCATGATTCAAGCGCTGGGGACGAAGCACGTGTTCATTCCGGATGATCAGCGAGCCATCTCGCCATGGCCTGAATGGTGCCAGGGAGCTGGTCGCACCACGGATGCACACCTTCTCGCGCTGGCACACTCCCACGGAGCCGTGCTCGCCACGCTGGATCGCAGCATCCCGGAGGCTTTCCTCATCCCATGACCACAGTCCTCTCGACCAGGTCCATTCCCAGGCTGGAAGCGACGAAGCCTTCCTCAACTCCATGCCATCGTCCTCTTCCATCCCATGCGTCACCCCCTGAGGATGCCCCGATCCGGGGACAGATTGCAGAAGCATCCCGCCGCCATCGTCACCGGCATGGATTGTGGTCGCGGTCGTGCAAGCCATTTCAATGCGGACCCTCGCCATCTGAATCCTGAATGCAGGTGCACTCCCTCCCGGCCTCCCGGTTGGGCGTCGGCTGGCTGCTTCCCTCGCCGGCACGATTCTGGCAACGCCGGCCAAGAACGATGAACGTCACCCTTGCCCCGGGAACCAGCCTTCGCCGGATTGCGGAGATCGTCCGCAACGCGGTGCGATTTGGCCCGGATGCCTGGCAAGGCGGCCCGCAGCCGGACACGGGGCCCAACCCCAGGCAGCCTCAGCACGTTCTACCCACCGACCGCGACGTGGTGGACCTGTTCACCCTCCTCGGGGAACGCGGCGTAACAGTTTACGAAGGAGACATCGCCAGCCTGATGCAGCGGCACCGCCCGGCGATGGAACCGCTGCTTCAGAGGCTCCAATCCCACCCCGAAACAGGCGACCTCACCGAACTGCGCGGGATTGAGCGCGACATCGAGACCCGCATCGCACGCTTCGATCAGCACAAAAGGGCCTGACCCGGGGACGGCCATCCGGATCCCTCACCCGACCGCCGCCGACCCGCGCCAGGCCAACCCGCACGGGGGCATTTTCGGTATCGACGAAGCAGAGATCTCGGACCGAGGCGCGACGGCATCTTGATGGTCGAACGCCACGACCTGTATCGACTTGAAGCTGTGGAGTTCATTGCGGCCCCTGCTGCCGCCCACCACGGACTCGATCCCGCCCGAAGCCATGTCATCGGCGACCAGCGCATCGATCTCGAAGCCGATTGGAGCGGAGGCGACAAAGATCCCGGTGGTGGGGATGAATCCGATTATGGGCGCACCTCCCTCACCCATCCTGCCGGATCCCCGAGCCGACCGCATGACGGGTCCGCCGGACGGTTACGTTGATCCTGCCGATCCGGGTTCCGGCACTGTTACGACGCTGGGTGGTGATGGGGCGACCGTTCACAACTGTTTCGATCACCCTGGCGCGCCCAGGACTGCAATTGGACAAGGAGCGTGTGCCGGAAGTGACAACGCTGCGACCGGTCCAGGAGAGGTTCATCCCGCCACCATCACCGCAAGTGGTGGACCAGGAGCGGCAAAAGCGCCGGAGCAGCATCAATTGTCAATACTACTACGGGACTGACCCCATTGCTTTTCCTGGAGACTGTTGCTCCAACCGGATCATTCCACCAAAGGGCAGGCTCTGTCACAACCCGCCTCGCCGAAAAGGGAAGTGCTGTTCACACCGCCTTGACTGATCAGGGCGGCGACGGATATCTCGCTGTGGGTTGGCACCGGGGTTAGGCCTCATGCCCGGCGGGCTAGGCGTGCTCCTCGATGGCCTGCCACAAGTGATACCCGTTGCACCGTACAATTCATCGATCATACTAAGAATCAGATTAAACAGCTCTGCATTAGGCGCCGGTATGCCACCAGGATTCCTAATCACCACCTCCCTGGATGGAGGAAGTGTACATACAGATATCTTCAGTGTGATAATTAGGAGCACAACCGCGTATCTCATCCCACTGCAAGCGACTACAGGCTTGTTAGCATTGTCCTTTCCAGAAAGTAGAGAGTATTCAACTAATGTAAGCCCAAAAGGATCAGTCGCCATGGTTGGCGCGTTCAACACGTATCTGTATATATTCATTTCACCCGACAAAAAGCCAATTGGATCCTCATTTATAAATCTTCCCATTCTTGACGAGTAGTATCGCTCCCTAAAGAAATGCAACCCTACACCTTCATCATACTCTCTGCCAGCATAGAGAAACCGCCCAAGGGCACCCGATGTTGGATTTTCAATAGCCTCACCATAAACCGAGTAATCCACATGCGCGGCCCTTGCCCCTTCCCCATCAACAACGCTGCGCACTGTGCCAAGGTGATCCGTCAGATACCAGCCCCGCCCATCGCTTGCGTGCTGGCGGGCCAGCAGTTCGTCAACCCGTGACCCGTGCAGATAGCGGGCGGTGACGGCGTTGCCGGCATCAAGGTCGGCCCACGAGTCATCCCCGTTGTACAGGAAGCGTGTGGTTTGCCCATTCACGGTCTTGGCCAGCCGCCGGTTCATCGCGTCATACACGAAGGACACGGTCTGCGTGACCACTCCAGCGGGGTTGCGGTCCAGCACGGTCACCAACCGGTTACGGTGGTCCCACTGGTAGGTGGTCACCGCGCTGGTGAGGGTGTTCGAGCGGGAGGTCATGTTGCCTTCGCGGTCATAGGCATAGTTGTTCGTCCCGTCGGAGAGGATCTGGTTGTTTCGCCCCGCCAGGAAACTGCCCCCGGTCTGCGGGCCCACGCGGTTGCCATTGGCGTCGTAACGGAAGTTCTCGTTCGGCTGCGCGCTGTTCAGGGCATTGGTCAACTGCCCGGTGCGGTCATGGCCAAACTCCGAAAGCTGGCCGTTGATGGCCCACTTCCGGATCTGGTACGCGGGGTCGAGGTCGTACTCGTACTTCGCCAACACTTGGCTGGCCGGACTCAGATGGGTGATGTTGGTCACGATGCCCACCCGGTTGTAGGCGTTGGTGGTGAAGCCGATCCGGTTGGCCCCGCTGAGGTCGGCAAAGCGGTCGGTTCGCATCCGGGCGCCGGAGGCATCATAGCTGAAGTCCACCCGGGCCGGGTCCACCCCAGACGATGGAAGTGTCGAGGACCAGGTGCGGGTGGCGAGGTGGCCGCGGGAGTCATACGCGGAACTCACCCGCACCCCCCAGTGGTCGATGACGGACTCGACCTGGCCCAGAGCCGTGTAGGCATAACGGAGGGTGAAGTCCGGGACGCCAGCCGACCTGGCGGTCACCTGCTCCAGCCGGTTCAAGCCGTCGTAGCGGTACTCGTAACGGGCGGCAGGATCCTCGGCGAGGGTCTGGGCACCGAGCCCGCTGAAACCAAAGGCAATCGAGCGAACCGCGTTGGTCCCCTCCCACCACACCTCGTTGGTCATGCGGTTGAGGGCATCGTAGGCAAACGTGCGTCGGCGCCCATTGCGGTCGATGGCCTCGGTCTGGTTGCCGGCGGGATCGTAGGCGAAGAGGTTGGTGTTCCCAAGGGGATCAATCTGCTGGATGAGCCGGTTGGCGGCGTCATGGACGAAGCGAGTGACGTTGCCCACCGGGTCCGTGATGCTGGTCTGGTTCCCGTTGGCGTCGTACTCCAAGCGGATCACGCCGCCCTCGGCATCGGTGATCCGGTTGGTTCGCCCTGCGTTATCGTAGGCATAGCGGGTCTCGCGCCCCAAAGCATCGGTCATGGCAGCCAATTGCACGCCTTCGTAGCGGAAGGACGTCCGGCGGTTGAGAGCGTCCTCGACCCAGAGAAGACGGCCGGCGGCATCATATCCCAATCTCGTCTCCGCCCCCAGCTCATTGACCACCCGATTCGTCTGCCCAAGGGAGTTGTAACCGTAGAGGCGGAAGGAGCCGTCAGGATTAATGACCTTGCCGGGGCTGCTGCAGGCACAACCACTCTCGTATTCGAAGCGGGTCGATTTGCCCGTCGCGTCCGTGAGGCTGGTCATGCGTCCCGAGGCATCCTGGGCCATGGCGGTCCGGTTGCCGGCGTTGTCCACCACTTCCAGCAACTGACCATTCCCGTCGTAGCGCAGGTTCAGCCGCTGGCCCAGCGCATTGACCATTTCCAGCGGCTCGTTGACGGCGTTATAGGTGATACGGGTGGTGTTGGTCAGCGAATCCGTGATCGTGGTCAGGTTCCCTCGGACGTCGTAGGTGAAGTTGGTCGTGTACCCACGGGCGTTGACGGCGTTGGTGAGGTTGTTGTTTTGGTCGTAGGCAAACCGGTTGGTGGAGATCCCGGGCACGATGCGCAGGGTCTCGTTCCCCTGGTCGTCGAAGTGGACGATCGTCTGGTTGCCCCGGGCGTCCGTCAGGGTGCCAGTGTTGGCATCGAGATCGAAGTCCTGCCGCACCGGGTTCCCCAACGCATCCCGCACCTCGGTAAGTCGCCCGGTGTCGTCATAAACGAGGTTGAGGGCGTTGCGTCCGAGGGAATCGATGATGTTGGTCAGGAAGTGGGGCCGCGCGGCATTGTAGGTGTACCGGGTGACGTTGGTGACCTGGTCGGTGAAACTGCGGAGGTCGCCGGCCGCGTCGTAATCGTACAGGAGCACGATGCCGTCCGGACCGACGATCTGCTGGATGCGCCCGAAGGAATCCCGTCGGAACTCAATCCTCTGGCCTTGGGAGTGGCGGATGCCATCCCGTTCGTAGGTGAGGAAGTTGCCGTTGCGGTCCTCCACCCGACGAAGTCCGCCAGGCTGCTGGTAGTGGTACACCAGCCCATCCCGGGTGCGAAGACGGTAGGTGTCGGGGTCGAATCCAAGGATCCCGCCAAACAGGGCGACGCCGATGGATCCGTCCCGGAGGACCGAGTACCCGCCTGGATCGTCCGTCTCGAGGGTGTCGTAGACGCCGGGGTCCGCCTGAAAAACCATGTCATAGTTGGCGATGCCGAAGAAGCCGCCCGAGCGGAAGCGCGGCGCCAAGCTGAACCCCACACGCCGACCGTCGGGTCCAGTCAGGTAAACCCGACTGCGGATCGAAAGGGTCGTGTCGTCAAAACCTGCCCCCCACTTCTTCCCGGTCTCCAGGATCCGTGCATCGGCCAGACCGAGGCTCCATCCATGGCCGAAGTCGCCCCGGCGATTGCGGTCACGGGAATCATACACCCGTTGGACCGTGATGGGGATGCCGGCCAACGGGATCTGCAGGTCGTTGAAGGCGATCCGGAACTCTCCGAACTTGAGATTGCCGGTGACCTCAACCGACGTGCCTTCCTGTCGTCCCTGGCCGGATTGGTCAAAGGCCGTCACCCGGATCAGGTAACCTCCGTTCGGGAGGATCGTGGGGTCGAAGTTCGCCAACACCGCCCGATTCACGGTCGTCACCCCCGGCGGGAACACGCCGTTGGTGATCACCTGATACTGGAGGCGCGGGTCATCAACGGGAACCTCCAGTCCCGCCACCTCGGAGATCAACTCGGCATACTCGACCGTGTACTGCGCCAAGGGGGTGACACTGTTGATGGAGACCACCACCTCGGCCTTGCGGGTGACGAATGCAGAATTGGTGGGGCTGTGAATGACAATTCCCATGCTTCCACCGCCTCCGCCCGGCTGCGACGGATCCACCACCAGGATGCGCTCGCGGGCAACACCTACGTTGCCGGCGGCATCCCGGGCCTCCCCGACGGCTTCCACGAAGCCGGGGGTGGCCGGGAAGGTGACCAGCGCGGTCCCTGTGCCCGCCAAGGCCTGCGCCTGGCCGGCCACGGTCAAAGCCTGTCCGAGCACGCCGACGTTGTCCCGGGCCGACACCGTGATCGGGACGGCGGACCCGATTCGCACCGCCCGGGCTCCTGTGCCATCCAGCACATTGTATCCGACAGCGAGGCTGACGCTGGGGGCCTCATCGTCCGGAGCCACCGTCACAGCAAACTGCTGTCGGGCCTCCCCACCGAAACCGTCCGAGACAAGAACCCCAACCATGTAAGGCCCCTCGTTGTTGGTGTCGGGCGTCCAAACCAACTGCCCCAAGGGGGATATGGTCATACCGGCCGGTGCGGGCCCGAGAGCGTAGACCAAGCGATCACCGTCAGGGTCATTGGCCAACACATCATAACGATAGACCGCCCCCGGAGTGGCGTTGGTGCGTGGCGACGAAGTGATCCGGGGAGGCTGGTTGACGCGAACCTCGACGAGGAAACGCTGGGCGGCACTCGCCCCCCGGCTGTCCGTGGCAGCCGCCACGAACTCGAAGGTGCCCGCCTGTGAGGGCGTCCAGGACACGGTGGCCTGGGCACTGCCGCCCGTCGTGCTGCCCAAGGTGAAGGCGGCGTCGGCCGGCCTGGCCAGCAGTTCCAACCTCACGGTGTCACCATCCGGGTCGACGGCCCGCAGGTCATACGCATAAGCCCGCCCGACCCCAATGCCGAGTTGGGGCGTCGAGGTGATGAGCGGCGGTTGGTTGCCGCGCTGGTTATTGACCTGAACAGTGTAGGTTTGGGTGTCGAAGCCACCGCGGCCGTCCGCCACCCGAACCTGCACGAGATGGCCTCCCGTCTGGTTGGTGGCGGGAGTCCAGCGGACCAGACCGGTACGCTCATCCACTGTCATTCCCGTCGGCCGGGAGACGAGGGTCCAACTCAAGGCGTCGGCCTCCGGATCGGTGGCCCGGGGCGCATACAGATAGACCTCGCCCACCGAAGCCCAGGTCGGCGGGGTGGAGGTGATCTGTGGCGAATCATTGCCGCAACCGACCATCACCGTGAACGACTGGCGATCGACGCCCTCGAAGGGATCCCGTGCCTCCACCACGAAAACATTCGTCCCCATCTGATCGTAGGTGGGAATCCAGCGCAGGGCGCCGGATTGGCCGTTGATGGAGGCCCCAGCAGGCCCCTCGACCAGGCGCCAGGTCACTGCATCGCCGTCGGCATCGGTGGCCTCGGGATCATAGGCGTAGAGGGACTCCGAGGAGGCTCCGACGGGTGGCTGGGAGACAATGAGCGGGGCGGCATTGGTCAGGGTCGAGCCAACGCGTAGATCAAACCGCTGTTCCACCATTCCCCCGCGGCCGTCGCTGGCCCGCAGGGTCACCGGATGTTGGCCGATCTGGCCTGGACCCGGCCGCCAGACGAGGAAGGCTCCATTGAAGGGAGCGGCCTGGGTGTCGCCCACCGGCGAAGTCCAGCGGTTGGTTAACTGCATGCCGGCCGGACCCTGGACCAGTGCCAGGGAGACCGGGTCGGCATTCGCATCGCTCGCCTGTACCGGGTAAACGTAGGGGGTATCCAGTCGGATCTGGGTGCGGGGCGAGGTGACAAACTCCGGGCTCAGGTTGACGACGGAAGGCACCACCACGACAGAAGCCGGAGTCCGGCTGACCGCGCCGTCCGAATCGGTCACAAGGATCTCCATCCGATTGGTTCCCACCTGGGCGAGCGCCGGAGTCCAGGTGAAAATCCCGTTCGTCAGGTTCACCTGCAAGCCGACCGGCCCATTGGTCACCCCGAACCGCAGGGCCTGGTTCTCGGCATCCTGAGCCTGCAGTTGGAGGGTATACGGGCGGTTAATCACGGCGACCGCCGGCAAGGCGGAGATCAGCAGCGGGGGCGTGTTCGCCGGCTCCACTTCGAGGGAGAAGGACTGGAGTGCCACCCCGCCGCGGCCGTCCCGGGCGCGCAGGATCACCTCATGGGCACCGATCTGATTCAATTCCGGAGCCCACGCCAACACGCCGGTTCCTGCATCCACAATCATGCCCTCCGGATGGACGACCAGATCAAATTCCAGTTGGTCCCCGTCCGGATCACGGACCAGCGTGGGGTATTGAAGAGCCGCACCCACCACGGCCCTGGACGGCGCTGCTGAGAGAAAAGTTGGGACTGCGTTTGCCTCGGAAGCGATCGTACGTTGAACCACTCCAAAGCCGAGCACGTCGGCAACCTCGCCGCTGATGACCCGAACTGGAACTGATCCCCCTCCCTTCGGGAAGGACTGCAACCAGTCTCGCCAAGGCTCCATCCGGAGGCTGTAAGTGCCTGGTGCGAGCCCCGAGAAGGTGAACTCGCCGGATGGCCCGGTGACTTCAAACGGCTCACCAAGATCCCTTTGGAGGTTCTGGTTGAGATCCACATAAACAATCCGGCCCGAAAGCGGGGGCTCCCCAGCCCCAGGACCCGAATCGCGGACTTCGTTCTCGTTGAGATCATTCCAAACCATTCCACGGATGCCGGGTTGGCACTGCTCCTGGACCTCGAGCGCCACCACCTGGGATGTCCGGCCGCCTCGGCCGTCCTCGGCGATGATCTCAATCTGGTGCCTCCCGAGAGCCACCCGGGATACATCCCATCTAACCCGTCCATCCGATGACACGGTCGCTCCAGCAGGCGCCACACCCAGACGATACCGAACCGGATCCCCATCCGGATCCAGCGCCTGGGCCACATGGCCAAAAAGAATCGGGCCCAGGTCTGCGGTAACCTCCATGTCAAAATACGACTGCGATGGACCGAGGTCGATTGCCCGAGCCGCTATGAGATTGCTTCCTGCCCGAAACACAGTCGATGGAACATCGAAGACGAAGTTCTGCCTTAAAGCACATCCCCCCCCATTCCGTCGCCCACCAGACACGTCCACACCATTAACGAACATCTGAATCTCGTTATCAATGGCGACCTTGATACCAAGACTCAGAGTCCCATCCGGGAGATCCACCCACCTGCGGATAAGCAGGTCAGTATTCACCGGCCAATATGTGCGCATTGTCTCAGGTGTATTGAGAGCACACCAGCCAGCGGTCCCAAACCCTCCCCCCCCAAAGTTGAATGCGCCATCGTCATAGTCGACGCGTTCAAAACCGGGCAGGGCGTTGGCCTGGACAATCCGGTAGCGGTAGCCATCAAACAACCAAGGAACCAGAACGCTCATCGCACCTGCTACTGGAGGGCGCTGGTAGCACTTGATCGGCGGTGGCAGTGACACGAACAGCGGCGGCCGGTTGCCCTGCACCTCAAGCACGCAGACTAGGAAGTTTTGGACCGCCGTTCCTCCCCTGCCGTCCGACACCGACACAGTCACGGGGTGAGAGCCTATCTGAGTCGGGGCGGGGCCCCACCGAATAAGTCCACTAACTGGATCAATCCCCATGCCCGCTGGCGCAGTGGGCAGCGTGTAGGTCAATGGGTCCCCATCCGGATCCACCGCATCGGTGTCATAAACATAGGTGATCTCCCGCAGGGCTTGTCGGGCAAAACCGCGATAGGAGACATTGCCTTGCGAATAGTTGTAGAATCCAAAAGCACCCTTTGGGTACGTCGCATCCTCGATTGTCACACTCTCGAGTGTGTTGGCTCCATCGGCGATCGTGATGGTAAAGGAACCCGGCCGATGGCGGAGGGTGAACCGATAGTCCCTGTCCCGTTGCCAAGGGATGGAGTTGCGGAAGAGCGTCTTCACGCGGGCATTGTCCTGAACGCTGGGCCATAGGTCCTCACATTCCAACTCACTGTCGCCGGATAGACGCTTGACGCTCATGCCTCTCAGCGCTTCCCCGCAGCGGTCCGCCTGATCCGCTTGTTTCCAGTCAAAAAGATAAAAGCGGCGTCGATCCTGATACCCGAACACAAACCCTACATGATCATCATCCGGATCGGCGCCCATGCGCCAGGTACCACTCACTTCCTCGTTCTCGATCACCGTGTCGCTGAGAAGAATGGACGCATCGGCATTGACGGTCTGGATGGCCACCGTGTTGGAGGCGCTCAGCACCCAGTTGGCCGACCCCTGTAAACTGGTGCGTTGCTGAAGCTGGACCACCGACCACTTGCTGAGGTCAAAGGTCTGTGAGTTGGTGGACTGGATGTCGGACGCCCGGGCCACGGTCACCGGTCTTGAAACAAAAACCGGGGGCCGGTTGGAAGGCGGCAGGGTCACGCTCAGGAGAAATCGCTGCTCCGTCCTTCCGCCGCGTCCATCATCGGCCAGCAGTCTTACCTCATGGGTGCCGATTTGCGTCGTAGTAGGTTGAAGACGGAGCGTGGCTGCACCCGCATCCAATGTCATGCCCTGGGGCGAAGTCAGGGTCCTGTAGGATACCGTGTCCCCATCGGGGTCCTGGGCGTTTAAGGCATAAAGGTAGGGCCGGCCCACCACGGCCTCGAGGACCGGGAGGGTGGTGAAGGCCGGGGCACGATTGATCGGGCCGTAGGCGACCAACTCAAAGGTGAACTGTCGTCTTCCGGGATTGCGGAAGGCAATGGTCCGGGGCAATGAGGATTGTAGCGGGCCGAGGCGGCCCTCCTCGAGTGCCGACGAGAAGTCGTAGTACGGGATTCCGTCGGCCGAAACGCCGTCGGGTGCCAGGGGCTGGACGGTGAGGTCGCTGATGTTGCGGACCCCAACGTACAATGGACCCGTGAAGGAGCTGGAGGACTGGTTCCTGAGGTGGACATCCGCGTAGAGGATCCGCGTGTCCTCCCGGAACGAGGTGCGTTCGTAGAACGGGAGGATCGAGGTGGGAAGCGGGCCCACGGTCCGGGTTTCCTCGGGGCAGGAGGTTCCGAACAGGTCCAGGCTGTTGGTCGTGGACAAGCCGAGGTTGTCAGTGGCAACCACCTCCAAGCGGTTTCGGCCGGAGTTGACCTGGACGGGAGAGAAGAAGTTTCCGGCCCGATCCAGTGCCTCGACCGGGCTGCCATTCACGGTGACCGCCATGATGGTGTTGGGTTGGGTGAGACCGATGGGGTCGAAGGTCTGACGGTATTCCCAGTAGAGGAGGTCATGGTCGCCCCACGAGGACCCCGTCGCCGAGGTAAAGCCCAGGAAAGCCTCGTTGGAGCCCAGCACCTGGCTGAGGTTGACTTGCCGGGTGAGATTCGGGGCTGACGGGCGATTCGCGGTTCTCGCCAGCCGCACCTCCATTCGGCTTCCATCGTAATCCACCCAGGCATGGTGCATTGCCCCGTCGTCCAGCCTCTCCGGAATTCCCACGGTGAAGGGCGCGCCGGGTCCATGGTTGCTGTCACCGTTGAGGGTGATGCCGACATGGTTGGAGTCCGGGTCGTTGTTATCCCCGTTCTGGTAGGTGTCGAATTCCACCGCGACGCTCGGCCGGATCCCCCCGTAGCCGATTCCCTGCCCGGAGGTGCCCAGGCTCGAAGTGACAGGCTGGATGACGAGCGCCAGGCCATCTGCTCCGGGATCAAACACCAGTCCCCCAGCGGCACTGATCCTGAAGCGGAAATAGGTACTGAAGGATGCAGCCCGAAGCCTTTGCTGGGAGAAGATGGCGCCGGCTTGAAAGGGCTGCGCCGCGGTTAGGCGCATGACCTGACCGTCGGCGGTTGGAACAACGCGCGCGGTTCCGTTGATCCGGAGATTCTCCACCCGGGCGAAGCCGTCGAAGACCAAATCGGTTGAGTTGGTCACCACGCCCACGGTGACTTGGCCTGAGGCTTTGGCCTGGCCTTGAACCATGGCCAGACCGGTCGCCAAGCGTTGTCCCGGGCCGGGTGCCTCCACGGTCAGGTCGGGGGCGCGCAAACCCGCGGCATTCGCAACCCCGGCGGTGGTCGCTGTGCTCCGACTGTTGAAGCCGTCGAGGAGCAGGGCGCTCCCATCACAGAGGGCGTTTGGTGTGAGGGTTGCCGGTGGCACCAAGAGTGGGCGCGGCCCGACCAGCAGCGAGAACGCCATGCCCGGGGAGCCAACGAGGTTCAGGGCTGGATCAAAGGGCTTGAAGGCCACGTCAGTGATGCGAACCCGCCCGTTGCGGTCTTCGTCGTTGTTCAAGAGGCGCAACTGGATCTGGGCCTGGGAGGCGGCGGGGAGCGTCGTCAGGTTGATGAGTACGGTATGGATGCCGGGGCCGGCCTGGTTGAGCTGGAGGATGGCTCCGGGCGCGGAGAACGGCGTCTCGCCATCGGTGTGGTTGAAGACCACGTCCGGGTTGGCCGGGAGGACCCGGGAAGCCGCCGTCGCGCCGAAAAGGGGCGCCTGGGAACCCTGGATTCCGGGGAGGATGGGCCGGCCGCCGGAGTCGAGGACCGCCACCTCGAAGGCATCCTTGATGCGATTGGTGGAGAGGCCGTCGAAGACGGGGGTTTGGTAGGTAATGGACAACAGGCCCGGAGCACTGGGCACCGCGAAGCTCCGGCGGGCCATGACGGCAAACGAGTCTCCCTCGGCGAGGAGGATGGAACAGCCATCGAAAACGGCCCGACCCGGGCTGCGTCCGGCCGCCTCCGGGACCGCGGACGCGTCAAAGACCCAGGATTGCTGCGCGAGGGGGCAATCGTTGGCGACGGTGAATGCCACCTCGTACGTGGCGACCAACGTCTGTTGGACATCCTCAAGGCCTAGACGCAACAAGTAAGACTTCTCCGGTAGCAGGCGCCCTCCCGCCAACTGGGCCAGGCGACCCGCCGAAAGACGGAAGGTCCCATCCGAGGCGACTTCCGCAGACAGGTCATGGGAGAGCGGCGCTGAGGGTTGGTCGACCTCCTGCACGACACCACGAACCTGCAACCCTGCCGGCGAAGGCATTACCCGGCCGGCCATTTCAGGCCGAGTGGTGATGGAGTCACTGAAATCGACTCCATCATCCCAGACAAGGTGCGCGAAGATCGCCGGTACCTGCGGCAGAATGGAGAAGTAGTTCCGATTGAAAGCCACGAGCTCTGGCGTATCGATTAGCCCATCCCCGTCCAGATCCAGGCTGGGATCAAAGCGTGATGTCTCCCGCTCCGCCTTCCATGTGTTTCGAAACCAAAAAGAATCAAAGAAATCCACATCACGGTCGCCATCGTGGTCCCCGAAAAAGCGGTGGAACAGCGCTGTTTCGTTGGTTCTCGGGCCGGCCATATTGGTCTTGGGAATGACCACTGCACTTGCGAGGTAGTTGCCATCCGGAAGCGTTCCACCCGGGAAACTGGGGAATGAAAGCCGCACAGAATTGGAGACACTCAGCTCTTCTGTAAGGATGTTCGAAACAGCGAAGCTCTGTGCACCCGCAAGGCGCAACAAGGATCCGCCTTTTGGAGCCAGCCGAAACTCATCCGGGGGAACGACAACGAAGTTGGTGACCGAACTGCGGTTGGAACCACCGGCGTTGACCATGATGGTTCGGCTTGGGCTTTGCGCCAGCAACTGCATGGACACGGATGGAGGAAGCCCCATCAAACAGGCGAGAAGCCCCGACAGAAGCCGGTGGAATGGTGACAAGGCCGGGTAGGCTCTGAGGGCCGTGGTTTTCAAATCAGTTCACTCCTGGTCACACTAAAGGGTGGCGCGCAAAAACAGGGGCTTCGGCCGGAGATCCATCGGAACCAGATCCCCGACCGGCACCCAGTCCCCTATCGGAATCACACCCTCCAGCTTCCATGTCTTCATATCTCCAGAGCTCTCGATCTGCACACCGTTCCCCTCAATCTCCGTTACCCTGATCTCCGGAACGCCTAGCGGTCCTTGACGGATTGCGATGCTGGGTGCCTGACAGGGTAGTGCGGTGGACTCGCCTTCAACCAGGGTCACCTCGGGTTGCCGGTAAAGTGCCGACGACGTAAAAACCGATGTATAGGGACCCGTCCGAAGAGGAATCACATCCACCTGAACCTCCGCGGCCGTATCCGGCTTGACTTGTCCCACGGCGAATATGGTCTCCCTGCCTCGTCGAAGGATGACACCTGAGTTTACTCCAGGCGGATTTGAAAGGATCCTTGCCCCGACGACTGAGAATCCTGCCGGGGCCACATTGGTCACGAAGACGCCTCTCGCAGAACATCGGCCATTGTTGGCGATCGAGGCATGAAGGATGTGGGCGGCACAGGGACCAGCTTCGGGCTGCGGGATGGTCACGTAACCGTCCGGTACGGCACGAAAGTTGTCACATTCACCGCTCAACAACCAAGCGACTCCGTTCAAGAACAGGGCTTTCGAGAACTCTGTGACTGCAGCGGGCACATAGGAAACCGGGAACGCCTGCACGAGACGCCTTGCCCTGTCATCCCCGGGAGAGTTCTCGGCGGGATGCCGAATCAATACGGGTCGTCCACCAACGGTGGCACGAGGCTCACCGTCTTCCATCCAAAGGCCAGGCACCACCCCGCGAGACAACGGCAGGTCGGGTATCACCATGAATCGCGTCTCATCCAGAGAGCCCGAAAAGAATTCTCCCGGACGGTCCCGGGGCTCCATCGCCAGAATCATACCCGGCCCGACCCCTTCAGGACTGGGAAGCAAGCCCGTCATCTCTGTCCAACGCTGCCGTGATGCTGGGTTCAGGATGCGGGACGACAAGGAAACGTCGGAACCAATCAGGTACAAACGCACTCCAAACCTCCATGCATTCCAAATGGCTTCGATCTGCGCTTCGCCCATAGACCCGACGGAACCATCAACGTCATCCCAGATGATGACCTGAAACTGCAGGAGCGACTCAATCGTCAGTTGGTTGGCATCGGCAACGGCAATCACAGGCGCCCGCACCGCCCCATCCTGAGGGTCCCGCACCTGAATGGACGATTCACTGAGATATGTGACAAGACTTTCAATTTCAGGGTGAGATCTACCCCTGACGACGAGAATGTCCCCCGACAGAGGCGGTTTCACAAAGCGATTCACCCTTGCTTCACCGAATCGCACTTCCGGATCCAATACCTTTCCTGCTCCATCAACGAACACTTGCTCGGTGGGTCCAAGAGTATTGAACGGGCTGAGGGAGATTGTGTAGGAATCGTCCGCGCCCAGATCCTGGACTTCAAATGCAACCAAGGCGGCGTCATTTGACACCGGACGCAACTCGGAATGGAAATCGGCTGTCCCCTTCGCTGCTGCGAAGCCGCTGCCAAATCCCGCAACAGCTGAGTTTTGGCGAGGTCCATCCTGATCAAGGACCCTGTTCACCTGAATCGCCTGAACAGACAGAACCCGCGCCTGTTCCGGTGGAAAATCAATTCGTACACCAAAGCTATAGATTCCGTTTGTGGGTACAGGAGAGATCACTGCCGTTACGGTAAAGACCTCTCCCGGTGCTACTGAATAGGTGTCCTGTGAAAAGCGCACATCAAGGGCAGCCTTCCCAGACTGGGAAAACAACACCAGGAGCAACCGGACCGCGGCCACCATCACCCGCCTTGGTGTCAGCAAAAATCCAAAGGAGGCGCGTTGATGGTTCATTTCTCGTGGGTGGACAGAGGCGTCAGTAACGAAATTCGGAATGGTTTGGTTCCACAAGTCCATATCCCCAGAAGGGGAGGCATCGGTCGTCCATTCCACTTCGCGGTCCATCCCATTGCCCTGACACCCTCATCATCCCCCCTCCCCCCCACCCCGAGATCTGGGTGCGGCTGTGGACTCCCATCTTTCGTTTCACCGCCTTGACGTGGAGTTTGACGGCGTCGGTGCTGATGCCCAGTTCGGCGGCGATCTCCTTGTTGGTCCAGCCCCTGCAAATCTGGTCCAGCACCTCGCGTTGACGCGGGGAGAGGTTCAGGTCGTATAGGCTTTTCCGGGGTTGCCCCCGACGGAATTGAGTGAGGATGAGTCGGGCCACACCGGGACTCACCGGCAGATGCCCGCTCCAGACGGCCCTCAGCAGTTCATGCAAGGGACGGGTCTGGTCGTCCTTCACGACATAGCCGTCCGCTCCACTCCGCAGGGAGCGGCAGACCAGTTCCGGCTCATCGTCCTGCGCCAGAACCAATACGGCTGCTCCCGGCACCTGTTCACGGATCAATGAGATCAGCTCGGGAATGCATCGGCCCGCGGCATCCAATACCAGGAGGACGATTTCAGGGCGGTGTTGCGCGGCCAGCCTCAGGGATTCTTCCGCTTCCCGGGCATGCCCGACACAGCGGAAAGCGGACCCCTCCTCGCCATCCCCGGACATCCGTTCCATCCCGGATCGCAAACGCGCGGCCTCGTCGAGGTCGTGCGCGATCAACAATACCGGAATGATCCTCGACCCAGCGGTTGGCCAGGCTGGAGCTCCGGTTCCATGGACCGCAGATGCCGCTATCAATCGGTGCATAAGTACTTTGGGCTGTCAGGCTGAATTTCGGAAAGTGCCGCGCCCCCTTCCAATTCTGGAACCCGCCCGAATCAGAGACGGTATATTTCAAAAGCCATCCGGCCCTCCTGTCGTCCTTGGATACGATCAACCAAAGCTTGGTGTCGGTGCATCTACACCTAGGTGTAAGAGCGCAGGTTTCGGAAATGGGATCCTGTCGGAACTGTGTCCGTTGATGTCGGGGCTGGCATGAGCTGTCGATGAACGGAAATGGTGAAGAATATGTTGGATCACTTCCCGGCTGAGCGGGATCTCCCCGTTCAGGGATCGCCCGATCACGTCCGGGATTCGATGAATGCTGTCGTCCTTTGTCAGGATTCCATCGGCACCGTGGCGCAAGGCGGCAACGACTGGATCGGGCTCGCGACAATTGGTCATGACGAGAATCCGAGCTTTGGGAAGGAGTTGCCTCAGGTTGCCCAGTCCGTCCACGGCAACCCGCCCATGCAAACGAAGTTCGTGAAGCACCACCGTGGGCATGCTTCTGCGGGCGGCTCCAATCGCCTCGACGGGGCTATTCTGGGCCGGTAGCGCAACGAATCTGCCATCCCTTTGAATGTCGCCGCCGAACGGTTTCGACGGTTGTCCCTCAGGCGGGGTCAGGCGGGCACTGAATGGGACCGGAGGTCGCATACACGACCTCCCACGCCTGCCGCGGGGAATCCTTACGCGAAATCTTTATCTTTTTTCAGGGGTTGACCGGGGTTCCTCCGAACGGCGGGTCAACTCTTCCGCGCGGCGTTCAAGAAAGGTGGCCTCGGCTTCACGCCACGGATCACGGGATTGTTGTCGGGTGACCTGCGCCAGGCGTTGGGTCAGTTCGGGTTCCGTCGGATTCAACCACATCGCCCGACGCAGTGCCTCCAACCCGCCCTGACGCATCAAGGCCGCCGTCAACGACGCCCGATCCCATCCCGGTGGCATTGGACATCCGCCGTCCCACAGCGTGCCGGTTGGACGCACGTCCCCGGAACCAATCCTCCAGCCGTCCGGTGAAAAGGTGGCGTGGGCGATGCCACCCGGGCTGGACCAGAAATCGGTCAACGGCTTCCCCGTATGCGCATCCCAGAGCCGCGCCACCCCGTCGGCATCCCAGGTGAGCAGGCGGAGTCCGTCCGGGCTGAACTCGCCACCTACCACGAGCGAGGAATGGGCACCGGTATCGAACAGGTTCTTGCCACGGGCATCCGTCACCCGTCCGGTGAATCGCCGACCGGTGACCAACAACCGGGTTCCATCCGGACTGAAACACATCGTGCGGACCGGCTCGTTCAACGGCGCGCGGGCCACCTCGGATCCGTCGGAGGCGAGATGGAACCGGAGCTCGCCCCTGGTTCGGCTGTTGTCGGGCGAAAGGACCGACGCGATGGCGATCCGGGTGCGGTCCGGGCTGATGGCGGTGGCCGTGATCTGCCCGGGGATGGACGCTTTCCACAGCAACTGGTCATTGCGGAGGTTCCAGCATTGGAGGGCACCTGATGCGGTGACGCTCAGCAACTGATCCGGCTGGGAGGAACGGTGCACACCCACGAGGTTCCCCTCGGCCCGCACCCGGAACGTGGGTTTGCGACGGCTGAGATCGAGGTCCCATCCGACGATGTCGCCGGACGCGGATCCGACGACAAATCGACGGCCGTCGTCGGTGGGATCGAAGGCGATCACCCCTCCCTCCGCCTTTCCCTCGAGCACCACCAGGCGGACTGCGCCGGCGGTCCACACGCGCCATCCGCCGTCTTCGGCGGCGACGAACAGGTTGGTGCGGGCGGTGCCGGGCAGGAACCGGTGGAAACGGACGGGAGGGGTGCGTCGGAGACTGTTGGCGAGGACACGGAACGGTTCGACGCTGGCAATCCGCACCTGACCGTCTGCAGCACCCCAGGCGAAGACGCGTCCATCGCTGTTGAAGGATGCGCGCAGGCCGCTCCGGGATCCGCTGCCCAACGGAAGCACATTCAAGGGTTGCGGCGCCGGCTTCGGCCAGTCGGCGAGCAAAGCCTCCACGCGGGTCCGCTGCTGGCGGACGGTCGAGACCTGGGAAATCACCGCCCCGATGATCAACGCGGCAAGGGTGGCGAGGATGGCGAGTGGCCATGGCCGCCAGGTCCACCGGGCCAGACGTTCGAGGGCCGACACCGGACGGGCCTCGACGGGTTTGCCGGTGAGGAAACGACCCAGATCGGCGGCCAGTTCACCGGCCGAGGCAAAGCGTCGGGCTGGATCCGGGTGCATGGCCCGCATGCAGATCGTCCGCAGGTCCCGATGAATCCCGTTCCAGGGCATCCCCCAATCGGGTTCGCCGGAATGCCCTGAGCGATCCGACACGTTGCCATCCCCGCCTGCATACGGCGCCTTGCCGGTGATGGCGTGATAGAGGGTTGCGCCGAGGCCATGGACATCGGTTGCCGGACCGACGGATCCCCTGCCGGGACCGAACTGTTCCGGCGCCATGTAGGCGGGTGTGCCCAGTGCCTGGCCGTCGAGGGTCAACAGATCTTCCCTCGCCATGTCCTTGGCCACGCTGAAGTCCGTGACACGCACCCGTCCGTCGGCATCCAGAAGCAGGTTGCCCGGTTTGATGTCGCGATGCACCACACCGGCATCGTGCGCGTGTTGGACCGCTTCCGCTGCTTGCTGAAGGATCCGGACGGACTCAATCGGCGGCAGCGGTCCGGTGCCGAGCCGATCGGCGAGGGAACCGCCGGCGACGAATTCCATGGCCAGGAACGGGCGTCCATCGGCGACGCCGGCATGGAACAGGCGGGCGATGCCCGGGTGATTCAGCCGGCCGAGAACCTGCACCTCCTGATCGAAGCGCGCGTCCGACCGACCCGCCCGCAGACGCTTCACGGCCACCTCGCGTCGGGTGCTCAACTGCAGTGCCCGATACACGTCGCCGGATCCGCCCCGCCCCACCCATTCCACCAGGACATATTCTCCGGCCAGCACCTCGGCATCATCAGGAATGGCATCGGTCAATGGAACGGCTCCGAGCGGTCCCACATCGGCGGCCGATGCGAAGAAATCCGGATTCATGAACGCAGGGCCGCCAGAAGATGATCGAATTCCTCCTTCCAATCGCCGGGTTCCCGGACCGTCAGCCGAACCTCATCGCGAATCAGCCACCGAAGCCGTTCGCGAAACCGGTGTGAGGCGGTCGATACCGCGCCGGAAGTCATTCCCAGACGATTCGCGATCTTCCGCAGGGTGCCCGGGGTGGGTTCCTCATCGATCAACTCCTCCATGGCAGCGCACCAATCGGACCGATTGCCGGCGGCGGCTTCGGCTCGAATCCGGGACCGGGCGTTGGCGATCACCTGTTCGGCCCACAAACGGTCGAACGTTTGTGCCACACCGGATTCGCCGCTGGCCCAGACCACCTCATCAATCGATTCGAGCTCCTGGATCCAGGCCCGGCGAGCCCGGGACCGGTAATGGGAGATGAGGAAACGCCGGAGACAGGTCCGGAGGAAACGGCGGAACTCGCCCCGATCGGATTCGACGTTCTGCACCAAGTGCCCGCTGAGAAACCGGTCCGCAAAGAAATCGTGGAGAACGTCATCGACCTCCTGACGTGGACATCCGATCTGCAGCAGGAACGCGCGGAGCGCACCCTGATAACGCGTCGCCAGCCGACCCAATGCCGCGGAAGCGATTCCCGGATCGGCATCCCGGGCTTTCTGGATGGTGGTCCAGGGGGTGGTAAGAAACCCGTCGCCGCTGGAATCCTGGGTGGTGACGCTGACCATGGACAAACCTCTTCGGGATGACTCCCGCCAGCCAACCGGGCGGCAAGTAAAAAGGTGCCGATGCGGGACCCAAGCGCGTTGGAATCTTTAAACGCGCCCCCATTGCCTCTTCCCGGGAAAAACCAATTCGCCGAAACGTGTACGAATCCCAACGGGATTCCGGCCA
>DITU01000088.1 GCA_002422905.1 Verrucomicrobia bacterium UBA6176
GGCGCAGGGAACGCGGAGGGGGGAAAGGTTTCACGCAACGGCGCGAAGCTCGCGACGCCGGAGGGGGACGAATTGGGGCCAGGCTCGAACGGTTGTGGAAGTTGGCGCTTGAAACAGACGACCGACTGAATCAATCGTTTGACTCATGCGGGAGTTGAGGGATGCGGACACCAAGACGTTGATCCTGGATGCGGCGGAGGTGGCGTTTGCGGATCTGGGATTCGATGCGGCGTCGCTCCGGCACATCATCTCGTTGGCCGGGGTCAATCTCGCGGCGATCCATTATCACTTTGGTTCCAAGGAAGCGTTGTTGGCGGCGGTGTTCCGTCGGCGGATCGCTCCGGTGTCGGCGGAACGGTCTGCGCGGTTGAAGCGGTTGGAGGAGCAGACGGGAGATGGGCCGTTGGCGGTGGAAGGGGTCCTGCAGGCGTTGATCGAGCCGGCACTGCGGATGGCTCACGATCCCGAGTTGGGTGGACCGGCGATGGTGCGATTGTTTGGCCGCACGATTGTGGAGCCCAACGAGACGGTGCAGAAGCTGTTGGGCGAAGAGTTCGGGGCGACTTTCGCACGGTTTTCGACGGCGTTCGCCCGTGCGTTGCCGGGGTTGCCCGAGCCGGTGTTGATGTGGCGGATCCAGTTCGTGATCGGGGCGATGGCCCATCTGATGTGCGATCCGGGCAAACTCAAGGAAGCCTCGGCAGGCCGTTGTGATCCGGCGGACACGGATCTGGCGGCGCGGGAAATGATCACGTTTCTGTCGGCGGGCTTGAGGGCGCCTTGGGATACCGGGTTGGGGAATCGGGGAGGGGAGGTCGCGTGAAGGCAGGCAAGGGCAGGTGGGTGGGGATGGCGTTGGGAGTGACGTTCCTGGGTTGGGGATCGGCCGTTGAACTGTGTGCGGCGGGGCGACGGGAGGCCAAAGAGCGTCCGGAGACGTTGGTGCCGAATGAATGGGTGGTTGGAGAATGGAAGGGGACGAATGGAATGGTCAGTGAGGTGGGCGCCGGGATGGAGGGGGCGTGGTGGGAGGGGTTTGGAGATGCGGGTCTCAACGAGGTGGTCCGGGTGGCGTTGGTGGGGAACCGGGATCTGCGTCAGGCGGGTCATCGGCTGGAACGGGCGATGGCGGAGGCGCGGATCGCGGGGGCGGATCTCTGGCCGCAGGTGGACATGAGCTGGGCGTCGGTGCGGCAGCAGCAGAATTTTGTCGGATTGCCGATCCCGGGTGCGGACGGGGGTGTGCTGACGACGCGTTTCAATTCGCATGCACTGAGTTTCAACCTGTCGTGGGAAGTGGACATCTGGGGACGGATCCGGGCGGGGAAACGGGCGGCGGGATCGGATGCGCAGGCGGCGGCGTGGGAACTGAGGGGGGCGCAACTGTCGTTGGCGGGGAGCGTGGTGAAGGGGTGGTGGCGGGTGGCGGAGGCACGGCGACAATGGGAGTTGGCGGGGATGTCATCGACCAACCTGGAGCAGACGGCCTCGTGGATCGGGAACCGTTATGACCGGGGGCTGCGGGAGGCATTGGATCTGCGGTTGGCGCGCAGCGGTGCGGCCACGGCACGGGCGGTGGTGTTGCAACGGGAACGGGAACATCGGCTGGCGGTTCGGCAATTGGAGGTGTTGCTGGGGCGATATCCGACGGGAACGATGCCGGTGCCGGGTGGATTGCCGGAGCCGGGGGAGGAGGTTCCGGCGGGGTTGCCGGTCGAGTTGCTGGAGCGCCGGCCGGATCTGCGGGCGTTGGGGGAAACGGTGCGGGCGGAGCGGGCGCGATTGAAGCAATCGCGGGCGGCGATGTTGCCGCGGATCGCATTGACGGGGTCGGGTGGGCGGACCAGTTCCGACGTGGGGGATCTGTTATCGAACAATTTCAATGTGTGGAGCCTGGCGGGGAACCTGGCGCAGCCGCTGTTCGAGGGAGGACGACTGAGGGCGGGGGTGGCGCGGGCGCGGGCGCGGATGGCGGAGATGGAAGAGCGGTATGTGGGGACGGTGTTGCAGGCGTTGGCGGAGGTGGAGAACGCGTTGGAAGGGGAAGGATCATTGCAGGAACGGGAAGCGGCGCTGGGTGAGGCGGCGCGGGAAGGGGAAGCGGCGCGACGCCTGGCGGAGGACCGGTATGCGCGAGGACTGGAGCCATACCTGACCCTGTTGGAGGCGCAGCGACGGGCGTGGGATGCGGAGAGCCAGTGGCTGGCGGTTCGCCGCTTGCGCCTGGACAACCGGGTCGAGCTGCATCTGGCGTTGGGGGGAGGATTTGGAATGGAGAACGGGTTGGAAGGAGCGAAGGGCAAGCGATGAAGGCATGGATGAAATGGGTGGCGCCGTTGGTGGTGGTGGCCGGAGCGGCGGCGGTGACGGCGGGATTGATCCTGAATCGGGATCCGGAGGTGCATGCGCCGGTGGAGAGCCGCGCGCCGGTGGTCCGGGTGGAAGATCCGGAGCGTGGGGAGCATCGGTACCGGGTCCGTTCGCAAGGCGTGGTGCAACCGGCGGTCGAGATCACGTTCAGTGCCGAAGTGGCGGGTCGGGTGATGGCCGTGGCGCCGGGATTTGCGGTGGGTGGGTTCTTCGAGGCGGGCGAGACGTTGGTGCAACTGGATGCGCGGGATCACGAGTTGGCGTTGGAAAGGGCGCGAGCCGGGTTGGCGGAGGCGGAGGTGCGATTGCAGCGGGAGGAAGCGGAAGCGGCGGCGGCGCGTGAGGAATGGGAAGCGGTGCGGGGAACGGGAACGGCCTCGCCGTTGGTGGCGCGCCTGCCCCAGCTGGCCGAGGCGCGTGCCCTGGTGGCATCGGCCCGGGCCGGAGTTCGGTTGGCGGAACTGGATGTCGAACGGAGTTCCCTGCGTGCGCCTTTTGCCGGACGGGTGCGGGAGAAGTCGGTGGATGTCGGTCAGTATGTCGGTCGCGCGCAGGTGGTGGCGAAGCTGTTTTCGGTGGAGGCGGTCGAGGTGCGGTTGGCGTTGCCACTCGGGGACCTGGCCTTTGTCGACATGGACCTGGGCCGACGCGGAAGCGGTGGAAAAACGGGGACGGGTCCCGCGGTCCGGCTGGAAGCCGTGGTGGGCCGGGATGCGGGGGTGTGGAAGGGAAGGATTGTGAGGACCGAAGGGGAGATCGAGGCGCGGACCCGGATGGTGACGGCGGTGGTGCGGGTGGAGGATCCGTACGGGGTCAAAGGCGAGGACGGGAAATCGGGACCTCCGTTGGCGGTGGGATTGTTTGTGTCGGCGGAGATCGAAGGTCGGGATGCGGGAACGGTATGGCGGGTGAACCGGACGGCGATGCGTGGGGAACGGTTGCTGGTGGTGGATCGGGAGGATCGATTACGGATGCGATCGGTGGGGTTGCTGCGGATGGAGGGGGATGTGGCGATCCTGAGCGGCGGGGTGGAGGAGGGGGATCGGGTTTGCCTGTCGCCGTTGGCGACGCCGGTGGAGGGCATGCTGGTTGAGGTGATGAAGCCGGTGGATGCCGCTGGAGAAAAGGGTCTGGGAGGAAAGGGCGACCGTGGTTGAGGAATCAAGGGGAACGGGCTCGGCGACGCAGCCCGAGGCGACCGGGGTGATCGCGTGGTTCGCCCGGAACGGGGTGGCGGCGAATCTCCTGATGGGGGTGATGGTGGTGGCGGGATTCTTTACGGTGGGCTCGATCCGGAAGGAGGTTTTCCCTGAGTTCAGCGCCGACACCCTGACCGTCTCCATGGTCTATCTCGGCGCTTCGCCGGAAGAAGTGGAGGAAGGGGTGTGCATCCGGATCGAGGAGGCGATCGAGGATGTGGACGGGATCAAGCGGATCCGGTCGGTGGCGAACGAAGGGGTGGGGATGGTGACGATCGAGCTGTTGCCTGGGGCGGTGGCGACGAAGGTGTTGGACGATGTGAAATCGCGGATCGACGCGATCGACACGTTTCCGGAGCAGACGGAGCGGGCGGTGATCCAGGAGGTGGTGATGCGGGCTCAGGTGATCAACCTGGCGGTGGTGGGGGATGCGGAGGAAGCGGTGTTGAAACGGTTGGGGCAACGGGTGCGGGACGCGGTGGTGAGCCAGCCTGGAATCACGCAGGCGCAATTGGTGATGGTGCGGCCGGACGAGATCTCGATCGAGGTTTCGGAGCTGGGGTTGAGGCGACATGGGCTCAGCTTTGATGAAGTGGCGCAGGCGGTGCGGCGGTTCTCGTTGGATCTGCCGGGAGGAGCGATCAAGGCGGAGGGTGGGGAGTTCCTGCTGCGGGTGAAGGGACAGGCGTATCGGGGCAGTGACTTCGAGGAGATACCGTTGCGGGTCCTGCCCGGGGGAGCGCGATTGACGGTGGGGGATGTGGCGCGGGTGGTGGACGGGTTTGCGGACACGGCGCAATCGGCGCGATTCAACGGACGACCGGCGGTGATCCTGCAGGTGTTCCGGGTGGGGAATCAGAATGCGTTGGAGTTGTCGGACACGGTGCGGCGATTTGCGCGGGAGCATCAGGCATTGATGCCGGAAGGGGTGGAGTTGGTGGCCTACCAGGATTACTCGGAATACCTGCGGAGCCGATTGAATCTCCTGCTGTGGAATGCGGGGATCGGGTTTGTGCTGGTCTTCTGCACGCTCGCGCTCTTCCTCCGGTTCCGACTCGCCTTCTGGACGAGCCTGGGGATCCCGGTGTCATTCCTGGGAACGTTGTGGCTGATGCCCACGTTGGATGTGTCGATCAACATGCTGTCGTTGTTCGCATTCCTGATCGTGCTCGGCATCGTGGTCGATGACGCCATCGTGGTGAGCGAGAACATCCATGCGCATCTGGAGATGGGGAAGAGCGGGATGCAGGCGGCGGTGGACGGGACGCGGGAGGTGGCGGTGCCGGTGGTGTTCTCGGTGCTGACGACGGTGGCGGCGTTTGCGCCGATGGCGATGGTGGAGGGCAACACGGGGAAGGTGCTGAAATCGATTCCGTTGATCGTGATCCCGACGTTGCTGTTCTCGTTGGTGGAATCGTTGTGGATCCTGCCCAACCACCTGAGTCATCTGCGTCGGAAGCCGGGCGGGGCGATGATGAACCGCCGATACAACCCGTTCCGCGCGGTACAGGAAGGGTTCAGCCGGGGACTCGACCGTTTTATCCTGCGGGTGTACCGGCCCACGCTCGAATGGGCGTTGGCCTGGCGATACCTGGTGTTGTCGGCCGGGGTGGCGTCGTTGCTGGTGATGGTGGGGTTTGTTGCGGGTGGGTGGTTGAAGTTCCAGTTCTTCCCGCCGGTGGAAGGGGATGACATCGCGGTGTTCGTGACCTTGCCGGAAGGGACACCGGTATCGGTGACCCGGGCGACAATCGATCGGCTTTCGGATGCGGCGCTGGAGTTGGAGGGAGTTCTGGAAAAGGAGACCGGTCCGGGCCTGTTCCGACAGGTCCTGGCGTCGGTGGGAGATCAACCCTTCCGCACGGCGATGAGCCGGAACGGGGGGCGGGCCGGGGACGATTTTGCCCGACCGAACGTGGGCGAGGTACACATCCAGTTGTCACCTGCCGAGACGCGGACGGTGACGGCCACGGAGGTGGTGAATCGTTGGCGGGCGCTGGCCGGGCCGGTACCGGATGCGGTGGAGGTCGTCTTCAACTCGTCGCTGTTTTCTTCGGGCAACGCGGTGGACATCCGGTTGACGGGACCGGACGTGGACGGGTTGCGGGAGGCGGCGGAAGAGTTGAAGACGCGGTTGGCGCGATTCCCGGCCACCAAGGATATCGCGGATTCGTATCGGGCGGGGAAGCAGGAGTTCCAGTTGGCGTTGCGACCGGAGGCGGAGGCGGCGGGATTGACCCTGATGGATCTGGCGCGGCAGGTGCGGCAGGCGTTTTACGGGGAGGAAGTCCAGCGGATGCAACGCGGTCGGGACGATGTGCGGGTGATGGTGCGGTATCCGGAAACGGAGCGGCGTTCGTTGGCGAGCCTGGAGGAATTGCGGATCCGGTTGCCGGACGGAACGGAGGTCCCGTTCGAGACGGTGGCGGAGGCGGGTTATGGGCGCGGGTATTCGACGATCACGCGGGTGGATCGACAACGGTCCATCACGGTCACGGCGGATGTGGATCGTTCCATTGGCAACGCCAACGAGATCCTGGCCGAGGTGCGTCGGGTGGATGTGCCGGAGTTGATGCAGCGTTTTCAGGGACTCCGATTCGATTTTGAGGGGGAACAACGGGAGCAGAGGGACACGATGGGTGGATTGTTGCGCGGGTTCGGTCTGGCGATGTTCCTGATCTTTGCGTTGATCGCCATTCCGTTGAAATCCTACCTGCATCCGGTGGTGGTGATGTCCGCCATTCCGTTCGGGTTTGTGGGCGCGATCCTGGGACATGTGGTGATGGGATTGCATCTGACGGTGCTGTCGATGTTCGGGTTGGTGGCGTTGGCGGGGGTGGCGGTGAACGACAGCCTGGTGCTGGTGGATTTCATCAATCGGGCGCGACGGGCGGGGGTGCCGATGCAGACGGCGGTGCTGGACGCGGGAGTGAAGCGGTTGCGACCGATTGTGCTGACCTCGGTGACGACGTTTGCGGGTCTGACGCCGTTGATCCTGGAGAAGAGTGTACAGGCGCAGTTCCTGATCCCGATGGCGGTGTCGTTGGGGTTCGGCGTGGTTTATTGCACGGTGACAACGCTGTTGCTGCTGCCGGCGATTTACCTGGTGCTGGAAGATGTGCGACGCGTGCTGGGATTGGGGACGGATGAAGCGCCGGTGGTGGGGTAGGCGGAGCGGGCGGCGCCGGTGGCGGTCGACGTGAGAGAGTCAATGGGGTCGGAGTCAATGGGGTCGCGTCTAAAGATTCGACATTTGAGTCAACCCGCATGCCCCCGGCCCATCGCCGGAGCACTCCGGGATCATGCAGATTGCGCTACCGCGAATGGATTCCGATGGCGTGGCGATGGGCCGGGGGGTGAAGGAAGGGACGCTCCCCGAATCACGGGCGAGCGCTTCATGCATCCGCGCCGCCGTTCCGCACGCTTGCCCAAGGGAAACTTTACTTCGGCTTCGGGCGCAGCCAACAGTGCGATGCCTTCGGAGAAACTGACATTCCGCGGGCGCAGCATTAACCATCAAACCTGATAAAATCCATGGGCGACCGTTCCCCGAAGGCAAACCAGAAGAAGTCATCGCAGAAAACCGCAGCGGCATCCTCCTCTGCCCAGAAGAAGAGCCAGGCCATCGCCGACAAGAAGGCGGCCTCCGGCAAGAAGAAGTAACTGGCAATCCGTGCCGGTGCTCCCGCGACCGTGGCGGGACGCCGGCTTTCTTTCGCGCGGCCAGATCCGGGCGGGTGGGAGCAAAGTGGTGGCGTAGCAGATCGTTTCGCATCCGTGCCCTGAAAGGGCACCAGAACCGCTCCATCAACCTTCCTTCCCCGTCGAACCGAATCTCTGGCGCCCTTTCAGGGCGCATGAAGGGTGTTGCCGTTGGACCCGGGGCATCTGTCGCCGAACTCCCTCAGCCCCGGGCTGTGATCTCCCGGCCCGTTGGGCCGGCGAGGCCGGCCTGAACCCTCCCTGAAGCGGTGCGACCGAAGGTTTGCGGAGCCTTCAACGGATCCGCCCGGTTCCGCAGCGTTGCTGCCGTGGATCGCCAACAATTTCGGGAGGCAGGGGCGGGCACCAAGAGGGTGATTTCGGGCTGGTGACGGATGCCGGGATGGCCAGAGTGGGGATGAATCCCGCGAGAACATGAGAACGATATGGCTGTGCCTGTGTGCCTGGACGTTGGTTGGAACCGTGTGGGCGGCGGAGTTGCCGGTGGTGACGATCCCGGATCTCCAACCGTTGCAGGCGCAGGTCAGGCGATTGATGGATGCGCTGGAGTTGGTGGGTGCACCGCTGACGGCGGGTGAACGCGAGACGTTGGAGTCGGCCCTGGGCGAATCGAATGCGGCATTGGCCGGTCCGCGGATCCAGGCGGTGCTGGACCGGCGCGCTTTGATCGGGGTGTACATCAATCCGGAGATGCGGGTGAAGGTGCAGGCGGGGATGGCGACGCCGACGTTGGTGGAGGGGGGGTGGCGTCCATTTCTGGTGAAGGTGCAGAACGATGCCGGGACGACGGCATCGCTTCGGGTGCGGAGTCCGCAGGCGGGTCGCCTGCATGAGGCGCGGCAGGATCAGGTGGCGGATCGGTGGCTGGACGCGGAGTTGTTCAATGGGGCGCCGATGAAAGCCGAGTTGGGCGGGCTACCGTTGGAGTATCGGATCCTGCAGCTGTACTCGCGGGATGCCGGGAAACGGGAAGCGAAGCTCGCGTTTGACGTCGGGCAGGGAACGCAGGACCTGGGGTTCCGTGGGGAGACGGACATCCTGTTTGAATGCAGGCCGGCGTTGCCGGTGAAGCTGTCGATCGTGGATGAGAACGGGAAACCGACGATGGCGGCGTTGCGGGTGACGGATTCACAGGGGCATGTCTTTCCGGCGCCGTCCAAGCGGTTGGCGCCGGACTTTTCGTTTCATCCGCAGGTGTATCGGGCGGACGGCGAGGTGTTCCGGCTGCCGGCGGGCAAGTATCAGGTGGAGTTCCGGCGCGGGCCGGAATCGGTGTTGGAACGGCGGGAAGCGGTGGTGGAAGGCGAGGGAGCGGAGTGGCGGTTCCAGGTGAAGCGTTGGATAGATCCGGCGGCGCGGGGTTGGATCTCGGGGGATCATCACATCCATGCGGCGGGTTGTGCGCATTACAACAAGCCGACGGAAGGGGTGCATGCCGACGACATGATGCGGCATGTGTTGGGCGAGGATCTGAAGGTGGGAGCAAACCTGACGTGGGGACCGTGCTTTGATTATCAGAAACAGTTCTTCCGTGGTGTGGATGATCCCGTTTCCCGATTCCCGTACGTTCTGCGGTATGACATCGAGGTGAGCGGGTTTGGGTCGCACGAATCGGGGCACCTCTGCCTGTTGCGATTGCGGGACCAGATGTATCCGGGGGGTGAATCGAAGCATCATTGGCCGAAGCTGGGATTGAACACCTTGAAGTGGGCGAAGGCGCAGGGCGCGTTGGTGGGACCGGCGCATTCGGGGTGGGGGTTGGAGGTGAAGACGGCGGAATTGCCCAACTACGAGATCCCACCGTTCAACGGGATCGGGGCGAATGAATACATCGTGGATGTGACCCATGAGGTGCCGGGACCGGATGGGCGGCCGGTGCCGGCGGTGGATTTCCTGTCGACGGTGGACACGCCGTACGTGTGGGAATTGAACATCTGGTATCACACGTTGAACGCCGGTTTCCGCACCCGGATCAGTGGCGAGACGGATTTCCCGTGCATCTATGGGGAACGGGTTGGGTTGGGTCGGAGCTATGTGAAGTTGGCGCCGGGCTGGAGCTATGAGGACTGGTGCGAGGGCATCCGGGTGGGCCGGAACTATGTGGGTGACGGGTTCAGTCACCTGCTGGATTTCGCGGTGGAATCGGGAGGACAACAGGTGGTGATGGGCGAAGCGGGGAGTGAGTTGGCGTTGGCGGCGCCGGGTCGGGTCCGGGTGACGACGATGGTGTCGGCGCGGCTGGATGAGAAGCCGGACCCGGGGATCTCACGTCGTTCCTATACGGAACAGCCTTACTGGCATATCGAGCGCGCGCGTTTGAAGGAGACGCGGGAGGTGCCGGTGGAGTTGGTGCGGGATGGGGTGCCGGTGGGCCGGGTGAACGTGGTGGCGGACGGGACGCTGCGGCCAGTCGAGTTCGAGGTGGATGTTGACCAGAGCGGCTGGCTGGCGGTGCGGATCCTGCCGAGTTCACATACGAATCCGATCTGGGTGACGGTGGGGGGCAAGCCGGTCCGGGCGTCGCGACGTTCGATCCAATGGTGCCTGGATTCGGTGGAGCAATGTTGGAAGAACAAGGAACGCTTCCTGAAGGGGGAGGAACACGCGCAGGGCAGGGCGGCCTACGACCACGCCCGGCGCGTGTATGGGGAACGACTGGCTGAGGCGGCGCGGTGACGGGGATNNGCCGGTCCCATCGGCCTGAAGGGCCGGAGGAACACAGCCCGGGGCTGAGGGAGTTCGGCGACCGATGCCCTGGGTGGGGCGTTGGAAAATCCCATGCGCCCTGAAGGGGCGCGGGAGATTCGATTTGTATGCGGGGGGGACGGTTCCGGTGCCCCTTCAGGGCACGGATCCCGGGTCGGGACAACCCAGGGCATCGGTCGCCAAGCTCCCTCAGCCCTGGGCTGGAGTCCGGGTCCCCGTTGGGGACGCAGGCCGGTCCGAGTACGAGTACGAAGGGAGTGCGGACCTCGAATCCCGACATCGTGCGCGTACTCGTACTCGGAAATGTCGGGGCGGGGAATGAATGGAGTCTCGTGACCTCGCCGGCTACGGCGGGGATGGAGTCTCGTGACCTCGCCTGCCACGGCGGGGTGGGGTTCAGGCGTTGTAGGTCGAGGAGCTGACGCGCCCGCCGGAGCCGGTCCAGTTGGTGTGGAAGAACTGGCCGCGGGGTTTGTCGGTACGCTCATAGGTATGGGCGCCGAAATAGTCGCGTTGGGCCTGGAGCAGGTTGGCCGGGAGACGGGCGCAACGATAGCTGTCGTAGAAGGCGAGCGCGGTGGAGAAGGCGGGGACGGGGATTCCATTGAGGGCCGACGCGGCGACGACCCGGCGCCAGCCGTCCTGACACTGGGCGAGTTCCTGCCGGAAATAGCCATCCAGCATCAGGTTGGGGAGGTTGGCATCGTTGTCGAAGGCTTCCTTGATCTTGCCGAGGAAACGGCTGCGGATGATGCAACCGCCGCGCCACATGAGGGCGATGCCGCCGTAGTTGAGGCCCCAGTTGTTTTCCTGGGAAGCGGCGCGCATGAGCATGTAGCCCTGGGCATAGCTGACGATCTTGGAGGCGTAGAGGGCCTTGCGGATGTCTTCGATGAGGGCGGCGCGGTCGCCGGAGAGGGTGGGGTTGGGACCGGTGAGGAGGGTGGCGGCGTGGACGCGCTCCGGTTTCATGGCGCTGACGCAACGTGCGAAGACGGCCTCGGCGATGAGGGTGACGGGTTGGGCGAGGTTGGCGGAATCGATGACGGTCCATTTGCCGGTGCCCTTCTGGCCGGCGGTATCGAGGATGTGATCGACCAAGGGTGAACCGTCTTCGTCGAGTTTGGCGAGGATGTTGCCGGTGATCTCGATGAGGAAGCTGTCGAGATCGCCCTGGTTCCAGTCCTGGAAGACGGCGGCCATTTCTGCGGCGGACATGCCGAGACCATCGCGCATGAGCTGGTAGGCTTCGCAGATGAGCTGCATGTCGCCGTACTCGATGCCGTTGTGGACCATCTTGACGTAGTGGCCGGAGCCGCCGCCGCCGACCCAGTCGCAGCAGGGAGTGCCGCCGTCGACCTTGGCGGCGATGCCCTGGAAGATGGTCTTCACGTGGGGCCATGCGGCGGCGGAACCGCCGGGCATGATGCTGGGACCGAAGCGGGCGCCTTCCTCGCCACCGGAAACGCCGGTGCCGACATAGAGCAGGCCGCGGGCTTCGAGTTCCTTCACACGCCGGTCGGTATCGCCGTAGAGCGAGTTGCCGCCGTCGATGATGATGTCACCGGGTTCGAGGTGGGGGAGGAGTTGCTGGATGAATTCGTCGACGGGAGCGCCGGCCTTGACCATGAGCATGACGCGGCGGGGGCGCTTGAGCCTGGCGACCAGTTCCGGGATGGAGTGGGCGCCCTGGATGCGGGTGCCCTTGGCCTCGTGGGCGAGGAAGTCGTCGACCTTGGACGTGGTCCGGTTGTAGGCCACGACGGTGACGTCGTGGTCGTTCATGTTGAGGATCAGGTTCTGTCCCATCACCGCGAGGCCGATCAGCGCAATGTCTCCAGTGGGCGTGCTCATGTGTATGCAGGTCTGCGCGGACAAACCTACCGGGAGCGCCCGAAGTGACCAGCGGGAAACGGGGGTGAAACCTTGGGCGCCGGCGACAACCCACCGCTTCAGACCACCTGGACGGTGTTCTCAAGGAGGCCGATGCCGGAGATGCGGATCCGGACGACATCGCCGGCGGCGAGGGTGAATTCGTTGGCGGGTACGACGCCGGTACCGGTGAGGAGGATGGCGCCGGAGGGGAATTCCTGGGAGCGGCCGAGCCATCCGGCCAGTTCGGTGAAGGAGCGCTTGATCTGATCGATGGAAGTTTCGCCGGCGAAGACCTCGGAGCCGAGGCGGAGGATCTGCACGCCGATGGTCCAGGAGCGGGCTTCGGCTTCATCGGCGGCGACGCGGATGCAGGGGCCGAGGGCGCAGGCGGCGCGATACATCTTGGCCTGGGGCAGGTAGAGGAGGTTTTCGCCCTCGATATCGCGGGAGGACATGTCATTGCCGGCGGTGAAACCAACAAGTTCGAGGCGGGAATTGAAGACCAGGGCGAGCTCGGGTTCCGGGACATTCCATCTGGCGTCGGAACGGATGCCGACGATGTCGCCGGGGCCGGAGACCTTTTGGGGCATGGACTTGAAGAAGAGTTCGGGCCGGGGAGCTTCGTAGACGCGGTCGTAGGCGGAAGCGCTGAAGTCGGATTCCTCCATGCGGGCCTTCTTGCTGCGGAGATAGGTGACGCCGGCGGCCCAGACTTCCTGTTGATCCACGGGGGCGAGAAGGCGGATGGAATCGAGGGGATGCCGGGGGAGGGGAGCCTGGCGGAGGGTGTTGAGGAGGCCTGGCAGGGCGGGGCATTCCATGAGGGCGGCGAGGGAGGCGATCCCGGCGGCGGAGAGGTCCAGGACCTCCTGGTTTTCGATGAGGCCCACGCGGGGTGCTGGGGATGCGGGAAGGGCGAATCGGCAGAGCTTCATGGGCGTTGGTTGTAGCAATCCGGTTTGGCGGCGTCCCGTGGAAACCGGGGCTGGTCGTACCTGGTTGCGTACTCGCACTGGATCCGGGCAATGAAGGGATTTCGTGTGCGAGTACGAGTACGAGTACGGGGGCAGGTCTGAAGATGGGCGACCGTGCGGTCGGCACGCTGGATAAGGGAGCGGTTCCCGGAGATTCAATGACGGTGCTCGGGACGGGTTGGAGCCCTACCTGGCGTTACCGGCGAGCTGTCGACCCCATTGCGGATTCGTCCCCCAACAGGGGTCCGGATCGGCCTTGCGACGCAATCTCTGAGACGTTACCTCAGAGGTCGTGCAAACGCTGACCATGACCCGGCTGAATCAACAGACCGCCGCGGTGCTCGACGCGGTGGAACAGGGTGAGACTTTCAAGATCATCCGTCACGGCAGGGTGGTTGGCTACCTGACCGCCCAACCTTCCCCGCCCCTGCCGCCCGCTCAGGTTTACGATTGGGAGGGGCATTTCCGTCGCGTCCAGGGCCGGGGAAAGATCCCGGCTGCCGCCGCGGACTGGGAGCGGCGTCCGGGAGGCGCGCGATGATCTACGCCGACACCAATTTTCTGAGTGCGACCTTCTTCGACGATGAGGAACGACATCCGCAGGTGGAGCGTTTCCTCAGGCGAGAGTCCCGGGTCGTCGTGGTGGGGGAACTGGCGGAGTTGGAGGCAGAGAATGTTTTTGCGCGGTTGACCGGGCGTGCGGACAGCCCGGCATGGCGGGATCTCCAGTCGTGCCTGGACACCCGGGAATGGCGAAGGGAGCCTCTGGACTGGGCGGGCACCCGGGATCAGGCACGGGAACTGTTCCGCCGCTACAGCCCCCGGGCTCTGCTGGGAACGTTGGACCTGTTGCATCTCGCCGCCGCGCGCCTGGCCGGTTGCGAGGGGTTTGCCTCATTCGACACCGGCAGTGCGGTCCGGGCCTTGGCCGCAGTGATGCGGTTCGAGGTGTTTCCGGTGCTCACAGCCCGCGATCAGGATCTGGTTGCGCAGTTGAAACGGCGTTGAGTGGTGGAACGCGTCGGGGTCGAGGCGAAATGAAACGCCAACGCCTTGGACCGGATATCACCGGCTGTTGCGCCAGCGGCGATGGCAGGTGGTGCAGTTCTCGCGGACGGTTTTCCAAGCCTGGTCAGCCCCGGCCGTGTCGGCGCGGGCCAGGGCGAGCTCCAGATCCCGCGCCGCCGTTTCGCTCCGACGCATGGCCTCAAGGAAATCGGCGTCGTCGTGGGGACCGAACCCGAGCCGGATTCCCTCGGAGAACTGTTCACGGAACAGGCGGGCCACCTGGACCGGGGTCTCATCCGGCGCGGAATCGAGGACCTTCCAGCCGACCGCCTTCATGTCGGTCAGGACTTCGGCATGGAGATCGATGCGGACCATGGCGGCGACCATGTCGTCGGGGGAAACCGAAGGGCTCAGGGAACTGGCGGCGCGCTGGATGGATTCCGGGTCCGGCCGCCGATACTCCGTCGCGGCGCGGTACAAGCCAGCGTACTCGGGAGCGGTGCCGGCCTGTTGGAGGAAACGAAGGGCCTGGGCGGCATCCCAAGCCCCCCTGGCCCGGGCGAGGATGGCGGCGGCAGCGGGTCCGCGATGCCGGCCGTGATGACAGTGGATGAAGATCCCGTCGCGGACGGAATCGGCAACGGCGGTGAGTTGGGCGGCGGCATCGGGCGGGATGCCGTTGTAGCCGATGGGAATGTGGATGTAGTTGAGACCGTGGCGGCGGGCGGTCTCGACGTCGGTGCGGGCGCCGTCGACGGAGACGATGGTCTTGATGCCGGCCTGGGCGAGGGCAGTGAAGGCCTGGTCGCCGAGGGGTTCGCCGCCGGACCAGAGATTCGGCCCGAGTTGAAAGGCGTTTTCGATGTGGGCGAAAGAGGTTGGGACGGGAGTGAAGCCGGGGCGGGCGGAGGTGGTGGAAGGGGCGGGAGGGCTGGAGGGGGAATGACACCCGGGAATGGCGAGGAGCACGGCGAACGCCCAAAGCAGGAGCGGAATGCGGAATGCGGTGGCGTGCATGGACGGGGAGGAGGGGACAGGAGAGACAGGCGGGTGGCAAGGGGTTGGCGATGGCCTGATCGCGGCGAGGATGAACAACAAAGGGATGAACAACAAAGGGACGAACAACGAAGGGATGAACAACGAAGGGACGAAGGGGCAAAGGGGGGAGGGCGGAGGGCAAAGGGCGAAGGACGAAGGGGCGAAGGACGAAGGGGCGGAGGGTGGAGGGCGAAGCGGATGGGTGGGCTTGTGGGCGGGTTTGGGGGCGGACTAGGGTGGCGACCCCCGACGATGAACGACGAGATTCGCCATTTGATGGATGCCTTGCGCCGCGGCGACTACACCGATCCGGACGAGAAGGTGCGGTTGTTGGTGGTGGCTTTGAGGGAGCCACCGGCATCGGAAGATTTGCTTCTGGGGCTGTTGCGGGCGCCGCAGCCGAAGTTGCGGGTGGCGGGGTTGGACGCGGGGATGGGGCGCGGGGAGAAGTCCCTGGTGGAGGCGGTGGTGAGATTGGCGGGGGATCCGGAACCGGAAGTGCGGGCGTGTGCGGCCCGGGTGTTGGGCGGGATCGCGACAGGGGATTCGGATGAACCGTTGATGAAGCTGGTGGCGGATCCGGACGGAATGGTCCGAACGGCGGTGGTGGAGGCGGTGGCCGGGCGTCGGGGATTTGTATCGGAGGTGGTCCGGCTCCTGAGACAGGACGGGGATTGGAATGTCCGGTTTGCGGCGGTGAAGGTTCTGGGAGAGTTGAAGGACGAAGCCCACGGGTTGGAGCTGTTGCGGGCGTCGGCCGATCCGGACACGGACGTGCAGCATCGGAGTGCGGGGTATGTCGAGGAAGGGTTGCGCGGCGGTTGGACGTTGGAGAACCCGGAGGAGGTGGTTTCCCCGGAGTTGATGACGCGGGCCTTGCAGGTGTGGTCGGAGTCGGGATTGCGATATCCGAGGCTTCTGCAGTGGTTGCGGCAGCGGGCACCGACCCTGACGGATGCGGGGGAACTTTCCCGATTTGGAACTGATCTGACGGGTCTGGCGCGGCGGGGGGAACTGGGGCGTGCGCATGGGGCGGAGAAGGCGGCGCGGCAGGTGATGGAGATGTTGCGGCGCGAGCCCCGACGCTCGGTGGTGTTGCTGGGGGAATCGGGGGTGGGGAAGACGGCGTTGGTGCAGGAATTGGTGCATCGGTTGGCCGAGCCGGAGAATGGCGGTTGGCTGGTGTTGCGGGTGTCTCCAGCGGACTTCATGAACGGGACGAAGTACCTGGGGGAATGGGAGACCCGCCTGAAGGAATTGATCGCACAGGCCCGTGCGCCGCGCCGGGTCCTGCTGTATGTGCCGAACTTTTCCGACCTGTCCGGGATCGGGCGTTCGGACAAGTCGGATGCGAACGTGGCGGCGGCACTGGCTCCGCATCTGGAGGATGGGAGTGTCCTGGTGCTGGGGGAGAGCACGCCGGAAGAATTCGAGCGGGGAATCGGAGCGGTGGCGCCGGTGGCGCGGCTGTTTGACCGGGTGTTGATTTCAGCGGCGTCGGTGGAGGAGACGCGGGAGGTATTGGATGGGATCGGCATGGAGTTGGGGATGAGCCTGCCGGAGGCGGTGCGGGACCGGTTGATCGAGGTGGCGGATCATTTCATGGGCCACATGGCGAGGCCGGGGAATGCGATCGTGCTGTTCAAGGGAGTGGCTTCGGCGGCGCGGGCGGCATCGGCACCGGTGACCTGGCGCGAGGTGATCGAGACGGTGTCGCGCTCGACGGGAGTACCGGCGGACATCCTGGATGATGAGGTACCCCTGGATCGGGAGGCGCTGCGGGAATGGTTTGAGTCGAGGATCATCGGGCAATCGGATGCGGTGGATGCGGTGGTGGACCTGGTGACGTTGGTGAAGGCGGGGTTGACGGATCCGGGCAAGCCGATGGGGGTGATGCTGTTCGTGGGGCCGACGGGGGTTGGGAAAACGGAGTTGGCGCGGGCATTGGCGGAGAAGCTGTTCGGGGATGCCTCGCGATTGCTGCGGTTCGACATGTCGGAGTTTGCGAGTCCGGAAGGGTTCCAGCGGTTGATCGGGGCGCGGGGGGAAAACGGATTGCTGACCGATCCGGTGCGGCAGCAGCCGTTTTCGGTGGTGCTTTTCGATGAGATCGAGAAGGGGCATCTGAACGTGTTCGACCTCTGCCTTCAGTTGTTCGATGCCGGACGACTGACCGATGGGCGCGGACGCATGACGGACTTCCGTCGAACCATCATCATCCTGACGTCGAATGTCGGGGCGCCTTCGGCAGCGGCGACCCCATTGGGGTTTGGTGCGCCGCGGGTGGCTTTGGAACCGTCATCGGACAAGGAACAGACCTGGCGCGAGTTGAGCCGATTCTTCCGACCGGAGTTCCTGAATCGGATTGATCGGATCCTGTTGTTCCGACCGCTTTCTTTGGAGGTGGCGGAGAGGATTGCGCGGCGCGAGGTCGAGCAGGTGTTGAAGCGGGGTGGCATCCGGCGTCGCCAGGTGACGGTGGATGTGGATGGGTCGGTGCTGGGATTGCTGGTGAGGGAAGGTTACTCGCCGAGTTTCGGGGCGCGTCCGTTGAAGCGGACGGTGGAGCAGCGCCTGCTGATGCCACTGGCCCGGATGTTGTCGGGTGGCGGGGTGGTGCCGGGAACGGTGATCACGTTGACGGTGCAGGATGGGAAGGTGGAGACCCGACGCATCGCGCCGGAACCGCCTGCAAAGCCGGTGATGTCGACGCGGCGCGGTGGAACCGAGGCGGGTGCGACGGTGCAGCGGGAACTGGACCGGTGTCGCGGGTTGTGGAGCGCCTTGGAGGGTTGTCTGGGGCCGTTCCTGGACCGCAAGGCGGCGTTGATGGCGCGGACCCAGGAACCTGGATTTTTCCAGAAGGATCCCGATCGGGCGGTTGTGTTCGATGAGTTGCATCGGCTGGAACAGTTCCTGGCATTGGCGGATGGATGTCGCGTCGGTCTGAACGCCCTGGGACCGGTTGCGGCGATGGAAGAGACGGCGCGGCAACGGATCGATGAACTGGCTGCGGAGCTGGAGCATCTGGCGTTGGTGTGCGATGCGCCGGGTCCGGGAGATCTGGGCGATGCGCTGTTGGGGATCACGCGGGTGGATGCCCGGGGTGATGGGCTGGATGGAGTGGGGCAGTTGGCCCGGATGTATCTGGGATTTGCCGCCCGTCGCCGGTTCAGTGTCGAGGAAATGGGGCAGCGCATCGGTGCGGGCGATGCGGCGATCTATCTTTCCGTGGTCGGGTTGGGAGCGATGGGTGCGTTGCGTCCGGAAGTGGGGCTCCACGAATTCCGGGTGAAAAAGCGCGCGACGGATCCGAAGAACGGACGTGAGCGCCTGGTGGAGAATCACGAGCGGGTGCGGGTGGAGTTGTATCGGTTGGGTGGGGAGACCCCGGCTGGATTCCGCAAGACGGGCAAGGTGACGGTCCGGGCCGTGGATCCCCAGCAGGGGCTATTGGGGAATCGGTTGTCGTGGAAGATCACCGCGTTTCATCCGGACCCGGTCCGCAGCCTTGAGGTGATGTCGGCGGGTCCGAGGGCGGTGGCGATGGAGCAGGGATGGCGCTTGTTGCAGGATGCAACGGCGCAGGTTGGGGTGAGTCCGGCGGAGTTGGTGCGGCAGTATCGGCTTGGGATCGGATCCCAGATCCGGGATCTGAAGACGGGTTTGTCGACGCCGCGGATCGGGCAGGTGTTGAAGGGACAACTGGAACTGGTGCGTGGATCGGGTGGGCGATTGAAGGAGCGAGGCTGAAGGCAAAGAGAAACCTGGCGGACTGTGGAAGTCCGCCAGGCCAGTTTTCATGAAGCAACGCGTCAGGCCTGTTCGCCCAGCGCGGTCGGGGATGAGGGTGGGACCGGTGCGCCAATCCAGAGCGGCGGCGCGGAGGGGCCCGGAACAGTTCGTTGCCGAATTGACCGGGTAGTTTCCACGGGAGAGAGGGGAGCATCGGGCTTGCCAAACTTGTTGGCGGGATGGAACCCGCGGGAATCCGGCGGATGACGACGGTAAACCGGATGAAATGCGACAGGGTGTTGCATTCTGGCCAGTTGGGCTGGGGTCAATGGGCCTGATCCGCGTCCCGGATGTATTTCTTGAAAGACCCGGATTCGTGGCAATTTTTTGGGCGCATGAATTTGACCCGGAGCGGATGGGGGTCGGGCGGTGCCCGGCACTGGATTGGGGTGGGGAGCGCGGTGTTGGGATGCCTGGCCGTCGTGTGGACCGGCAGGGCAACGGCTGAATCCATAACACCGGGAGTGGAAGATCGGGAAACTTTGGATCGCGGACCGGGTGTGGGTCCGGTGTTGTCGGGTGCGCAGGTGGAGATGTTCCGGGCGAACACGGCGGACGAGAGCAGCGGTGAGTTGCACATTCCGGAGCCGATGGTGTTCGACCTGGTCCGACCACTGGGGGCGAAGCGGGGTGAGTTCGAGGTGAACACGTTGGTGCGTTGGGTGGCTTCGGGTGAGGGACCGCGGTTTCAATGGGCACCTGAAATCGAATATGCGGTGTGGGATGGGCATGCGGTGGAACTGGAATTGCCTTTCTCCAACACACGGTCGGAGGCGTTGAAGGTCGCCTACCAGATGACCCTGCCCACACGGGTATCGAGCCGGTTCGTTCACGGATTGCAGTTGATCGGGGAACGGTTGTGGCTGGGGGAACGGGGCCATGTCCTGCAACCGTTGTACCTCACCGGGTATGCCACCCGTGGCCATACCAGTTTCATGGCGATCACCGGTGCACGGCTTGAATGGTCGGGATCCCGCATGGATTCGCGGTTCCTGATCAATCCTTCGGTTTTCCACAACCTGAACCAGCAGTTGGCAGTGGGTCTTGAAACCAATTGGGAATTTGCCGCCCTTGATCAGTTCGAGCTTCGGGTGATGCCGCAGTTGCACATGGAGTTGGGCCTTTCCACCAGTCTCCAGATGGGTGTGGGACTGGAACGATCGGTGACCGGCGACGTGAGCGGTGTGGTGGCATTCCGGGTGATCCGGACATTCTGATTGTCCGGGAAGATCACTGCGCCTTTTCCTCGGGCATGGCCCGCGTACCGGGAGGATTGGTCTGGTTTGTGTAGGCAATGGAGTCAGTCCCATACTATTGACGATTCATCGTCGGCGTTCGGTTTCGCGTGATGGCACGACCACTTCGCATCCACGTCGTGGATGGTGGGTATCGCGTGATGAGCCGGGGCAACGGTGGGGAGACCCTCTTCCGCCGGGGCGACGATCGCCGGGCCTTCCCCGGATTGGTTTCTGAACTGCCGGAGCGGTTCGGGGCTGAGATGCACCCGTTGGTGTTGATGGGTGGCCGAGTCTGGAACGGTTGCTGGGCGAGGCCGGCGGTACGGGAGGCCGCGAGCGGCGGGCGGAACAGGTCGCCGGCACGGAGGCGCCCATCCGGCAGGGGCGATTGGACAACCCATGGGAGGGATTGGTGGGAGGGGTCGTGTCGGGGGAAGCCCGTGATGCGGAAGAACAATTGTCATTGAACAGGGCTGATCCGGAAGGCGGCGAAGGATCCGGAGAAGGCGCGGTGGGTGGTGGAAGTGGCCGGGAAGATGCCTGGGGTTAAGCACAGCTCCCTGGCGCAGGGGATGACAGAGGCGGTCTTTGGGGCTGGCCGGGGAACGAACGGAACTGGCGCAGTTCGTGGAGCGGATGCGGGACAAATGTCAATAATACGGGACTGACCCCATTGCCCTCCTCCGGGATGTCCTTCAGACGGGCTTCATTGGGATCCCACGTCCCGGATCACCTGTTGCAAGGTGGTTTCATCCATCTCGATGAGGTGGGAGCGATCCGGGAACCGGCCTTCGGTGACATCGGCGATGTATTCGGAGAAGGCGGCGATGCGTTCCTGCTGGAGGCGCCGATGTTCGGCGAGGAAATTGCGGTAGGCCTTGGCGTGGCGCGGAGGGCGTTCCTCGTAATCGCCGAGGATGTCGTCGGAGAACAGGAACTGGGTGTCGCAGCCGCTGCCGGATCCGAGCGACATGAGGAGCATGCGGGTCTGGGAGGAGAGGAAACGGGCGAGGTTGTGGGGCACGCATTCGAGTTCCGCGGCGTAGGCGCCGGCGTCCTCCAGGGTCTTCATCTGCTCGTGCAGGAGCCGGGCTTCGGTCGCGGTCTTGCCGATGGCGCGGTAGCCGGTCCAGGTGACGTGACGCGGGACCAGTCCCAGATGGCCGACCACGGGCAATCCTTCGCGCGCCATGGCTTCGATGATGAAGGGGCTGGCCGAGCAATAGACCGAGCTGGCGCCGGCTTCGAGGGCGCGGAATCCGATGCGGATCGCTTCCTCACCCGAGGCCATGCCATGGGGTGTGGCGGCGGACAGGAAGCTGTTGGGGGCGGCCTCGACCAGGCGGGGCAGTCGCGCCTGGGACTCGGGGGAATCGAAGCTGCAACTCATGATGTCCACGCCGGCGGCGGCCGCGGCGGCGGCCTCTTCCGGGGATTTCACATGGATGTGGGTGAGGCAGCGTTTGCCCTTGAGCTGTTGGAGATCGTGGACGGTGTACTTCTTGCGGGGACGGAGCATGGGAACAGCGTTTGCGAAGGGGACGACGGGTTCAATCGCGAATCCTGCCAACGTCCCGGCGGGTAAGCGCTCAGCGTTGGTCCCGGAGCAACGGTCGGAGTTGCCAGGCGAGGCGCATGGCCTGGGCCAGCCCGAACAGTGCCCAGGCGTGGAACGCGAGACCGATCCATTCCTGGGCCAGGAGACACAGCAGGGTATCGAGGAGGTAAACGGTGATCCCGACGGCGAAGGCCCAGATGTGGGCCTTGTGGGCGAAGATGCCGCACACCACGAACAAGGCGATCAGGAGGACATCCAGGACAATGGCCAAACCCCGGGCATTGGCGTTCTCGCCCATGGCATTGAAGACATCCACCAGGGCCGTTCCCACAACGAACCGCATGTTGCTCCCGGCCATCCAGGCCCCGGCATTCACCGCGGTCAGACCGGCAATCCAATAGAACCAACTCGCCCCGGACTTGAGTACCGACAGATCGGGAGTGGGTGCCGTCTGCGACTCTGGACCGGCGGTGCCGGCGGTGGGTGGGGGTGGCGGAGTGGGGCTTGGCACGCCGGTGTTGGGGAACCGGAGTTCGGAATAGTCTCCGGCCGGTTGCCAACTCCCGAGATCGCTCCGGGTCATCGGGGTATCCGGACCGATCCGGCCTTCACCGATCCAGGTGAGGATCTCGGGCAGTGGATACGGTCCGTAGACCTGACCGTCGTGGGCGCGGATCGAGTAGGTGACTTCCATGGTGGCGGGGGGAGGCGCGTTTCGCCTGTGGAATTGCCTGAAGCGGGGAACCGACTCAATGCGCAATTCGGCGGGGATGGCGCGAGAGAGGAGATGTTTGGGAGAAGGGACAGGAAGACGCCCGAGATCGTACGCACCCGTACTAAATGGTTGCCTGAGGGGGGTGTGGGGAGCATGGTGCGTGGCACCGTGAAGGTCGCTTTCCCATGAAGAACACACCCCTATTCCGCGCTGCCCTGTGTCTCCTGACGGGACTTTCCCTGACCCATGCAGCATCGGTTTCCGGATGGCTGGGCTGGCGGGGACCCACCCAGAATTCGGTGTCCGCGGAGAAGGGGTTGCCCGCGAAGATTGCGGTGGGGGATGCGGCCTGGACGGCGGATTTTCCGGGCCAGAGCACGCCAGCGATCGCTGGGGGGCGGTTGTACATCAATGGCTTTCTGGGTGAAGGCGCGGAATTGCAGGAGGCGGTCCGATGCTACGACGCGGCCACCGGACAGCTGATCTGGGAGCACCGTGAATCCGATTTCCTTTCCGACACCATTTATCTGAGGTACGCGACGTCCTCGCCGACGGTGGATGGGGAGACGGGCAATGTGTATGTGCAATTCGCGCAGGGGTTGATGTGCGCGTTTGATCCGGAGGGGAAGCTGTTATGGCGGCATTCGATGATGGAAGAGTTTGGGCGTTTGACGTTTCCGAATGCGCGTACGGCTTCGCCGGTGGTGGACCGGGAATTGGTGATCACGCGTGGCATCACGAGCGCCTGGGGAGCGCATGGAGCGGCGGGTGACCGGTTTTATGCCTTCGACAAACTGACGGGAGAACTGGTGTGGAGTTCGGCGCCCGGGGCGCGTCCGCAGGACAACACGTTTTCGAATCCGTATCTTGATTTCTGGGGTGGGAAGCGGGTGCTGTACAGCGCGGGGGGCGACAGCACGTTGCTGGCATTGAATGCGCGGACGGGTGAACCCCTGTGGCGCTTTTCCTTCGCCAAGGCCGGGGCCAAGGGCGGAATCAATGCATCGCTGGTCCGGCACCGGGACAACCTCATCTCCACCCATGAATCCGAGAACCTGGATTCGTCGGAGATCGGGCGGATGGCGGCATTCCGGATCCCGCGACCTGAAGAGGTCAAGCCGACGAACTCGATCACGCCGCACGTTTTCCCGCCGAAGACCTTTGAGCAATGGCGCAACGGAGTGGGTTCGCTTTCGAGTTCACCGGTGGTGGTGGGGGACCGGATCTATGAGGTGAACGGGACCGGCGAGTTGTGTGCGGTGGACGCGGTGACGGGCGCGGTCCTGTGGAAGCGGAAGGTGGGTATTGAACAGCGGCAGAGCACTCCCTTTTATGCGGACGGCCTTCTCTATGTCGCGATGTATGTGTCGAAGGGCGATTCGGCGCAGGATCCGGAATCGGTGTCGAACGGCGACCTGGTGGTATTGCGTCCGGGCGAAGACGGTGCGGAAGAGTTGAGTCGCACGCAGTTGGTGGGACGATGCTATGGATCTCCGGTGGGCTATGGCGGGCGGTTGTATGTCCAGACGGACAAGAAGCTCTATGCGTTTGGCAAGGGAGGCGTCACACCTCCGGCGCCGGTGGCTGCGGCATGGCCGAAGCCGGGACCGGCGACCCAATTGCAGATCATTCCCTTTGAGTTCCTGATCCGGCCTGGCCAGACCCAGGCATTCCGGATCCGAGCCTTGGACGCAAACGGGTTCACGGTTGAGGAGTCGGTGGATCCGAAAGGGGTGATGTGGGAGCCTTATGTTCCGCCGACGGCCCTGGTACGGGCCTTTGCCAATGGCCGATTTGATGCGCAGGGCAGGTTGGTGGCGGCGGCTTCCGGCGTGGCGAGTGCAGGTCAGTTCAAGGCCACGTTGAAGCGGCCGGACGGGAGCGAGTGGGTGGGTTATGTGAAGGGACGAATCCTTCCGGCGCCGCCGTTGAAATTTGATTTCCAGGAGTTCGCGATGACCAACAAGACGACGAACACGATGGAGCCCCCGACGGACTTTGCCTACCCGGCGTTGTCGTGGAACTCGGCGAGGTTCCGGTTTGAGGTCCGGTCCAAGCCCATGCAAGGGGTGGAATCCAACCAGGCGTTGGTGAAGACGATCGAGAACAAACTGTTCCAGCGCGGCCAGGTGTTCTTCGGGTTCCCCACGCTCTCCAATTATACCATCCAGGCGGATGTCCTCAGCGAGGGCAACCGGAGGAAGATGTCGGAGGTTGGGGTGATCAACCAGCGGTACGCCGTGATCCTCAAGGGCAACTCCCAGGAGATCGAGATCAACTCCAACCAGGAACGGATCAAGTTGAGTGCCCCGTTCAAGTGGGCGCCGAACGAGTGGTACACCCTACAGGCCCGGGTCGACATTCAGGCCGACGGCAGTGCGATCGTGCGCGGCAAGGCGTGGAAGAAGGGTGATCCCGAACCCGACAAGTGGTTGGTGGAGTTCACCCACAAAAACGGGCATCGCAATGGATCCCCCGGCCTGTTTGGTTTTGCCCCGCAGGAACAGCGGGTGGCCATCGACAATATCCTGGTGACGCCCAACTGATGTTTTGGAGAGAGCGAACGAAATCCACATCCACCGAATCTGAATGCTGATGAAACTGTTTCCGATCCTGACCGTGTCCGCGATTGCGGCATGTGCAACGACCCAAGCCCAGGACTGGCCCCAGTGGGGCGGCAATGATCCGGGTCGCAACATGTATTCGCCGGCCAGGGGCCTCCCGGATTCCTTCGACCCGGGCAAGTTGAAGTCCGGGACCGAGGAGATCGACCTGGCCACCACGCAGAATGTGAAGTGGGCGGTCAAGCTGGGCTCCCAGACGTATGGCAACCCGGTGGTTTCGGGAGGCAAGGTGTTTGTCGGCACCAACAACGAATCGCCGCGGGACAAGGCCCATGTCGGGGACCGGTCCATCCTGCTGGTGTTTGACGAGAAGACGGGCGAGTTCCTGTGGCAGTTGGTGGTGCCGAAGCTGAAATCGGGCAAGGTCAATGACTGGGAGAATCTGGGGCTGCTTTCCTCGCCGTTGGTGGTGGGCAACCGGCTTTATCTGGTGACTTCGCGCTGTGAGGTCATCTGTCTTGATACCGAGGGCCTGAGGAATGGCAATGATGGCGACTTCAAGGACGAGGGCGCCTATATGACCAAGGATACCCCGGCCGAAGGCTCAGGATTGGAGCCCGGGCCGAAGGATGCGGACATCATCTGGGTCTATGACATGATGGATGAGCTGGGTGTTTTCCCGCACAACGCGGCCAACAGTTCCGTCATCCTGGTGGATGGCCTGCTCTATATCTGCACGTCCAACGGCCAGGATTGGACCCACGTCAACATTCCGTCCCCCAATTCCCCGAGCTTCATCGCCCTGGATCCCAAGACCGGCAGTCTGGTTGCCGAGGACAATGCGGGGGTAGGGCCCCGGATTTTCCATGGGCAATGGACCTCGCCCTCGGCCGGTCTGGTGAACGGCAAGTGGCAGATCTATTTCGGGGGTGGCGACGGGGTCTGTTATGCGTTCGATGCCAAACCCCAGAAGGGCACTGGGGCCGCCATCGTGCCGGTGTTGCCGGGAACCGATACCCAAATGACCGAGGAGACCGACATTGATTACCTGAAGAAGGTCTGGTGGGCGGATCTGAACCCGCCCGAGTACAAGGTCCGCGACGGCAAGCCCATCAAATATCCCGCTGCGGAAGGTCCCAGTGAGATCAATTCAACGCCAGTGTTCTACAAGGGCCGTGTCTATGTGGCCTCGGGGCAGGATCCGGAACATGGCGAAGGTGTGGGTCGTTTGGTCTGCATTGATCCCACCAGGAAGGGTGACGTGACCAAGGACGGCATCGTGTGGGAATATCGCGGGGTCAAACGTTCCATCTCGACGGTGTCGATTGATCCGGCGACGGGCCTGCTGTTCATCGCCGACTTCTCGGGCTTCATCCACTGCCTCGACGTGGACACCGGGAAGCTCAACTGGATCTATGATATGAAGGCCCACATGTGGGGATCGACCTTTGTGGCGGACGGAAAGGTCTATGTGGGGGATGAGGACGGTGACGTGGTGGTGTTGAAGGCGGACCGGACCCTGAAGCTGATCAGTGAGACCAACGTGGGTGCGCCTGTCTACAGCACCCCGATCGTGGCCAACGGCACCATGTATATCGGGAGCCAGACCCATCTCTTCGCCATCGGAGCCGGAGCGAAACCCGTGGGCATCGAAAAGCCTCCCGGCGACATCAACCTGAAGAAGTGATGACTGCACCGGATTGCGGCGGGGCCTTCCCTGGCCGCAACCGGGCGACTTTCCAAAACACGATACCGTGACACGTTCCGACTCCTTTTGAGGAAATCATACCATGCCGATCCCGACCGTTGCTCCTGAAGCCGTGGCTGCGGCCCGCAGCCAGCTTGATTCCCACCTCCGCGACATCATCCAGTGGCATTTCACCCCGGCGACGGGTTGCCCCTTCTGGCTCGACTGGGCTTCGAAGAACTTTGATCCGCGTGTGGAGGTGCGGACGGTGGATGACCTGTTGAAGTTCCCGCATTTCCAGGACGAATACCTGCGGGATCTGCAGCCGGAGAGCTGGGTTCCGGGCGCGTTCAAGGGAAAGCCCTTCAACATCTTTGAGACTGGTGGAACCACCGGGATGCCCAAGCAACGGATCGGGTGGAATGACTACAAGGTCGATTACTCCGAATTCAGCGACAAGATCAGTGACGCCCACTTCCCGCGTGGCGGAGCGTGGCTGATGATGGGGCCGACGGGTCCGCGCCGTCTGCGTCTGGCGATCGAGCACCTGGCCAATGTCCGGGGCAGTTCCTGCTATTTCATCGATCTCGATCCCCGCTTCGTGAAGAAGATCCTCGCAGCGAAACAATTCGAGGTTGCGAAGGCCTATATGGCCCATGTGGTTGACCAGGCCGCAACCATCCTGAAGCACCGCAAGGTCAGCGGCCTGTTCACGACGCCCAAGCTGCTGGAGGCCCTGGCGGAGAAGGTGAACCTCTGGGACGCCGGCATCCGCGGCGTGTTCTGTGGCGGCACCTCGATGAAGCCCCAGGAGGTGCGGTTCCTGGTGGAGGAACTGCTCGAAGGCCGGATCGGGTTCTATCCGACTTATGGCAACACCCTGATGGGACTGGCGGCCAGTGTGCCGTTGCAGCCCGAAGATCAGTTCAGCGTCACCTATTACGCTCCCCAACCCCGGGCCATCCTTCGCGTGGTGAATCCGAACCAGACCGGCGAGACCGTGCCGTACGGCGAATTTGGTCGGGTGGAACTCACTACCCTCACCCAGGAATTCTTCATGCCGCGCTTCCTTGAGCGCGATGAGGCCATCCGACGCGCCCCGCGTCCGCCCTATGCCTGGGATGGGGTCGGCGACGTCCGCCCGTTTGGCGCGATGGAGAAGAACATCGTCGAAGGCGTGTACTGATCCGCGGGAGTCGGGGTGGAGCGCATTGCGCGGAGGCGACCGGGCGTCGCCGCCCCGTGGAGGGTTTCACGCGAAGGCGCGAAGAATGTGGAGGGGGGAGGGGTTGTTTCCAATTCCTTCAATCAGCGGAGGCGGCGGGACAGGCGGAGGGCGTTGCCGACGACGATGAGGTCGCTGAGGCCCATGGCGGCGGCGCAGAGGGCGGGGTGGACGAGTCCGACGGCGGCGAGGGGCACGGCGGCGGCGTTGTAGAAGAAGGCCCAGAACAGGTTCTGACGGATGGTCCGCAGGGTGGCGGCGGCGAGTTGCAGGGCGTCGGCCACACCTCCGAGATCGGGTCGCAGCAAGACGATCCCGGCCGCTTCACGCGCTACGTCCGAGGCTCGGGCGACGGCAATACCAAGATCGGCAGCGGCCAATGCCGGACCGTCGTTGATGCCATCGCCGATGAACGCGACCTGACGGCCGGTGGCGCGGAGTTGTCGGAGGATGTCCGCCTTGCCTTCGGGACGGACGCCGGCATGGACGAGTTCGGGATCGATGCCTGCCTCGCGGGCGACGGCCTGGGCGGCGAGGGGATGATCGCCGGAAAGCATGCCGACCTGATAACCGGCCTGGCGAAGGCGCTGGATGGCGTCGCGTGCCTCGGGGCGTAGGGTATCGCGCAGGGCGAAGGCGCCCCAGAGTTGGGTTCCGGCGGAGAGGACGAGCGGCGTGGCACCCTGGGCGAGCCAGGCGTTGAAGAAGGGTTGTGCAGGGGTGAGATCGACACCGGCGCGGGTGGCGGCGGCGAGTGAACCGAGTTGGACGGATTGGTTCCACCACTGGGCCTGGACACCGGCCCCGGCGGTTTCGGTCCATTGACCGACCTGGAGCGAACCGGGGGCGAGTCGGGCGAGGGCGATGCTGAGGGGATGATTGGAGGGGCGTGCGAGGGAAGCGGCTATTTCGGCGAGGGGAACGACCCGGTTGTCGGGGGTGCGGAAGTCATCCTGGGCGACGACGGCGGGATGTCCCTGGGTGAGGGTGCCGGTCTTGTCGAAGAGGAGGGTGTCGATGTGGCCGCAGGTTTCGAGGACGGCGGCGTCGCGGACGAGGATGCCGCGTCGGGCGGCGGCATTGACGCCGGCCATGAGGGCGACGGGGGTGGCGAGGCCCATGGCGCAGGGACAGGCGATGACGAGGACGGCGCAGAAGATGAGGACGGCGGTGGCGACGGGGGAGGTGGGGAGGTGGGTGTGCCAGAGGAGGGAACCGGCCTTGGCATGGACGGCGGCGGCGATGTCGGGGGCGAGGAGCCAGAAGGCGGCGGCGGCGATGGCGATGAGGACGACGATGGGGACGAAGATGGAGCTGATGCGGTCGGCGAGGCGCTGGACGGAGGCGCGGGTGGACTGGGCGCGTCGGATGACCTCGGCGATGCGGGAGAGGGCGGTATCCTCGCCGGTGGCGGTGACGGAGGCGACGAGACGACCGTTCTGGTTGGTGGTACCGGCGAAGAGGGTTGAGCCGGGAGATTTGTCGACCGGAAGGGATTCGCCGGTGAGCAGGGATTCGTCGACGGCCGAGGAGCCTTCGAGGACCCGGGCATCGACGGGGATGCGATCGCCGGGTTTGAGGAGGATGCGGTCTGCGGGGCGGAGGAGTTCGGCGGCGACGTGTTCCTCGGTATCGGAGGGGGAGAGGCGGAGGGCGGTGGGAGGGGTGAGTTCGAGCAGGGCGCGGAGGGCATTGCCGGCGCGGGCGGACATGTTGCTTTCGAGGAAGTGACCGATGCCGACGAGGGTGAGGAGGGTGACGGACTCGGTGAAGAAGAGGTGGCCGGGCTGTTGGGAGAGGAGGGCGAAGAGGCTGTATCCCATGGCGGCGGAGACGCCGAGGGAGACGAGGGTGTCCATGTTGGCGGCACCGGCGCGGAGTTGGGACCAGGCACCGCGGAAGAAGCGGCTTCCGAGGACGGCGACGACGGGGGTGGCGAGGGCGAGGGAGAAGAATTGGAAGGAGCGGTTCATGCCGAGACCGAGGAACCAGTCACCGACGATGAGGATGAGGGCGGCGGGGATGCCGAGGGTGAGGGACAGTTTCCAGGGATTGGGTGCGGCGGGGGCGGGACCGGTCCTGGATGGGGAATCGAGGAGGGTTCCCTTGAATCCGGCCTGGGCGACGGGGGGGAGGAGGGAGGCGGGTGTGGGAGTGGCGTCGGGTTTCCAGGAGACGACGGCGGTGCCGGCGGCGAGATCGACGCTGGCGTGGGAGACGCCGGGGACAGACTGGAGGGCATCGGTGGCGTGGCGTGCGCAATTGCCGCAGGTCATGCCATCGATGCGGAGATGGGTGCGGGGAAGGTGGGCTGGGGTGGAAGGGGTTCCGGGCGGATGGGCCGGTTTCCGGAAGGAGATGGAAACCTCGTTCATGGAGGGGAAGGGTGGAGATGGAGGGTGGGTCAGGTGGTGACGGGGATGCGCTGGACGAGTTCGGCGAGGTTGATGCGGGAGGATCGGCTTTCCTCGGCGGCGAGGATGGCGGCGAACTCGGCCTGGACGACGGGTCGGGATTCGTCCTGGGTGGTGGGGAGATCGGAGCCCTGACCGGTTCGGAGGGCCTTGAGGATGTCGCGGACGACGATCTGTTCGAGGGGGCGGGCGGGGGTGTAACCGGAGTCGGGAGCGGCGGTTTCGACGATGAGTTGGGCGTTGGAAAGGGATTCGAGGATCTGGGTGGCGAGACGGGCGGGGACGGCGAAGCGGGTGGAGAGGAGGGGGGCGGATGGCGGGGGGAGCTTGAGGGCGAAGCAGCGGCCGATTTCGGCCATGAAGCGGAGGGCGACGAATTCGCGGGCCTGATGGTGGACACGTTCGGCCATGCGTTCCTGGAGGTAGGCGTGACGGTTTTGGAAGACGTAGGAGACCTGTGCGCCGAAGAGGACGATGAGCCAGGAGAAGTAGAGGCCGAGGAGGAAGAGGGGGATGGCGCCGAGTGAACCGTAGATCTTGGAGTAGGTGACGACCTTGGTGGAGTAGAGGACCCCGAGGCGGTTGTTGAGCCACCAGAGGATGGCGGAGACGAGTCCGCCGAGGAGGGCGGCCTGCCAGTCGACCCGGGTATTGGGCATGACGCGGTAGAGGGCGCCGAAGCCGAGGCCGACGACGAGGAGGGGGACGAGTTCGGAGCTGAGGAGTGCGACTCCGGGAATCTTTGCGAGTCCGGCGCTCTGTTCGGAGAGGGCATTGAGGTAACCGGAGGTGGTGGCGACGAGCATGATGATGGGGCCGAGGGAGATGGCGGCCCAGTAGAGGATGATGCTCTCGAACCAACCGCGCCCCTTGGCCACGCCCCAGATGTCATTGAAGGCTGCTTCGATGGTCCTGAGCAGAGAGATGGCCACGAAGATGAGGCCCAGCATGGCGGTGACCCCGATGGTCCCGAAATGGATCTTGGAAACGAATCCCAGGATGTTGTCGGCGACGGAAGCGCGTCGGGCTGCTGCTGCTGTTTCCAGTTCCCCTTCGACTTCCGGTGCGGCCTGCATGGGTCCCTGGAACTCGGCATCGGACAAGCCGAGGCTGGGGGCGACGTTGTCGACGAAACGCTCGATGATGCCGGTGAGTTTTGCGCGGGAGGCTTCGCTGGAGGGATCGAAGACGAGGGAGGCGACGGTGAGTGAGACGGCGAGGAGGGGGACGAGCGCCATCAGGGTGGTATAGGCGAGGGCGGAAGCGCGGACCGGACAACGGTTCCGCCAGAAGAACCGTCCCACCAACCCCCAGAAGTGGACGAACTGGGCGATTCCTTCGCGGGGGGCGACGGGTCCGTTGGTGCTGTGGGTATCGTCCCGGAGCGACGCCGCGACGTCGGCCTGCAACCGTTTCAATCTGCCCACCGATTCATCCAGCATGGAGACATGCTAAGGGCGGGCGCCCGGATCGGAAACGCGGAACATTGGGGGTGCTCGGGAACGGGTTGGTGAATGTCCCGGGTTGAGGCTTGTGGGACTGGGTGAAGCCCGCATGGTGGAAGCGCATGAGCAGGGATGGACGCATTGAAGATCCGGCACGGGTGGGGATCCGGTCCGGTCGGCCGTGGATCCTGCGGATGGGTTGGCACGACCTGTTGTTTGCGCATTGGCCGATGGATCCGGGTTTGGTTCGGAAACATCTCCCGGCGGGGTTGGAACTGGATCTTTGGGAAGGGGATGCGTGGCTGGGGGTGGTGCCGTTCCGGATGACGGGAATTGGTCCGCGTGGGTTGCCGAGCCTGCCGGGGATCTCAGCGTTCGCCGAGTTGAACGTGAGGACGTACGTGAAGGTGGATGGCCGGCCGGGGGTTTGGTTCTTCAGTTTGGATGCGGCGAGTCGACTGGCGGTGCGGTTGGCGCGGTTGGCCTTTCATCTGCCGTACTTCGATGCGGCGATGCGATGTGAGACGGGTGCGGAAGGCTGGGTGGAATATTCGAGCCGGCGAACACATCGGGGAGTGCCCGGGGCGCGATGGGAGGCGAGGTATCGTCCGACGGGTCCGGAGTTTGTGGGCGGGGAGGGGACGGTGGAGTCCTGGTTGACGGATCGTTACTGCCTCTACAGCGCGGATGGACGTGGCCGGCTGTATCGGGGGGAGATCGATCATGAACCGTGGTTGTTGCAGCGGGCGGAGGCGGAGATCGGGACGTGTGACATGACCCGGTTGCTGGGAGTGGAGCTGCCGTCGATTGAACCGCACCTGTTGTTTGCGCGGGAGGTGTCGGTGGTGGCGTGGGGCCTGGAACGGTGCCGGGGATAGCGACAGGGATCCGGATCAATCCCGCCAGCCGAGTCGGCGCAATTTGGCCAGGGCGGCGACGCGATTGCCGACGTCGAGTTTGCGGTAGATGGAGCTGAGTTGGTCGCGGACGGTGAACTCTTCGACACCGCGTCTGGCGGCGATTTCCTTGTTGGAAAGGCCATCGGCGAGCAGGCGCACGACTTCTTCTTCGGCGGATGTGAGACGGGGGATTCCGGGCGGGATGGGAGCGGCGCTGAGTTGGTCGCGGACGATCTGGCCGATGGCGGGGGAGAGCGGGAACTCGTGGGTGGAAAGTTCGCCGAGTCGGGCGATGAGGTCCTTGGGATCGCCCCGTTTGAGCAGGTAACCGGCGGCGCCCTCGCGCAGGGCTTCCAACACGGTGCTCCGGTCGTCCATCACCGTCATGACGAGGCAATGCACCTCGGGAAACCGGCGGGCCAGGGCGCGGATGAATTCGACGCCGGACATTCCGGGCAATTGAAGGTCCACGACGGCGACATCGCACTGGCCCGGGCGGATGCGTCGGAGGGCTATTTCCGCGCTGGAATATTCGCCGGTGCAGGTGAAGTCGGTGGAGTCATTCAGGAGGCGGACCCAGCGGAGCCGGGTGGCTTCATTGTCCTCGATCACGACGACCTTCATACGCGGATCGACCGGAGATCGACGGAGAGACCTGATACCACCGTATTGAGGTGTCGGGTGTCCATCCGACGGATGACGGATGGTCTTTGGGGGTGGGGTGTGTGGTATTTCAACGTCGGGACTGATTGTTTTCCGTCTTCAGCGGCACATCGAAGGTCACGAGGACGCCGCGGCCCGGTTCGGATGCCACGTCGACGCGGCCACCGATCCGGGAGAGGCGGGCGGTCAGGTTCCCGAGCCCGTCCTGACCCGGACCACCGACATCGCGGTTCAACCCGCGGCCATCGTCTTCGATTTCGAGTCGGAGGTGGGTACTGGAAGACATCCCGGCGCGAAGCACGACCGAGGATGCGGCGGCGTGGCGGACGACATTGTTGACGGCTTCCCGAAGGCAGGGTTGGAGTTCCTGCTGGATGGCGGGGGTCAATTCGCCGAGAGCCTTCAAACCTCCGATCTCGGTCAACACCTGAAGTCCGGAGGCGCGTGCAGGTGCCTGGGCGGTGGCGAACAGGGTTTCAATGGTGGCCCGCAGATCGGTTCCGCCCGACTTCCAGCGCCAGGTCAGCCAATCCAGGGATTCGCCCAGTTCGCGGATGGCCTGGCGGAGACGGTTTGGTGCGGCGATTGGGAATTCGTCTGCAACTCCGGTGGAGGCGGTCAGCGCGCCCAGCGTGGTGAGATGCGGGCCGACCTCGTCGTGGAGGTCCCGTGCGGCGGCCTGCAAGCCGGCGCGGTATGCCTTGAGATCGCGTGCGGAGGCGGTCCGCCGATGCCAGAGGACGGCAGATCCGACGATCAGCAGAGAGAGGGTGAAGGCGGCGAAGGCGGCGCCGAATCGCTGCGGGGTGGAGGTCCGGTCCCACCAGAGTTGCGCGGAGGCCGTCCATGGCTTGGTCAACCTCCAGTCGGACGATCCCCGCAATCCGGAGGGCGAGCCGTATTGGATCCGGACGAGTCCCATCACACCGCCATCCCTGAAGCTGGGCGCGCTCATGGCCACGTCGGAGAAACCGTCGCCATTGAGATCCCCGGCGCCGATGACGATTTCGCCGAGGTGATCCTCGGTCCGGTCGGCTTCGCCGGTCCAGGCGGGGTTCCTGCGCAGTCCGGAACGTGAGCCGGGATAGAGGGCGACCAATCCTTCCTGGAGTTGGTCTTCGGTCGCCATGGGAGCGCCGACAATCACATCGGCAAAGCCATCCCGATTGACATCGCCGGCACCGGCCACACTGCTGCCGAAGTTGGCGAAGGGATTGTCGGGTTCACCGATCCAGTGATGTTCCATGCGGAGGCCGGTGGGCGAACCGAGGAACACGGCGGCGAATCCCTCGTTCACGTCGTCCCGTTCGCCGAAGTTGCCGCCGACGATGACATCGGCGTACCCGTCGCCGTTGACGTCGCCGGCACCGGCGACGGAACAGCCGAAGTAGGCTTCCTGGTCCGAGCTGAACCGGTCCCGGGCGGTGAGGGGCGAATGACGGGAACTGTTCGGGGTGGGGCTCAATCCGGTCGGGGATCCGTGGAACACATAAATGCGTCCCGAGTCATGGCCCGCCTGGTCATCGAGCGGCGCCCCGACGATCAGGTCGCCGAAGCCGTCCTGATTCACGTCGCCAGCGCCGGCAACGGATGCGCCGAATCCATCGCTCTTGAGCGGGCCCTTGACGGTCCAGTCCGGAAGGTTGGCGGGACCATTGGTCGAGCCGTGAAAGACCACAACCGTGCCGCTGGCGTCGGGGACGGGCACGAATCGCAGCATCGATGGACCGACGAAGAAATCGTCAATGCCGTCGCCATTGACGTCGCCGGCCCGGCCGGCCCGGCCGCCGAGATAGAATCCCGGGTGTTCAAACCGATACCGCCATCCGGTCGGTTGGGGCCCATCCTTCGAGCCCAGGTAAAGGTCTAGAAGGGTGGCAACGACGTTGGACCGGGAGAGATCAAATCGGCTGACGATGAAATCGTCGAAGCCATCCCGGTTGATGTCGCCGACGCCGCCGACATTGATCCCGAGGTTTTCACCCGGGACTGACCCGACACTGAACCAGTCTGGGGTGGGCCGGACCCCGGAGGCGGATCCGAGGTGGAGAGCGACGACCCCGCATTGGTTGCTGCCGGTGGGGGAACCGATGATGAGGTCATCGAAGCCGTCCCCGTTGATGTCTCCGGCGGCGGCGAGGGCGCGGCCGAATCCGGCATCGGGTTCACTGCCCTGGAGGGTCGCGTAGGCGGGAGCCGTTGAGGCGGGGGAGGACGGCGTTGTCTGGGCGGTCGCGGCGGTGGCCAACACTCCCGTGAGCACGCTCTTGAGGAACCGTGTCGAAACGATTCGGGGATCAGGGCGGAGGGAGGGAGAGCGCATCCGGGGGACAGGCTGCGAAAGGACGGCGCCGACTCAACCTTAAAACCTGAATCCGTTGATTTGCGATTGCCCGGGGGGGGTGCGGATGGAGAGGGGGAGTACTGAAAATCCCTTGGGTGTTCGGGAAGCTCGAAGTGCATCGGAGTGGCAGGACGACAGATTCCCAACCATGGACAGGATCACCATCAACCCTGCGCAGTGCGGTGGACGTCCCTGCGTCCGCGGGATGCGCATCCGTGTGAAGGACGTGCTGGATCTGATGGCGGAGGGCGTAACACAGGATGAGATACTCGCCATCCCGATTCACACGGGATCGATGTCGAAGATGGCGAGCCATTGGGTGGCCTGGGCGGGGTCGTTGAGGCAGAGGGAACCGGAGATCCAGCGGGGGACGGGTTCGCCCTGGCGTTGGCAGGGGCGTTGGGTGTGGAGATGGGCGGCGTACGTGATGAAATCCGGGAAGCCGAGCTCGGGAAGCATGCGGGACGACAGCAGTCGGAACGATCCCCGGCAACCTGGGGCGACGTGGCGCATGAGTTCGAGAGTGAGACGGCCCATGGTGAAGCGGGGGTTGATCTCGACCATGGGTTTGAGCCGGGGTTGACCGGTGGGATCGCGATAGACGAAGGCGTCGATGCCCAGCGGGCCTTGGTGGCCGGCGCGGCGGAGAAGCGGTTCGAGTCGTTGGATCCAGTCGAGGAAGAATGGATGGATCTGTTGTGCGAAGTCGGGTTGGGTGGGGAACGAGCGGAAGACGGCGGCGGGGGGGCGTCGGTGGAAGCGGGGTTCGGCGGTGTTGGAGAGGAATTGACCGCGAGGATCGTTGTGGAGCGAGGTATAGCCGATGAGGCGGAGGTCGGCGGGTTCGAGTTCGAGTTGGAGGGAGAAGTCGGTGATGCGGTCGAGCCAGGGTTCGACGACGAGGGTTCGGCCTTCTGCGAGGCGGGATTGGATCCAGCGTTCGTGCTGGGGGAGCAGGGTTGGTTCCCAGAGTCGGGCCATGGCATTGCCGGCGAGACCGAGGTCGGACTTGATGACGACCGGGTGATGTCCGGTGGCGCGGATGCGACGGATCTGGTCGTGGGCCTGTTCGGGGGAGGTGACGATGACGCCGGCGATCTCGCGTGGGCAGAGCCAGGGTGCGGGGGGGGAGGCATCGAGGAGTTCCGCGAGCAAGGGAGCAGAGTAGGATTTGCGGAAGAGATCAGCCCGCTCCGGCGGGAAGGGATCCGGGGCGGGACGTCGTCCGGAGGGAAGGTTGGAGAAAAGGGGTTGGAGGAGGTCGATGGAATCGGGCGACCACGCCCAGGGGCGGAGGGCTCCGATGGCGCGGGAGCGGAGGAGGCTGTCGGGAGCGATCCGGCCCTCGACGAGTGTTTCGACTTCGGGGAGATCGATTCCGACGGCCTGGAGGGAGGCGAGGAATTCGGTCCTGGGTGTGCGACGGGTGAGGACGACATCGTCGCGTCGGGCGAGGTAGAGCGGGAGGGAATCGAGATCGTGCAGCAGTGCGGACTGGAAGCGTGAGGGGGTGAATTCGTGACCGCGGGCGATGGATTCCTCGGCGAGGGGATTGAAGAGGTGGATGGCGGGGGCGCGCCCGCGGGACCTGCCGTAGACGGAGAGTTCGCGGATGAAACGTTCGTCGAGGCCGGCGGAGCGACGGGGTTGAGGATCGGCCTGGGGGCCCTTGGCGCGGGCGGGAGAGAGGGGGAACTGCAACTGGCGTTGGTAGGCATCCCAATCGTCGAGTGAAGGATCCTTCCAACGCCGGAACCATTTCAGGCCATAGGCGACGTGACTGATTTCATCGTGATGGATGTTGTCGAGGAGGGCGGCGGTGACGGGATCGCCGGCGTCGTGGAAGGCCTTGGAGTAGATGCGGGAGAAATCGAGGTTGGCCTGTTCGAAGGTGAGGGGGAGGCCGGTGACATAATCGAGGGGGGACTGCATGCCGGCGAGGAGACGCCAGAGATGGCCGGAAACGGGGAGTTCACCGAAGTGGATGCCGCAGGCGAGCATCCGGTCGCGATACCAGCGGGTGTGTTGTTGTTCGTCGCGGAGGGTGTGGAGGATATCGCGACGGAAGGCTGGAGGAGCGTCTGGAAAGCGGAGGAGGACGAGTGCCATCAATTCGACGGCGAGGAGTTCGTGATTGGCGAAGAAGTGGAGGACCTGACCGCGTTGGGTGGGTTGGTCGAGGTGCCGGGGCCCTGGGAAGGAGGAGGGGGTCGGGGCGTCGGACCGGGCGAGGGGCTTGAACTGGAGTTCGGCGGGGCGGCCCGGGGAAGTGGGGGCGACGATGGCCGGGCCGGGATGGAGGTCGGTGAGTGGGCCGGGATCGGCGAGTTTGGCGTCGAGGGTGGAACCGAAAAGGATCTGTTCGGCGAACTCGCGGAGTTCCATTTTTCAGCGGACTCCGAGCCGGGGCAACTGATCGCGGTAACTGCGGGACAGGGTGACGCGGGCGCCGGTGGTGAGGGTGATGCTGTATTCGCCGTGGAAGAGGGGTTTGAGTTCCTTGACCCGGGAAAGGTTGACGATGGCGGTGCGGCTGACGCGGATGAACTCCTCGGTGGGGAGGCGGGTGGAGATGGAGTTCATGGTCTCGCGGATCAGGTGGCAATGGGTGCCGACGTGGAGCTCGACGTAGTTGTCGGCACTGGCGATCCAGTCGATGTCCGGGATGCGGACGAAGGTGACCTTGCCATTGGACTTGATGGGGATGCGCTCGGGTTGTTTGGCGCCGGCCTTCAGGTCTTCGAGCATGGCGGCGAGTTTCGCCTGAAGATCGTTGTTCCTGGGGGCAACGACCCGGGCGCGGGCCCGGTCGAGGGCGAGATGGAGGCGTTCGCGGTCGAAGGGTTTGAGGAGATAATCGACGGCGTGGATCTCAAAGGCGCGGACGGCGTACTGATCGTGGGCGGTGGTGAAGATGACGGCAGGGGGAGAGGATCCGTTGAGTTTGCGCAGGACCTCGAACCCATTGAGGCCTGGCATCTGGACATCCAGGAAAACGAGGTCCGGGGCTTCACGACGGACAGCGACGACCGCTTCCTCTCCGTTCTGGCATTCCGCCACGACGCAGACCCCTCCCTCGCGCACGAGAAAATTCCTCAGCCGTTCGCGGGCGAGGGGCTCGTCGTCCACCACAATGACGCGCAAATCAGCCATCCTGAGAAAGAACGTGGGCCAGTTCCTCTCCCTGTCCAATGGCTAATTGCGGTGCGGCAGAAACGTTGCCTCACCCCGGGTGGGGCACTGGGTCGGGCGAGGCCCGACCGTTGGCGGAGGGCGTGCGGATCAGCGTTTGGTGGGATAGCTGGGCCACCACCGCCCCATTTCTTCGGGTGTGGCCGGCACTTCCAGCGGGCGCACGATGCGGAATCCGAGGAACTGGGCATCGGTCAGGTACCACTTGGACTTGGGCAACTGGGGATCGCGCATCTTCCAGGAGGCGTCTGAAGCCCTGCGTGCGGCGCTGCGGAGCATGTCGGGATCATCGTCCCAGCCGCCACCGCGGGCCACGTTGGGATACTCGGTCTCGATGGCGACGTAGGGTCGGTCGCCGACCTTGGAGTAGTCATCGACATAACCGTCCATGACCCACTCGGCGACATTTCCGACGATGTCATGGAGACCCCAGGGGTTGGGCTTCTTGACGCCGACCTTCTGGTATTTTTCGTCGGCATTGTCGAAGTACCACGCGTACTCGGAGAGTTTGGCGGGGTCATCTCCAAAGAAGTAGGCGGTGGTGGTGCCGGCGCGGCAGGCGTATTCCCATTCGGCCTCGGTGGCGAGCCGGTAGAAGTGGCCGGTCTTGGCCGAGAGCCAGCGACAGTACCGGGTGGCGGCGTAGTGGGTCATGGAGATGGCCGGGAAACCATCCTTGCCCATGCCGAAGCTCATCTCGACGTAGGGGGTGGTGGGGCGACTGACGGCATCGGCTTCCTTGCCGAGGTACTGGTTCTTGCCGTCGGTGGTGGCCATGGGGAGGAGCTCCGGATAGTTCAGGAGCAACTCGCGGTCGACGCGTTCGGTGGGGACATTGTTGCCCTTCTCGAAACTGGGGAACTGGAAGAGTTCGTATTCGTCCCAGCGCACCTCGTGTTTGCCCATCCAGAACGGAGCGATCTTCACCTTGCGTTGGGGGCCTTCGTCGGCCTTGCGACCTTTCTCGGCTTCAGGACTGCCGATGGTGAACTCCCCGGCTGGAATGACCACCATGTCGAACTTGCCTTCGGTCCCGGCGATGGTGCCGGTGTAGGGCTTCATGTCGGCTGCGGCCTTCTCGGTGCTGGTGGCGAGGATCTTTGCATGGATGGCCGCGAGGACGGCGGCGTCATCGCGGGCCTGAAGGCTGGCCGCCTCCTTTTGTTTCAGGACGAGGTCATCGGGCCAGTTGGCCCCTTGATCCACCCAATCGCGGACGAGGTCGGCCTGGATGCGGGCGAGGGGTCCGCCCTTGCCCTTGGGCGGCATCAGATCGTCGTGATCGGCGGGCAGGACGAGGGTGGTGTAGACCTTGGAGGCTGAGGCATCACCGGGAACGACGGCGTCTCCCTTGAAGAACTCGGACTTCACGTCCATGCGGAGCTTGCCCTTGGCATTGCCCTCCCGATGACAGGAGATGCAATAGACCTCGAAGATCGGGGCGACCTGCTTGGCGAAGTCCACCTTCTCCTTCTGGGCCAACTGGAGGTCATCGGGCCAGGGAGCGCCCTGTTCGATCCAGACCTTGAGGGTGTCCTGTTGGGCTTTTGAAAGCTTCTCACCCTTGGGCGGCATGATGTCATCATGATCCTCGGGCAATGCGGTGGTGGTGTAGAGGGGGCTCTTGGCGGGATCGCCCGGCACCAGGGCCGGTCCGGAGTCGCCGCCCTTGATGGCATCGGTCCGGGTGACCAACCGGAGATCTCCCTTGGGTTTCTCGGCGCCGTGACATTTGAGGCAGTAGACTTCGAGGATCGGGCGCACCTGGCGCTTGAAATCGACGGGGTCGGCGGCGTGCGAGGCGACGCTGGCAAGGGCCAGTCCGGCGCTGATGACGGCAATTCGGTTCATGCGACAGTGGGGTGGATCATACACGGGGCGTTTCCCTGGGTGTCAAACGCGCTGAATGGCGGACGGGTGCAAAAGGGGTGGTCTTCAGCCGGGTTCACGGAAGCTGATGATCTGTCCGGGGGGCAAGCATCGAAGTCATCGTCGTAATTGGGTCGTACTCGTACTCGAAACACGGGACTCAGGCCGAGTACGCGTACGACCACGGGTACAGGGACCGGACAGGGACGGGACAGGGACGGGTGCCCGCGGGATCGATCTGACCTGGTTCAACCGTTGTGGGGCGGGACTGGAGAGGGGCACAAAAAAGCGGCGACAGGTGTCGCCGCTTTCTGGGGGAAGCCTGGATCAGCGTCCTTCGGTCAGGGCAGCCGGGAGGCCACTTTCCCAATTCTTGGGAGTGTTCCAGGGGCGGGTGTTGTCGGAGAGTTCGTCATCGGTTCGGCACCCGGACAATGCGAGGAGCGAACCGAGGAGGGCGGAAGTAACGATCAGACGTCGAAGCCAGACCTTCATGGAGAGGATCAGTACAGAACCTTGTCACCTTCGGCAACTGCGACATCGCCCTGACGCCAGTCAGGGAGGATATTTGCGATGGAGCGGGTGGGTTCGACCGAGATGATGCTGACCTTGCCGATGAGTTTATCGCCGCGGCGGATGACCATTTCACCGCGTTCGAGGACGCCGTTGTTGGCGCCGATGTCGAGGAGGACGAAATCCTGTTGGGGACCGACGGCGAGGACATTGCCCTTGAGGCCGGTGGGGAGGGCGATCTTGGTGTCGGGTTCCTCGTACTTGAGGAGGCGGGCCTGGAGTTGGGCAATACTGCGGAGGAACAGGACCTTTTCTTCGGAGAGTGCGTCCTTCTCCTCAATGGTCTGCTTGAGTTCGGCGCGCATCTGGGTGATCTGATCGGGCTTGAGGCCGAGGGCATCCCACTGGGCGAGTTCGGCCTGGGCTTCGTTCTTCTCGCGGGTGGTCTTGGTGAGATTGGCCTCGAGATTGTCGGCGCGGCGCTTGGAAGTGGCGGCGGTTGCGGAGACCTCTTCGAGTTGGGCCTTGGTGGATTCGAGGTCGCTGGCGGTGGAGGCGAGGTCAGTGGAGGTCTTCTTGAGGTCGGCCTTGGTGGTCTCAAGGGTGTTCTGGGTGTCACTCAACTGCTGGCTTGTATCGGCCAGGTTGACCCGCAGATCTTGCACGGTGGGTTTGGTGACCAGAATGGCGAGCGTCAGGCTGCCGATGGCGGCGAGAAGCGCGAGGATCAGAGCGATGCGCAGCATGGTAAGAAAATTTCTGGGGGGACCCTACGGGACGGGCGTTTGAAGTGTCAACGGCTGTCCCCGAAGGGATGATTGAGGAAACGTCCCAATGAGAGCACTTTGCCGGAGTGTCGTTGCGTCCATGAACACGGGCGCGGCACCTCCCTCTGATCCCTTGTGAGCGACGCCGATCATCCTTTGCAGCGCATCGTCCGATATGAAAACCGGCGAGGGAATCCGTGGGCGGGTTTCACCCTGATCGAATTGCTGGTGGTGATCGCCATCATCGCCATCCTGGTGGCGTTGCTGCTGGCGTCGTTGGGTTCGGCCCGGCGGACCGCACTGCGTACGGAATGCATCAATGACCTTCGGCAGGTGAACATCGCCTGGGCGCTGTACTCGCTGGACCATGCCGAGGCATTGCCACTGAACGGACATGGGACACCCGAAGAACTGGGTGCCAAGCGCCTGTGGGTGCTGGGGAGCACCCATCTGGATCCCGGTGCCTTCACCAACGTCGCCTACCTCATTGACCGCCGCTATGCGTCCTTCGCGGCCTATGTCGCGACGCCCAAGGTGTATCGGTGTCCGGCGGACCGGAGTCGGGTGGAGATCGGGGAGAGGAAGTTTCCAAAGATCCGTTCCTATGCGTTGAACGTGTTCATGAACGGGGTTGAACCCGATCTCCGACTGCACTTTGGCAAGGGGCGCCTTCTGACCAAGACCGGCGATGTGGCGTCGGGCGATCCCTCGCGGCTGTTGACCTTCCTGGATGTCGCGCCCGGCAACGTCTGTCATTCGGCGTTCATCATCCACAACGGCCCATTCACCAGCCTGTTCTATCATCTGCCGTCTTCGGAACACGGCGGCGGTGGGGTGACTGGGTTTGCCGATGGGCATATCGAGACGCCGCGTTGGAGGGATTCGCGGACGCGTGAAGAGGGGAAGGCGGAATGGGTTCCGGACCACTGGACCCTGTATCATCCCGGCAGTGTGGACCTGCGCTGGTTGCAGGAGCGGTCCACGATTTTCAATCCGTAGCCCGGGCGCGCAAGGCGCCGCGGGCGGCCCGGGTGCCGGTGGCGAAGCAGCCCTGCATCAGGTATCCGCCGGTGGGTGCTTCCCAATCGATCATCTCACCGGCGACAAACACCCCCGGAACCCGTCGCAACATCAGGGAGTCATCCAGTTCCGACCAGCACACTCCACCGGCCGAAGAGATCGCTTCGGCGATCGGACGGGGTTGGGTGAGTCGGAGTCGGCAGCCTTTGACCGCAGCGACCAATGATTCCGCGGTGGGGAAGGGTGGTTGTCCCGGCAGATTCCCGAGGATGGCCGTTGCTGCTTCGCTCAGGTTCCATCGGGAACGTCCCTCGGCGAGGAGTTTGTTCCAACTGCCACCGGGTTTCTGAAGGGAGTCGGTGGAGTCTCCTGACGTCGCAGGCCACGGGACGGGGTCCTTCCGGCGAAAACCAAGCTTTTGAAGGAGCCGATCCGCGGTGTGGGCTGGTTTGAAGTCGATGACGATCTCCGGCTCTGGCATCGCGCGGAGGATGGCGCCGAGGGCGTACAACGTGCCGCCTTCGAGACCGTATCGGGTGATGAGCAGTTCCCCGGGGACGACGGTGGAGCCGGCCTGGACGGTGATGTTTTTCAGGGGACGCCCCTCGGCCAGGGCGAGGACGGCGGAAGGCCAGGGAAGTTCCCAACCGCAATTGGCTGGTGTGAGTGGAGTCACGGCAACACCGGCCGCCTGCAGGATGGGAACCCAGCCGCCGTTGGAACCGGTTTGCGGCCACGAACCTCCCCCCAATGCCAGGATCACGGCATCGGCCTCGAAATGACGTGCTTCGCCGTCGACATCGAACGCGATCCGCCAGGCGGCGGCGGACGGCTGGAGTCCGGTCCAGCGGTGTCGCAATGCGAATCGGACCCCCGAAGCGCGGAGCCGTTCCACCCAGCGTCGCAGCAGGGGTGCGGCCTTCATTTCGCGGGGATAAACCCGGCCGGTGGTGGCGGCGAAGGTTTCGATGCCCAGCTCGGAAGCCCATTGGCGCAGGGCGGAGGCGTCGAAGTCGTCGAGGAGCGATTGCCAATGGTTGGTTGAAGGGGGCGGACTGGAGTAACGGGTGACGAAACGTTCGCGGGATTCGGCGTGGGTCAGGTTGAGTCCGCCACGGCCTGCCACCAGGAACTTCCGACCCACGGACGGTTTGGCGTCGAACACGGTGACGGAAGCTCCGCCGGCCGCGGCGACTTCCGCTGCCCGGAGACCGGCCGGACCGCCTCCGACGACTGCGATCCTGGTGGTGATGGCCAAGTGGAGCGGGGATGAAGCTGCGGATGGGAGATCAGCGTGGGCCGCGATCGGCCCGGAGGAGGAGGAGGGCGCCGATACCCTGGAACAGGAGGTTGGGGATCCAGAGGATGAGATGGGGGTATGCGGCCTCGCGGGTTTCGAGGGCCTGCCCGAGGATGATGAAGGAGTAATAGAGAAGGATGAGGATGAGGGCGATGGCGACGCCGAGATTGCTCTCGCGTCGATGGGCGCGGAGGCCGAGGGGAATCCCGACGAGGGCGAATCCGACGCAGGCGAAGGAGAAGGCGGCCTGGCGGTGGAGCTGGACCAGGATGGGCGAGACGTTTTCCCCCTTTTCACGCCGGCGCAGCAGCTCGGATCGGAGTTGGGCGAAGGTCATGTTGGCGGGTTTGGGGGCAGAGAGTGTTTCCGGTCGGAGTTCGCGGAGGGAAGTGGGCCATTCGGCGGCGAAGATGGGTTGCTGGGTATTTTCGCGCAGGATGACACCCTGGGCGCGGTAGAGGACGAGTTCGATGGGCCAACCGTTGGTGTCGGTGGAAAAGGAACCGGAAGGAGCCCAGAGATCGAGGAGGCGCCGGCCCTCATCGACCTGATAGACGAGGACATCGGTGAGGTTGGTGCCGGAGGCTTCGCGGGCGTAGAGGGTGATGGAGCCGAAGTCGAGGTAACGGCCGGAGGCAAAGCCGGCGAAGCCGCGGGCCTGGATGGCTTCCTGTTGAAGGTCCTTGAAGGCGACGCGGGAGGCGGGGGCGACGTGGCCATTGAAGACGGCGCAGACGCCGCTGAGGACGACGGAGAGGGCGAGGATGGGGGCGACGGCGGCGGTCAGGCTGATGCCACTGGCGCGGATGGCGGTGATCTCGCCATCGGTGCTGAGTCGGCCGAAGACGAGGAGGGTGGTGGTGAGGAGTCCGATGGGCAGGGCAAAGGCGAGGGCGAAGGGGATGAGGAGGAGGATGGCCCGGACGAGGATGGATGGGGTGGCGCGACCGCTGGCGAGGAGATCGAGGATCTCCTTGAGGATGTTGCCGAGGAGGAGGACGAAGGTGAAGACGGCGACGGTGACGACGAGGGTCCCGAGGGTCTGACGGAGGAGATGGAGATGGAGGGTCCTCACGGGTCAGGGAAGCGGGCGGGGATGGAACCGGTCGGAATGCTGCGGCGGCATGGGGTGAGGATACCGGGACGGGGCGGGCGGCCCAAGGGTGATCCGGGGGCAGGACGCTTCCCGAAGTGGATGGGGTGGGAACGGGGAGACTGCGAGCACGAGTACGGGTACGAGTACGGGTACGGGTACGAACTCATCGGCACATGGGGTGAGGTCCCCTCGTACACGTACTCGCCAACCACTTCGGGATGCACTGATGTTCGGGGGGCGCTTGCTGAAACGGCCTCCGCAATGGAACCCGATGGTCGGAATTGTTGTCGGCCCGCGGTCCTTCACCCCTCCACGCGTCATCGGCAACAGGCTGTTGCCGCTCCAGCGGGGTGCCTGTGTTTTTCGGACGGGCGCTTGGGCGGGGTGAGGGATAGGGTGTTGGGCATGGCGACGCCGTTGTTGCAGTTGAAGCAGGTATCGAAGGTGTACCGACCGCCGGGCGATGCTCCGCCGGTGGCGGTGTTGATTGATGCGGACATGACGGTGGGGCGGGGTGAATCGGTGGCGATTGTGGGGCCATCGGGCTCGGGCAAGACGACGTTGTTGAACCTGTTGGGAACGCTGGACATTGCGGACAACGGGACGGTGTTGGTGGAGGAGAAGGATCCCTGCCTGCTGTCGGAGCGACAGTTGGCGGAACTGCGGCGGCGGCTGATCGGGTTTGTGTTCCAGCAACATCATCTGCTGCCGCACTGCACGGTGCTCGAGAACGTCCTGGTGCCGGTGTTGGCGGGGAGATCGGGCACGGACCCGGAGGTGGAGGAACGGGCGATGAAGCTGTTGGCGCGGGTGGGGTTGGCGGATCGGGTGGATCATCTGCCCGGGCGGTTGTCGGGTGGGGAACGGCAGCGGGTGGCGGTGGTTCGGGCACTTATCAACCGGCCGGCGCTGTTGTTGGCGGATGAACCGACGGGGGCCTTGGACCGGGAATCGGCGCGGGAAGTGGGGCGATTGCTGGCGGAGTTGAACGGGTTGGATGCGGTGACCCTGGTGGTGGTGACGCACTCGATGGAATTGGCGGAGCAACTGGGGCGGGTGATCGAGTTGAAGGATCGCAAACTGGTGGAGCGATGAGTTGAAGGAAGACGGAGGGCAAAGAGCTATGCGAACGAGCCAAATGGTTTACCGATCCCTGGTGTTCCACACGGGGACACACCTGGGGGTGTTGCTGGGGACGATGGTGGCGACGGCGGTGCTGGTGGGGGCGCTGGTGGTGGGGGACTCTTTGCAGGGCGGATTGAGGGAACGGGCGTTGGGTCGACTGGGTCGGGTGTTGGCGGCGCATGACGGAAAGGACCGTTTCTTCGTGGCGGACATGGAAGGTCCGGCGAGCCCGCTGGCGGGCGATGACTTCACCTTGTTGGGGTCGAAGGGTCCGGAGATCTGGGCGAATGTATTGCGGGTGCCGGGGTTGGTGGCGCGACAGGACAACGGGGCGCGGGTGAACCGGATCCAGGTTTACGGGATCGACCACCGTTTCCTCGAATTGGCGGAGGTTCCGGCGGACGGATACATGGAGGAGCGCGGGGTGTGGCTGAGCGAGGCGCTGGCGCGGAAGCTGGAGGTGAACGTGGGGGATGACCTGGTGATCCGGATCCACAAGCCGGGGGCGCTTTCGCTGGATGCAGTGATCTCACCGCGGGACAGCGCGAGTGTGGCGTTGCGGTTGAAGTTCGAGCGGGTGTTGAAGGATGAGGAACTGGGCGGGTTCGATCTGGAGACGAACCAGGGCGAGCCGTTGAACGCCTTTGTGCGGATGGACCTGTTGCAGGGAATGACGGGTCTGGGGAAGCGGGCGAACCTGTTGTTGGCCGGGATCAACCCGAACCGGGATCCGGCATTGCCTGCACCGGATGAATGGAAGTTCGTGGAGTTCGCGAAGGAACGGGTGCAGCGGCACGGGAGTCTGGCGGACATGGAATTGACGTTGCGGGCGGTGGATGAACCGGAGTCTGACACGGGCGGAGCTCCTTTGCCCCTGATGGTGGAACTGACGACGCGACGGATCTTCCTGGAGGAAACGGTGGCCAAGGTGGCGTCGCAGCGGACATCGCTTGCATCGCCGCCGGTGACGGTGGCGACCTACCTGGTGAACGGATTGTGGTCGGGCGACCAGATGACGCCGTACTCGATGGTGACGGCGGCGGGGCCGCCCTACACGCCGGAGGACATGGATGAGGATGAAATCCTGGTGAACCAATGGTTGGCGGACGGGTTGGGGGTGAAGGTGGGAGGAACCCTGGCGATGACCTACTTCCAGATGGACAGCGGGTCGCAGTTGGTGGAGCGGACGAATGTGTTCCGCGTGATCGGGGTGGTGCCGATGAAGGGGTTGTGGGCGGACCGGACGTTGATGCCGAGTTTCCCGGGATTGAAGGAAGCGGAGACCACGCACGACTGGGACGCGGGGTTTGATCTGGTGCATCCGATCGGTGAGAAGGACGAGGCGTACTGGAAGGATTGGAAGGGGACCCCGAAGGCGTTCATCACGCCGATGGCAGGGAAGAAGTTGTGGGCGAACCGGTTTGGGGAACTGACCGGGGTGCGTTGGTTTGTGGACCGGGAAGATTCAACGGATTGGTTGATGACGCGGGTGGGGAGGGAGCTGCGGGGGCGGATTGATCCGGCATCGATGGGATTGGCGATGCGGGGGGTGCGGGAGGAGGCGTTGGCGGCGGCGCAACAGGGGACGGGCAAGATCTTCGGCGGGCTCTTCATCGGGTTCAGCCTGTTCATCATCGTGGCGGCGCTGTTGCTGACGGCGATGCTGTTCCAGTTTGGATTGGAGCAGCGGGCGGGAGAGATCGGGATGTTGCTGGCGGTGGGCTGGACGAAGGGGCAGGTGCGATGGCTGCACCTGCGGGAAGGGATGGTGACGGCGGGGTTGGGGGTGGTGCCGGGGGCGTTGCTGGGGATGGGTTACGCCTGGTTGATCCTGTGGGGATTGAACACGGCATGGACGGGCGCGGTGGCGGGTGCGGCAGTGGGCTTCCATGCGACCTTCGAGTCGGTATCGAGGGGGGTGTTGGCGGGATTGTTCGCGGCCCTGTTCACGCTGTTGTTGTCGTTCCGGCAGATCGGGCGGAGGCCGGCGCGGGAGCTGTTGAACGAAGGGGTGGGCGGACGCGAAGCCGAGATGGGCCGGGCAGCCGCTTCAGGATGGCGTCGGTGGATTCCCGGGGTGCTGGGATTGGCGGCGTTGGGAGTGGCCGGGATGGCGGTGCCGATGCCGGATCACGAAAAGCCGGGCGCCTTTTTCGGGGCGGGCGCGCTGGCGTTGGCGGCGGGAGTGATGGCGTTGAGGCGTCGGTTGCTGATGCCGGTGTCGAAGGGCACGGGATTGAGCCGGCGCGGTTTTGCGTGGAAGGCGCCGGCGCGGCAGCCGCGTCGGTCGACGGCGACGGTGGCCTTGTTGGCAGCGGCGACGTTCCTGATCGTGGCGGTGGCGGCGATGCGTCTGGAGGCGGGTCGGGATGCGACCCGGCGTGGCAGCGGCACGGGTGGATTCACCTTCTGGGGGGAGATGGCGTTGCCGGTGGTCCATGACCTGAACACGGTGCGTGGACGGGAGAATCTGGGATTGGGCGAAGCGGAGTTGGCGGGGGCGACGGTGATCGGGGTGCGGGTGCGGGCAGGGGACGACGCCAGTTGCCTGAACTTGAATCGGGCGGGAAGTCCGCGGGTGCTGGGGGTGGATGCGGAGGCATTGGCGGAGCGGGGTTCGTTCACGTTCAGTTCAGTGATGAAGGGATTGACGGTGACGAACGGTTGGCTGGCTTTGAAGGCGTCATTGCCGGAGGGCGAGGTTCCGGTGATCGGCGATGTGGCGTCGATCCAGTGGGCCTTGCAGAAGAAGGTGGGGGATACGGTGGAACTGAAGGATGGAATGGGACGCCCGTTGGTGGGGCGGATTGTGGGGGCGGTGGTGAACAGCGTGCTGCAAGGGAACCTGGTGATGGACGAGACGGTTTTCAACGAGCGGTATCCGTCGGAGTCCGGGCATCGGATCCTGTGGGTGGACGTGGAACCGTCGCGGGCGGTGGCGGTGGAGAAGGCGTTGGTTCGGGCGTTGACGGACAACGGGCTCGAGATGACGTCGATGACGGAGCGGTTGGACGGGTTCAATGCGGTTCAGAACACGTACCTCGGAACGTTCCAGGTGTTGGGCGGGCTTGGACTTCTGCTGGGGAGCGCCGGGCTGGGGATCGTGGTATTGCGCAACGTGTACGAACGGCGCGGTGAACTGGCGGTGTTGCGGGCGCTGGGTTTCGACATGGACACCGTGCGCCGCCTGATCCTGGTCGAGCACGCGCTGCTGGTGTTGCTGGGATTGGGACTGGGCTGCGCGGCGGCGGGCCTGGCGGTATTGCCGGCGCTGTTGGGTCCCGGCGACGGACTGCCGTGGACGACATTGATCGGGTCGTTGGTGGCGGTGTTGGTCAACGGGTTGGTCTGTGCCTGGATGGCAACCCGGATCGCATGCCGCGGTTCGCTGCTTTCGGCGTTGAGCGGGGAGTGACGGACCCGGTCATTTCCCGGCGGGTGGTCGGGAAAGCCACTCCTCGGTGAAGCTCAATCGCCGGACCACGGTGCGTTCGTCGGAGGTGTAGATGATCTGGATGCGGCCGTCGCGGGTCTGGAAAGCCGTGGGGTAACCGTAGTCGCCGTTGGGATCGGTCAGCAGATCGCGTCGGACGGGGAAGGTACGGGCGCCATCGGTGGAGAGCGCGACGGAGAGCGGGGTGCGGTTGGTGAAGCTGTTGTTGTAGACGAGCAGATGATGGCCGTTGGCGAGGCGGAGGAAATCGACGGCGGCATTGGGGTTGGGGAATTCGGAATCGGTTCCGGGCGACCAGGTGCGCCCGCCGTCGCGGGATTCGGTGCGGACCATCCAGCCATCGGGTTGCCCCTCGTAATTGCCGCCGCGCCGACAGAACGCTACGAGATGCTGATCCTGGATGACGGCCGGGGCGGGTTGAATGTTGCCGAGGCGTGAACGGACGCGATTGCTTTCGGACCAGCGCCGGGTGGCGGGATCGAATCGGAGGAAGAACGAGGTGTCGTCGGGGCTGGTGACTTCGGTGTCGGTGCCCTGTTCATGATAGACGGGAAGGATCCAGGAGTTGTCGGGAAGGACAACGGGCCGGCCGCGGACCATGGTGCCGGCTTCGAAGGTGATCTGGAAAGGTTCGGACCAGGTGCGGGCGTTGTCGCGCGAGATCTTGGCGGTGATGCGGGAGTCGCTCCAGAGTTCGCCATAGCGGGCGACATAGAAGAGCCAGACGACCTGGTCGGGAGCCTGCCAGACGACGGCGTTGCCGAGGGAGTGGAAGGGATTGGAAGCGATCCGTTCAGGCTTGGACCAGCGTCTGGAGCCGGCCTTGAGCCGGGATCCGTAGACGGCCGCGGAGTCGTCGCGGTATTCGCCGCGGCCGCTGAAGAAGACGACGTAGAGATCGCCATTGTGGAGTTCGGTGCCGTTGGCGGGATGCTTGTATTCGCCGGTGGAAATCTCGGGACCGAACAGGCGTTCATGAACCGGCTCGGATGCGCCGAAGGTCCTGTGGAAGGCGAGGGCGAGGCAGAACAAAAGGGCGAGGAACCGCATGGTGCGGATGGGATACCTGAAGGGGATGGGGTTCGGCGAGTGGCACTCATCGATCCATGGGAATGGGACGGCGGAAGGGGTGGCTTTGTGAATGGAGCGGCGAGTGGTACTCGCCGAGGGAGGGAGGGATGGGGACGGCGAGGGGCCCTCGCCGCTCCGTGGGGATCAGGGGAGGAGACGGAGTCGGAAGAGGCGTGGGAAGAGGCCGGGTTCGACGGGGATCCGTGCGACGCCCTGGGCGGTGGCGGGGACGACGTCGGGTTCGAGTGGAGTCCAGTCTTCGGTATCGGGTTCGGAGTTTTGCTCGACCCGATAGGTTCGACCGGGGAAGGCGATCCATTGGAGATCGAGGAACGCGTTCCCGGGATCGGCGTGGGTGGTCAGGATCAATTGGAGGGCGCCGGGCGCGGGGTTGGAGTTGGCGAAGCCGGGCGAGGGTTGGGCGAGGGCGAAGAAGGGAGGATTTGATCCATCACCCCAACGCCCTTCCGCGACGTTGGGCTGCTGGACACCGAATCGGACGGCATCGATCCGCCGACCGATGGGATCGAAGAGGGCGAGATCGGATCCATCGCGGCTGAGTCGAAAACCGGTGTGGAGGGTGATGCCGGGTTGGGTCTGTTCGGGTTGACCATCGGCCCAGACGAGGAGGTGGCCGCGGGGCGGCAGGATGAATCCGGCGGGGATGATGTGGCGCCTGGGGCGGGTGAGATCGTCGGTGAGGGAATGGCCGGTTAGATCGACGGGAAGATCTCCGGCATTGAAGAGTTCGAACCAATCATCGAACCGGCCATCGGCGGGATCGGCGAGGGCGCCGGTGTTGGATGCCATCCATTCGTTGATGAAGACGGGTGGAGTGGGCGGGGGTTCGCCGGTGGAGGTGACCTGGATCCGGTCGACGGCGCCGGGCACGGGTTGGCCCAGGCGGTCGAAGCCGGAGATCTCGATGGGGTTGGCGCCGGGACGAAGCGGGAGTTGGAGGGACCAGTTGGTGATGCCGGTCCAGGAGACGGGCCAATCGACGCCATTGAATCGGAGGGAAGCGACGCGGAGCGGAGCGGAGCCGGTGAGTTGGAGGATGGGTTGGTTGGTGGAGAAATCGTTGCCGTTGTTGGAACGGATGGCGAAGTCGCTGCGATGACGGGTGAGTTGGCCGAGGAGAAAGGAGCGGCGTTGCTGGATCCAGTCCTTGATGGGCTGGGGGGAACTGACGCCGGTCCTGGCGGCGACGAGGGCGGTGTGGCGGGAATCGAGGAAGGCATCGATGTCGGTGCCGGCGCCGGTGTTGAAGAACCCGTCGAGGGATTCATCCAGGGCAGCCCAGTAATGACGGACGAGCGGGGGTGACTGGTAGAGTCGGCCGACGATGGGATCGTTGACCTCGAAGAGCGGGGCATTGGGTGGGTCGTTGAAGACGCCAAGCCCGACATCGAAGTCCCAGCTCATGAGTTGCCACCGGCCCTGGAGCGGTTTGTAGAGGAAGGTGTTTTTCCCGTTGGGATTGCCGAAGGCATCCCAGAAGGAAGCGAGATCGTTCATGGCGAACGTGCGCATCCAGTTGCTGACATCGACAAGCCTGGGGACGGACGTGGGGAGTTGGGCGGGAGGGACATTGACGACGTCGATGAGGTCGAAGAGGTCGGAGAAGTCATTGGCGGAACCGCGCACGGCGCGGGGCCGCCAGTTCCAGCGATATCGGGCGGGCTTGCGGGCGCCTTCGCTGTTGAAGATTTCGAGGGTGTTGAGGAGGCAGGGATCGAGCCGGGAACCGTTGTCGGAGAATTCGTTCCAGCAATCGGTCTTCCAGAGGGAACCTTCGTTATCGTCGGGAAACCATTGATCGACGGTGTCGGAGCCGGGTTGCTGGACGTCCTCGTAGACCGAGCCGCGGCGTTGGCCATTGACGAAGAGGTGGACGTGGCGGCGATGCATGTTGGGCAGGCCGAGTTGATCGAGGAACCAGTACATCAGCGGTTCGCGCAGGGCGGTGGAATCGCGGATGGGCCAGTCGAGCAGGACGCGGTTGTCGCCGAGGAAGGGGTCGTCCTTGGGGATGGTGATGTCGTAGCCGCACAGGTTTCCGACGGGGGAATTGTAGATGCCGGCGGTGTAGGAACTGCCGGAGTAACGGGCGCCGACGTTGTGGATCACGCGATGTCCGCCAAAGACGAAGGTGGCGTCGATATCCTCGTTGCTCATGACCTCGCGATTGGCCCAGCGCTGGATGTTGGCGGCGGTGAGCCAGACACGGTAGTCGGGCAGGAGACCGGGTGAGGCGGGTTCACCGACGCGGACGAGGCATTCGCGCAGGGGTGCATCGGAGGGAAAGCGTCGGGTCAGGGATGGGGAGGCGGCATCGGTGACGACGAGATGAAAGGCGACGAGGGTGCCGGCGGGTTGACCGGGGATCAGCGCGGTAAAGAGGCCATCACCGGCGCGTTCGTCGCCGGCGAGTCCGTCATCGCGCAACGCGATTGAAGCGAGGGAAGACTGCGGATCGAGGCGATACCGGACTTCTGCGGACTGGAGGCCGTCGGGATCGGAAAGGCGTGCTAGGATCCGGATGGGTTGTTGGGCGGCGGGCAGGACGGGGAGATGACGGACGTGATCGATGTGCGGGGCGGCGTTGGTGCGGGCGATGGAATTGGGGAGGCCGGGGGTGCCGGAGCCGGGCGGGAGATCGAGACGGGCGACGGCTTCTAGACCGCCGTTGCGGAGGCGGAGGAGGACTTCGGGATGTCCGGAGATCCAGCGGGCCCAGGCGCGGAGGGTGACGCGGGATCCTGGAGGAATGGATTCGGTGAGCGGGGTGCGGACGCGGTTGGCGACATGATCGCCGCGGGCACTGGCGTGGAGATGAAGGGCGGCTGAACCATTGCGGCCGGCGTTGGGAGAGCGGGCGCTGAGCCGATGCGTACCCTGGGGAGTCCAGCCGGAGAGGGCGGAGTTGAAGTTGGGATTCGCGATGAGGTTCCGGTCATTGAGCAGGACTTCGACGTCGTCGAGCAGGACCTCGCCTTCGCCGAGCAGGATCACCTGGAGTTGATCGGCGTTGGGAACGGAGGGGTGGGTGAGGTCGACGGGGCCGGTGACCTCGATGCGGGTCCAGGGGGCGCGCTGGGATTCGTCGCTGGCGGCCCAGGCATCGGGTGAGTGGGAGTCGGCGCGCACATCGATGAGTTCGAGTGAACTGCCGCCGCCATCGGCTGCGGCGGGCCAACGCCCGCCGTCGAAGTAGGCGAGGGATTCGACGGGCACGAGGAATCGTTGGGTGACGATGAGGCCCGAGGAGGTGTTGGTGACGGTCCGAAAGGCGGGGCGGGAAAGTTCGAGGAGTTCACCGCCGTTGGCGAGGGAACCGGAGAAGTCGCCGACCAACCGGTCGACGGGGGTGTCTGGATGCAGGGAACGGAGGGTGGCGAGATTGCGGGCGATGGCGAGGTGGGCACCGGGCGCGAGGGAGGATTCGGGTGGGAAGGTGAACCGGATGCCGCGGGTGAATTCCCAGCCGGTGAGATCGATGGGGCCGGAGCCGGGGTTGTGGAGTTCGATGAACTCTTCCTCGTCACGACCGCTGAGCGGATTGAAATGGATTTCGGAAATGCGCACCGGGGAACGCAGGGGTGCGGCGTTGCGGGTGCCGGGTGTGGGTTGGGCAAGAGGGAACCAGTCTGGAGCGCCGTCGGGGAAACGTCCGGCGGAGATCCCGGGAAGCTGTCCGGGACAGTCGAGGGCATCGATGACCTGACCGGCGTCGGGGGAGAGGAGGGCGACGACCTGACCGGCTGCGGAAAGGAAGTCGGTGGGGACGGCCAGCAGCAGGTGACCGTTGGCGGGAAGGGTGAGGGAGGGGGCGAGGGTGATAGGGGGATTGGTGCCGGAACGGAGTGAGAAACCGCCGACCGGGCGTGCGAATGGAGCGGGATTGAAGAGTTCGATGAAGGGGAGAAGGCCGGGTTGGGGATGGGCGAGGATCTCGTTGATGACGATGCCATCGAAGGCGGGATCGGGATCCGGTTCGGGCAATCCGGGGGAACCGCCGGCGCGTGAACTGAAGGACCATGCGCTGGGATTGGCTTCGCCGAGACTGGGTCGGACAAGGACGAGGGAGGGGCCGAGGCCATCGGCGGCGACGGGCCAGGGATGGGTGTCGGAGTAATCGAGATCGAGGAGGACGGCGTCGGCGGCGGAGCGGAGTTGGAGGTGACCGCCGGCATTGTTGAGGCGTTGGGAGAGACCGCCGATGACCTGGGTTGCACCGGGGGATTGGCGGAGGAGATCGGGATCGGCAGCGACGATGAGGCGGGCTCCGGAGGCGAGGGCGGTGCCGGATGGAAAGGTGAAATCCCATTCACCGGCGAGGCGCCAGCCGGAGAGATCCTGGGGAAAGGGACTGGAATTGAAGAGTTCGATGAACTCGGCGTTGCGGCCATCGGGACGGGCGATGGGATGATAAAGGATTTCGGAGAGGACGATTCCGGTACGCCGGCTGGAGGGACCGGGGGGTTCGATCTGGCGGGTGCGGTCGGATCGGTAGCCGAGGGAGAGACGGGCGACGTGGCTGGTGACGGAGCCCCAGGGATTGCGGGCGATGACGGAGTAGTTGCCGACCCAGTCCTGGGAGACGACGGGGATGATGAAGGAGGCGTTGGTGGCGCGGGCGAGGGATTGGTTGTTGAAGAGCCACTGGAACTGGAGTGGTCGAGCGCCGCGTGCGAGGACGGAGAAGGTGGCGGGATCACCGGGGCTGGCGGCGAGCGGGGTGGGATGGGTGACGATGGAGGGAGGGGTGCCGGGGGAGGCGACGGGATCGCCGGTGCCTTCGAGTTCGGCACGGAACCCGGTTGGATTGGGGGAATCCCCGGCGTTGTTGACCACGAACTCGAGGGTGTTGAGCCCATCGATGAATCCGTGGTCGAGGGTGAAGGTGGAGGAGAACCTTGAGAAATCGCCGTCATTCACCAGGCCGGTGGATTGGCCATTGAGCCGGATGTCGACCCCGGCGTTGTCGGAACTCCACCGGCCGGTGAGGACCACCGAGGAAGGTTCGAAATCGTGGAGGGAGAAGCGGAGGCGATAGGTGTAGTTGCCAGGCCGGGCGCCATCGCCGGCATCGGGACGCGGCCCGATCCAGCGCGAGAGGCCGGATTGCGGGAACCAGGGAGGGATGGGGAAGCCGTCCTGGACCACCCAGGTTTCCGGACCGGTGAAGGCGGGGTCCGGGGATTCCACCAGTTCCCAATGGGGATCCCGGGCGGCGGCGGCGAGTGGTGCGCCGGTGGGATCGACCCCGGTGGGAAAGAGTCCCGGGATGGAATCGGCGCGGGCGGTGAGGAAGCCGATCAGGACCAGGTGACGGGCGAGGTGACGGAACATGGTGAAGCGGGAGAACCCTGCGGGAATGCGGGGTATGGCTGAAGCCTGCGTTTGGCCCGGGGACGGGTTGGAAATGAAAAGGGGGTGCGACGGCCGGTGAGCCATCGCACCCCTGGTGAAGGAGGGCGGATCAGCGGGTCAACCGATAGAACTGGGCATTGGCGGAAGCGGCGAGGTTGACGGTGTTCCAGTCACCATCGACGACGACGGGAGCGTTGACGTCGCCGTACTGGCCGGTGAGGGAGTTGGAACTGGTGAGGCGATATCCGGTGGCGGAGATCGGCCAGGCAACGCGCACGCCATTTGGGGTGGCGGTGATCTGGAGTGAGGGACTGTCGGAGGGACGCCGTGCTCCGACGCGGAGGTTGTCGACGCGGAGGGCGGTGTAGCCGGCGGCGGAATTGTTGACGCGGAACTCGAGGGTGTTGAGTCCGGGATTGAATCCCGTGGTGATGGTGAACGGGGTGAGGGCGGGGAACTGGACGGTGTTGATGATGCCGGTGGCTTGTCCGTTCAGATGGATGCCTGTGCCTTCGTTGTCGGTGGCCCAGGTGCCGAGAACGACGGCCGACGCGGGATCGAAGCCGGAGAGGTCGAAGGTGGTGGTGTAGGCGTAATCACCGGCGAGGGCGGCGACGCTGTCCAGGAGCGGGCTGATCCACTTCGATGTTTCGGAGTTGGCGACCCAGGGTCCGGCGACGATGGGGAAGATCAACGAATCGTGAGCCACCGGGACGGTGACGGTGGGATCGTTGGGATTGGCGGAGAAGAGGTAGTGCGGGTCTTCGGCGCCGTCCTCAATGACGGTGCCGGCGGTGCCGACGCCGGTGCTGAAGACATTGGGAACGCGTTCGAGGACGGTGAGGACGACCGGGGTGGAGTTGGTGTTGCCGGCGTTGTTGCGGACGTTGACGACGTAGGTGCCGGCGTCTGCGGCGGTGAGCGGGCCGAGGGCCAGGCTGGCTTCAGCTCCGTTGGGGAGAACCTCCCCGTTGCGGGTCCAACGATAGGAAAGCGGAGCGGTGCCGTCGGCGAGGACGCTGAGGGTGAGGGTCTCACCGATCAACCGGACGCCGGCGACGGGTTCGGTGACGAAGCGTGGAGGGATGTCGCCGGACCCGGACTGGGGCCGCGCACCGCCGCGGAGTGAATCGACGCGGAGCCCGGTGTAGCCGGCGCCGGCGTTGTTGATCTCGAAATCGATGGTGTTGGTTCCGGAGATGAATCCGGAGCTGATGCGGAAGGGTGACCAGGTGCCGAAGCCCGAGGTGTTGCGGATGCCGGTGGCGACGCCGTTGAGATACAGGGTGCCTTCGTTGTCCGAAGCCCAGCGGCCGGTGATGAAGGTGGTGGTGGGATCGAGCCCGGTCAGGTCGACTTCGATGCGGTACCTGAAATTGCCGGCTGCGGCGGCCGTGGTGTCGAACAGGGGCGAAATCCACTTGGAAGTTTCGTCGGCCAACAGCCAGGGGCCGCCCACGATGGGGAAGACGAACGTGTCATGGACGATGGCGTCGGGAGATCCGGAGTCGGGATTGTCGACGAGGACATAGTGGGGATCGGTGCCGCCGTCGTCGACGAGGAGACCGGAGGCATCGATGCCGGTGTTGAAGAGGCCGGGGACGCGGTTGAAGACGTTGACGGCGACGGGGGTATTGGTGACGGAACCGACGCCGTTGCTGACGATGACGGTGTAGGCGCCGTCATTGAGGGCGGTGGCGGAGGGGATGTTGAGCGTGGCTTCCGATCCGTTTTCCACATTGGCCCCATTGCGTTGCCAACGGTAGCTCAGCGGCGGGGTGCCGTCGGCGGTGACGGACAGACTGATGGCATCTCCGACGATCACGTCCTGGGATTGGGGCGGATTGATGATGTAGGGAATTTCGTCGGCGATCTCGACGGTGCCGGTGAGTTCAACCCGGATCCCGGTGGGGTTCACGCCGGCCGGGGCGTTGTTCATGTGGAAATCGAGGGAGTTGACCCCCTCGATGAAGCCGGACTCGATGGTGAAGTCGGAGAAGCCACCGAACCCGGTGGAATTGACGATGCCGAGGCTGACCCCGTTGAGGAGGACATCGAGGCCGGAATTGTCGACCGCCCATTTGCCGGCGATGCGGGCCTTGGCGGGATCGAAGCCGGTGAGATCAAAAGTGGTGCGGAAGATGTAGTCGCCTTCGTTGTTGCCGGTGCCTTGCTGGGGACGGGGCGCGATCCAACGGGAGGATGGTCCTTCGGCGAGCCATGGGCCGACCGGGAAGCCGGGGGTCAGGGTGAAGGCGTCGGGTCCGGGATACGCTTCGTCCGAGCTGAAGACCAGTGTGTAGTGCGGATCCAGGACTGCATTGCCCAGCGGGTTGCCGGAGTCATCGACGCCGGTGCTGTAGAGTTTGGGGATCGGGGCGCCGAAGGCCTGGGTGCAGAGCAGGGCGATTGCGGACACCGCGGTCAGCGGCCTCAGGAATCGAGGAAGACGAGCTGGGTTCATGTCGAACAGGTTGGGGGATTGTTACCTCCCGTCGACGATGCCACGACGCGACAACACGGCATCGTCGGATCGAAAAGCATCAGCGGGAATTGTCGACGATCGTATGGATTGCCCCGGGCGTGTCGATGCCGGTCTGTGGAGGGCGCTGTGGCTCAAAGCCCGGCCATCATCCGGCGGATCAGGTCTTCGAAGTAATCCGGCAGGGACGGTCCGAAGAAGGACATGGTCTGGGGTTCGTATCCGCCGAGGTGATAATACTTGGAGGGAATGACGTACCCGATGTAGTCGCCGTTGAAGCTGGTGACGGTGAGGTTTCGGCCGAGGGTGCAGGCATGCTCCTTGAGGGTCAGGGCAAGTTCGCCACTGAAGTCACAGGGAGTGGACACCCAGATCGCGTCATTGATCCGCACGGCCTGGAGGAAGGTATCGGATCCGGTCGGAACGAGTTGACGACCGATCCAGGGGCGCAGACGGAAGTCATCGGCGAAACGGATGTTGGTTTCGGGGAGATCAACGGGGAGGCCGATGGTGGTGAGGAGGACTTCGGGGGAGGTTGGGATGCGTGCCAGGGCCTGGATGGTGTCGAGAGCGAGTTGGCGTCCGAGGTTTTCGACCCGTTCGGTGGGGGAACCGTTACCGGAGCGAGCGGAGTGGCTGCCCACGCCACCGGCGATGAAGAGGGCGGTGGTGCCGGTGGACTGTTCGACCTGGCGCGCCCAGGCGCCGGGATAATCGCCACTGAACAGCATGTTGTCGGCTCCGAGAACGGTCGCATGGGCGCCGAAAGCGCCGATGACGGCGGAGGAACCGTCGGCACGTTCGAATTTCAGGAGACTGAATTCGGCATCGGTGCGACCGGCTTCCTGGACGAGCCGGTTCCGGATTTGACCGGGTGCCTGGAACGAGCCGGAACCGACCTTGACCGGGGCGAGATCCCCCAGGGCCTGGCGGGTGGCGGCAACGATGCATCCGGCCATCCAATCGCGGACGCCCGGGGTGAAGGGGCCGGCGAAGGCTTCCGCCACGAGACCTTCACCCCAACCGCCGAGACTTCCGTGGGTATGGGTGGCGCCGAGATAGAGTTCCTCGCGGGACAGGCCGGGGTCGCGGGCGAGTTCATTGATGACGATCTCGGTGACTTCGCGCGGGATGATGAGGGCGTCGATGGCGATCCAGACGATGCGGTATTCCCGGGTTTCGAGTGCGACGGCCTTGACCCAGAGCGGGTCTAGGGAGCCGGTGGCGGGCTTGCCGGAACGGGCGCCATAGCCGGCCAGTGGGATGGAGGTGAATCGGCCGGAGGCGGGGGCGGGGTTGGAAGAGACGAGTTGGGGGGTGAGTTCGACTCGGGCAAATCCGGCGCGTGCGGGGCCCGTGAAGGAGGAGGGCCAGGAAGGGGCGTTGTCGAGACGGTTGAGGGTGGACTGATGATAGGGTTGGAGCAGGAAGGGGCGGTCGTCGATGGGCGAGACCGTTCCGAGGAGGGCGACAACGAAGACAACGCCCAGGGTCGAGCCGAGGCGAAGGGTCCAGGTCTTGATGCGCCGCATAGGGGTAAGTTGGACGGTTGGACGGAGCCGGGAAAGCGTGATGTGCCGGTCCGGGACGGTGTTCGGGGAGTGGCCTGTGCATCCAGGACGCGGGCTGTCACAGAGCGGGGATCCGGGGTGTCTTGATTTGCCCTGAAACACGGGGGTTTTCGGATGCGGGAGGGTGGGAAGGAGCGGTGGCATCCGATCGGCTTCGGGAATTTCAACACGACGCGTGGGCGTCTGTGGGTCAACGAAATCAACGCAAGGAAAGGTCAAATCATGAAGCTGGTACGTCATTATGCTCCGGTCTCCGTCTTCAGCCCCTTCGCCGAAATCGAGCGGGAACTGGAGCGGGTTTGGGGTCGGGGAACGAACGGAGGGGGAACGGAGGCGGGCGAGGCAGTGCCGCCGACGGATGTGAAGGAAGATGCACGGCAGTGGACGGTGACGTTGGATCTGCCGGGGGTGCGACGGGAGGATGTCCAGGTGTCCTTGGAAGACGGGGTGCTCTCGATCACCGGTGAACGGCGCCAGGAAACGGAGACGGTGGAAGGGCAGTATCATCGGCGTGAACGGTTGGTGGGCCGGTTTGCCCGACGGTTCACGGTGGGGACGGCGCTGCCGGCCGACGGAGTGAAGGCGACGTTCAAGGACGGGGTGTTGACGGTGGTGTTGCCGAAGCCGACGGCAGTCCAACCGCGGACGATCCAGATCGCCGCCGAGTAAGGGTGGCCGGGGAGGTTGGTCGCGATTGGCAGTGGATAAATGAAAAGGCCCGCGGGAATCACCCGCGGGCCTGTTGCTTTTGTGGGGCGCAGAACGCGCGGGGCGGTTCAGGGGAGTTCGCGCCAGTTCACGTACCGGTACTTGGTCCAGACCCAACGGAAGTCGGGGTTGGTGCGGCCGCCGCCGGCCCAGTTGAAGCTGGAAACGCCGATGGCGGATTTGCGGGCGGCATCAATGACGCGGGCATCGGTCCATTTTTTACCTTCGTAGTGACCGTCGAGGAAGGAGAAGGTGCTGAAGTTGCCGTGGAAGATGGCGAACGGATCGATCCAACCGGGGCTGGCCACGCTGAGCACCCAGGTGCCGAGGTTGGAATTGCGGGGGTCGGACTCTTCGATGAAGACGAAGGACTCGGAAGGGTTGTTGGCGTCACCTGATTTGGTGAACGGAACCTGGGCGGCTTCCCAACCGCGCAGCCCGTTCATGCCATTGGCCTTGGAGTAGCTGTCCCAGGCCCAGCCCTGGCCGGGCTTGCGCTTGGCGCGGAGATCGCCGGGGCAGTGGAAGGCGCCCAGGGCGGTGATGTAGGGCCAAAGGGGTGCATTGGTCATGCCGCGTTGAACCCGGTTCATCGCTTCCTGGAGGGTGATCCCGTTGGCGATGTCAGGAGTGGGGCCGGCCCAATACCCGCCGCCGGTGAGGGGAACCACTTGGCCCGCCTTGTTCCGCCAGTTGTCGGTGGGGGCCATGGTGTCATTGAAGTCGTTGGCATACATGATCCAGCCGAGGATCAACTGCTTCTGGTTGTTGGCGCAGGCAGCGCCGGTGGCCTTGAGCTTGGCCTTGCCGAGTGCCGGCAGGAGCATGCCGGCGAGGATGGCGATGATGGCGATCACCACCAGGAGTTCGATCAAGGTGAACCCGCGCCGTCGCGGGGCGCTGGCGACGCCAGGGATGGGTGTGGAGGTCTTCATACGGGAAATGTGATGAGAGAGGATGCGCATTCCGGAAGGTTGGCCTCAGGGGGTGTGGGCGCCTGCTGGCTTCCAATACCGGTTTATTGGATATTGAAAATGTTCGTCCTTCGGGTCAAGGAACCATCCGGGATTGGGGGCAATTCGGAGAGGCCGCCATTCCGGAGCATTGATCCAGAAACCTGAAGCAGTCCGGCCCACTGATTCACCGCTTCAATCCGGGATTCCAACCTGCTGATCCGCCTTTCCATCTGCGTCATCTGCGCAAGCTGCGGCCCAACACCGTCCGGCCTTTTGGTCATCAGGCCCGGGGATGGGCGGCATCGTAGACCTGTTTGAGGCGTGCGGCGCTGACGTGGGTGTAGATCTCGGTGGATTGGAGACGGGAATGGCCGAGGAGTTCCTGGACGGAGCGGAGGTCGGCGCCGTGGTTGAGAAGGTGGGTGGCGAAGCTGTGCCGCAATTTGTGGGGGGTGAGCGCGGGATCAAGGCCGGTGGCGGCGAGATAGACCTTGAGCCGGGTCTGGATCTCGCCCGGTCGGACGGATTGGGAATCGATGGATCGGCTGAAGAACACGGGGGATTCGCGGGTGCCCGGGTGGTGGATGGCCTTCCAGTATTCGTGGATGGCGGCGAGGGCGGGTTCACCGATCGGCACCTGACGTTCCTTGCGGCCCTTGCCCCGGATGTGAAGGAGACGTTGGGAGGAGTCGAGTTGGCCCACGGTCAGTTGGCAGGCTTCGCTGATGCGGAGGCCGGACGAGTACAGGAGTTCGAGCACGGCCCGGTCCCGGAGGAACAGGTCGGGACTGACCGGTTTGTCGGGGTCGGCGGCCTGGCGTTGACGGGCGAGTTCGGTCAGGGGCGCGGCGAGCAGGGAGGGAACGTCGGATTCCTGAAGGAAGCGGGGAAGGCGGCGGGGCAATTTGGGGAGCCGGAGCTGGCGGGCCGGGGATGAGGTGCGGAGCCCTTCGCGGACGAGCCACTTGAAGAGGGTGCGGAGCGCGCTGAACCGGAGGGAAATGGAGGCCGCATGGTATTCCCGGCGACCCAGCCAGCGAAGGTAGAGTCGGAGTTCGTCGCGGGAGACGGATTGCCAATCGATGGGTCGACCCAGCTGTTGCTGATGCCAGGTCGAGAATTCGGCGACGGTCTGGCGGTAGTTGCGGACGGTGTACTCGGACACGTTCCGGCCGGACTCCAGATGCAGGAGGAAACGGTCGGCGAGGGGATCGGGATGGGTGGACGGCTCGGCCACGGGTCGAGGCTGCATCGGATCCGGGTGGGATGCGAATCCTGGTTCCCGGGTGGAGGGGGATTCCAAGGTGGGGAGGAGAACCGGCGCGGAGAGGTTGAGCGATTTGTCCGGATGGATTCCGTCAGCTATGCGGACGGGGTGGAACCCAGACACGCCTACATCGCGTTGAACCTGATCGAGCACCTTGGACCGGTCCGGTTGCGGCAACTTCTCTCCCATTTCGGCACGGCGGAAGCAGTGCTTCGGGCATCGGCCCGTGAACTGGAACGGGTCCCGGGGATCGGTGCGGAGGTGGCGGCGGGGATTGCAGGTTGGGAAAAGGCGGTGGATCTGGAGGGGGAACTGAAGCGGATCAAGGAGTATGGATGCCAGGTCTGGTGCCAGGAGGATGCGGAATATCCGCCGTTGCTGCGCGAGATCTACGATCCACCGATCGTGCTGTATGTGCGGGGAGAACTCCGGGAAGCGGATCGGAACTCGTTGGCGTTGGTGGGATCGCGTCAGACGACGGCGTACGGGATGGAGGTGGCGCGGCGGTTTGCCTATCAGCTCGCGTATACCGGGGTGACGGTGGTGAGCGGTGGGGCGCGGGGGATTGATACCACGGCGCATCTGGGGGCGCTGGCGGCGGGGGGAAGGACGGTGGCGGTGCTGGGGACAGGCATCAATCTGGTGTTCCCGTCTGAAAACCGGGATCTGTTCGAGCGGATCGCCGGACAGGGTGCAGTAATCACCCAATTCCCGTTCAATCGTCCGGCGGACAAGCAATCGTTCCCGATCCGGAATCGGATTGTGGCAGGGATGACGATGGGGACGGTGGTGGTGGAGGCGAACCTGACGAGTGGCGCAATGATCACGGCGAACTTCGCGGTGGATTACGGACGCCAGGTATTTGCGGTCCCGGGACGGATCGATTCCCCGCGCAGTCGGGGATGCCATGAACTGATCCGGAAAGGAGCGAAGCTGTGCGAAGGGCTGGAAGACATCCTGCCCGAGTTCGAATACCTGTTTCCGCCAGCGAACCGGACCGAGGCCACGGGACCGGGTCGGTCGCCGGGGTTGGCGCTGTCGGAATCCGAGCAGACGGTGTTGGGGGTGATGGAGGCGGGGGAATGGGAGGTGAACGTGTTGGTGCAGTTGACCTCGATGCCGGCGAGCGCGGTGAGTGTGGCGTTGTTCAGTCTTGAGATGAAGCGTTTGGTGCGTCAGTTGCCGGGACGCCGCTTTGTTCGGGCTTCGGGCTGAGCCGGTCGAGAGGATCGCATCGCGGGATGGGTCATTCCGCGAAGGCTTCGTCGAGCAAGAAGCGGGGGTGTCCTCAGGATGGACTCCGGCACGGTCGGTGCTAGCTTTTTGGCGTCCCTGAGAAGTTGACCTACCCGGGAGACGCACTGGAAGGTTGCCGTGACAATCCAGTGACAAAACGGCAGCGCGCAGGTGCGGGTGCAGGTATAAAAGACGGGGGAAGAAGTGGGTCGAGGGTCGGTGAACTGACGAGCGATGGCAGACGACAAGATGCAGCTTCAGCGATGGGAGCTGAAATACGTGATTCCCGAGGAGACCGCGTTGGCGGTGCGGGAGTACGTGAGGTCGTATCTGGAGATCGACGAATACGGAGCCGAGCGGCCGAACCTGTCCTACACGATCCACAATCTGTATCTGGATTCGGACGAACTGGCCATTTACTGGGGGACGATCAACGGGGACAAGAACCGCTACAAGTTGCGGTTGCGATTTTACGAGGACAACCCGAAGTCGCCGGTGTTCTTCGAGATCAAGCGTCGGATGAATGATGCGATCCTGAAGCAGCGAGGCGGGGTGAAGCGGCAGGCGGTGGAGGCGGTGCTGGCCGGGCAGTTGCCGGGACCGGAGGATCTGGTTTCGGGGGATGCGCGGCAGTTGGTGGCGATCCAGCGTTTTGTGGAGCTGATGGTGAAGCAGAGGGCGCATCCGACGGCCCATGTGACTTACGAGCGAGAGGCGTGGATCAGTCCGGTGGACAATTCGGTGCGGGTGACGCTGGACAGGAATGTGTTCATCTCGCCGGAGTTCGTGACGCGTTTCACGGCGCACCTGGATGACCCGAGCTGCGTATTCGGGCGGTTGGTGATCCTTGAGTTGAAGTTCACGGGCCGGTTTCCGGATTGGTTCAAGGAACTGGCCCGGGTTTTCAACCTGCGGCAGACCTGTGCATCCAAGTACGCGGATGGAATTGCGAACAAAGGGGAGATTTACTTTTACCAGACTGGAATCCGCTTTCCGGAGGGGATGGATCGGATCGGGATGGAAGACCGCAAGCGGACGCGGCAGGATCGGTTGGAGTCGCTGATGGCGCGTGGCTGATGCGGGATGAACATGACTGACTGGATACTGAGGGGTGACTTTGGGTCGGGGCCGAATGACCTGGGGGGGATGGTTCTGGGCCTGATGCTGGCATTCCTGTGCGGGCATGTGGTGGCGTGGGTCTACATGGTGTGCCATTCGGGGCTGAGCTATTCGCGGTCCTTCGTGAATTCGCTGGTGGTGCTGTGCCTGATCGTGGCGGTGGTGATGATGGTGATGGCGAACAACCTCCTGATCGCGTTTGGGTTGATGGCGGTGTTTGCGATCGTGCGTTTCCGCAACGTGCTGCGGGACACCCTGGATACGACCTATATCCTCGCGAGCATCACGGTCGGGATGGCGGCAGGGACGAGGAAGTTCAGCACGGCGGTGATGGGGGCGGTGTTGTTTGGGGCGACGATGCTTTACCTGCACTGGACGCAGTTCGGGGCCCGGCATCGGTACGACCTGATCCTGAACCTGCATTGGGGGCGGCCCCTGGGAGAGTTGCCGGATCTGGGGTTGTTGCTGACGCGCCACGCGCGACGGTTGTCATTGGCGAGCCAGCGGTCGGCCCAGGGATATGACGGAGCAGACCTTTCCTACCGGCTGTTGCTGAGGGATGTCGGACGGACGGATGAACTGATCACGGAATTGAAGGCGTTTCCTGGGGTTTCCCGGGTGACCAGTCTGAAGGCGGAGGACGAGTCGGAGGTATGATCTGATGGAAAAGCTGCCTGTCATTCCGAGTCCGCCGGGAACTGCCTTCCGTGAGTTTCGCTACTCCGTGCTGCCGTATCTGGTGTTCGCGGTGATGCTGATAGCGACGGTGGTGATGTGGCGTCAGTACGTGGGGCCCTCCGCCTGGGTGGGGGAAGTCCAGATGACGCGGAGTCTGGTGAGTGCCTCGCAGCCATCGCGGATCACGCGGGTCCTGGTGGGGCCACTGGAGGAGGTGCGGCAAGGGCAGCCGGTGGTGGAGATCATGGCGGTGGACCCGAAGTTTCTGGAGGCGCAGTCGGGGTTGACCCGGGCGCGGATGGAGTACCTGCGGTTGACGGTGGAACCGAAGCTGAGGAAGGAGGGCAACCAGATCAACTACACGCAACTGCGGTTGGATTGGCTGCGGCAACGGGTGGAGTTGGCGGGGATGCGGGCGCAACAGGCGTTTTTCGAAGCGGAATCGGACCGGATGATCCGGTTGTCGCGGATGACCAATGGAGTTGCGTTTGTGACGGTGAAGGAGGTGCAGGCGGCGGAGATGGATCTGGCGGAACTGAAATCCCGGATTCATGAGCAGCAGGCGGGCGTGGACCTGGCCGAGCAGTTGATTGCCAAGTTGGGATCGGTTGAGGACCGGATGGAGGATGATGACGAATTCCCGCGCTCGGTGAAGGCGGCGTTGGACGTCGAGCAAAGGGCACTGGAGTTGATCGAAGCCCAACTGAAACCGAGCCAGCTTCTTTCGCCGATGGATGGATTCGTGAGTGCCATTTACCGGCAATCGGGCGAATCCGTGCTGGCGGGTGAAACGATCCTGATCATCAGTGGCACGCAATCCGAACGGATCCTGGCCTATTTGCGGCAACCGCTTCAGGTAGAGCCGACCGTGGGGATGTTGATCGAAGTGCGGTCACGTTCCCGGTCGCGGGGGATGGCGATGGCCACGACGGAGGTGGTGAGTGTGGGAAGACAGATGGAACCCATCCTTCCGGAACTGCTGCCGATGCGGCCCGGTGGAGCTGACTCGATCGAGTACGGCCTGCCCTTGGTCATCCGGTTGCCGCCCGAACTGGGATTGATCCCGGGCGAGATCGTGGATTTGCGGGCGGCCCGGTGAGGATCGGGCGGCCCGGCTGGGTCTTCTTCCGCAATGCCTTCGTCGTCCGCCCATCATCCCGCGCGGCGGGACGCCTCGCTCACTCCTTGGCCCGGGAAAGGAGGGCTTCCACGCGGGCCACATCGGAGGGGTGATCCACCCCGATGCCCTCGTGATCGACCCGGGCGACAGCGATACGGATACCGTTTTCCAATGGGCGCAGTTGTTCGAGGCGTTCTGCGAGTTCGAGCGGGGACGGGGGTAAACGAACAATCTGGAGGAGGACATCCCGGCCATAGCCATAGATGCCGAGGTGTCTGTAGAAAGGGAACGCCTGCATCTGGACCTGGGGCGGAGCATCGGCGTGATCCCGGAGGAAGGGGATGGTCCGACGAGAGAAGTAGAGGGCATGGTCATCGGCGCCGATCACCACCTTCACCACGTTGGGATTGTTGAGGTCTTCCACCTGTCGCAACGGGGTGGCGGCGGTGGACATCCCGGCGGAACCCAGTCGTGCGGCCACCGCGTCGATCACCTGGGGATCCATGAGGGGTTCGTCGCCCTGGATGTTGACATAGGCATCGGCATGGAGGCGGTCGGCAACCTCGGCGATGCGGTCGGTGCCGGAGGGGTGATCGTCGCGGGTGAAGGCGACGGTGACGAAGGATTCGATGGCGCGGGCGATGCGGAGGTCATCGGTGGCGACGATGACATCGGCGAGGGACCGGGACTTGCGACATTGTTCGACGACGTGTTGGACGAGAGGTTTGCCGGCGATGAGATGGAGGGGTTTGCCGGGAAAACGGGTGGATGCGAAGCGGGCGGGGATGACGCCGAGGATGCGCATGGGTATGAGGGTTACTGGATGCCCTGCATCATGTCTTCCATGAGGGCGAGGGCGACGGCCTCGGTGATTTCGCGGACGTCATAATTTCGGGCGATGCGTCCGGCGAGACGGTCGGGGCCCAGAATGTCGGCGGAACTGGCCTGGCCGAGGATCTGGGAATCCAGGAGGCGGATGGCGGTCGCCTGGATGTCGGGGATCTCGAAGACCTGATCACCGGAGACGCCTGGTACGGGGAGGCTGCGGGAGGAGATGAGGACTTCGACGACGACGTCGGCGGTGCGGAGCAGGGCCTCGCGGTCCTTGGCGGCGACGGCGGTGCCGGTGGTGCCGAGGAATTCCTGAACCGACCGGTCGGCGAGGATCTGGGTGGCGACGCGTTGGTCGGTGAGGCGGGCGCCGCCGAGACGGAGCGGACGACCCATCAGACGTTCCACGTCCCGGACGGTCTGACGGTCGTTGAGCGGGGTGGGTGAACGGTCCCGATGGGTATAGGTGTTGTCGCCGGTGACGCGTTCGCTGGTGCCGCGAACGGGATTGCCGGAGGAATCGAGGGTAGGATTGCCGACGATGGTGACATTCTGGCCGAGTGGCCCCTGGGCCGGGGTCCCGGTGGGGGTCAGATCGGCCTTGAGTTGATCGGTCTTCTCGGTGCGGCCGACGATGCGCAGGCCGGCGGAGTCGTCGATGAGTTCGCGGTTCACATAGACGAGGAGGCGGGGGGCGGAGAGTTTGGGATAGCCGGTCTTGAACCGGTCAATGACGGCGCGGGCCTGTTCCTGGGAGACGAGGGGAGCTCGACCGCCGATGGATTGTTGCTGATAGACGAAGGCGATGGTGCCGGGTGGGACTTCGATGGGGGTGGGCGAGGTGGCGGGCACCGAAACGATGGGCGGGGGCGGATTGCCGGGCACTTTCCTTTTCTCGATGGGACCCGCATAAAGCGAGGCGGAGAGGACGGGTATCAGGAGCAGTGGAGATTTCATGATCGGAAAGGTCAACGGGCTTCCCGGACGCGGATGGTATAGCCCTTGGCCTTGTCATTGAATGACTGGAACCGGACGGTTTCCTGGGCGGTTTCGGTAAGGATCAGGTCCTGCCACGGGGATTCATCGCCGGTGCTGAAACCCTGGGCATCCTTGAACACGCATTGGACCTGGACCTGGATGCGGCGTTCGAGGCGGTTGCGGATATTGGCAGCGACTTCGAGGCGTCCGTCAGCGAGCACCTTTTCCTGGAGGCCCGAGCAGGTGACGGAACGTTGGACCAAATTGTCCATGGTGACGAACTTGGCTTCGTTCTCGAGGTCGAACTTGGTGGTGTTCTTTGGGCTATAGGCTCCGCCCTCATGACCGGTGACAACGGTGCGGGTGGCGCCCCCAACGGCCTGGGATGCGGGTCGGCAGCCGACAAGGAGGGAGGTCACCACGACGGTGGAGGCGAGCAGGATTGGATGCTTCATGGCGGCGAAGTGCGTGAGTTTCATGACGGAGCGGTATGGGAGAAGGAAGTGGGTTTCGGGCGGGAGATTGGTCCTGGATCCGGGCTAGGGACGGTCGCTGAGGAACAGGACCGTTTCCCCGGTGCCAGGGACGACGGTGAGGGCGACGTCACGGCTCAGAACGACGTTCCCGGCGGGATCCATGAAATCTGCCAGCAACCGATGCTCACCGGGGGGCACCCGAAGGGAGGTGAAGCCGATCAGGTTGGGTAGGTTGTCCCAGGTCCGGGTATCGGCGGAAGGGGTGGTGGCGGCGCTGACGACCTTGCTCAGGAGGCCGGCTACGAGCAATCCGGCCCCGATCTCATCCGCTGAACTGCGTCGGCCGGAGGTGCCTGCGAGGATGGCGCCGGAGACGATGGCAGCATTGCCAAAGCTGTCGGTGGCTCCCTTGAAGACCGCCTTGTTGGCAAGGACATGATCCATGACGCGACCTCCGCGGGTGGTGGCCTGGAACGTGAGATCGTCCGAGGGAGTGACACTGACGGATTGGCTGGCCACCTGGAGCCGGAGGGAGGCGGAGCGGGAAGATCCGGCGCGGAACCGGAGTTGCTCCCCGAATTCCCCCGAGGCGTACTTGGAGGGTCCCCGACCCATCTCGAAAAACACCATCACATTGGCTGCAACATCATAGTCGGGAAGGGATCCGAGGCGGGCGGCAGCGCGGGCGCGCTGAAGGGAATCGGCCGCTCCGCCCCCGAGACGGGTGGTGATATAACCGTCGAGATAGTCGAGGAGGGCGTAGTCTGCCTGGTACTCTCCCTTTTCAGCATCTGAATCCTGGATCTGGGCGTTGCGGAAACACGCGCGTGCATTGTCGGGTTCGCCCTGCATCCAATATAGGATGCCGCGGTAAAAATAGGCCATGACGCGTTCGTAAGGTTCTCCCCGGAAGGACTTGGACGATTCTCCCCGGAAATACCCGCGGGCCTGGCGGGCGGATCGGTCACCTGCAGTGATGCCTCCGAGGGTGAGGAGGGCATCGTCGAGCGGTGGTCGGGCCGAATCGAATTCGGCCCGCCTCAGATGATTGGCGGCCGTGCGATATTGATTCAGGACGGCGTCGCGGTCGGGACGCCCGGAGGAATTGCTGGAAGCGCATCCCACGAGGAGGATGCCGACGAGGAGGGCGATGCCGGGCCTGGAGAGGCGCATGGGAACCGATTGGCGGGCAGGCGAGGGTTTAGCGGTAGGCGGCGTCATCGAGTCCCTGCTTTTTGATCTCAGCCAGGTCTTCCCAGATGATGACGCTGGTGCGGGCGTCGATGAGTTGGAAGGTATAGAGGACGTAGTCGCTGACCCCGCGGGAGTTCCGGGTGGTGGAGCCGTCCAGGCGACCGGTTAGGAAAAAGTCGGCGCCCTGGAATTCAACCAGATTGGGATCGCTGCCCGCGGTGACTTGTCCGGATTGTTTGAGTTGCTGTTCCTTTTCGAGGGCGGCCATGCGTTCGCGGGCGAGGAAAAGGACCTTGCCGCGGGTCTGTGAATTGAGCCGGGCCCGGACGCGGGTGAGGAGGATGTCCTTGTTGATGGCGAAGCGGGTATTGTTCTCGATGGGCAGGAGGACGACCCGGGGTTGACCCTGTGCCTGTTGGATCTGCGGGGTCTCCAGAATGCCCCGGGCCATCTTGTCGGAAACGGAGACGATGTCCTGGGATTCCACTCCGGTTCCCGCCACGAAGCCCTGTTCGTCGGCTTTCAACACGGTGACTCCGGTACCGGACGGGTTACGGACGCCTGGGGAGGCGCAACCGACCAGGAGGACGGATGCGAGAACGACGGCAATGGGGCCGAAGGCGGGAGATGGGATGCGATGCATACGCGTACGGGGAAGCTGGTGGGGATGGGACGGGTGGTCAATCCCGTGGGGGACATCGGTTGGGTTGGGGGTGCGTTGGTTGGAACTGGGGGCAGGACAAGTTCAGCGGCCGAACAGGGAATTGGCGCCCGCCATGGTGTGTGTTCCCGAGTAGCCTCCCACCGGCCGGATCAGGATGGGTTCGGATGCGGCGGGTTCGGTTGTGGGAGTGGCAACCGGGGACTGTGGGGTGGCGACCACGTACTGGGGAGGTTGTTGCCAGGCGGCCTGACGTTGGGCGGCCTGCCGATCCGCGAGGCTGCCGAGCAGGAGGCCGGCACCGGCGCCGATGGCGATGCCTTCGGCAGTATGACGACCATTGTTGTGACCAATGATGCCGCCAGCGATTCCGCCCACGACGGCGCCTGTAACGGCGCGTTGATGGGGATGAGGGGTTGGTGGGGCGGGGTTCCAATTGTCAGCTGACGCGGCGCGCCGCTCGCTTCCGACGATGGCCCCGAGGAGGGCTCCGGCCCCGGCTCCGATGGCGGCTCCCTCGGCGGTTCGGCGACCGTTGTTGTGACCGATGACCCCACCGGCGATTCCGCCGAGAACGGCGCCACCCATGGATTCCGGGCCGAACAGTTGGGCATGGGCCGGGGAGGAGGCGAGCAGGGCAGGGAGGAGGAACAGGGCAGGAAGCATGGACATTCTGCGACTTGAAGTAGGAGACCGCTTGCTCATGGTGAAACCGGACGGGAGGAAGGGTCGGCTATTCAGCGCTCCGGTCTGGCGGGTAGGGCGTTCCGGAAAAAGATGCTTCGCCGGGTGTCGGATACCGGGTGATCCGGTGGGGGGCATGGTGGTCGCAATGGTGGCATTGGTGGAGGTCCATAGCATGGCGGGAGGTGGAAGCATTGGTGAATCCCATGGTGGCAGGTCCGGCGATTGCCGTGTGCCCCCCGTTTCTGAAAGGGGGTCGCGGAACCAAGACGTGGTAGCTATTCCCATGGAGTGGGGATTGCTGTCCATGGGTTCTAGACCGGAGATGCCGCCAGCAAAGCTCAAAGCCCGTCTGAAACCATTCCGGGCAATTGAGGTCGGGAGTCTGGAAGTGTGCGGGGGTTGGGATGGGATTGGCTGGGGCATTGGGATCTGGGGTGATGGTGGGTATGGATGGTGGGGTCCTGGACTATGAGAGACCGGCCTGTGCGACCTTTGAATGGTGCCGGAGACCAATCTAGGGCGGGGTGTAGCCCATAACACGACGCTTGTATAATTCCCGCGTTTGTGACAATTAGTTGTCTGGTTCATGAAAAATAACGACAAGTTAAAACAGTTCGTCTCCCTGCGAGAGCAGTTGCTGCAGGATCGGGCGGAGCTCGAAGCCCGGTTGGTGGAGATCAACAAGGCCTTGGGAGCGGTCTCTGGTCCGGTGATTGCGGCTGTGGCTGCTCCGGTGGCCAAAGTGGCGCCGGTGGAGCCGGTCGTGAAGGGCAAGCCTGGGCGCAAGAAGGCGGTTGTGGCGGCCCCGGCTCCGGCGGCGGTGAAGCCGGTGAAGCCGGTGAAGCCGGTGAAGGCGCGTCGGGGTGGCAAGCGTGCGAAGAATCAGATGTCGCTTAGGGATGCTGTCCTGGCGGTGACCAAGGCCCGGCCCTTGACCCGGCAGGAGGTTTTGGCGGGGGTGCAGAAGCTGGGTTATGTCTTTGCGGCGAAGGATCCGCTCAATTCGCTGAGCACGCTTCTCTACACGGACAAGGGCATCAAGAACAACGGCGGCAAGTTTGGTCCGGTCTGAGGTCGCTGGCAGGATTTCAGGAGAGAGGCCCGCCCTTCCATGGGCGGGCCTGTTGTTTATGAGTTGGATGGAGGTTTGAGTTTTCGGTGGTTGCTGAGGTGATTTCCATGTTGGCACGACGAGTTATTCCCTGTCTGGACGTCCATGACGGCCAGGTCACCCGCGGCATCCAGTTCGGACGAGCTGAGGAAGGCGGCTTGCGTGGGGTGGGTGATCCGGTGGAATTGGCGGTCCGGTATAATGATCAGGGGGCGGATGAAATGGTGTTCTTCGATATCACGGCGACGGCCCAGGGACGGGCTTCGATGGTGGGGGTGATTGAGCGGGCTGCGGATCAATGTTTCATGCCGCTGACGGTCGGGGGCGGGATCCGGACCGTGGAAGACATGGGGATGATGCTGAAGGCGGGTGCGGACAAGGTGAGCATCAATTCGTCGGCATTGGCGGACCCGGGACTGATCCGGGCGGGTGCTGAGAAGTATGGAAGCCAGTGCATGGTGGTATCGATCGACTGCAAGAGGACCGGGGTTGGGCGATGGGAGGTTTTTGCGGCTGGGGGCCGGCGTGCGACGGGAAGGGACGCGGTGGAGTGGGCGCGGGAGGCGGTGGAGTGCGGGGCTGGGGAGATTGTGTTGAACTCGATTGATGCGGACGGGACGCGGAAGGGATTTGATATCGAAGTGACGCGACGGGTGGGTGAGGCAGTGGGGGTACCGGTGGTGGCGAGTGGGGGTGCGGGGACCTTGGAACACCTGGCGGAGGTGCTGGATGCGGGGCGTGCGGACGCGGTATTGGCGGCAAGCATCTTTCATTTTGGGACCTACACGGTGGGGGACGTGAAGCGGTATCTGGCGGGTTGCGGGGTTCCGGTGCGACTGGCCTGACGGGTTGGGGTATGGGGAGGACGACATGAAGAACTGGCTGTTGCCGGTGGGGTTGCTGTTCGTGAGCAATGTGTTCATGACCTATGCCTGGTATGGGCATTTGAAGTACCGGTCTTCGCCTTTGTGGCAGGCGATCCTGGTGAGTTGGGGGATCGCCTTCTTCGAGTATTGCCTGATGGTCCCTGCGAACCGGTTGGGCAGTTCGGTGTATGAACCCTACCAGCTGAAGATCCTTCAGGAGGTGATCACCCTGGTGGTGTTCATCGGGTTTGCATTGTTCTATTTCGGGGTGCGTCCGCAGTGGAATCACCTGGCGGCGTTTGCCTGCATCATTGGAGCCGTGCTGTTCACCTTGTTGCCATCGCGTGGCGGGGGTTGAACTGGGGACGATGGGCGGGGAGGGTGGAGGGGTAGGAACGATACGACGTCATGGATACAACATTCTGGGGCAAGCTGAAGTGGACGGAGGACGGACTGGTGCCGGCAATCATCCAGGAGCATCGGACGGGCCGCGTCCTGATGATGGCGTGGATGAACCGGGCTTCGTTGGAGAAGACGTTGGAAACCGGGCGCACGTGGTTCTGGAGTCGGTCCCGGAAGAAGTTCTGGATGAAGGGGGAGAGCAGCGGCCATGTGCAGGTGGTGCGGGAGGTGGCGTTTGACTGTGACGGTGACTGCCTGTTGATCCAGGTGGAGCAGACGGGGGCGGCGTGTCATGAGGGGTTTCGATCCTGTTTTTTCCGGTCTCTGGAGGGGGAGGGTTGGCGGGAGACGGAGGAGCGGTTGGAAGATCCGGAGGCGATTTACGGAGTGAAGAGGGCCGGATGAGTCCGGCATGGCCTGCGGTGGACGGGTGGGCGACGCCGGGCGAATGGATTTGGTGGGGTGGGGTGGGGGCGGCGGCGTTGGGTCGCGGGGCGGACCTGTTATCAACGTGGGTGGCGACGCCTCGATTGACGCTGGAGGGAAATCCGCTGGCGCGGTGGCTGGGTTGGAAGGGCGGACTGATCGTGAACGGGTTGATCATTCCATTGGTGGCTCTGTGGCCGATGCTGGCGATTTCGCTCACGACGACGAGTTGCCTGGTGGCGGCGAGGAACCTGCAGCAGGCGTGGTTGATGCGCAGCATGGGGGAGGATCGGTATCGGATGTGGATGGCGATGCGTGTGGTGGAGTCGCCGCGATGGCTGGTGATGGGGAGCTTTCTGGGTGAAGCGTGTCTGACGGGGGTGGTGGGATTGACGCTGATGTTGGCGGGTCCGTGGCATGTGGTGTCGTTCGGGGTGGGGCTTGGTATCTCTGCCTATGGGCTCGCGGTGGGGGTCTTCACGGTCTTGTCGTTGCGTCGCGGGGTCTGATCCGTAGTCTTCGCGCCCACATGTATCTGCCGAGCCGAGAAGAGTTCGTAAGGTTGGCGTCGCAGGGGAACACCATCCCGGTGTCCCTGCGGTTGCTGGCCGACCTGGAGACGCCGCTTTCCGCATACCGGAAGCTGCGCGGCTGGGGTGAATCCTTCCTGTTCGAATCCGTGGCGGGTGGGGAACATCTGGGACGGTATTCCTTTGTGGGTTGCAATCCGCGGGCGGTGATCCGGCAAGTGGGAACGCGGGTGGAAGTGAGGCAGGACGGCACGATCATCGAGCGTTTCCAGGTGGATCCCTATGCGGAACCCGGGACGGAGAAGGTGGTCCGGGACGGGTTGGAGGTGGTGCAATCGGTGATGGCGCGGTTCCGTCCGGTGGAAGTGCCGGGGATGCCCCGGTTCACGGGAGGGGCGGTGGGATTCCTGGCGTACGAGTTCATCCACGATCTGGAACCGGTGGTGCCGCGCCCGGCGAAGGATGAGTTGGGAACACCGGTCCTGTATTTCCTGATCGCCGACCAGGTGCTGGTGTTCGACCGGGTATCGCAGACCATGACGGTGATCGTGAACGCGGTGATCGAAGGCGGAGTGGCTCCGGAAGAGTACTACGACGACGCGGTCGGCGAGATTGAGCGGATTGTTGAACTCCTCAAACAGCCTTGTGCGTATGAGCCGGTGGTCATGACGGATTCCCCGCCGCCGGTGGCGTTTGATTCCAATACGTCCCGCGAGAAGTTCCACGCGAATGTCCGCCGGTCGAAGGAGTACATCGCTGCGGGCGACATCATCCAGGTGGTCGGTTCACAACGATTCAGTGCTCCGGTGAAGGCGTCGGCGCTGGACATCTATCGGGCGGTCCGGTCGATCAATCCGTCGCCCTATCTTTTCCTTCTGGAGTTGGACGGATTTGCGTTGGTGGGGGCTTCCCCGGAACTGCATGTGCGGTCGGTGGACGGCGATGTGGAGATCAGGCCGATCGCCGGGACCCGTCGGCGGGGGGCCAATGCCGAGGAGGATGCGGTGCTGGAGGCGGAGTTGTTGGCGGATCCGAAGGAGCGTGCGGAACACGTCATGTTGGTGGACCTGGCCCGGAACGACATCGGGCGTGTGTGCGAGTACGGAACGGTGGCGGTGAAGGAGTTGATGGTGATCGAGCGTTACTCGCACGTGATGCACATCGTTTCCCAGGTGAACGGACGGATGGCGTCCGATCGCAATGCCTACGACCTGATGCGGACGACCTTTCCGGCTGGGACATTGAGTGGAGCACCGAAGATCCGGGCGATGCAGATCATCTCGGAGTTGGAGGGGACGACGCGGGGTCCGTATGGAGGCTGCGTCGGGTATTTTGGGTTCAATGGGAATGCCGACCATTGCATCACCATCCGGACGGCGTTGGTAAAGGACGGCAAGGCCTACGTGCAGGCGGGTGGCGGGTGGGTGACGGATTCGACTCCGGAAGGGGAGTTTGAAGAGACGGTGAACAAGTCGAAGGCGATGCGGACGGCGGTGGCGTTGGCGGAGACCTTTGGGGCGGGGTCGACCCAGCGGCCGGTCGAGTAGGCATCGGCCGGCGGTGGCAGACTCCCGCCGGTTTCCTCGAACGGGCGGGCGGGGGATCAGCGGTTGAGGATCTGTTGGAGGAGATCGTCGGGGAGTCCGAGGCGCTTGAGGATTGCGGGGTTTGCGAGGACGGCGAGGGTGGCAAAGGTGGTGGCGTCGAAGAACCCGTGAGCGATGACGGCCTCGGCGAGGGAGCGTCGGTAGACCTGGACGATGCCGAGGATGAAGCCGATGAGGGTGGTCATGGCCACGGAGGGCCAGCCCTGGGTGAGATGGGCGAGGCCGAAGAGGATTGAGGAGGCAGAGATGCCGAGCCATTCGGCCTGACGTCGTGACCAGGATGCGGGTGAGATGGCGCGGATGCCACCGAGCATGGCGGCGCGCCAGAGTTCTTCCCGGAGTGCGGCGACGACAAAGCTGACCCAGGTGATGCAGAGGAGGGCGTAGAGGGGATCGGCGAAAGCGGACAGATCGAAGAGGTTTTCGAGGCGGGGCCGGAAGCCTGAGACTTTTTCCATGCCTGATTCACCGTGGAGCATGAGGAGGACGAAGGTGACGAGGGCGAGGGGGATGGCGATGGCGACGCGGAGGAGGACCGACCAGGCGAGACCGAGCAGCCAGTTGATGGCGGTGATGGGGCGGTCGGCGTAGAGATCGGATGCCCGTGGATGGGCGGCCCAGGCGCCGATGCCGAAGAGGAAGCCGAAGAGGGAAAGGTTGAGGAGGGTATCGAGGAACAGACCGGGGACGGTGGGGCTGAGGGCGGGTTGATCGGTGGGGGCACCGGCGCCCTTGAAGGTGGCGAAGAGGATGTAGCCGACCATCAGGAAGAGCAGGACGATCCAGCCCCAGATGCGGCCACCGACCGGATCCCGGGCCGTGGGCAGGGACGGTGGGGCCGGGAGGATGGGAGGGGCTTGCATGGGATCAGCGTTGGGCGCGTGGGGATTGGTCGGCGGCGAGGCGACACGCGGCGGCGACCCGTTCCAGTTGGCTGAGGAACCGTTCGCGGTCGTCGGGTTGGAGGACCTGGAGGACCTCGGTCTGGAGGGCGATGGCGATGACGCGGCAGGCGTCGAACTGGGTGTGGCCTGCGGGAAGGATTCGGATCCGGTAGGCGCGTCCGTCGGATTCGTGGGGGAGACGTTCGATCCAGCCGGCGGACTCCATCCGTTCGAGGAGGGAAGCGACGGTATTTGGATCGGAGGACATGAGCGCGGTGAGTTCGCGCTGGGTGAGGCCGTCGGGGTTGGCCTCGATGAGGGTGCGGAGGGCGGTGAACTGGTCCGGGGTGACGCCGGTATGGGCGATGCGACGGCGGAAGGCCTGGTTGAGTCCGTACCAGGATTTCCGGAGGAGCGGGGGGAGGCGACGGACCTGGGAGGGCGGATCCTGGGGGGCTGGATTCTGTGACTCGGGAAGCAAGGGGGGTGGGTGGCCTTGGGGGCCGGGGGAGTTCAGGGGTTGGAAGGAGGTTCGGATTCGCCGTCGGCAGGTTCGTTGGCACTGACCAGGCGGATGGTCTTCACGAGGAGCCAACCGAAACCGGAGAGGACGATGATGGCGAGGCCGAGGCCCATGAAGACATCGAAGCGTTGGGCTGCCTGGACGTAGCGCATGGGGTAAAGGAACGAGGCGATGGCGATGGTCCCGAGCACGAGGCTGAAGTGACGGAGGCGGGTACGGGAGCCGGGGGTATTTTCCAGTTGGGCCTGCCAGAGCACGCTCCAGAACCGGAGCCCGAGGAGGACCCCGAACGCGAGCAACGGGATGGCAGCCCAGTGCCAACGGAAAGCGAGTTTGCCGTGGGGAGCCCGTTCAAACAGGGCGAGGGAAGCCAACATGCCACCGAGCGCAAGGCCGGAGGCGACGGCGACGACGCGACGGAAGAGCGGATCGGCGGCGGCTTCGGTTGGATGAGCGGGGGGCGGCATGGGGAGGGAGGGATTCCGGGGATCGCGCACGGGTCAGGCTAAGCGGCAAATGCCTGAGCCGGGAATGATTTCACCGATGATCCAGGCGTTGATGCCGGACTTGCGGATGGCGCGGAGGACGGCGTCGGCGCTGTCGGGTGCGACGGTGGCCGTCATGCCGATGCCCATGTTGAAGACCTGATAGAGTTCGGCGGGGTCGACGCCGCCCTTGTCGCGCAGGAGTTGGAACAGAGGGGACAATTCCCAGGAACCGATCCGGACGAGGGCATCGACGCGGGGAGGGAGGGTTCGCGGGATGTTGTCGACGAAACCGCCGCCGGTGATGTGGGCGAGGGCGCGGATGACATCGGGTTTGCCGGGTTTGTTGAAGCGTCGGAGGAGGGTCTGGACGAGGGGACCGTAGGTGACATGGACCTTGAGGAGTTCGTCGCCGAGGGAGCCGTCGAATCCGGCGGGGCGGCTGGAGATCTTCAGGCGGAGTTGATCGAAGAGGATCTTGCGGGCGAGGGAATAGCCATTGGTATGGAGGCCGGAAGAGGCCATGCCGATGAGGACATCGCCGCGGCGGACGGATTTCTGGCCGTTGAGCATCCGGGATTTCTCGACGACGCCGACGATGGTGCCGGAGACGTCGTATTCGCCGTTCTGGTAGAAGCCGGGCATCTGGGCGGTTTCGCCGCCGATGAGGGCGCAGCGATTGGCGGCGCAGCCCCGGGCGAAGCCGGCGATGATGTCTTCGAAGACGGAGGGCTCGAGTTTTCCGGTGCCGAGATAATCGAGGAAGAAGAGGGGTTCGGCGCCGAGGACGGCGATGTCATTGACGCAATGGTTGACGAGGTCTTCGCCGATGGTGTCGTGACGGCCGGTGAGGAAGGCGACCTTCAGTTTGGTGCCGACGCCGTCGACGGACGAGACGAGGACGGGATTGGGATGGCGCCGGGTATCGAGGGCGAAGAGGCCGCCGAAACCGCCGACCTTGCCCATGACTCCGGGACGGCGGGTGGAGGCGAGCAACTGGGGGAGGGTGGCCTTGACGCGATTGCCGAGGTCAATATCCACGCCGGCTGCGGCGTAAGCTTTCTTCTGACTCATTGCGGGTTGCAGGTTTGGGGAAGGGGCGGGCGCTGTCGAGTCGCGACCCGTGGTGACGGAATCTGGAAACCGGGTAAGGTCGGCCCATGGCAAAACTCGATGTGAAGGCGATCCGGGAATCGATGAAGCAGGTGCCGGGCTGGCGACGCCGCGCGGGGATGATCGAATGTGAGTTCGAGTTTGATGACTTCGTGGGGGCAATGGCGTTTGTGAAGCGGGTGGCGGTGGAGGCGGAGAAGGCGGGTCATCATCCGGACATCGACATCCGATGGAACCGGGTTCGGCTGGGGTTGACCACGCACGACGAGGGTGGGTTGACCGGGCGCGACTTTGTGTTGGCAGCGCTCTTCAGCCGGTTGGCGATGCGTGGGCGGGGTTGATCGGATCAGGCGCCGCGCTGACGTGCCTGGCGGAGGCTGCGGTAGAAGTCGAGCCCGCGTTGGGCGACGGTTCGCCATTGGAAATTGCGGGCGGCATGGAGCGCGGCGGCGGCACCGGTGCGGGCGGCGAGGGCGGGATTGGACAGGTAGGATTCGAGGGCCGCGGCGAGTTCGGGAATGTTGCCGGGGGTGACGATCCGGCCGGTGACGTGGTCGACGACGAGTTCGGGGAGGCTGGTGGTGCGGGTGACAATGACGGGTTTGCCTGCGGCCTGGGCTTCGATGGCGACGAGGCCGAGGAGTTCGGAACGGTCATTGACGCCACCGGTGGTGGGGAGCGAGGGCTGCAGCACGACGGATGCACCCCGGTATTGGCGGGCGAGTTCATCGTCATCGGCATCGGTGATGAAGGTGACCTGCTTTCCCTGGGCGGTTTCCTGGAGGGATTGGAAGTAGGCGGGATCGTAGGGACGACCGACGACATGGAGGCGTCGGCCCGGTGGCAGTGCCTGGATGACTTCGCGGACGCCCTTGTGCCAGAGCAGGCGGCCAACGAAGAGCGCGTAGCCGTCGAAGGAACCGGTCTCAGGCGGGAAGAGTTGTCGGGCGCCCCCGTGGAGGGTGATGGAGGGAAGGGGCCAGTGACTGAACATGCCGCCGGCGTGGACGGAGAGGTGGGCCAGGCCATCGGCGAGTCGATAGGGGAAGAGGCGAGGATGGATCCGGCTGAGGTAGGTGGCGAAGGAGCTGCCGCCACCGCCGATGTCGGTGAGGACGATGATCTGGTGTCGGAGCAGGCCGCTGGCGAGAAGGCTGTCCGCGATGGGCATCGGGAAGCACATCAGGTGGATGACATCGTACTCGGCGAGGGCGCTCCAGGTCTTGCAGGGGAATCGGGCGAAGAAGCGGGAGCGGAGGTGGGGTTGGTGAAAGATGCGGGTGTGGAGGGGGGCGGATTCCTGGGGAAGAGGGCAGTGATGGAAAAGGGCTTGGTCGGCGTGGGTGAGGGAGGCCAGGCCGCGGGTGTATTCGGCCGCGTACCGTTCGCCGCCGCCGATGGTGCGGCCTTCGAGGTGGACGGAAGAGGGGAGGACGAGGACGCGGGGGAGCCAGGGAAGGGAGGAGGGGGTGGGCATGGCGAGGGTCAGGCTGCCTTGCTGAAGTAGCCGCGTTGCCGGGCGGAAACGGGCAGGCCAAGCCGCTCCATCACCGCCAGCATGTCTTCCCAGACCCGTCGTTTGTCGAGGGCGGACTGGGTACGGAGGAGATAGGCCGGATGGAAGGTGGGCATGATGGGGATGCCGTGGAAATCGAGCCATTTCCCGCGGATCTGGGTGACGTAGCCGGGAGATCTGCCGAGCAAGCCCTCAATGGCGGAACCGCCGAGGGCGACGAGAACGGCGGGGCGGATGATCTCGATCTGTTCCTGGAGGTAGGGGAGGCAGGTGCCCATTTCGGCGTGGGTGGGTTTCCGGTTGCCAGAGAGTTGGCCCGGGGTATCGGGGCGGCATTTGAGGACGTTGGCGATGTAGACCTGGTCGCGTCCGAGTTCCATGGCGGTGAGGATGCGGGTGAGGAGTTCGCCGGCGGCACCGACGAAGGGTTGGCCGAGTTGATCTTCCTCGGCGCCCGGGGCTTCACCGACGAACAGGATCTGGGCCTGGGGATTGCCAGTGCCAAAGACCACGTGTTTTCTGGAGGCGACGAGTGCGGGGCAACGCGTGCAGGCGAGGGCGCGGGTCTTCAGGGCGGCGAGGGCGGCGATGCGTTCGCCAAGGGAGAGGGGAGGACTGACGAAGAGGGTGGGACGCGGCGGTACGGGCAGGGGTTCGGGTGCCGGATCTTCAACGGTTGGCGCAGGTCGGGCGGCCCGGGCGGCGGAAGGAGTGGTGGAAGGAGTGGCGGAAGGAGTGGTGGATTGTGTGCGTTGGGGAGGGGTCGTTCTGGGTGGGGAAACCGATTGGAGTGCGGCGAGGCTTTCGGGTCGGACCGGGACATGGGTTACACCCAGGTCCTTCAGCCCTTCCAGATGGAGGAGAGTGGCATCCAGCAACCGACGATACGCCTCGCGGGTCATTGCGGGCGCAGCTTGGGGGGGGGAAGGGGGGAAGTCGAAACGGTTTTGGGATGGTCTGGCCGGGGATTTGGCAGGATGGCTGGTCAGGCGTCGATCTGGTGGCGATAGCGTCTTGGGGTCATGCCGACCAGACGGCGGAAATGGTTGGTGAGGTGGCTTTGGTCACAGAATCCGCATTGAACGGCGATATCGGCGAGGGCGATATCGGATTGGCCGAGGAGATGTCGGGCGCGTTCGACCCGTTGGCGGATGAGGAACTGGTGTGGGGCGAGGCCGGTGGCCAGTTTGAATCGGCGTGCGAAGTGAAAGGGGCTGAGGCCGGCGGCGCGGGCGATGTTGGACAGGGGGAGATCCTCGGCGAGATGGCTTCGGATGAATTCGAGGGCTTTGCGGAGTTGGTGTGGAGCGAGGGCACCGGAGGAGGCGGTGGGTGAGGTGGCGACCCGGGAATAGTGGCGGCCGACATGGGCGCAGAGGGCCTGGGCGAGGGTTTCGACATAGACCCGGCCGTTGGGATGGCCGGCGCTGACTTCGTCGCGGATCCGGTCGCAGAGTGCCTTGACGACGGCATCGTGGATGCCGCGTTGGGGGATGGCTTCGACAAGGCCGGCGTGGTCGGAGGAAGGGGTGCTGTTGAGGAAGAACTGGGGGGTGACGGAGACGGTGTAGAAGCGGCCGGCGTTGCGGGTCCGGGAGGCAAAGATGGTGCCGGCGGGGAAGAGGCTGACCTGGCCGGGTCCGATCCGGTGGAGTCGGAAAGGGCCGCCGTCGTCGGCGACCTCGAGTTCATTGACGCCTTCGAGGTGGACGGCAAAGAGGTGATTGACCGGGCTGCCCGGGGCGATCTCGACCTCGCCGAGGCGATGTTGCTCGACGCTGGTGGAAGGCCACGCATCGGCGTCTGAAAGGAACTCGGGCTCCTGGTTGAGGAGCGGGCGGCGTCGCCCGGTGGCGGCGTCGATCAATAATTCGCGGGAGGAACTCATGCCCTGTTGGTGTGCAAGCCGTCTGCTCCAAGGACCAGCAATAAACTTGCCGAAGACGTTGGGGGTGAACGCATGAAGGCGGAGGCGGTTACAGGCGATTCCAAGTTTCGCGCGGACGACGGTTGCCTTCCCATTTGGCGACGGATCCGTAGGGTGGACGTCAGGCATGATCCGATCCTTTGCGTTCACGACGGCGGGGCGTCTGCACAGCCAGGACATTGAGATGTTCCTGATGCCGACCCTGCTCGCGGACACCAACCTGTTCCTGTGGGTGGACCTCGAGAACGCGACGGATGCGGAGAGCCGGCACATCCTGGGTGAAGTCTTCCACTTTCATCCGTTGTCGGTGGACGACTGCATCCATGTGAGTCCGTCGCCGAAGGTGGAAACGTACGATCCGAAGGAGGAGGACCGTTTCCAGCCTTATCTTTTCATGGTGATCCACGCGGTGGACTACAGCCGGAAGGATGGGGCATTCGCGACGAGCGAGCTGAACTTCTTCCTCGGGAAGAACTTTCTGGTGACGTACCACACGGTTCCCCTGCGGGGCATCCAGGTGGTGGAGGAACGATGCCTGAAGAGCACGGTGCATGTGGCGCGTGCACCGGACCGGGTGGCGCACGCATTGCTGGATGCGCTGGTGGAGAACTACAAGCCGGCCCTGGAGGAGTTGAGCATGGAGATTGCGGAGTTGGAGACGGAAGTCCTCCAGACGGCCGGTCCCGAGACCTTGCAGAAGATCATCGCCGTGAAGAAGGAAGTGGTGCATCTGCGCCAGATCATCGGACCGCAGCGGGATGTGCTGGCTCGATTTGCGCGGGGGGAGTTCAAGCTGATCCGGGGTCATGTGGTCCCCTATTTCCGCGACGTGTACGACGGGCTCTTCCACATCAGTGAGATTGCGCAGGGCTACTCGGATTCGTTGTCGGGCATCCTGCAGATCTACCTGAACGTGTCATCGAACCGGACCGGGGAAGTGGTGAAGGTCTTGACGATGATCACGGTGATCACGACGCCGCTGACGGTGGTGGGGACCTGGTACGGGATGAACTTCAAGAGCATGCCCGAGGTGGATTGGCGGTGGGGTTATCTGTATGCGCTGCTGCTGACGGGATTGAGCACGGCGGGCACGTTCATCTATTTCCGGAGGAAACGATGGCTGTGACGAGGAAAGGGGTTCCACGTTCCAGTTTCCTGGACAAGGTGCTGGGGCGTTTGGACCGGTTGGACAGCGAAGGGTTGCAGTCGGTGGTGCAGCGCCTGGCGCGGGAGCGGGCGTTTCTGGAGACCCTGTTCAACGCGATCGAGGATGGGGTGGTGGTGGCGGATGGGGCGGGCCGGGTGGTTTATTTCAACGCGATGGCGACGGCGATCCTTGGATTGCCGCCGGAATCGATGGAAGGGGAGTTGGTGACCCGGTTCTTGCCGGAGTTGGACTGGGGACAGGTGGCGCGACTGGATCAGGCGGGTGGCCCGGGGATCTACCGGGCGGAGTTCGAGGTCCAGTTTCCACGCCCGCGTTACCTCCGGTTGTACGCAGCGCCATTGGATGGGGAATCGCCGGGGACGACCGGGGTGGCGTTGATCCTGCATGATGCGACCGAGGCGCGACAGAAGACGAACGAGGTGGTGGAGAGCGAGCGGTTGCATGCGTTGACGTTGTTGGCGGCGAGTGTCGCGCATGAGATTGGAAATCCATTGAACGCGCTCCACATCCATCTCCAGTTGATCGAGCGGGATCTCAAGAAGCTGAAGTTGCTGAGTGGAGGGGCCGGCGGAGCGGGTCGGAAGCGCCGATGGATGCAGGAGCCGACGGCGGTGGCAGACCTGACGGAGATTCAAGGGCGGATGGGAGGATACCTGGAGGTGGCCAAGGGTGAGATTGCCCGACTGGACTACATCGTGACCGAGTTCCTGCAGGCGTTGAGGCCGTCGCCGCCGCGCCTCGAGGCGGGGGACCTGAACAAGGTGGTCCGTGGGACGGTGGAATTGTTGCGACCGGAACTGGAGAACCGGCGGTTGGTGGTGAAGGAAGAGTTGGCGCGGAGCCTGCCCGAGGCGCGTTTTGATGCGGTGCAGATGAAGCAGGTGTTGGTGAACCTGATGAAGAACGCGATGCAGGCGATGGGCCCGGAGGGGGTGATGACGGTGGCGAGTGGGTCAGGGCCGGACGCGGTGTGGGTATCGGTGGCGGACACCGGGGTGGGGATCGAGCCGGAGCGGTTGAATCGCATCTTTGAGCCTTTTTACACGACCAAACAGCGGGGGACGGGTCTGGGTCTGTTGATCGTGCAACGCATCCTGCGGGCGCATGGCGGGCGGATTGAGCTGGCGAGTCAGCCCGGGCGTGGAACGACCTTCCGGATGTGGATCCCGTTGTTGGAACCACGGCCGCGCCTTCTGCCGGGAGCGGGGGAATCGTGAGGAGACGGATGCAACGGAGATTGGCAACCGGCAAAGGAACTGGACTAGGGTGAAGACTGTGACGCCGACCCTGCTGATCGTGGATGACGAGAAGCCGACGCGCGAAGGCTTGAGGGCTGCGTTGGAGGACAAGTTTGACGTGTACGTGGCGGAAGATGCCGAGTCCGGACTGAAGCTGCTGGAGAAGGAGGCCTTTGACGTCCTGTTGACCGACCTGCGGATGCCGGGCACGGACGGGTTCCAGTTGATCACCCGGGCAAAATCCCTGCCAAAACCCCCGATCTGCATCCTGATGACGGCGTATGGGTCGGAGGATGTGGCCGTGGAGGCGATGAAGCATGGGGCTGACGACTACGTGTCGAAGGGGCGGATGCAGATTGATGAGCTGGAGTTGCGGATCCAACGGGCATTGAAGCGCCAGACGTTGGAGGTGGAGAACCGTCAGTTGCACGAGCGCCTGGACAGGAAGTTCGGGGTGCCCAACATGCTGGGCGAATCGGAGGCCCTGCGCGAGGTGCTGGAGATCGTCCGGCAGGTCGCTCCCACCCGGGCGACCGTGCTGATCACGGGCGAGAGTGGTACCGGCAAGGAGGTGGTGGCCAAGACCATCCACCAAATGAGTCCCCGTTCCCGTGCCCCCTGGGTCGCGGTGCACTGTGCCGGATTGCCGGCATCGATGCTGGAAAGCGAGTTGTTCGGGCATGAAAAGGGGGCCTTCACCGGCGCCCATGAACGTCGCCTGGGTCGCGTCGAGATGGCGCAGGGTGGGACCCTTTTCCTCGACGAAATCGGTGAGATCGACGCCACCACCCAGGTCAAGCTGCTGCGTTTCCTCGGCGAGCGGACCTTTGAACGTCTGGGATCGAGTCGGACCCAGAGCTCGGACGTGCGATTGATCGCGGCGACGAACAAGGACCTGATGACCATGGTGAAGGCGGGGACGTTCCGGGAGGATCTGTATTTCCGGTTGGCAGTCGTGCCGATCCACCTTCCTCCGTTGCGGGAACGCATCGTCGACATCCCGATGCTGGCGACGGCCTTCGCCCGGGAATTTGCGCAGGAGAATGGGAAACCGGTCCGTGGGATCGAGACCGCCACCATGGATCTGATGCTGAAATACCGGTGGCCTGGCAACGTGCGTGAGTTGCGGACGGCGGTGGAGCATGCGGTGGTGTTGTGCCGCGGAGAGAGCCTCGGTCCGAAGGATCTTCCGGCACCGGTCCGCGCGCCATTGGCGGAAGTGATTGAGAAGGAAACCCGGGAAAAGATCTCCACCGGCCGGCTCACCTTGAAGGAAGCCGAGCGACAACTGCTGATCCATGCCTTGCAGGAGTGCGACGGAAATCGTACGGAAGCCGCCCGCAAACTGGGGATCAGTCGGCGGACGCTTCACCGCAAACTGCACGAGTATCAATTGGAAGGAATCTGATGAGTAAACCCCCCACCGGGATCCAGGACATGGTTCATTCGCTCGAGAGCGGGCGCATCCAGTTGGTCCTTCGGGTCATTCTGGTTTCGATCGGGATCCTGACGGCTACGGCGGCCTACCTGTTTCTGGAGGCCAGGAATTTCTCGAATCCCGAGGCGATGGAACTGGCGCAGGTGGGGCGCAACCTGGCGGAGGGCCGGGGTTATACGACGCGGATGATCCGGCCGATGAGTTTGCAGTTGATGCGGGAGCGGATGAAGGAGCGGGAATTGCCGCCGACCCAGCTCCTGTTGAAGCCGCATCCGGACCTTCAGAATCCGCCTCTCTATCCGGTGATGTTGGCGGGTCTGTTCAAGGCGCTTCCGGCCGATTGGGTTTCCGGTTTGCCTGCGGATTCCAACCGGATGCGTCCCAAGGGTGAGTTGGCGATCACTGTCTTCAACCTGTTCTGGTTCGCGGTCGGGACGTTCCTGCTGTTCCGGCTGGGCCGTCGCTTGTTCGACGTGTGGGTGGGAGGCATGGCGGCCGCGGTCTATGCGGGGACGGAGATGATGTGGCGGTTCAGCAGCAACGGTCTGCCGACGCCCTTCCTGGTGGTTTTGGTGATTTTGTTGGCGGAGATGTTGACCCGGTTGGATGACACGGGAGCGGAGTTGGCGCCTGGCGTGGTGCCGGCCTTCTGGAAACCGGCCTGCCTGGCGGCCGGAGTCGGCGTGATCCTCGGGATCGGTTTCCTCACCCGGTATTCGTTTGCGTGGCTGGTGATCCCGGCGGTGATCTGGATGCTGGTGACACATGTCCGGCGGTGGAGTGCGGTGACGATCTGCATCCTGACCCTCGTGGTGTTCGCCGGGCCGTGGATGGCACGCAACTACCACCTGAGCGGGCGATTCCTCGGGACGGCGTCGTCCGCCCTGACTTCAGGAACGGTCACCCTGCCGGGTGCGGAGCAGGAACGCCTGTTGAACCCGCCCAAGGCGAATCCGGATCTGAAGGAACTGCGGGTGAAGTTTGCAGTCAACGGCTCGGAAATGCTGCGGGAATCGATGCCGAAGCTGGGAGGCAATTGGCTTTCGTTCTTCTTTTTCGCCGGTCTCCTGCTGCCGTTCCGACGTGCCCCTGTGAGGCGGCTCCGCTGGTTCACGGTCGGGGCGCTGGGATTGATGTTCGTGGTGGAGGCATTGGGTCGGACGCATCTGTCGATGCGGGTACCGGAGATCAATGGGGAGAACCAGTTGGCGCTTCTGACGCCCCTCGTGTTCCTGTTCGGGGCGGGGCTCTTCTTCAGCCTGATTGAATCCACCGAACTCGGGCATCCGTTGTTCCAGAAGCTCCTGGCTGGGGGCGCGTGGATCCTGTTCAGCCTGCCATTCCTGAGTTCCCTGTTGCCTCCCCGCACCTATCCCATGGTCGAGCCCCTCTATCGCCCCGACATCGTCCAGGGGATCACGAGCTACATCCAGCCGGACGAGATGATCATGAGTGATATTCCGTGGGCGGTGGCGTGGTATGGCAACCGGGATTGCATGTGGTTGCCGATGATGGTGAAGGACCCCGGTGGCGAGGATTTCTTTGCCGTCAACGATTTCGAGCGGCGGGTGAGCGCCCTGTACATCTCGCCTCTGACTTCGGAGGCTCCCTTGCGACAGGTGGCGGAGGGAAGCGAGGTCTGGGCCTTGTTCTACTTCGATGCCTTGATGCGACGAAACCTGCCGACCGGGTTCCCGTTGTTGCACGCCTACGAAGGGTCTGCCCGGAGCGGGCATTTCTTCCTGGCTGATCGTCGTCGGTGGTGAGTGGGGGATCCGGCCCCGGGATCCATCAACGGTCCGGTCGGGTCTTCAGGATGGAAACCAGGCGATCGGTGTTGCGGGCCAGTTCATAACGTTCGAGGAAGCGGATCCGCGCGCGGGCGGCCTTGGCAGCGTTGCTTTCCGGAGAGTCGAGCAGCTGGGTCAGGGCGAGGGCAATGGAGGCAGGGCGAGTGTCGGGCAGCAGCGTGCCCGCCTGCCCTTCCTCGAGGATCTCGCGGGCGGCACCGGTATCGGATGCCACCACCGGCACCCCGAACGCCTGGGCCTCAATCAATACGATTCCAAAGGTCTCCAACCGGGACGGCAGCACGAAAGCGTCGGCGTTCTTCCACAGGTCTCTCCACCGATCCGAGCCGGCTTCGACCCCGTGATGGACGCGCAGCCCGGGCTCTTCCGGAACTTCATCCCGGGTGACCAGGTCGAGGTCGCATCGATGTCGGAGCGGTCGCCACGCTTCGAGCAATGCAGGGCCCCCTTTTCGGATGAAGTCGCCCCCGATGAAGAGGATTCGGGGCCGGCTTCCCGGGATGGAAGCCGGCGATGGGGCTGGCCACGGATCCGGGACGGAGGGGGGTAGGATGTGGATCCGGGCATCGCCGATGGCGTATTCGCTCGAAAGGGATTGGGCCACGTGGCTGGCCCAGGGGAGGAGTCCGGTGGCGTGGCTGAACAGGCGACGTTCAGCGCGCATGAGCCAGCGGAGGGTGATCGGGTGAAACCACGCGGCCTGTGGGGTGGGGCGGAACCAGGGAGATCGGGCGAGTTGGGCGAAGGTGGCGTCCAGGGCAACCCAACACGGAAGATCCGGAGCGGCCTCGGGGAGCAGGAGGCCGACGCTCTGGGTGTTGACCACCAGGGCGTCAATCCGGGTGGATTTGCGAAGCTGGATCAGTTGATCGACGACGTGGCGGCTGGTGGCTTGGCGCCATCGGGTCCACTGCCAATCGAGGCCGAATCGGAACAGGCCGCGTATGGCACGCTCTGCTCCCTGCAAGGACGGTGGCAACGGAGTGGCATCCAGTCGGATGGCCCGGATCCCGCATTCCGGCATGGCATCGATCCGGTCGGCAAAGCGGGGCAAATGGGAACTGTGGCCGAGGGTGTTTTCGTTGATGAACGCGATGTTCACGGGCGGGAAAAGGACGACATCATTCCGGTGTAGAGGTTGGCGTACAACGGCAGGACGGAGTCGGGGGAGAATTGTTGGAGCACCCGTTGCCGGGCCCGTTCACCGGCGTTCCGGGTTTCCGTGGGATTGCGGATCCAAGGGGTGATGGCGGCTGCAAGGGCGCCCGGTTGGGAGAGATCGGTCGAGACTCCGCCGTCGCCGATGATCCATCGGGTGACGGGAAACGAATGCCCGGCCACCGGACGTCCGCTCGCCATGGCTTCGAGGAGGACAATTCCAAAGGGTTCGCGAAGAGCGGCATGGACGAAGAAGTCGGCGGCTGCGTAGAGGGCGGGCATGTCTTCACGGGCGAGCGAGGTCAGGATGGTGACCTGCGGTCCGAGGAGGGAGGTGGTGAATGCTTCCATGCGGCGTCTTTCCGCAGGAGTGGCATTCCCGGCGAGCATCAGCCATGGCCGTTCGGGCGCCGGAAGGCGTGCAATCTCGGAAACCACGTAGTCGAGGCGCTTGGAGCTGCCTTCGGCAAAATCTCCGACCGCAAGGGCCACAGGCATCTCCGAATCCACGCCGGGCAAAAGACGTGCACGATGTTTTCCACAATCCTCGGAGGCGCTGAATTGGACGGGATCAACGAAATGCGGGATGACGGACCAGCGACTGACATCGTGGCCGGCCCGGGCGGCGGCATCCCTATACTCCGGCGCAACCACCTGCACGTGGTCGAAGCGCCAGTTCCAATCGGGACCCAGCATCAATCCGTCCATGTAGGCCACCTGACACGGGGCCTGACGAAACTGGTCCCGGGTCCACCAGGCAACCTGGGGATCGGTCAGGTGGACGATGGGGAATGGATTGGCCCGTAGTGCGCGGGTGAGGGAGAGGGTGAAGGATTTCTGTTCGATCAGGTAGCGGCGGCGGGCATCCAGCCATCGGATCCAGATGGAATTGCGACGCAGGGTTCGAAGTGCGGTTTGCGGGACTTCGGTGGGGATGCGGCCAGCGGTGAACAGATGGGTCCCGATGCCGCGCCGATGCAGGGCATTGGCCAGATCAACGGCCCAGGTTTCGGAGCCACGTCGGATGTGTCCGAGACCGGAGACCGCAATCGCCACCTTGGGAGTGTTCATGGGTGGACGGGCTGAAGGATGCGGAGAAAGCGGTTCATGAGCGCTTCAATCACCACGCTCGGGGAGTAGCGTTGCTCGGCGAGTTGACGCCCGGCAACTCCGAGTCGCGTCAGTTCGCCGGGTTGATTGGCCAATGAGTTGAGGACATCCGCTGCAGCGCCGGCTTGCGTCATGTCGACTGCGATACCAGCCGGGCCGGTGATCCACTGGGTGACCGGATAGGGATGGTGGAAAACGGGCAAACCGCAGGCGAGAGCCTCCAGGATGGCGATGGAAAAGGGTTCAGCGAGGGCGCCCAATCCATAGATGTCAGCCGCGTGCAGCAGTCGGGGCAGATCTTCCCGGGCCTGGCTCCCCATAAAACGGACCCGTCCGGCCAATGCTTCCATCGCAGCAGCGCGTACCTGCTGCGCGCCATCCTCGTCACCTCCCACTGAAATCAGGTGCCAGTGGGGATCGCCGGTCCGGCCCAATTCCCGCGCCAGATGGTCGACCCGTTTCTCCGAAGGCAATCCGACCGGGCCGATGGTGAGCATGACCCGATCCGAATCCGACAACCCCAATTGTTTCCGGGCGACCTGTCGCTGGGCTGGAGTGGGGGGACGAAAACCCTCGATGTCCACGAAGTACGGAGTGACGAAGAATCGGTCGAAACGGTCGGCTCGGACCGCTGCACGGGCCTCTTCAAGGTAGTGCGGGGCGAGCAAGTGGATGCCGTCGTAGTCCTGAAGCCAGCGAGGAGAGAGGTGCATCCCATCGGAGAAGACGATCCGTGCCCGGTGAAACCGTCGGAACCGCTTCAGATTCCACGCCAGGATCGGGTCCCCGCAGAAAACGAGATCGATCCGGTGCCGTCGAAGCCGCCAGACCGTGGCGGGAACGGCGGACATCTGTTCGGAATGATAGCGTCGAGCCCATCCGAACGGAGCCAGGAGGGTGGAAGAACGGGGGAGGGAAGGGAGGCGTCGTGTGACCTGATCCCGATGCGGCAGGTGTCCGCCGCCCCACAGTTCAACATCAAAGACGGGGTTGAGACAGCGTGCGGACTCTTCCATCCAGGTTTCGATTCCACGCCGCACGCGACCGAGCCCGGAAGCGACACAGGCGATCCGGTAGGGATGTTGCAGGGGACCGGGCATGAGGGGGGAGGATGCCCTGGGAAAAGCGGAGTTTTGGGGGCGCTCCGAGGAGGGAGGGGAAATGAAAAAGGCGCGGTCCGAAGACCGCGCCTTTCTGAGTCAGCAATCGACTACTGACGACGGCGCCAGAGACCGAAGGCGACCAGTCCGAGGCCGGCGACCATGGCGTAGGTCTCGGGTTCGGGAACCGGGGTGAACGCGAAGTTCACAGCCTTCCAGCGGGTGCCGTCATGGGTACCGGGGATGATCAGGTCCCATCCGGTATAGGAGGTGAACGGGGTGCCCGCGGAGAAATCAGGGGAACCGTTGTTGTCACCGATCGCATCTGATCCACCGAGGACGAGATTGTTGGCGAGGATGGCGTAGTTCATGCCAGAGGTCAGGGTGCCGCCGGCGGCTTCCCATGCGAAGTTGTTGGCGACCGCGCTGGAGGAGCCAATGTTGGCGCTGCTCACCAGAGTGCCAACCGTACCGGAGCCCGGGGTCCCATTGTACTCATAGATCGCAACCTGAACGGAGGTGCCGGGATCCAGAGGACCATTGGAGGAGCTCACAAACCCGAGGCTGGTCACGTTCAGGGGGGTCGCACCCACGCTGAAGATGTGACCGAACTGGGAGCTGGCTGCCCCACCGGTAAACGGACCGGTGACCGTATTGAATACCTGGGCCTGCGTGGAGCAGGCTGCCAAGGCGATCGCTGCGACCGCGACGAGAGACTTGTTCAATTTCATGATGACTTTCAATTGCGCTGACTCAGAACTGCGAAGGTTTGTAGCTGGAGGGCGACGATTTCGTCAATGGTTTTTCCGGACGGATGTCGGAGTGACAAAGGTGTTGGTTGCCGATCAGAACTTGTAGGCGATGCCAGCCAGGATGCGGAGATCGTTGGATTTGCGGCCCGGCGCCGGTTCGCTGCGGTAGGTGTCCTGGACGGTGAGGCGGACGGCGAGCTTGGTGGTGAGGTCGGCTTCTAGGGTTGCCTGGGCGTTGAGGACATAGTTCTCCCATTGATCCACCTTGGGGGTGAAGTCGGCTTCCTGCATGAGGCGGACCTTGTCATTGAACTTGTGGGTGAACTTTTCGCCGATCCGGACGGTGAAATACTTCGTGGACGGGCCGTTCTCGAACTGTTCCAGCACCAGGCCGGGACCGGCTTCGAAAGCGAGCGTGGTGCGCTCGTTCTTGATGACGTAGTAACCGGCGCCTGGGCTCAGGGTGACGCGGTACTTGATGTCGGCGACCCGATCCTGTCGGGCATCGGAGCGACCGAGGAAGTAGAGGCGATCGCTGACCAGACGGTTGTACTGGAGGAAGGCGCCGTAGTTCTGGGCGGTGGTGACCCGTTCGCCCGTGTTGAGGTCCTTGTTGTTGCCATAGACACCGTCGGCTCCGGCGGTGAACTCATTCTTGTCCCATTTCTTGAGGGTCAGAATGTTGGCGCCTGCCAACAGGGTGTCGGAATTGCCCTGATTGAGGGCGATATTGACGCCGGCCGAGGTTTGCCAGCCCGTGTTTGTCTGAGCGAGGACCGGGATGGAGACGGCTGCGGCTGCGATGAGCAGGTAATGCTTCATGTGATATTGATTTGAGGGCGGCAGCAGTACTCAACCCCCTCAGCTCCCGGCAATCGAAATTTGCCGGGGATACCGGCCGCCAGGCGAAGTTTCCTTGGGCTACCCATCCTGCATGGGGCGGACTCCATGCGGCAAACCTGTTCGAAACCGTGGCGACCCGATCCGCGCTGTGAGTACCATGGAACCCTGATGTCCAGCCAGGCACTCAAGGATTCGCTGTCGCGGGGTGTGTTCCCGGGTCATCTGAGAAATTCGGGGAGCCTGGAGACGCCGTTGGGACGGGTTTGGATCGAAGCCGTCCCAACTGGCATCTGTCGTGTGGAGTTTGTTGGGGAAGCCGCAACCTGGGGTGGGGCGGGCGGGGATGTGCGTTCTGGGACGGACAAGGAAGGGGTGGGGGTGGAAGGGTTGCTGGCGCAGGCCATGCACGAGTTGATCGAGTATTTCGAAGGGCGCCGAAAGGAATTCACCGTCCCGCTGGCACCGGTCGGGACGCCATTCCAGCAGCGGGTTTGGCGGGGGTTGCTGGCCATCCCTTTCGGCGTGAAGTGGAGCTACCAGCATCTGGCGGGACAGGTGGGTAGTCCTCGGTCCCAACGGGCGGTCGGATCCGCCAACGGACGCAACCCGATCGCGGTCCTGATCCCGTGTCATCGGGTGGTGGCGAAGGAGGACGGAGTCGGGGGCTACAGCGGAGGGGTTTGGAGGAAGCGTTGGTTGCTGGCGTTGGAAGCTTCGCGTGGGCTGGAGTCGGGGCGCTGAGTCCGGTTGGGTTCATCAACGTCGATGGGTTGCGCGATACTGGCTTGGGGGAATGCCGATCTCCTTCTTGAAGACAACGGAGAGGTATTCCACATGTTCGAATCCGGCCTTCTCAGCAATCAATGCGAGCGAGAGGTCGGTTTCGGTGAGCAACATCTTCACCCGGTTGAGCTGGACCCGGATGATTTCGTCGTGGGGGGTTCGGCCAAGAAGACGTCGGAAACGGTTTTCGAGGCGGCGCCGTGACTGGGGCACTGCGGCCAGGACATCCTGGACATTGATTCCGGTGCAGGCGTGTTCGCGGATGTAGCGGACGGTGCGGGCGATGACCGCGTCGTCGATGGCGAGGACGTCGGTGCTTTGGCGGGTGGCGATGCCAATGGGTGGGATGAGGTGGGTTTCCGGGCCGACGACAGTGCCTTGCATCATGGAGTCCAGGAGAGCAGCGGCGTCGTAGCCGGTCCGGTGGGCATTGGGGACGACCGAGCTGAGGGGGGGATGGGACAGTTCACAGAGGAGTTCATCGTTGTCGACCCCGATGACGGCGACCTCGTCGGGAACGGGGATGTTGCGGCCGCGACAGGCATCGAGGACCTGCTGCCCGCGGAAATCGTAGCAGGCCATGATCCCGATGGGTGTGGGGAGTTTGCGAAGCCAACGGGCGATATCTTCGACCTGGCCGGTGTGATCGCGCGGGAGTTTGAGGCCGGGTTGGTAGTGGAAGCAGGACAACCCGGCGGCACGGGCGGCGTGGTCGAAGTGTTCGCCGCGCCACTTGGACCAGTTGAAGCGGGGATCACCGCAGTACGCGAGGTGTTTGAAGCCGCGTTCCTGCAGATGTTCCACTGCCAGTTGGGCAATGGCGGCATCATCGGTCTCAAACCAGGGCAGCGCCGGGAAATGGCGACCGGCTGAGAGATCGACAATCGGAATATCGAGTCTGCGGAGGACCCGGGCCATGGCGGGCGTCTCGATCCGGGCGAGGATTCCGTCGCCCTTCCAATCGGCGAGCCAAGCCGGTGGACGGTCGCCGCGCCCGTGTTCGGCGAGGTAAATGGACCAGGAGGGGTGTTCGCGGATGTAGGAGATGACCCCTTTGAGGAGGCCGCGCGCGTAGGCGTTGGAGGTCTCGATCAGGAGGGCGACCTGGCGTACTGCGGCGGCCATGGGGGCGGGGGGCGGGCCCGGATGCGCCCACCCCGCGGTGGGGATCAGAGTGTGAACGCGGGCAATTTCACGATCTTGCCGCCTTGCAGGGCGGATTCGTGGGAGCAAAGCCCCACGCAGGTCCAGTTGGCGGATTCACGGGCATTGGGAAACGGATCCCGGTTGGCGGCGAGGGCTGAGGCGAACTCGTGGGCAAGGTGGGGATGTGAACCGCCATGACCGGCGCCCTGGGTGAAGCTCAGGTGGGTCTTCTTGGCGAGGTCATAGACGCCCTTGGTGGTGAAATCCCGGATTGGCTTGGGCAGGCGTTTGGCATAGTCCGGAGCCCTGACCAGCTTCGGGATCTTCGGTTCAGGAAGTTTGGCGCGATGGAGCACCATGGGTTCATGCTCGATGAGGGGCCATTCCACCGAGGCCTTGCTTCCGTAGACATCAATGCTTTCGCGGTACTGACGGGCGGTGTCGAAGAGTGAACGGTAAATGCGGGCGCTCAGGTCGGATTCCTTGAACTTGATGTGGGTGGTCTCGACGGCGAAGGGTGAATTGTATTTCTCGGCGAGTTCGGGGCGGATCGTGCCGGAGCCGAAACAACTGACGTACTCAGCGGTGAGTTTGAGCAGACCGGCAACTGGTCCGACGCAGTGGGTGGCGTACCACATGGGAGGAAGACCGGGCCAGTAGTTGGGCCACCCATCCATGTCCTGCTGGTGGGAGGCCTGAAGGAACTGGACCTTTCCGAGGGCGCCGGTTTCGTAGAGTTCCTTGATGTAGAGGAACTCCCGAGCGTAAACGACGGTTTCCATCATCATGTACCGAAGGCCCGTCTTCCTGACGAGTTCCACGATCTTCTTGCAGTCCTCGATGCTGGTGGCCATGGGAACGGTACAGGCCACGTGTTTGCCGGCCTTGAGGGCGGCGATGGACATCCAACCGTGGTCGGGGATGGGGGAATTGATGTGGACGGCGTCGACGTTGGGGTCCTTGAGGAGTTCTGCGAACTCGGTGTAGCGGACATCAACACCGAAGGCGTCTCCGATGCTCTTCAGTTTTTTTTCATTCCGCTGACAGATTGCGTAACAACGGGTCTGCGGATGGCGTTGCCAGATGGGAATGAATTCCGCGCCGAAACCGAGGCCGACAACGGCAATGTTGAATTTACGTTCGCTCATTGGACGGGGTGGAAAGGTGGAAAGTGAATGGGAGAGACTGTCACGAAAGGGGTGGGGAAGACCATGAGGAGTTGCGTTGGTTGGCATGAGCAAATGACGGGGTGGCAAACCAGCAAAAGAACGTAACACCCGGGTGTGGTGGCCTGTCTGAAGGAAACTCGCGAGGTGTGGACCGGAATGGGAACCCCAAAAAGGAATCCCAAAAAAAGCGGGCACCTTGCGGTGCCCGCCTAACCCAAACAACCAAACTAACCTCCTTTACCGGATCCCGAAGTGGGACCGGCTCGGGTGCGTCCTGCGGTCGTTGCAACCACGGTGTCGCTCCCTTGAGAACCAACGGAGGGATTGACGTTGATGAACCGTCTTTCTGCAATTTTTTTTTGGCCGTATGACAGGGGCAAATCGGGGTGGTATGCCGCCTTCAGGGGATGGACACCTCAATAATTAACGTTAGTGACCGTACGCATCGCCCGCAGAGCGTGGGATGTGAGGCATCTTGGGCGACATCACACTCGAAGTGCCAGCAGCGCTCACATTTCACCCCTGCCGCCCGTTCGATCCGGATCCCGGTCTCCTGTCCCACCTCCACCTTCACCTGCGACACATTCAGCAGTTCCCTGAACTCTTCCTCCCGGGATTCCACCCAGCCAGCCTCGGTGGGAGGCAGGGTCAGGAGGACGCACGCCTCGAGGGATTTCCCCAGGGTTTTGGCCTGACGTGCCTTCTCCAGTTCGGGAAGGACGCGCTCGCGCAGGGAGAACAATCCTTTCCAGATTTCCAGCTCATCCTCCGACCGGGAATCCGTGCCGGGTTCCCAGCGCGATAGATGAACCGAGTCCGAGATCCGGCCCGGGATCTGTTCCCAAGCTTCATCGGCGGTGAAGGCCAGGATGGGGGCAAGCATCTGGCACAGGCGCGTCACCATTTGGTGGAGAACGGTTTGCGTGGCCCGTCGTCGGGCTGAGCGGGCACCATCGGTGTAGAGGCGGTCCTTGACGATATCGTGATAGATGGAGCTGAGTTCGACGGTGGCGAACTGGGCGAGGCGCTGATAGACGACGTGGAATTCGAAGGCGTCGTAAGCTGCTGCAACATCCTGTTCAAGCCGGGCGAACTCTCCAAGGATCCACCGGTCCAGACCGGTCAGGGCAGTGGAACTGTCCCGGGCCGGATCGTAGTCGAAGAGGTTGCTGAGTTGGTAGCGGAGGGTGTTGCGGAGGAACCGGTAGGATTCGCCGACCTTCTTGAGGCGTTCTTCGCTGACCACGATGTCATTGCGGTAGTCCTGGGATGCCACCCAGAGGCGGATCACATCGGCGCCATATTCCTGAATGTATCGGTCTGCGGTCTGGGGTTTTACGTAGCCACCTTGGCCCTGCTTGGATTTCGAGATCTTTTCCCGGTCTTCATCCACCATGAATCCGTGGGTAAGGACGGTCCGGTAGGGGGCGGCGCCATTTCCGGCGAGGGAAAGGAGCAGGGACGATTGGAACCAGCCCCGATGTTGATCGGATCCCTCCATATAGACATCGGCCCGCCAGGGATGGGTGGGGTCCGTGCTGTTCCTGAGTTCCGGGCGTTGCATGAGGACGGCGCGTGAGGACGATCCGGAATCGATCCAGACATCCAGCGTGTCATTGGATCGGTTGGCTGCCTCCGGGCCGGTCCAACCGGCGGGTCGGCAAGCATTCCAGAGTTCTTCGGTGGAAAGGCTGAACCAGGCATTGGAACCGCGTTCCTCGATCAGGTCTGCGGCTTTTCGGACGATGTCCGGCGAGAGGATCGGTTGGCCGTCGGTGTCGTAGAAGGCCGGGATGGGGACACCCCAGGTCCGTTGCCGGGAGATGCACCAGTCCGGCCTGGTTTCGACCGCACTCTGTATCCGGTTGATGCCCCAGTCGGGAATCCACCGGACTCCATTGATTGCCTGTAGTGCCTGTTGGCGGAATGGGCGGTCTGCGCCGGGGACGGTGTGGTCGATGCGGATGAACCATTGATCGACGGCCCGGAAGACGATGGGGGTCTTGGAGCGCCAGCAGTGGGGATAAGAATGGTGATAATCCTCGCGATGAGCGAGGGCGTTGAGTTCGGTGAGGAGGGCGATGACGGCGTCGTTGGCTTCGGAACGGTTGTTCTTTTCCAGGACCGACTTGCCGACGAGGGACTCGGGCAACTGTTGTTCCCGGGGCAGATCGGTGGTGGGGGTGAGCAGGCCTTGATCCGACACCGGGCAGTAGACGGGCAGGCCCACCTGCAATCCGAGGTGATAATCCTCAAGGCCATGGCCGGGGGCGATGTGGACGAAGCCGGTCCCGGTCCCTGCCTCGACAAATCCGGCGGCATGGAGTCGGCCGGTGCGCGGACAAAACGGGTGATCGTAGGTCAGCGTGGCCAGTTCGTCGGCCTGGGCAGTGCGGATGATCTGGTAGTTTTCCCAGCCGCATTTCTGGGCGAGGGCGCCGAGAAGAAGGTTGGCGACCAGGTAGGTTTCGCCGTTGGCGTGGACATAGGAGTAATGGAGCTCCGGGTTGAAGGCCACGGCCAGATTGGCGGGAAGGGTCCATGGGGTGGTGGTCCAGATGAGGACGAAGGTGTTGGGTTCACCCGACAGGCGGAATTTCACATAAACGCTTTGGCTGATGTGATTGGCATACTCCACTTCTGCCTCGGCCAGGGCGGTCCTGAAGGGGATGCTCCAATAGACCGGCTTCTTGCCCCGATACACGAATCCCTTCTCCACCAGGTCGGCGAACAGGCGCAACTCGGCCGCCTCGTAGGAGGGCGCCAGGGTCAGGTACGGATCCGACCAATCCCCCAGGACTCCCAACCGCTGGAACTGGTCGCGTTGGAGATCCACGTAGCGCCGCGCATAGGCGTCACATGCCGCCCGGATGGTTGCCGCGTCGGCATCGCTCCGCCCTGCAGCCCTCAATTCCTGGGTGACCTTCGACTCGATCGGCAGGCCGTGACAGTCCCAGCCGGGGATGTAAGGAGCCTGAAACCCGCGCAGGGAGTGCGACTTGATGATGATGTCCTTGAGGATCTTGTTGAGGGCGGTGCCGATGTGGACATCCCCATTGGCGAAGGGAGGCCCGTCGTGCAGCACGAACCGGGGTGCATCGGCCCGCGCGGCCTGGATGCGTTGGTAGAGGCCCGATTCCTGCCACTTCTTCAGGCGCAGGGGTTCGGATTGGACCAGTCCCGCCTGCATGGCGAATCCGGTCCTGGGTAGGTTGAGCGTGTTCTTGTAGTCCATCACGGAGCCCTTCCGGGAGCGCGCAAACTAAGGAACCTGCTCTAGCCGGCCAAGCGTGGAAGCGGAGGTCCGCCCGTTCCATCGCCATTCTCCGGCGGCTTCGATAGGATCAGGGCCGATGAGCGACTACGCCTTTCGCTTCGGAGGAATCGCCCGGCTTTACGGGGTGGCCGGACTGCAACGACTGCAACGGGCACGGGTGATGGTGGTGGGTATCGGTGGGGTGGGGTCGTGGACGGTCGAAGCCTTGGCACGGAGCGGAGTGGGGCACCTGATCCTTGTCGATCTGGACGAGGTCTGCGTGTCGAACATCAATCGTCAGGCTCCGGCCCTGGACACCACCCTGGGTCGTGCCAAGGCCGATGTTATGGCTGAGCGCACCCGGGCCATCCACGGCGACACCCGGGTTGACGTGCACCTCGAGTTCTTTACCGAATCCAGCGCCCACCGGTTGCTGGGCCTGGAGCCGGGAGCGACTGAACGGCCGGACGTGGTGGTCGATGCCATCGATTCGGTGGCGAACAAGGCGCGCCTGATTGCGCTTTGTCATTCGGCGAAGATCCCGTTGGTGGTCTGTGGTGGGGCGGGGGGGCGATGCGACCCCACGGCGGTACGGGTGGCCGACCTGGCGCGGGTGACCCATGACCGGTTGTTGTCGGAGGTCCGGAAGCGATTGCGTCGGGATCATGGGTTCCCGCGCAATGACCGTCAGTTCGGGGTGGAATGCGTTTGCTCGGCCGAGACACCGCGGTTTCCAGCTCCGGATGGAACGGTTTGTGAACAGCGGCCCGATTCCGAGCCGGGGGAATCCCTGAGATTGAACTGCGACAGCGGCTTTGGCTCGGCGTCCTTTGTGACCGGGGCGTTTGGTTTTGCGGCTGCTGCCCGGGCCGTGTCCCGCATTGCTGCGGAGCCAGCGGTCGGAACGGCTTGAGAGCCGGTCTGAGCCACCGATTGCTGCCCGTGCCGGGGTTCAGCGAACGGCCTCGTCCACGCGCGAAGCCCGCCTCAGGCGGTCGGCCACACCGTCCCACGCCGGCTTGTCCGGGACCGCTTCCACCACGATCCGTCGCGCCCCGGCCTGGTCGCATCGGTGGAGTTCCCCATACAAGGCCCGGGCATACGCCTCCGGATCATCAGGAATCAGCACCACGTTGGGGAACCGACCCGAGTCCGGGATGCGCCGATACGAAACGATCCAGGTCTCCGCCGGTGTGCAGCGGTCATCGGCCAGTTGACGGGCGAGATCGGCGTCGTCGATCCAGCGTCGGATGACAAGGGGTGCGACGGGGGCGTAATGGCGGGACAACTGGCCCGGACTTCGGAGCGGGGCGGCGGTTCCGGGGTCTGGGGTGGTACGTGGGATTGCGATCCCGGCGGCGTGGGCGATGGCTTCGGACGAAAGGATGCCGGGACGAAGGATTCTCGGGAGGTCGCCAGTGACATCCACGACCGTGCTTTCAATCCCCACATTGCAATCGCCACCGTCGATGATGAGGGGAAGGCGGTCGCCGAGGGAGCGTGCGACGTGATCGGCGCTGCTGGGCGAGAGTGCGTTGGCCGGGTTGGCGCTGGGGGCGGCGAGGGGGAATCCGCAGGCGCGGATGACGGCCTGCATGAAGGGATGCTGGGGCCAGCGAAGGCCGACGGTGGGGCCACCTGCGGTGACGATGTCCGGCACGAGTGGGCTCCGGGGCAGGACGAGGGTGAGCGGGCCTGGCCAGAAAGCGGCGGACAACCGGTCCGCCAGTGGTGGCCAATGCGGAGTGCATTGGGCTGCCTGGGCGGCGTCGGCGATGTGGACGATGACGGGGTTGTGGGCGGGTCGCCCCTTGATGGCATAGATGCGGGCGACGGCGTCGGGATCCCAGGCATTGGCGGCAAGGCCGTAAACGGTCTCGGTGGGCAGGGCCACGACTTCGCCCCGCTGCAACAGCGCGACCGCGCGTTCAACCGCCTGTTGGAACAGGGCGGGGGTATGGGTGGGAAGGATTTCGGCCGACATCAATGGGCGGTGAGGATGCGGCGTGGAGTTGCGGGTTGGAATTCCTGAATTGAGTTCAGGAAGGAAGGGAACGAATCCAGATGCTCCATCCCTCCAGAGTGCTCGAAGGACGGTCGACAAAGGTTTGTTGCCGTTCCACCGCACCCTCCGATCCACGCGCTACCGGCGACCGAACGTCGCCGCTCCAGGGGGCAGGGGTGGGGTTTGCCTGCGGGAAGGGGGTTGAAGGCGACGGGTGGGTTACTCGAAGACTTCAACCTTCAGGCCGGTGCGCTGGCGGATCACAAGGGCCCGGGCTTCGAGTTCCTCCCGTGACAGGCGGGTGGCCCAGGGTTCCGGGGTGGGTCGGGCGATGGTATAGGCGTGGACTTCGCGGATCCTTCCGCCGCCTGCGGTCAGTTCATTGAGGCGATCGCAGTAGGCCCCGAGTTCGATGTCGCTGATGGGTTCGCCATGGATCCGAAGGAAGAGGGATTGGATGACGATCGGCCGTTCGCGGGCGGTGAGGAGGAGATTGGAGAGGATGCGGTCAAACCGGATGTGGCTGCGGTTGACCTGACGGAAGTAGTCCTCGGTGCCGGCGTCGAGTTTGGCCCAGATGTCGCCCTGATGCGCGTCCATGAGTGCCAGGCCGCGGCGGACCGAGGCCTTGTCGAGTCCGGCGGCGTCGGTGATGAGGACGATGCGGGTGTCGCTGAGTTGATGGGAGGTCTTGAGATCGACGGCGACCTGCACGCACTCGTCGAAGTTGGGGACCATGGTGGGTTCGCCGTCACCGCTGAAGGCGATGTCCCGGATGATCCGGGTGAGGGGGGCGGCTTCGATGAACTTCGGGTCGTGGCCCAGTTCGCCGGACTGGGCGAGTCGGATCATGGAGGCGAGTTCGGCCCGGACCTGAAGCAGGTTGAGGGTGCGGGTGCGGGGCGGGGTCAACCGGTCCACTTCGCAATAGACACAGTCAAAATTGCAGACCTTGTCGGGATTGAGATTGATGCCAATCGAGAGGCCGCGGGAGCGGCGCGAGACGACTGGATAAACATACGTGAAATCCCAGAAGGACCGGGAATGGTCACGGACACTCTGCCAGTGGACCGGGATGGCGGGATCGCTCACGCCGCCGACGGTACGGTCGGGTGTGGAGGAAGGCGAGAAGGGTGCGGGCCAGGGCGGAGTGAGCCAAGGAAATGGACCGGGCGCCGTCCGGTGCGGCGTACCTGGGATACGCTACACCGGGCGGCGCCCGGTCGGTGAACGGTGGAAGACAAGTCGGCGGTGACTGAAGGGGATCGCTTCATGCGGCCTGGATGAAGAGTTCCGCCGAGCGGGCCCGGACGAGTTGTTGCCTTTCGATGCGTGCCTTTTCTCCGACCTGTTTCTCGTTGAAGAGTTCGGGGAAGGCCAGCAATGGGAACGGCTCCAACCAGGCGAGTGCGGCGGCTTCATTGGCCGCGCGCCGGAGGGCCACCAGCAATTCGGTGGTCGTGGCCTCTTCCAGTCTTTCCCTCAGCATGCGGCGCTTCAGTCTTTCCAGTTCCGTATCTTCCATGCGCCAGAACGGGGTCGGCGCAGTCGTTGGTCTGGGTTTGTCGTGGACGGGACCCCTGGTGGGATCCGGGCTTCTGTGTCTCATGGTCATGTCTGTTGTGGATGGTGGGAGTGATCGTTCGGTTGGGTTGTTCAAAAACAGAAAACCCACGGTCGCCTGGGCGATCGTGGGTTTTTCGGGGAACGACGGCCTTTTGTTCCTAGGAAAGAATCTCCACGACACCCTCGATCCCTGCCCGGGACCAACGGCGGAGGACACAGGTGCCGGCGTGCCGGCACTGCATCATCTTCATCATGGAAATGCTCTTGGACATTGCGAACGAGGCGGGACCGTATGCGATCCCGCGGACGACAGTCAATCGCTGGTTTGGGTGTATTTGCTCCCCTTCAACGCCAGCCAATCGGAGGGCTCATCCTGCCGGTTGGTGGATCCCGTTCCGGTTCCCGGATGGCGTCCCGGGGCGATGATGGTAGCCTCAGGGCATGGCGTTTGGCTCGTTTCGCGAGTGGATTGAAGTCCTGGACAAGGCGGGGGAATTGCGTCGGATCCAGGAACCGGTGGCGACCGAGTTGGAGATCACCGTGCTGGCGGATGCCGAAATGAAATCTCCGGGCGGCGGCAAGGCGTTGCTCATCGAGAAGCCGACCATCGGCGGGGTCGTCAGCCCTTTTCCCGTCGCCATCAATACCCTCGGCTCGTGGCGTCGGATGGCGCTGGCCCTGGAGGCTGAGTCGGTGGAAGCGGTGGCGGCGGAGATGGGCGAACTCATGCATGCGAAGCCGCCCACCACGTTGCGGGAGACCGCAACCCTGTTGCGCAATGCCTTTGAACTCCGGCACGCGCGTCCGCGCCAGGTCCGGACCGGTCCGTGCAAGGAGGTGATCCGGCGCTTTGACAGCCCGAACACGCGGAAGGAACCCTGGCCCGCCGCTCCCGACATCCTGCGTGGGGAGACCACCCCGGTTCATCCACCGACGCTGCTCGACCTGCCGATCCTCAAGTGCTGGCCCTTGGACGGGGGAAGGTTTGTGACGTTGCCCTGTGTGGTGACCCGGGATCCGGACTCGGGTGCGCGCAATCTCGGGATGTATCGGGTCCAGGTGTATGACGAAGGCACGACCGGTGTGCACTGGCAGTTGCAGAAGGTCGCCGCCCGGCATGGACGTCGCTACTACGAGACCGGTACGCGCATGCCGGTGGCCATCTTCCTGGGCGGAGATCCCATGTATCCCTTCGCCGCCACCGCTCCGCTTCCGGATGGCATCGATGAATTCCTCCTGGCGGGTTACCTGAGGAAACGGTCGGTGGAATTGGTGAAGTGCGAGACCAACGACCTCGAGGTTCCCGCCGACGCCGACATTGTCATCGAGGGTTACGTGGATCCGCTCGAACCCCTGCGCATGGAGGGGCCTTTCGGGGATCACACCGGGTTCTACACCCTGCCCGAGCCGTATCCGGTGTTCCATGTCACCGCCATCACCCACCGGCGCGATGCGGTCTATCCGGCAACGATCGTCGGGGTGCCGCCCATGGAGGATTTCTATATCGGTGGCGCCTCGGTGAAACTGTTCCTGCCGGTGTTCCGGATGAACTTTCCCGAGATCGTCGACATTGCCCTGCCGGCCGAAGGGGTGTTCCACAACCTCGTCGTGGTGAGCATCCGCAAGACGTACCCGATGCAGGCCTACAAGATCCTGCACGGATTGTGGGGCATGGGTCAGATGATGTTCACCAAGTACATCATCGTGGTGGATGACGATGTGGATGTGCACAACACCAGCGAGGTCCTGTTCCGCTGGTGTTCCAATACCGATCCGCAGCGGGACAGTCTCATGACCCGGGGACCGGCCGATGTCCTGGATCACGCGACCCCGGAAGTCGGGATGGGATCCAAGCTCGGCTTCGACGCTACCCGAAAGCTTCCGGGTGAAGGATTCCGTCGGTCGTGGCCGCCGTTGATCCGGATGGATCCGGCGGTGGAACAGGCGCTGAAGACGCGCCTGCGGCGGTGAGCGGTCGGAGATCCGTCGCGGAAGGCCCAACGGATCAGAAGCGTGGACCGGGCCCGTCCTTCAAATGCCGTCCGCGTAGGAGGAAGGGGCTTGGTGGACCGCGGCAACCTCCGGCGGCAGGGCGTCGCCGTCGCGGGACAACACCCGGTATTCGCGGATGTTGAAGCTCAGGGAATCCCCTTCGGCAAGGCCGAGCCGGACGAAGTCGTCCTTGGTGATGCGGGTCCGGATGGTGAGCCCGGACGGGGTCACGAGTTCGAGTCGGAGCAACACGCCGAGGAAGTAGACGTGTTGGAGGGTGGCCCGATACCGGTACTCGGCGAGGTCACGGGAGATCTGGACGGCGTAGGGTCTGAAGCCGATGCGGAGTGCGGAACCTTCTGCAACGCCGTGGGTGGGGAAGGAGAGTTCGTGGAGGCGTGCGGCGCCGTTTTCGACGCGGAGTTCGAGCACGTTCAGCACACCGATGAAGCGGGCGACGAATTCGTTGGAGGGCTGCTCGTAGACCTCGCGTGGGGCGCCGATCTGTTCGAGTCGACCGCGGCCGAAGATGACAATGCGGTTGGAGACTTCCATGGCCTCCTCCTGGTCATGGGTGACGAAGACGGTGGTCACCGAGAGTTCACCGTGGAGATGCACCAGCCAGTCGCGCAGTTCCTGGCGGATCCGGGCATCGACGGCGCCAAACGGTTCGTCGAGCAGCAGGACGGAAGGTTTGGGGGCGAGGGCGCGGGCGATGGCGACCCGTTGACGTTGTCCGCCGGAGAGTTGGTGTGGGAAGCGCTTGGCCAGTCCCTGGAGTTCAAGGAGTGCCAGAAGCTCCTCCACCCGGGCCGTCCGTTCGGCGGCAGGCCACTTCTTGATCTTCAGGCCGAAGGCGATGTTGTCGAAGACCGACATGGTCTTGAACAGGGCATAACCCTGGAAGACGAAGCCGATGTTGCGTTGCTGGACGCTGACGTCGTTCACCCGCTTTCCACGGATGAGGATGTCGCCATCGGTGGGTTGCTCCAGACCGGCGATCATCCGGAGGACGGTTGTCTTTCCGCCGCCGCTGGGGCCGAGCAGGGCGACGAGTTCGCCTTCACCCACGCCGAAGGAGACGGAATCGACGGCGGCGATCTGACCGAACCGTTTGGAGACGTTGCGCAGTTCAATGCTCATCGGGAGGGGATTGGGCGAGGTCGAGCAGGCGGTTCTGTCGGTGTTCGAGCCAGGTCTTGAGACCGAGGGTGACGAGGGCGAGCAGGGCGAGGAGGGCGGCGATGCTGAAGGCGGCGACGGCGTTGTATTCCTTGTCGAGCTTCTCGATGCGCAGCGGCAGGGTGTCGGTGATCCCGGAGATGTGGCCGCTCACCACGGAGACGGCCCCGAACTCACCCATGGCGCGGGCATTGCACAGGATGACGCCGTAGAGGAGGCCCCACTTGATCGAGGGAAGCGTCACGTGCCAGAAGGTCTGCCAACCCGACGCGCCCAGGGTCATTGCCGCCTGTTCCTGGTCGCTGCCCTGGGTCTGCATGAGCGGGATCAGTTCGCGCGCCACAAACGGCACGGTCACGAACAACGTCACCAGCACGATGCCCGGCAACGCGAAGATCACCTGGATGCCGCGCTCGTCGAGCCAGGGCCCGAGATGGCCCCGAAGCCCGAAGACGAGGATGTAGACCAGTCCGGTGACGACCGGCGAGACGGAGAAGGGAAGGTCGATGAGCGTGGTCAGCAGTGCCTTGCCCTTGAATTCGAAACGCGTGATGAGCCAGGCGGCGGCGATTCCGAAAATGGTGTTCAACGGAACACAGATCCCCGCCACCACCAGCGTCAGGACCACCGCCGAACGGGTGTCCGGTTCGGTCAACGAAGCTAGCGCGGTTGCCCAACCCTTCGCCAATGCCTGCCCGAAAACGTTCAACAGCGGCAACACCAGGAACACCAGGGCGAAGCACAACGACACCGCGATCAACACTCCGCGTACCCACGCCGGATCTTCGGTGGCCCGGGTCGACCGCATGCGGCTCCCCGTCGTTCTGATGGAAGACGTGTCCATGGTCAGCGTTGAAAGCGGCTCGCCCAGCGTTCAATCCCATTGATGCTGATCAGCAGGACGAAGGAGATCACCAGCATCACCACTGCAATCGCCACCGCGCCGGCATAGTCGTACTCCTCAAGCCGGTACCAGATCAGTTGGGACGCGATTTCCGATTCCTTCGGCGCGATGAAGATCACCGAGCCGTACTCACCGATGGCCCGGGCGAAGGCGAGGGAGAATCCGGTCAGGATGGACGGGGCCAGTGCAGGCAGGATCACCGTGAAGAAGGTCCGGAATCGTCCCGCGCCCAGCGTGGCCGCCGCTTCCTCCACCTCCCCTTCAATGTCCTCCAGCACCGGTTGCAGGGAGCGCACGACAAAGGGCAACCCGATGAAGATCAGCGCCACCACGATGCCCGCCGGTGCGTAGGCCACCTCGATTCCCAGCGGTACCAGCCAGCGCCCGAGCCAGCCCTTGGCCGCAAACAGGTTCGCCAACGTCAATCCCGCCACCGCCGTCGGCAGGGCGAACGGAAAGTCGATCAGCGCATCCAGCAAGCGACGTCCCGGAAACCGGTACCGGACAATCACCCAGGCCAGCAGGGTGCCCATCGCCGCATTGATCAAGGCCGCGATGAACGCCGATCCAAACGTCACCTCATACGACGCCAATGCCCTCGGGCTGATCGCGATCTTCCAGAATTCCGCCGGACTCATCCGGGCCGCCCGGAGAAACAAGGCGCCCAGCGGGATCAGCACGATGAACCCGAGATACACCAGGGTGTATCCCAGGGTCAGTCCGAACCCGGGCAGGATATGGGTGCGTTTCGACGCCATGTAGATGGGAGGTGCGACGCTATGCCGTGGGTGTTGCCGACGTAAACCGTGGTCTGCTGCTCTTTCTGTTTCAGGGCCTTGTCACCTGATCAAACAACCCACCCTCGGCGAAGTGGACCCGATGCGCCTGCGCCCATCCCCCGGCCACTTCGTCGATGGTGAATTCACGCAACGCAGGGAACCGGTCAGCATTCCGGGCTGCCACTTCCGGATCGCGTGGCCGGTAGAAATACTTCGCCGCCAGGCTCTGGCCGGTCGGGGTGTAGAGGAACTCCAGGTAGGCACGCGCCACCCGTTCCGTCCCCTTCCTCGCCGTGTACTTGTCCACCCACGTCACCGGCGGCTCAGCCCGGATGCTCTCCGACGGAATCACGATCTCGAATCCGTCGTCCCCGCGTTCCCTCAGGCACATGTGCGCCTCGTTCTCCCAGGTGATCAGCACGTCCCCGATCTCCCGCTCGGTAAAGGTCAGGGTCGATCCCCGCGCCCCCGTATCCATGACCGGCGTGTTGGCATACAACGCCCTCACGAACTCCCGCGCCGCCGCCGCGTCGCCCCCGCTGCGCCGCAGGGCCTGACCCCAGGCCGCCAGATAGTTCCAACGCGCACCCCCACCCGTCTTCGGGTTCGGTGTCACCACCGTCACCCCGGGACGCACCAGGTCCGGCCAATCCCGGATCCCCTTCGGATTCCCCTTCCTCACCAGGAAAACAATGGTCGAGGTGTAGGGCGAACTGTTCGAGGGAAGCCGCTCCGCCCAGTTGGTGGGGATCAGTTGCCCCTGGATCGCCAATGCATCGATGTCCCACGCGAGCGCCAGGCTCACCACATCCGCCGGCAGACCGTCCAGCACCCCCCGCGCCTGTTTTCCCGAGCCCCCATGGGATTGCTGGATGCGCACCCTTTCGCCGGTCGTGTCCTTCCAGTGACGCGAGAACTCCGTGTTGAACTCCGCGTACAACTCCCGGGTGGGATCATAACTGACGTGCAACAACCGGACCTCGTCGGCCGGCCCGCTGCACCCCACGAGGAAAGCCAGCAACCCGGGCAAAACCCGGGCCACGACTGCCTTCCATCGACTTGCAACCCACTGCATCCAAAACCATGGGCCGCCAATCTCTAGCATGGCAAGTGAGTATTTAAGGTATGCCTCGCTCCCGGACCCTCTCCCGCGGGTGGCCAAACCGGGGAACCTGGTTGGGCAACTCAGGAAGCCGGTTGAAGCCGGGCGCGGAGGCCGCCCCAACGGGCTTCACGCTGGTCGTTGTGGATGGCGCGCTGGAGGGCGCGGGTCTCGCCGATGATCACCACGAGTTTCCGGCCCCGGGTCACGGCGGTATAGAGGAGGTTGCGTTGGAGCAGCAGGAATTGCTGGGAGGCGAGCGGAATGACGACGGCGGGGAATTCCGAGCCCTGGGATTTGTGGACGGTGATGGCGTAGGCGGGGGCGATCTCATCGAGTTCGCCGAAATCATAGGTCACGGACCGGCCATCGAAATCCACCGTCAGTTCCTGTTCGGTGGCATCGAGGGCGGTGACACGTCCGATGTCGCCGTTGAAGGCATCCTTGTCGTAGTTGTTGCGGGTCTGGATGACCTTGTCACCGGTGCGAAAGCGGATGCCGAACTTCTCGATGGAATCGGCGGTGGACTGCCCGGGATTGAGGGCGTCCTGGAGGACGACGTTGAGCTCGCGCACCCCGAGGGTTCCGCGGTTCTGCGGGGTGAGCACCTGGACATCGCGAAGGGGATCGAGCCCGAACCGTTTGGGGATCCGGTCGCGGACCACGCCAATCAGGGTCGAGACGATGTCGGCGGGTTGGTTTCGTTCGATGAAGTAAAAATCGGTGAGGGCGGTGTCGGAGGCGGGGGCGGGTTCGGGCATCCGCCCGGCGAGGATGCGATGGGCATTGGTGATGATCCGGCTGCCGGCGGCCTGTCGGAACACCTCGACCAGGCGGACCACGGGAATGGTCTGGGAATCGATGAGATCGCGCAGCACGGAGCCCGGGCCGACGGATGGCAGTTGATCGACGTCCCCGACGAGGACGAGGGCGGCATCGGGAGGTAGGGCGCGCAGGGTGGCGTGGAGAAGTGGGATATCGACCATCGAGGTTTCGTCGATGACGAGGAGATCGGTGACGAGGGGATTGTCTTCGCGTCGGATGAAGCCGCCGGTGCCCGGGTTGACTTCGAGGAGCCGATGAAGGGTGCAGGCGGGTAGACCGGTGGCATCGGAGAGGCGGCGGGCGGCGCGGCCGGTGGGGGCGGCGAGCAGACAACGGACGCGACGCGGGACGAGGAGGGCGAGGAGCGAACGGAGCAGGGTGGTCTTGCCGACGCCGGGTCCGCCGGTGATGACCAGAAGCCGATGGCGGAGGGCGGCGTGGAGGGCGGCCTGCTGGCTGGGTGCGAGTTCCTGTCCGGTCCGGGACTGGATCTCGGGGAGTGCATCGACAGGATTGATCTCCGGGTAGGGCGGAGTCTGGCGGACCATGCCGAGGAGGCGGGTGGCGATGTGTTCCTCGGCGCGCAGCAGATGCGGGAGGAAGAGGAGTTCCTCCTGTTCGATGCGTTGGCGGACGAGTTCGCGTTTGGTGAGGGATTTCTCGATGCCGGCGAGGATGAGGGCGGGATCGACGACCAAGAGTTTCTCGGTTTCGTCCTGAAGGGTGGAAAGGGGGAGGGCGCAATGGCCGGAGTTGGTGGCCTGGAGCAGGACGTGTTGCAGACCGGCCTGGATGCGGCCGGGGGAATCGCGGTCGATGCCCAGGCTGCGCGCGATCTGGTCGGCGGTGCGGAACCCGATGCCGACGATGTCCCGGGCAAGGCGGTAGGGATCGGATCGGACGACCTCGATGGCTTCCTCGCCGTAGGTCTTGTGGATGCGGACGGCGCGGGTGGTGGAGACGCCGTGGGAATGGAGGAAGACCATGATCTTCCGGACGGCCTTCTGTTCGTTCCAGGCCTGCTTGATGCGGAGCCGGCGTTTGGGGCCGATGCCCCCGATTTCCTCCAGGCGCGCGGAGGCGTTCTCGATGATGTCGAAGATCCCGGTGCCGAAACGGGCGACGAGTTTGCGGGCGTAGGTGGGACCGATGCCGCGGACCATGCCCGAACCGAGGTAACGTTCGATGCCGTCGGGACTGTCGGGCGGGGTGGCCTGGAGGGTATCGGCCTTGAACTGGCGACCGAACTCGCGGTCGTTGATCCATTGGCCGTGGGCTTCAATCCACTCGCCCGGCGAGACAGAGGGAAGCGAACCGACAACGGCTACCAGATCCCCATGACCGCGTGAGCGGACCTTGAGGATGCAGAAGCCGTTTTCCTCGTTGAAGAACGTGACGCGTTCGACCAGGCCGGCGAGGGCATCGCCGGGAGAGGGTGTCGGGGTGAGGACCAGGTTCAATCGGTCATCGGGCTTGGAGCGGCGACGTTTGGTCGCCGTTGGTTCGGAGGACCACGTTCAATCCGTTACCGGGCCAATTGCCGGGCTGCCGCAGCGCGCAACCGCGGGTCAGTGGCGCCGACCAGATCGTTCACGAGGGAGTCGGCGGGACGTCCGAGTGCGGCATGGAGCCAGACCGCTTCGAGACGGGCGCGTGGATCGGTCTGGCGGGCGAGCCAGCCGGGGACATCGGCCAGGACGCGGGGACCGCGTTGGCGGAGGACGGTGCGGGCCTGTTCCTGCATCCAACCGTTGGGCGAAAGGGTGAGGTCGAGGAGTTCGGCATCGCGCCGGGCATTGAGATCGATGCGGGTGGCCTTGGCAGTGCCCTTGGCGGCGACGCGCCAGATCCGGCCGTGTTCGTGGTCGCGTCGGGGATCGCGGAAATCGACTTCACCATGCTGGATGATGGGATTGGACCAGTCGGCGATGTAGAGGGCGCCATCGGGTCCGAAGCGGAGGTCGATGGGGCGGAAGGTGACGTTGGTGGAGCGGAGGACATCGGGCATCTCGACGGTCTGGAAGCTGGAACCGGCTTCCTTGAGGCCGAAGCGGACGATGCGTTGGGCGCGGAAATCGCAGGTGATCAGATTACCCTGCCAATCGGCGGGGAAGGCGGGGCTGTGGACCCGTTCGAGGCTGGCGAACTTGGGGTAGTTGCCGGGGCTCATGCTCTCGGCCTCGCGCCGCATGTCGGAGTAGGTGAAGTACGTGGCGCCATCGATGGCGTGATAGAGCCCCTTGAAGCCGGCGCCATCGGTGAAGAAGGAATTGCCGAACTGATCCCAGTGATGACCCCAGGGATTGCAACCGCCCTTGGTGAAGATCTCCATGAGCAGGGTGTCGGGGTTGAATCGCCAGATCCCACCCGAGTTCAGCCGCATCACCCCGTGCGGGGTCTCGATGTGGGTGTGGGTATAGATCGATTGGTTCATATAGATGTGGCCATCGAATCCCCATCGCAGGGTGTGGAGGTTGTGATGGGTATCCTCGGTGCCGAAGCTCGAGAGGATGATGCGGCGGACGTCGGCCTTGCCATCGCCGTTGGTGTCGGAGAAGTGGAGCAGTTGATGGCTGGCGGCGACATAGACCCCGCCGCGGTTGTCGGGCAGGACACCGGTGGGAATGAGGACGCCCTCGGCGAACACGGTGGATTTGTCAGCCTTGCCGTCGCCATCGGTGTCTTCCACCACGATCACGGCGTCCTCGGCTTCCTGTCCGGGTCGAATCTGGGGATAGACGCGGGAACTGGCGATCCAGAGGCGTCCCTGGTGATCCCAGTTCATCTGGATCGGTTTGTAGAGCTGGGGATTTTCGGCCCAGAGGGAGACTTCGAGCCCTTCCGCGACGGTGAAGGACGGGACGGGTTGTTCCTTGAAGTGGGGATCGGGGACCGGTTGACGCGCGGCAGGGCCGGTCAGGCGTTCGACCTCGGCGACGACGGCGGCGGGGGGTGTGCCGGAACCGCGGAGTTGGGCGATGCGGGATTCCCATTCGGCAATGAGGGGTTCGAACTTCGGGATCTCGACGGCGTTCTGGCCCTGTTCGTGTTTCCGGAAGCCGAAGAGGTAGGTCCAGTTGGCGGGGCGCCAGCGATGGAAGAAGAGTTCGTTCTTCTTGCGGATGCCGGCGAGCAGGGCGGGTGAGGTGCCGTCATCCTCGGGTTTGCCGCCGGTGAGGGTTTCGACCAGGCGCGACGCGAGCATCCGATAACCGATCTCATTGAGGACGACCGGGGTGTCATACAGGACCATGCGGAGACGGCTGAGATTCCGGCTGAGGCCGAGGACATCGCCGTAGGCGGCCTGGCGTTCCTCGGCGAGGGAACGGGTGACGCCGGCGACGGCTTCCAGCGCCTTTGAACGGTCGGAGTCGGGGCGTTCGCCCTGTTGCTGGAGTGGAGAAAGAAGGACGAACCGGACCGAGCCACCGCCGACCTCATTGACGGCATCCATCAATCGGGCGAGTTCGGCGCGGTGCTGGGCGGCGCCATCGATGCCGCCTTCGAGGGCGGCGGTCATTCCGTAGGAGAGGATGGCGACGCTGGGTTTGGCGATGGCGACCTGTTCCTTGACGCGCTTGAGCCATTCTGAATCGGGCTTGTTCCAGTCGAAGCTGGCGCGGGCGCGGCCAGAGGGGTTGTCGGCGGCCCAGGCGAGATTGCGGAAGGTGACATTGCGGTCGGCGAAGCGACGGGTGAGGGCGGCTTCGAGATGGCCGTAGTCGCCTTCGCGTTCGAGAAAGGTGTCGCCGAGGAACACCACACGGTCGCCTTCGCGCAGCTCCAGATCGGCGGCGTGCAGGAGGGTGAGCAACAGACCGGGCAGCCATGCGATCCTGCGAAGGATGCGGCTGAGCCGGGAAACCGGGGACAATGAGGCCATGCAGGCAGCATCCGGACCAAGCGGCCCGATTCAAGAACGCATTGGACGCAGGGATGAGTTCGGGATGAGTTCGGGGCTGACCGATGGCCGTCGATGGGGGAAGGTGCGGCCCATGGTGCGTGCACGGCTGTGGAGAGTTGGGTTGGGAATGTTGTTGTTGATCGAGCCGCTGGGGAGCAGTTGGGCGGCGGAGGGGTTGAATGCGGCGGATGAACGGGTCAATCGGGCCATTGGCGCCCATGTGGCGTTTCTGGCGGACGATCTGTTGGAGGGCCGCGCCGCGGGAAGTGCCGGTCATGAATTGGCAGCGCGTTATGTGGTGTCGGAGTTCGCACGGCTGGGGCTTCGGCCGGGTGGCGATGGTGGCGGATGGTTGCAGACAGTGCCGTTGATGGAGAGCCAGTTGGTCCCCGATTCGGCGCGGATGGAGTTGCATGTGGATGGCCGGACGGAGGTGTTGGAGTACAATCTGGAGTTCCTGTCCGGGCCGCAGTTCACCGGAACCAATCTGACGGTCACCGCGCCCCTGGTGTTTGTCGGGTACGGCGTGCGGGCGCCGGAACTGGGGTATGACGATTTCGCCGGCGTGGATGTCCGGGGCAAGATCGCGGTGATGCTGGCCAAGGCACCACCGCGGTTTCCCGCAACCGCCCTGGCGCATCACGCCAATGCGCGGCAGAAGTCGCGGGCGCTGGTCGAGGCGGGCGCAGTTGGGGTCATTGGAATACCAACCCCGAAGGATCTGGAGGAAACGCCGTGGGCACGGCGCATCATGCAATCGCGGTTTCCCGCGATGCGCACCACGGATGCCGCCGGGAATCCGGAGGAGGTTTATCCCGAATTGAAGGCGTCGGTGAGCCTGAGTCCGCAGGGTGTGGGCAAGCTGTTCGCCAAGGCGCCGCAACCGGTGACGGAAGTGTTGTCCGCGGCGGCCCGGAGTGAACCCCCGCGCTTTCCCCTCGGCATCGAAGCCACAATCCACACCCACAGCGAACATCGGCGACTCGTCAGTCCCAATGTCATCGGGATCCTGCCGGGACGGGATCCTCGGTTGGCGGGTGAAAGCGTGGTGTTGACGGCGCACCTGGATCACATGGGACGGGGTCCGGCAGTCGACGGGGACACGATCTACAACGGAGCGTATGACAATGCGATCGGGGTGGCCCTGATGCTGGAGGTGGCGCGGGCATTGGCCGAGGACGGACGTGGGCCGCGTCGGACGGTGGTGTTCGCGGCGGTGACAGCCGAGGAGAAGGGGTTGCGCGGATCCGAGTTCCTGGCCCGGCATCTGCCGGCTTCAGCGGGGCGTCCGGTGGCGAACATCAATCTCGACATGGTGCTGCTGGGCGCGCCGACGCGGCGTTACACGGTGTTGGGGGTAGAGCACTCCACGTTGCGCGGCCCGGTGGAATTCGCGGCGAAACGGATGGGGCTGGAATTGGTGCCGGATCCGAGGCCGGACCGCGTGGTGTTCGTGCGGAGCGACCAATACTCCTTCGTGCGCCAGGGTGTGCCGGCGATCTTCCCCAAGGTGGCGGACGCAGGCGGGGATCCGGTGGTTGGACAGCTCAGTCCGGACCAGTTTTTGAAGGAGCATTATCACCGGCCCTCGGACGAGGCGACCTTGCCGCGGGATGCGGAGTCCTCGGTACGATTCGCGCGGTTCGTGACTTTGATTGCACGGCGGGTGGCGGACGCGGGTGAAGCGCCCCGGTGGAACCCGGGAGATTTCTTTGGGGAGACGTTTGGGAAGGCGGCGGGTTCACGCCAGTAACCGGGAGATCGGAAGGGCGAGCAGGCGGTCGCCAAGGCGAACGGCCTGGGACCCGTTGTGGGCAAGGATGGCAGCCATGCAACCGGGGGTTCGATCCAGAAACGCCCTCAGGCCCGCGAGATCGGAATCCGTCCAGCGCGTTGCAGCCTTGATCTCGATGGCCACGGTCCGGCGCCCGACTTCCACCACCACATCAATCTCGTGCCGTCCCTGTTCATGCCAGAATCCCAGGGTGGCGTCGGGATGATGGGCTTCCAGAATGGCGGATAGGTTCTGGACGACATAACTCTCAAACAAGGGCCCGCGCATTCGGTTGTCGCGTCCGGGTTCGATCGAATCGATGCCGGCCATGCGCGCGGCGAGACCGCTGTCGGTGAAGTGGAGTTTGGGCGATTTGATGAGTCGGGTTCCCCGGTTTCTGAGGAACGGCGGCAGACGACGGATGAGGAAGGAGGTTTCCAGGAGATTCAGATATCGTCCGGCAGTGACGGCGTTCAGACGGGCATCCCGGGCAACGCTGGCGATGGAGAGGACTTGCCCGGTCCGAAGCGCCGCCAATTGGGCGAGATGCTGGAAGGCAACCAGATCGGCGATCTGCGCGAGTTGGCGGACATCACGTTCCACATAGGTCTGGATGTAGGCGCGGAACCAGTCCGCGGCATGGATCCCGGGATCAAGGCAAACGGGCGGCAGGCCTCCCGTCAGGATTTCGTCGTCCCGGACAGGTTCGGCGTCCCGAAGATCCATCGCCGGATTCCCGAGGAGTTCGACGATGAAGGGTGTCTTCCGGGTTTCGCCTTGGATCTCGCGTCGCGTCAGTGGGTGCAGGGTAAAGTAACCGGCACGGCCGGCGAGCGACTCCGTTACGGAGGCGAGAAGCGCGAGATTGGCGGAGCCAGAGAGGATGAACCTTCCCTTGGCCCGGTTCCTGTCGACCGACTGTTTGATGGCGATGAGCAGTTCGGGGCAGCGCTGGACCTCGTCGAGGATCACGGGTTTGGACAGGAGTGCCTCTGGATTGGATCGGGCGCCCGCCAGCGTGGGGAAGTCATCGAGTGTCCGATAGGCATGACCGCGGGTGATTTCGGGTTCGTTTTGGAGAAGCGTTGATTTCCCGGTCTGACGGAGTCCGGAAAGGACGACGACGGGAAGGGTGCCCAGGGCACGAAGGAGTCTGGGTGCGATTTCCCGAGCCTGGTACTGTGTCATAATGCAACAGTTGATAGATGCATTATGACACTGCGTCCAGCAGTGGTTGGCCGCATGATGATGTCGCTGTTGGCGTTCCCCGTCATGGCGTGTCGGGGTTGTCGGGGTTTCAATGGGGCTGTGTCTGGGGGATGGGGTCGTGGTGACACCTCTAATGTCAAAGAGTCGGATGTGATTCCATTGCCCTCCTGCAAGCGATGCAGCGCGGCGGATGCCGCTCATTTCATGGGCCTTCTGGAGTCGCTGCCTGTGGATGTCGATCCGGAGACCGGGAGCCATTCGATGGCGGGCACGCTGGCGTTGGCGCGGGGTTACGGGCTCACCAGTTACGACGCGGCCTACCTGGAGTTGGCCATGCGGGCGAATCTGCCGCTGGCGACGCTGGACAAGGAATTGCGGGCGGCAGCGAAGAAGGCGGGGGTGAAATGCCTTCCGGAAAGGGTGTGATCGGATTGGTTGGAGCTTGTCCTAGGGTGACGGTCCAGGAGGTGATCAAATCATGACCCATTGCGTTGGCGACGCGGGTCTTTGTCGATGAGGACCCCGCAAACACGTGGGACTTCGCCTTGATCCAACTCATGCGTGTCCGGGGCGAAGTGGTGGGCAGGGTCCTGAATGAAAAGCGGGTTGCCGAAGCCCTCGACAACGACATCGAACTCCGCTGATCCATGCTCACGGGTTCTTTGTCCTGCCCGATGGCAATGCTCCCGGTGCGATCTAGACCCTTGCCTGGAACGCGCTCCCGGATGATGCCGGATCTGGTCTGGGTTGTCCGGGCAAACCCATCACCACCTCATCCCTGCTTCCGGGTTGGGCTTTTGCCGGGACGCTTGGGACTGGTGACCGCGCGGGACGGGGCTTTGCGTGGGGTGCTGGTTGGGCGCGCCTGGGTGGCACGGGGCTTCGCCGGGGTCTTCGACTTCTTCCCGGACGCCGGTGGCTTGGGCGTGGTGGACGGGTTCGCGCTGGTCTTCCGCGCGGCTGGCTTTCTGACCTTCGGAATCGCAACGGGCGGCGAGGCTTTGAGCGGGGCCTTTGGCGGCGACGGAGCCGGCGAAGTGCTTGCATCCAGTTCCACGCCGAACAGCGCGCTCAGGTCTTCGCCTGCGAGTGCGTCGGTGGCGGAACCCGTGCCTCCGACCGGATTCCGGGCGGCGGTGTCGGTGGCGGAGGCAATCAATTCGGCAACCTCGACCCCGCGCAGGGTAAAGAAGAGTTCGGGTTTCTCGTCGAGGCGGGCCCCGACGCCATAGAGGACCGCGGCGACATGCTTGCACATGCCGGCCCAGTCCGGACACGAGCACGACATCTTGATTTCGGATGGCGCCGGGAAGAGCCCGGTGTCGCGATGGGTGAGGTCGGCGAGGATCTCTTTTGAAAGACGTCCCTGAAGCAGGTCGATCAGGTTGGTGACACGGCCCGAACTGCGTTGCTTGAACGAAGCCCAGCGCGCGGTGGCCAGGGTCGAAAAGGTGACCTGGATCTTGTACAACGAGCTTCCCTGGACCAGCGCCTCGACCTTGCCGGTGGTGATGTGCAGGTCGACCACCGATCCGTTCCGGGCGTAGGTCCGCCCGCGCGGCAGGCGATTGGAGTAGTCGCTGTAGGCTTCAAGATTCTCGCACCAGGCCGAACCCCAGAACGTGGTGGCGATGGCGCGGCCGGTGATCAGGATCGGTGCCGGAGCCCGTCCCGTGCGCTTGGACAGGTTGGCGGCCGCCTTGGCTCCCAGGAGGCGACGTTTGGCGACGGAGACATACGGACGGTACTGGAAAGACATGGCGGGATGGTCGGTTGGGTCAGTCGACCCCGGTTGAATTGAGGTTCAGGGAAACGAAATCGAGAATCTCCGCATTGGACATTTCGGTGAGGAGCTTCTCCGCACCGCCGTCCGTTCCAAGCACCGAATCCGCAAGCTCCCGTTTCGAGGCGAGCAATTCCTCGATCCGTTCCTCCACCGTTCCCTGGCACGCGAACTTGTGCACGAGCACATTGCGCTTCTGTCCGATTCGGAAGGCGCGGTCGGTGGCCTGGTTTTCGACGGCCGGATTCCACCACCGGTCGAAATGGATCACGTGGCTGGCGGCTGTGAGGTTGAGTCCGGTGCCACCTGCCTTCAGTGAAAGCACGAAGAACGGCGGACCCCCCTCCTGCTGGAATTGCGTCACCAACTGCTGACGTCGGGAGACCGGGGTGGATCCGTCGAGGATGAGGCCTGGCCGGCCGAAGACCGTTCGCAGATGGTCGGCGAGGGGCACGGTCATCTCGCGAAACTGGGTGAACACCAGCACCCGTTCCTGACGCGAGCCGATCTCCTCGGCGAGTTCGGTCAGGCGCCGGAATTTCCCGCTTTCCTCCGGCGCAAACGATCCGTCGCCGAGCCAGTGGGCGGGATGATTGCAGATCTGTTTCAAACGCATCAGGAAGGCCAGCACGAGTCCGCGTCGCTGGATGCCATCGATCTCCTTTTCAGCGAGGCGCTCGGCGAGTTCCTCAACGCTCCGCTGATACAAAGCGGCCTGGCGACGGGCGAGCGGACACCAGGCGATGACCTCGGTCTTGTCGGGAAGATCCGGAAGGATCCGGCGATCGGTCTTGAGCCGGCGCAAGAGGTAGGGGCGGATCAGTTGGCGCAGGGGTGCGAAGTCCGGCTGTTCGGCATCCTGAAGCCGCTTCACGTACCTGCCGAATTCCGTGCTCTTGCCGAGAAGACCTGGGTTCAGGAAATCGAACAGGGACCACAGGTCTCCGAGCCTGTTCTCGACGGGTGTGCCGGTGAGCGCGATGCGGGCACGGGCGGGCAGGACCTTGACGGCGCGGGTTTGTCGGGAGGCTGCATTCTTGATGGCCTGGGCTTCGTCGAGCACGACCAATCGCCACCGGTACTTCGACATCCAATCGAGCCGCGCCGCCTGGCCGTACGTGGTGATGATCAGATCCTTCCCGGCCATGAACCGGTCGGCGGTTTCCGCACTTCGCCAGTCGTCTGACCCGGTCTCCGATGGATGGGCAAAGGCAATCCGTAGGCTGGGAGCGAATCGCTCGATCTCGCCCTTCCAGTTCGCCAGCAGGGACGCCGGCGCCACGAGAAGGGACGGTGCTGCCGGCAGACCCCGGCCGCGTTGGGCCCGATCCGGCAGGGGAGCTTCACGCTGCAACCGCAGCAGGATCGCGATGACCTGGATGGTCTTGCCCAGACCCATGTCGTCGGCGAGGCAGGCGCCGAGTCCGAGACCTTGCAACAGCCACAACCACTCCACCCCGGCCGCCTGGTATGAACGAAGCTGGGCTTGAAGTCCGGGATGGAGATCCGTCTTCGCATTCGCAGCACCGGGTTGCCGAAGGGTCTCCAGGGTTGTGGCCAGCCAATCGCCGGCCACCACATCGCTCCAGTCCGTCTCCACTTCTGCAGATTCCGCGTCGCCCCCTTCGCTCAACCGGACACCCGAAATCAGCCGCATCGCCTGAAGGAATGTGACGCCGTCTTTCCCGGCCTGTTCGCGAGCCACCTTCCAGTGATCGAGCACTCCCCGGAGCTTCTCCGGATCCACCTCAACCCAACGTCCCCGAAGCGGAACCAGACCGCCCGTTCCGCGGACCAGTTCCCGCCATTCCTCCGCGGTGAGCGTCTCGCCGTCGAGTGTGGGTTCGACCGCAAAATCGAGCATCGCATCCAGCCCAAGCCCCGCGCCCCGGCTGTCGCCGATCCGTACCGTCACCCGCGGACGTGAACTCCTCGGGTTTTTCCACCAGTCCGGGATGCGCACCAGGATGCCGGAGGCTTCGAACGTTGGAATCTCCTTCAGGAATGCGTGGGCCTGGACGGGCGTCCAGGCCTGGGGCTGGAAGAGGCGCCGGTTCTCGAGTTGTCCCTGGGCCCACGACGAGGATTCGGAGGCTTTCCGCACAGGTTCCAGCAGCGCCTGGAGTGCTGCAACGCTGCCTGCGCCTGCGAATTCCTGCAGGGCACGGCCCAGGGGCAGGTGCACGGGTTGTGCGGAGGCCGACAGCCGGTGGGTGAACGTGGCCATGAAGGCGAACGGGGTCGCCTCCGAGCGCTTGTTTTCCGCCAGATGAAACGTGACCCGACCCAGCAGGTGCATCGCCGGGTTGATCTGCCCGAGCCAGTCCTTGAGCCCGCCCGCCCTCGCTGCCTCGGCCCGGGCCAGCGCATCCAGTTCACGCCAGATTCCTCCCAGCAATTCCGGCGACACATACTCGCCTCCTGACATCGCCGGTGCGCGGAGCGTGTACTCGGCCATCAGCGATGGGTTGGGTTCAACCGGTTGAATTCCTGCGGCCTCCGCGCCCGCTGACGAATGCGCCAGGGATGTCAGGTAGGCATCGACGAACCCACGCCAGAACATCGGGCTGGCCTCCCACGCGCCCGTCTCACGGCATGACGCCAGCGCCAGCAATCCCGTCGCGGTGCCGGTGGCAAAGGCCGCGGCCAGTTCCGTGTCTCCATCGGTGCCCGCGACGACGGTGAGGCGGCCCTGCGGCGAGAGGTTCAAATGCACGGGCGAGGATCTGGAACAACGGTCCCGGCATGCGAGGCGATTTCACCGTCGTCATTCCTACGGATCGGGCGGTCGGGGTGGGCTTGGTGATCTGGGTTGGTTTTGCGGATCAGATTGGAGGTTCGGCGCCGTCGCAGCCGATGGTGTCCGTGGGGCAAAGGGCGCGCGCTTCCTCGGCCAGTTCCAGTTCTGCCGGTGTGGAGGGTTGGCGCAGGACGAAGCTCATTCCAGCTTCATCGTTGCGGGCGAACAGGGCCGGCGCGGTGCTGCGGCAGAGGTCACAGTCGATGCAGGTGTCGTCGACGTAGTAGGCTCCGGGGACGTTGCCGGGGGAGCGATGATGTACGAGCCATCCCCGTTCCGTCTTCGTTCCGGGGATGCGTCCTCGGCAACTGGATCCAGTCGTTGGACTGGTTGCTGCCCGTCGACTCGTCCGTAACGGGTCAGCGCCTTCGCAACTGGATCTCTGAACAGGGTTGGTCCCTCCGCCCGGTCATGGAACTGGAGGGGTTCGACCTGATCATCAATCTGGTCGCGTTGGGGCTCGGATCGGCGTTCGTCCCGACGCGGGCGCTCGCGTTATACGGCGGGAAGCGTGGACTCCGCCGGGTGACGTTGCCCAAGCGGTTTCATCGCGAACTGGTGGTCGTGGCGCGACGACAACGCCTTGCCCCGACCCATCTGGATGCCTTCGTGAGCAACATCCTCTTCTGACGGGGCATGCCCGACGGAGGGATCACTTCGATCCTCGGCTGATGACGCTGGGTTCCGTCGAATTTTCGCGCCTTCTGGATGCGTGCCTCAGGGTGTGTGTCACGACAGAATCCAACCACCGCCGAGCAGCGGCACGGTGGCACAGGCAGGTCCGCCATCGCGGGCCATGGCAGAGATCCGCGCGGTGATGGTGCCGCCGCTCTGGAGCAGGCGGGTCACCTGGGTCTCCGACAACTCCACCCGGATATCCTGTCGACCGCCAAAGCAGGCGAACCCATCCGAAGGCCAGTTCTCGCAGATCAGGCGGACGACCACCGGTGGCATGGAGGGCGGAGCAACGGGCATGGGTGAGACCGTGGTGTTGTTGGAATCCGGGACAAGCCAGGAATCGGGGAAGAATGCAACCGGCGCCGGGTCGCGCGAATGGCATGTCACCGGTTTCTCGTTGGGCCGGACTCTCGCTGCTCTTTGGCTG
>DITU01000166.1:0-32448 GCA_002422905.1 Verrucomicrobia bacterium UBA6176
AGGTCCGAAGCACTGAAGAGCTTTGGGGTGGAGGACGAGGAACCGTTGCCACTTCCGCCGGGCGAATACCAGCGATGAACCGCTGAGTGAAGCGAAGTCGCGTTGAACAGGCAGAGAAACAGGCCGATCAGAGCGGCCGGGAGCGAAGACCGAGAGCGAGGTTGGTGTGGGGTTTCATGGCGATCTTATATTTATCTATCCACGGTCGTCATTCAGGTCAACGACTGATTCCCATGTCTTTTCTGTGGCGGCCCAATGGCTTTCCCTGCGGGTAGCAGTCATGGGGCAGGATTCTAATCAACCGACCGCTAAAGCTCCCATTTTCAACAATGTATAATGCGGATGGTCGATCACGAGGGAGCCCCTTCGATCATGTCTTGGCAAGGTGCGCTGTGGTCGGCGTTGATCGGAGAGGTTAGCAGTGCGTGTACCAGATTTCGGTTTTGATCCTTTTGGCAGGAATTGCGGGTGGATTGGCGCTTTTGCGGGGATTTTCGGGTTGGTTCGGGTGGTTTGACGGGCGAGTGGGTGTGTATGGGTGTGGGTGAAGACACCCAAATGGAGGAGCATTGTTCGGGTATCCTCTGGCTCCGTCCTCCGCGTCTCCGCGTCTCTGCGGGAAAACCTCCTACCCAGTGAGAGATGAGTCGGTGCCCAGCAGATCCACAGAGCGTGCTGATGGGCCGCCGGTTGCCCAGTGGCGTTCCCGCTTTTGCGACCCGACAAAGCCCGGATCTTGCCCGCCATACGGTGCCAAGTGCGCATTGGCGGAGCTGAAGAAGGAAGAAAGGCAGGGACCATTGCTTGAAGAAGACACCGTCGCTGCCATGGATCATGCCGGATTTCAGATCGGCAGAATCAGCGGATTTCAAGGTTGGCGCTGACACCGTTGTGTGAGGAGAACGGAAAGGGACAGCGGCAGGTTTCACGCGAGACGCCACGAACGCCGAGAAGACAAGAGAGAGAAGGGTGGGTGCCGGTCCTATCCCATCCGGGAGGACGTTGCGCCTTTGCGCCGTTGCGTGAGGAAAAAGGAAAAGGGACGAGGGCAGGTTTCCCGCAGAGGCGCTGAGAACGCGGAGAAGAAAGAAGGGGGGGCCTGGAGCGGCGAGGTTCACTCGCCGGATTGATCCATGACGGCGACCGAACATCGCCGCTCCGTCAGGTAATTGGGGGAGAGAGAAGGACGAAGAGGTTTCACGCAAAGCCGCAAAGAACGCGAAGAACACAGAAAGGGGAGGAGAAGGGGATCATGTCCCCTCCCTTTCGTGTGGTTCGTGTATTTCGTGGTTCAAAACTCCGGGTTGGGGAGCCTGTCCCTCGGCCTCTCTCGAAAACGTTGCGCCTTTGCGTCGTTGCGTGAGGAAAAGGGAGAAGGGACGAGGGCAGGTTTTCACGCGAAGCCGCCAAGAACGCGAAGGGGAAAGGAAGGGACAGGCTTCACCATTTCCTGGTCTGGGAAGGAAGTTGCAAGGGTTGGAAGAATAAGTGGATGGGGAGCCTGTCCCTTGGAACCCCGAATCCTTCGCTGTCGTACCCTTACTTGGAGCGCCGGATTTCATCCCGGGAGGGGTTGGGCCGCAAAAGGCGCGTGGAACCCAGAGAGGGGAATATGGGCGGGGCAGGCTATCTGGAGAAGCGGGACAGGCGGCGGATGGTGCGGGTGTCGAGGGCGTGATTGTAGAGGCGGACGTCGCGGAGTCGGCCGTTCAAGTGGTCGTGTTCGCCCAGACCGATCCGGAGTGGGACCGGGGTCGAGAGATTGAAATCTCCGGGATTGAACGGGGTGGATTGGGCGACCTGCCGGCCGTCGACGTGGAGTTGGAGCCGGGAGCCGGAGCGGGTTGCGACGATGTGTCTCCAACCGGGTGCAAGGGCGGAGTCATGCGAAACGGCGATTCCCGCCTGAAGCGCATGGACATGGCCGGAGGGGAGGACACCACAAAAGAGGCGACCTTGATGGACCGCCATGGACCAGGCGCGCCGGTATTCGACGGATGAGAAATCGAGGCGGCCGGTGAGGGTCCAGTGGGAGTCATCGAATCGATAGACCTGGGCGAGGGGCAGGGTGCCGCCATAGAGCTTTCCGTTGAACGGGGTGAGTCCCATGACTTCGAGTTCGGATCCGAGCTGGCCGAGGTCCTGCCAAAGGAGGGGTGCGTCATGGCGATACACCCGGCCTTCCTTCCAGGTACCGCTGTGGAGGGTGCCCCGGTACATGGCGAAGGAGTAGGTCTGGTCGACGTTCGGGGGTGAGCCGTACGGCGACCAGTTGGTGCCGCCTTCGTGACGGAAGACGCCGCCCAGGGTTCCGCCGTTGAATCCGCCTGCGAAGAGGTGGCCATCGGAGACGGTGATGGGCGCGATGCGTCCGCCGGGATTGCCGAGCCAACTCCAGCGGGTGCCACCTTCGTATCGGTAGAGGCCCTGGCGGGGGGTGGTGAGGTGTTTGGGGGGCAGGTCCATGGCGCTGACATGGAGTTTTCCCTGGAAGACGGTCATGCCCCAGATCATGCCGGCATCGCAGACCTGACCGCAGGGGATCCAGCGTTTACCGCCGGCATGGCGATACACCCGGCCACCGGGATGGGTGTTGGGGGAGGGAGCGATGTGGGATCCGACGCCGCTGTAGCTGGAGACACCGGCATAGAGATGTCCGTCCAGGACGGCGAGTGCGGACACGGTGTTGGCGGGGTCGGGTGAGCCGCAGTCGATCCAGTTGGTGCCGCCCGCATGGCGATAGACATGGCCGGATTCATGGGCGCCGTGTTCAAAGGTTCCCGCGTAGAGATGACCTTTGAAAACGGTCAGGGCATACACCATCAGGTTGTTTCCGGGCCGCCCACAATCGGTCCAGAGCGGATCCGTCCCGGCGTCCATGCCGAAGAACAGGTTCCGGGTGTTCGCCGTGGAAGTGCAGGTGGCGGATTGATCCTGGATCCCGAGATGGAATCCGGTGCGGGACACCGGATCGAACAGGGTGACGAGGTCGCCGGGAGAGTCGTCGAGTCGGGCGTCGAGATGGAGCCAGAGGGCGATGGAGAAGTCGTTGGTGCCGGTCTGGAGCCGTGGATCGGAGTCGACGGCGAGGTGGGAGGATCGGCCGTTGAAGATGGCGCCGCCGCGGGGATGCCATCCGATGTCATGGGCCCGGGTGGAGAGTGGGTTCGGGGTGATGTCGGCCGCTGAATCGATGAGGGGCCAATGGGCGACGAGGCCGGGATCGGCGAGGGTCGGGGTGATGAGCGTGTGGAGGAACAGGAGGACGAAGATGACCGGGCCGGGACGCATGAAATGAGGGTAGGCGGGTGGAGCGGGTCAGGCCCAGCGGCGAGTCAATGAAGTCGGGCGGTCTGACGGGCGAGTTCTTCGAGCCAATGGGCGGCGTTGCCTTTGGCGTCGTCGGCTGGGGCGAAGGCGGGGACGATGGCGTGGACGGCGTCGAAGAGGCGTGGATGGGATTGCGGATCGGGGAGGGTCTCGGCGATGCCGGCGAGACCGATGCAGGGGCGTCCGAGTTGTCGGGCGCGCTGGGCGACGCGACCGGTGCCCTTGCCCATGAGGGATTGGCGGTCGAGGGAGCCTTCGCCGGTGAGGATGAGGTCGGTGTTGCGGATCCGGTCATCGAGACCGGTTGCCCGGGCGAAGATCTCGAAACCGGAATCGACCCGGGCATTGAGGAAGGCGGGCAGGGCGAATCCGAGTCCACCGGCTGCGCCGGCACCGGGAGCCGAGGCGGGATCGCGGCCTGAATGACGTTTCCAGACTTCGGCGAGCCGGCCGAGGGCGGCTTCAGCTGCGGCCATGTCTTCGGGGCGAAGTCCTTTCTGGGGTCCGTAGATGCGGGAACACCCTTCGGGCCCCAGCAACGGGTTGTCGACATCGACCGCCACGGTGAAACGGCAATGGCCCGGCAACCAGGACGCGGGAGGTTCGATGGATTCCAACCGGGTGAGCCCGGTCCACTGTTCGATGGGGCAACGGTCGGCATCGAGGAACATCCAGCCGAGGGACCGGGCGAGGCCGAAGCCGGCGTCGTTGGTGGCGCTGCCACCGATGCCCACCCAGCATTCGGCGGCGCCGGCTTCGACGGCGGCCTGGAGGACGGCGCCAATGCCGAATGTATCGAGGTGGAAGGGGTGGAAGCGGCCCGGGGGAAGCAGGGCGAGTCCGACGATCTGGGCGGTTTCGACAATGGCGATGGGACCGGAATCCGACCACCACCAGGTGGCGTCGCGGGGTTGGCCGGCGGCATCGACGGTGCGGGTGACGCGGGTGGAGGCGTGGAGATGCTGGGCGAGGACGGAGCCGAAGCCATCGCCGCCATCGCTCATGGGCAGGAGTTCAAGGAGATCGGTGGGATGAACCGAGGCCCAACCGCGGGCGATGGCGTCGGCGGCCTGATGGGAGGTGAGGGTTCCCTTGAACTTGTCCGGCGCGATGAGTATCCGGCGTGGCATGGAGTGGAGCGTGCGCGGGGTGGGGGCGGGGTTCCATCACTTTGAACTGACTTTTGGTCTTGTGACCCGGGGGCGGGATGGGGGGAGGGTGCGGGGTGAAGAATTGGTGGGGAATGTTGGCGGTCATGCTGGGCCTGGAAGGTGGCCTGGCATTGGTGGCGGCGGAACCGTTGGAGAAGCCGCGTTATTCGCCGGCGCAACGACTGACGCGGGTGCGATTGGCGGGGACGCAGGCGTCGGTGGAGAAATTGGCGTCGGTACGGCGGCAGTTGCCGGCGATACCGGGACTGACGGATTACCGGTGCAGTTTCCATGCCCATGCCGAGGACGCGTCGCACACGGGGGGCACCCGGCCGGAGATGTTGGCGGGAGCGTTGGCGGCGGGGGTGCAGGCGGTGTTTTTGAGCGATCATTTCCGGCCGCCGCGCGACTTCATGGATTCGTGGCGGTTCAAGACCAACGGCGTGTTGTTCATTCCGGGATCGGAATGCCGGGGATTCCTGGCTCACCCGGATGCATCGGTGATGCCGCACATGGAAGCGCCGATCCCGGACTGGGTGAAACGGGTGGGATCAGGAAGCGGGATGGTGTTCCTGTCGCACATCGAAGAGCGGATGGACCATCCGATGGACGGGTTGACGGGTTTGGAGATCTACAACCGGCATTATGATGCGAAACGGGACCTGACCGGGATGCTGTCGTTGGTGTCGCGCCTGACGGATCCGAGGCAGTTGGAGGAATTGCGGGCGTTGGTGCGGGAATATCCGGACGGGGTTTTGGCGAGCCAGGTGGGGTATCAGGAGGTGTACCTGGACAAGTGGGATCGCGAGACTGCGGAGCGTCGGTTGACGGGGGTTGGCGCGAATGATTGTCATCACAACCAGGTGTTCGTGCTGCACAAGGTGGATGAGTCGACGGCGCGATTGGGGACGGTGGTGGATCCGCTGGAGTCGATGCGATTGGTGCCGGTGGCGTTGAGGCCGGGGATATTGAAGATCCTGGAGGGGCGTGCGGCTGGGGAACGGGTGGAGTTGGTGGATTTCGATCCCTATGAACGGGCCTTTCGGTGTGTGAGCACGCATGTCTTGGCGGAGCGATTGGAAGAAGGGGCGATGCGGGAGGCGGTGAAGGCCGGGCGGGTGTACGTGGCGCATACGTGGATGGGGGATGCGACGGGATTTCGGATGGGATGGCTGGATGCGGGGGAAGCGGAGCTGTCGACACGGGTGCGGTGTTGGATGGGGGATGAGCGGGAGTTCGAGGGTGGGGGACGGATCGATGTGGAGAGTCCGTTGCCGGGGCGATTGCGGTTGATCCGGGGTGGGGTGGAGGTGGCGCGGTCGGAGGGGAATCGATTGAGCGTGCCGGTGAATGAAGCCGGAGTTTACCGGGCGGAAGTCTGGTTGGAACTGGATGGGGAATGGCGGCTGTGGATCTACTCGAATCCGGTGTATTTGAGAGCCGGTTTGCGGAATGCGAGTGACGCCGGGACGGGGTCGGAGTAGTGCGGACGGATGGTTCGGGAGCATGGACGGGATTGTCGGGTGACGGGAGTGACGGTGTGGTTCCTGCCGGTGACGACGCGGGTGCCGTTGAAGTTTGGGCCGGAGTCATTGACGACGGTGACGTGTGCGCGGGTGCGGTTGCGGGTGGTGGGGCGGGACGGGCGTGAGGTGGAGGGTTGGGGAGAGACGCCGTTGAGTGTGCAGTGGGTGTGGCCCTCGGCACTGCCGTATGCGGTGCGTCACGAGGCGCTTTGTTTCTTTGCGGAGTTCGTGGCGCGTGGTTGGGCGCATTTTGGGGATTGGGGACATCCGCTGGAGTTGGGGCATGACTTTGCGACGCTGTTGTTGCCGCGGTTGTGGGAGGATTTCAGGGCGAGCCGCCTGACGACGGGAGGGGAGGGAGTGGATGGGATGCCGTGGTTGGCGGCGTTGGTGGTGTGTTCGGCGTTTGATCTGGCCTTGCATGATGCCTACGGGCGGTTGCATGGGGTGCCGGTGTACGCGTGTTACGGGCCGGGTTGGATGCGGCGGGATCTGGGGGATTTCCTGGCGGGCGCACCGGGAAGCGGGGTGAGGTTCGGGGGACGGACGGTGTCGGAGTTCCTGCGGCCGCGTCGGGTGGAATCGTTGCGGGCGTGGCATCTGGTGGGGGGACTGGATCCGGTGAACGAGTCGGAGTTGAAGGGGGATGAACCGAAAGACGGGCATCCGGTGCTGTTGCGGGACTGGATCCGGAGGGATGGGTTGCGGTGTCTGAAGGTGAAGTTGCGGGGGACGGATCCGGACTGGGATTATCGGCGGTTGGTGGCAGTGGGGCGGATGGGGGTTGAGGAGGGGGTGGAATGGTTGACGGCGGACTTCAACTGCACGGTATCGGATCCGGCGTATGTGACGGAGATCCTGGACCGGTTGCGGGACGAGGAGGCGCGGTTGTATGGGAGCCTGTTGTATGTGGAACAGCCGTTTCCGTACGAGCTGGGGGAGCATGCGATCGATGTGCGGGCGGTGTCGGCGCGCAAGCCGCTGTTCCTGGACGAGAGTGCGCATGACTGGCGCCAGGTGGCGTTGGGGCGGGAACTGGGTTGGACGGGGGTGGCATTGAAGACGTGCAAGACCCAGACAGGCGCGTTGTTGTCGGCGTGTTGGGCGCAGGCGCACGGGATGACCTTGATGGTGCAGGACCTGACGAATCCGATGCTGGCGCAGGTGCCGCACGTGCTGTTGGCGGCCCACGTCCCGACCATCATGGGGGTGGAGACCAACGCCATGCAGTTCTATCCGGAAGCCAGTGCGCCGGAGGCCGAGGTGCATCCGGGGTTGTATCGGAGACGCGACGGTTGTGTGCGTCTGGAGACGGTGACGGGGCCGGGATTCGGGTATCGGGTGGAGGAGATGCGGCGGGAGTTGCCGACGCCGGTGGCGGAATTGGGGTGATGGAGGGGGTTGATGCGGTGACCGATTTTGCGCCACCGGCGACCGGACGTCGCCGCCCCGTTCAGGGGGAGGGTTGGGAATATCACTTCCGCAGGGCGGGCCGGATGTTCACGCTGAGAGAATGCGATCAATGACCGGTCATGGCCGGGGTGAACAGGTGCGGGACGGCGTGCGGGTGGTGGTGGAAGCCCGGACGGTCAACCGCAAGCAGGCGGAGATCATGGTGCAATTGCCGGAGGCGTTGTCGGCGTTGGAGACCAAGGTGCGGGACCGGGTGGCGGCGCGGGTTTCGAGGGGGCGTTGTGAGATCCGGGTGCGTCTGGAGCAGCCCGAGGTGAGCATGCCGGCGCGGGTGAACCACGCGTTGGCGCGGGCCTATGCGATGGAATTGACGCGGTTGTCGGACTCGTTGCCGGGGCTGTGCGAGCCTCCCGGGTTGGACATCCTGGTCCGGTGTCCGGGGGTGTTGGAGACGGTGACGGTGGAGGGCGGAGGGGAACAGCATTGGCCGATCCTGGAGGAGGCGTTGGACCTGGCGTTGACGGGACTCGACGCCATGCGCCGTGCGGAAGGCGAGGCGTTGGCGGCGGACCTCAGGATGCGGATCGGGCTGTTGCGGGAATCGGTGGGGCGGGTCCGTGAACGTGCGCCGCAGGTGACGGAGCGGTATCGGGCGCAGTTGGTGCAGCGGTTGCATGCGGCGGGGTTGGAAGGGGTGAAACTGGATGACGACCGCATCCTGAAGGAGTTGGTCATCTTCGCGGACCGCTCGGATGTGCTGGAGGAACTGACGCGCCTGGAGAGTCATTTTGGGCAGTTCGAGGACTGCTGCCGATCGACGGAACCCGTGGGTCGCACGCTGGATTTCCTGGCGCAGGAAATGAACCGGGAGATCAACACGGTGGGGTCGAAGGCGAATGACGCGGCGATTTCGGTGGAGGTGGTGCGGTTGAAGACGGAACTGGAGCGGTTCCGGGAACAGGCCCAGAATATCGAGTGAAGTTGGAACGGTGGAACGATTGGGATCGGACATGAACGGGAACGAAGACATGAAGCGCGGAGGGATCCTGCTGTTGATTTCGGCGCCATCGGGCGGGGGCAAGACGACGGTGTGTGCGGCGATGCTGGGGCGGAATCCGCGGATGCGGCGGGTGATCACCTGCACGACACGGTTGCCGCGGCCCGGGGAGGTGCAGGGGGTCGACTATCATTTCCTGGAGAGGGCGGAGTTTGGGCGGCGGGTGGAGGCGGGCGAGTTCCTGGAGCACGCGGATGTCTATGGCAACCGATATGGGACACTCAGGTCGAGTGTGCTGGAGGTGTTGCGGGGAGGTTCGGACGTGTTGTTGAACATCGATGTGCAGGGGGCGGCATCGATCCGAAAGGCAGCGGCGGGGGATGTGGAGTTGGGGGCGGCGTTGGTGACGGTGTTTTTGACGCCATCGACGCTGGGCGAGTTGGAGAGGCGGTTGCGGGGTCGGGGAACGGATGCGGACGAGGTGGTGGCGCGACGATTGGCGGCGGCGGCGGGAGAGGTGGAGGAGGCGCGGCACTTTGATTATGTGGTGGTGAGCGGGACGCGGGAGGAGGACCAGGCGCGGGTCCAGGCGGTTTATGAGGCGGAACAGGTGCGGCGACACCGGGTCCGGTTCGATTTTGGAGGTGGCCAATGAGTGCAACAGGGGCGCGGGTGGTGTTGGGGGTGACGGGGAGCATTGCCGCGCATCGGGCGATTGATGTGGCGAGCCGGTTGACGCAGGCGGGCGTGGAGGTGCGGGTGGTGATGACGGCGGATGCACAGCAGTTCGTGACGCCCTTGCCGTTCAAGACCCTGTCGCGGGGCCCGGTGATCACCGGGTTGTATGACGAGGAGGAGGGTTGGAAGCCATCGCACATCCGTTTGGCGGACGAGGCGGACCTGGTGTTGGTGGCACCGGCGACGGCGAACACGCTGGCGAAGATGGCGATGGGGTTGGCGGATGACGCGTTGGGATGCGTGTTGCTGGCGTTGAATCCGGGCACGCCCGTGTTGGTGGCGCCGGCGATGAACGGGAAGATGTGGATGCACCCGGCGACCCGGCAGAATGTGGCGTTGCTGGGATCGCGCGGTGTGGAGTTTCTGGGGCCGGAAGAGGGGTTGTTGTCGTGTGGATACGAGGGGATGGGACGGATGCTGGCGGTGGAGCAGGTGGTGGAGCGGGTGATGGCGGTATTGGAGGGAAGGCGGAAGGTGGGTTGAAGGGGCAGGGGCATGGAAAAGCCACGATCACTGGGTTGGTGGGAGGGGGTGAAGCAGTTGCGGGGGGAATTGTGGCAGGAACTGACGGCGGCGCCGTTGACGGATGACGGAACGTTCCGCCAACGCGTCCGGTTCGTGGAGCGGGGGGTGGCATTGCCGGCGAAGATGGTGTTGTCGTTGGTGCTCCTCTACCTGCTGTTTGTATCGCAGGGATTCCGCAACCTGACCCCGCTCCAGGAGGATGCATGGAACCTGTTGCGGACGTTTTACCTGATCTATTTTTGCGTGAATGTCGGGGGCGGGATCGTGATATGGGGGATGGACGATCTTTCGCCGCGGTTGGTGGAACGGGTGGTCTATATCCTGGCATTGCTGGACTCGGTGTTCCTGTCGGGCCTGACCGCGTTGACGGGCGGGTTCACGAGCATCTTATACTGGCTTTTCCCGGGATTGATCCTGAGGAATGCGGCGGTGATTCCGCGGGCGGACGTCCAGATCGTGGTGAACGCGTGCGTGACCGGTTTCTATGTGGTGGCCGGAATCCTATACCCGGTGTTGAGCAAGGCGGAGGAGGAACTGATCGAGAGCACGGGGCGCGGCACGTTGTTGTCGGGGTCGGAGGATCCGGGTCGGGAACCGTGGGAGGCGCTGGTGTTGCGGGTCCTGATGCTGCTGTTGCTGACGGCGTGCTGCTATGCGTTGCAGGTGTTGCTGGACCGCAGGCGGCGGGAGGATGCGGAGGCGCAGGAATTCGCGGTGAAACGGCAACAGTTGCAGGCGGCGGGCCGGTTGGCGGCGGAGATAGCCCATCAATTGAAGAACCCGCTGGGGATCATCAACAACGCGGCCTATACCCTCCAGAAAACGGTCAAGGAGGGCAAAACCATCACCCAGCAGATCTCGATCATCCGGGAGGAGGTCATGCGGTCGGACCGCATCCTGACCGAGTTGATGGGCTATGCGCAGTTGGCGGAGGGGAAGGTGGAACGGTTGGTGGTGACGGAGGAGATGGACCGGGCGGTGGAGACCGCGTTTCCACGGGGAACGGCCTTCGATGTGAAGGTGAGGCGGGATTACGGGCCGGCGATTCCTCCGTTGTTGGGGCAGCGGGGGCATCTGTCCGAGATCTTCGTCAACCTCCTCATCAATGCCCGTGATGCCATGGGGGGCAAGGGATCGGTGTTCATCAGCATCCGGGGGACACCGGATTATGAGGTGGAGGTGCGGGTGAGGGATTCGGGGCCGGGGATCGATCCCGCGGTGTTGCCGAAGCTGTTCGAGGCGTATTTCACGACCAAGCCGACGGGAACGGGCCTGGGTTTGGCGATCGTGAAGCACAACGCGGAGCTTTACGGGGGATTCGTGCGGGTTGAGTCGGTCCTTGGATCGGGCGCGACCTTCATCGTAACGTTGCCTGCCCGATCCGTCATGAGACTGCGCCGATGAAGCTCCCACCAATGCTCGTCGTAGACGACGAGAAGAACATGCGGTTGTCCCTGGAAACCGTGCTCAAGGCCGAAGGGTATGAGGTGCGTCTGGCGGAATCGGCGGAGGTGGCGCTCAAGTTGATGGGGGGCGAAGAGCTTTTCATGGTGGTGACGGACGCCCGGTTGGGGGGGATGAGCGGGTACGAATTCCTGAGGGAGTCCGCGCGGATCAAGCCCGGTCTGCCGGTGCTGATGATCACGGCTTACGCGACCCCGAAGCTGGCGGTGGAGGCGATCAAGGCGGGGGCGATCGATTATCTGGCCAAGCCATTTGAACCGGATGAACTGCTGCATGCGGTGGCGCGCTGCGCCGAGCGGCACCGGTTGCTGGCCGAGAATGCGGCGCTGCGGGCCCGGGCCGGAGAGGTTTACCGCGTCGACCACATCATCGGGGAGGCGCTCAAGGTCCGGGAATTGAGGCATCTGATCGGCACGGTGGCGCCGACGGATGCGACGGTGTTGATCCTGGGGGAGAGTGGGACAGGAAAGGAGTTGATTGCGGGATCCATCCACAGCCTGAGCCGGCGGGCAGACCAGAATTACGTGCGGATCAATTGCGCGGCGATTCCGGAGACCCTGTTGGAAAGCGAGTTGTTCGGGCACGAGAAGGGGGCGTTCACCGGGGCGCACCGGACCAAGCGGGGGTATGTGGAGGAGGCGGACGGTGGGACGATCTTTCTGGATGAGATCGGGGACATGAGCCGGCCGTTGCAGGCGAAGTTGTTGCGGTTTCTGGAGGATGGATCGTTCACGCGGGTGGGTGGAACGCAGGAGTTGCGGGTGAATGTACGGCTCATCGCGGCCACCAACCGGAACATTGTGGAGGCGATCCAGAAGGGGGAGTTTCGTGAGGACCTTTTTCACCGGTTGAACGTGATGCAGTTCCGTCCGCCGCCGCTGCGGGAGCGCGGTGACGATGTGTTGATGTTGGCGGAACATTTCCTGCGGGGATTCAATGCGCGCCTGGGCAAGTCGTTGAAGGGGATCAGTGGACCGGCGCGGGATGCATTGCTGGCGCATTCGTGGCCGGGGAACATCCGTGAACTTCGGAATGTGATTGAGCGGGCGGTGATCCTGGAACCGGGAACCGAGGTGTCGTCGGCCAGCCTGCCGGATTTCGAGGTGGAATCGAGATTGCGCCAACCCGGCCCGGGTGTCGGGGGCCGACCGGGGCGATTTGGCGACACGCTGGATGCGTTGATCGCGTATGAGCGGGAGTTGATCGAGGAAGCGGTCCGCAGCCAGGGGGGAGATGTGGGCAAGGCGGCGGCCGGGTTGGGGTTGTCGGTGGCCAACCTGCGATTCCGCATGGCGCGTTTGCATCTTGGAAGCGGGGGCGTTGACGACGAGGGGGTTGGGTCCGGTAGGGTCCCGGGGCAATGATCTTGGCAATCTCCCATCCGGGAATGATCGCGGTCGGTCCCAACATCCCTGAGTTGCCGCAAGGCCCCGGCGGCGGGCCGGGCTCGGGCGGGACGGTTGCGGTGGTGTTGATGGCCATCCTCGGCGTGGCATTGCTGGTGGTCCTTTGGGCCGTCTTCCTCAGGAAACCCGCCCGGGCCAATGAACGGGGGCGCCTGGTTCCTTCGAGCGGCAAGGGAACCGACGAATCCACTTCGGAAAGCGGACACCGCCGTCGTCGTCGCCGGGAACGTCGAGGACGCAATCCGACGTTGTCCCAGACGGGCGGCCTGCCACCGCCACGGACTGACGACAGTCGGACGCCAACCCCGTGAACGCACCGGTCAGCACGGAAATCACCAGGAAGAGCGGGTCCAACCTGGCCCTCGCTTTTGTCCTGCTCACCCCTGAAAAGCGTGCGGCCATGTCCGCGCTGTATGCCTATTGCCGCCAGGTTGATGACATCGCGGACGAGGATTCCGTGTCGGTGTCCGGTCGGGCGATGGAGTTGAGTCGCTGGCGGGAAGAGACGCAGAGGGCATGCCGAGGGGATGAAGTGAGCCTGCCGGTATTGCGGGAGTTGCAACCGTACATCGAGAAGCATCGGTTGCCGTTCCAGTTGTTCGATGAGTTGCTGATCGGGGTTGAGATGGATCTGGTGACCACGCGCCATGCGGATCCGGCTTCGCTCGAGACCTATTGTTACCACGTGGCCTCGGTCGTGGGTCTCCTGAGCATTGAGATCTTTGGGTATCGGGATCCCGTCTGCCGGGATTATGCCGATGCCCTGGGCAAGGCGCTTCAGTTGACGAATATCCTCAGGGATGTGGGCAACGACGCGCAGCGGGGGCGCATTTACCTGCCCTTGTCGGATCTGGAGGCCCATGGGGTGACCGAAGCGGAGATCCTGCAGGGTCAAGGTTCGGAACGATTCCAGGCATTGGCCCGGACGATCGCGGGACGGGCGCGGGGCTTTTATGCGAAGGCCAGGGCGACGCTTCCGGCGCAGGACCGGGATTCGATGATGACGGCGGAACTGATGGGGGCGGTTTACTGGCGCTTGCTGGTGGAGCTCGAAAAGAACCAGTTTCCAGTGCTCAGCCCGCGACCGTGGCGCTTGAGTCGTGCTCGAAAACTGGGGATCATCCTGAGGACTTGGCTCGGCTGGAAAACGGGCCTTCGAAGCAACCCTTATGGCAACTGACGCCCCGATACGACTGGTGGTGACCGGCGATGACTTTGGCATCTCCCGGGGCGCCAACGAAGCCATTCTGCGGGCGCACAAGGAAGGCATCCTCACCAGCGCCAGCCTGATGATCAACGGCAACGCCGCGCGCGATGCCATCCGAATCGCCAAGGAGAATCCCTCGCTCGGTGTGGGGCTCCACATCACCCTCGTTCAAGGCAGGTCGAGCCTGAAGCCTTCCGAGACGCTGGGGTTGGTCGATCAACGGTTCCAGTTCGACGACAATCCGGTCCGTGCCGGACTGCGCTACTTTTTCAATCGCAGTCTGCGGCAGTACCTCCGCCAGGAGATCAATGCCCAGGTCGCGGAATTCCGGGTCACCGGCATCCCGATGGACCACATCAATGGCCATCTCCATTTCCATCTGCACCCCACCATCTTCGGTTTGCTCAAGCGTCACGCCAATGACTGGGGAATCCGGGCCATGCGGGTGACGGAGGATCCCCTGATGCTGAATCTCCGCATTGCAGGTGGGCGCTATTTCTACCGGTGTTCACGGGCGCTGATCTTCGGTCGGTTGGCCGGGCGCACCCGGACCTCCCTGGCGCGGCGGAGGATTGTCCAATCCGATCGGGTCTTCGGATTGTTGCAGGATGGACGCATCACCGAGAAGTACCTGTTGCGCCTGCTCTCCGAACTTTGGCCGGGCACATACGAGTTATACGCCCATCCCGACAACGACGATCATGCTCACGAGACCGAAGCCCTGTGCAGTCCCCGGGTCCGGGAATTGATCGAACAGCGCAAGATCCAACTGGTCCGTTATGCCGACCTATACCCGGGGAAGGCCCGGGAATGATCCGGACTGGGCTGGTGCTGGTCGCGGGGCTGATCCTGGAAGCCATCGGGGTGGTGTTGATCAGCAAGGGGCAGAAGGAACTCCAGGCAACCTTTCAACCTGGCCTGCGGGCCTTGCTGAAACTCGCCGCCGAAGCTTCCACGAACCGCAATCTGCTGCTCGGTGTCGCCCTTGAAGCCGGCTTCTTCGGCTGTCTGCTCTATCTGCTGTCCCGGGCCGACGTCAGCTTTGTCTGGCCGCTCACCTCATTGTCGCTGGTGGTCACCACCTTGACCGCCCGCTGGTTCCTGCACGAGCAGATCACGCCCCTTCGATGGATGGGCGTGGTGTTGATCGTGCTGGGTGCGGGAGTGGTGATCTACACCGAGCAGATGAAGCGCAAGGCTTCAGTCGGGAAGGGGACGGTCGGGATCGCTCACGAGGAGCGGCAGCGCGGGGCGATGGATTGAATCCTGCACCTGCTGGCGGGGGCTGAGACTGCGTCCAGGCGAGGAGGTGTGGGGTTGATTGGAAGGATTCCGGCAGGCCTCCCCAAGGACTGTTCTGCAAGGGAACGGTTGCTGGATCCCAGAAGCGGAGTGGGGAGATTCGCGAGATCCATAGGCCTCGTCGATTCCGCAGGACCTGAAAGGCAGGATGCAAGCGGGTTGGCTTCCTCCTCAGTGAAGCACAGTCGAAGGCACTGATCCTGTGTTCCTGCCTCTTGATCTGCGTTATCTGGGCCATCTGCGGATGAATCATCTCCGCTTCCTGAACGATGGAACCCGAAGCCTGGAAAGGACACCAAGCTCCTCAGGAAACAGGCGCCTCTGCTGGCGAATCGGGAAGGTTACAGAGGTATCTCATCCTGAACAAAATTATATCTTGCGATTAGATGGCCCGTCGGTTTGACACGGATTGACCGCTGGATTTCATTGGCTGCGTCGGTAACCCAAACCCGTCGGGGAGTCATCGTATGACCGCCTCGACCAACCAAAGGAAAACCATGATTCGTATCGCATCATCCCGGCTCAAGGCCATCGCCGTCGGATTCGCAGCCATCGCTGCTGGAGCGGCATTGGCCGGCACCAGCCAAGGAAGCGGTTGTCCGTCCACCTCGACGTCCGGAACCTTCTGCTGTGCCTATCCGGATGGATCCATCGCGGCAATGGGAACCCAGACCACCAGCGTGAACGCCTGCTGCATTGACTGTTCAGGCGCCAGCGCCAGCGGCGGATTCAGGGCCTTGTTCATCGGTGGAAAGATCCAGTATTGCAAAGCGATCCAGTACAACGCCGGGAGCTATCCGATGCTGGTCCGGGCCCGCAACGGAAAGCTGTGTGTAGTCACATCCCCCTGCTCGCAAGCCTGCTTCTGAGGGCCGGCTGAGAATCAGAGAATCAAACCATTGGGTGGGCGGGGCCCGTGCCCCGTCCGCCCCCATCCCGAAACCATCTCATGAAGTACTCCAATCTCCTGCTCATCCTGAGCATTCCCGCTCTGGTCTGGATCGGATTCGTTTCCAGTTCCCGATTCTCCCGTTATCGACAGTTGACCAAGGGCGAAAATCTGGCGGAAAAGGCCATTCAGGAAGATGCCTCCCAGCGCTTTACTGCACTTACCCGCGAATCGATTGCCACTGCTGCCAATCGGGCCGTCAATTCCCTTGCAGCGACCAATCAACTGGATCTTTCACCGCAACAGATCCACGCACTGGAGAACAAGATGCGGGCACTTCTCGCCAGTCACTCCCTTGGGGATCCTCGCGACTACTTCGACCTGGTGTGTCCCGTCACCGACGTCAATTCGGACTGGATGAAGCCGGAATATGAACTGGTGCTTCGCACGGTGGTGACGGACCTCCAGAAGGGATTGCTGGATCGGCAGGGAAGCCTGCCGGCAGATCTCGGAAAGCCCATCGCCCCCGATAGTGACCTGCGCGCACTGCAGGCGATCCGTTCCAAGCTGATGTCCCATACCTATCCGGGTGGTACCAACAAGACCTGGTGCAGCGAGTGTTGGGATGGCGCCGCCTTTGATCAGCTTCAGTTGGAGGTCACCAGGACCCCATACCCGCCGGATCGCCTGGAAGAGAGGGCGTCCATGACCGGGCAGCGACGCTATAGGAATCACAAGATGAACTCCCTCATCCATCCCACCCTGGCTGAGACACTGGTGATTCATGAGTCGGTCACCGCAGTGACGATATCGTTCCTGGTGAAGACCAAGCCGGTGGTGGAGCACATCCGGTACTTCTGCCGTTTCTATTACTCCCCGGAGAATCAGGACTGGATCTTGACAGATTTCGCCACCGGCGATGGCCCCAGCCAATTCCATCATGAGATTCTCTGAACAGACCATGACTTCGTGGATTGAAGCCGCCTGCATGGGGATGGGGGCTTCCTTGATCCTGACGGGAGTCCTCAAACTATGGGGTGTCCAGACGGGGGCGGAGACCCCGGATCCAGTCTTCCTGTTCGCCTCAGCACGCGAGATCCAGGTCCTTGCAGCAGGGATTGAACTGACCCTCGGCGGTTTGATCCTGACTCGTCAGTTGAGTTCCCGGCAGCGCTATCTTGGTGTGGCCGGCTTCGTGGCTCTCTTGTGGGGTTATCGGTTTCAGGGAGTCGAGATCGCTCAATGCAGTTGCCTCGGCGGGGTTGCCGGGGCAGGGGCCACCGAGAAGGCCATAGCGCTCGGCCTTCTGATTGCGTACAGCCTTGTGACAGTTGCCATGGCATGGAGTCTGTTCAGGCAATCCCAACCAATTACATTGACGCATGAATCCACTCGACAGATTGCCTAGATCGTTGGGGTCACACCTCCCGCGGGCACAAGCCGCGGGAGGGTCGATGTCATCTCGCTTCCCGCACGGCTTCACCTTGATCGAACTTCTGGTGGTCATCGGTATCATCGCCGTCCTGGCGGGGATGATGGGTGCAGGATGGAGCGGAGCGATGGGGGCAGCGAAGCGTGCGCGATGCGCCTCCAATCTGCGGCAATTGGTCATGGGTTCGATCCTGTATGCTGCGGATGACCGGGGCGGGGCGTATTCGGCGGCGGATGATACGGGGACGCGGGATGTGAACTTCCTTGTGCCCTACGTTAAAGGGAATCTCAGCATCTTTGTCTGTCCGGCCACCCGCAATGCGGTTGAGAGCACGAATCGCAGTTCCAAGGCGATTCCTGACCTGGTCCATCTCGCACCAGATGGGCGGTCCCGGGGCACAAGCTACTTCCTAAGTGGCTTCATGGGATGGCGCATGCCCCGCTATACTGATTTCCCAACGAAGGATGGTGTCCGACGCGTATACTCGGTTCTCAAGACCGAGCGAACGGTGGAAGACTATATCCATCATCACGAATTGTTCGGACTCAAGGGCATGAGACCGGGACCATCCCAGATCTTCATCCTGACCGACAATACCTTGGCCGAGGTCCCTTACTGGCCAGCAACAGCGCAGAATCATCCAAGAGGGGGTGCGAATGTTGGTTTCCTCGATGGTCGAGTTGAGTGGCAGTCGGATAGTAGGTTTCCTTATGTCTTCGAAGTTTCACAGGATGAGGGCGTGCTCCGTTCGCAAACTCCCTGGTGACCTGGCGTGCCAGGGGGCAAGTCGGGGGCGAGGTTGCCCCGGCTTCACCCTCATCGAGCTCCTGGTGGTCATTGGCATCATCGCTGTCCTGGCGGGGATGATGGGTGCTGGGTGGAGCGGAGCAATGGGGGTGGCGAAGCGTGCGCGATGCGCCTCCAATCTGCGGCAATTGGTCATGGGTTCGATCCTCTATGCTGCGGATGACCGGGGCGGGGCGTATTCGGCGGCAGTAGACACGGGGACGCGGGATATGAACTACGTATTGCCCTATGTCGCCCGGCAATTGGGGGTTTTCGTCTGCCCGTCGACGCGCAATGCGGTCAAGGCAGACCTTACCAAAGCAGGTGCGATTGCGGATATTGAGTACCTAGCCCCGAACGCTCAATCTCGGGGAACAAGTTATGTCCTGGGTGGATTCATGGGTTGGCGCACACCCCACTTCACTGACATTCAGACCAAGACTGGCATGAAACGGGTCTATTCGGTACTGAAGACTGAGAGATCAGTCGACTCCTACATTCATCACCACGAACTGTTCGGTCTCAAGGGGCTTAGGCCAGGACCCTCTGGGATCCTTCTATTGACCGACAATTGCCTGGCCGATGCTCCTCACTGGCCTGGAACAGCGGCGAATCATCCAAAAGATGGGGCCAATGCGGCATTCCTGGATGGGCGGGTTGAGTGGGTATCTGGCCGTCGGTTTCCATACGTCTATGAACTCTCTCAAGATGAAGGCCGACTCCGTTCACAGATTCCTTGGTGATCAGGTGTGCGAGGGGTCAAGCCGGGGGCGAGGTTGCCCCGGCTTTACCCTGATCGAACTCCTGGTGGTCATCGGTATCATCGCCCTCCTGGCGGGGATGATGGGTGCTGGATGGAGCGGAGCGATGGGGGCAGCGAAGCGTGCGCGATGCGCCTCCAATCTGCGGCAATTGGTCATGGGTTCGATCCTGTATGCTGCGGATGACCGGGGCGGGGCGTATTCGGCGGCAGATGATACGGGAACGCGGGATGTGAACTACGTGTTGCCCTATGTTGCTGGGGGATTAGGGGTGTTCGTTTGTCCATCAACCCGGAATAGGGTTGAGAGAGGTTCTACTGAGTCAGGGGCCATAGCCGACTTGGTCCACTTGGCTCCCGATTGGAGAAGCCGTGGTACGAGCTACCTTCTTGCAGCATTCATGGGGTGGAAGACTCCTTACTATACGGACTTTCCAGGAACGAATGGTGTGAAGAGGGTGTATGCGGTATTGAAGACTGAGAGGTCGGTCCAGTTCTACCTTCATCATAACGATCTCTATGGCTTGAAGGGGCTGAGGCCGGGACCGGCTCAAGTGTTTTTGCTGACCGACAATGTGCTGGCGGAAGTTCCGTATTGGCCCGCAACAGTCCAGAATCATCCGATGGGTGGAGCCAATGCCGGCTTTCTCGACGGTCGGGTGGAGTGGGTATCGGATCGGCGGTTTCCGTATGTCTTCGAAGTATCCGAAGACGATGGACGGCTTCGTTCGGAGTCAGCTTGGTAAAGAAAGGAAAGATATGGAACGACTGTGGTTGTATGGAATGCCGGGTGATGTTGGTGGAGCTGCGACTAAGTTGCGGGACCTGGTGAGGTTACTCGGGGATCGGGTGCGGATCACGGTGGTCGTGCCGGACAGGGCTCATGAACGGGATCCCCAGGTGATGAAGACGCTGAAGCGGATGCCGGTTTCGGTCTGTTGCCTGGACGATCTGCCGAAGTCGCAGGGTGAGGTTTGTCTCGCGGTGTGTGAGGTGCGTTTGTTCACCAGCGGGCACGCCCAGCGGATCCGGGATCGTGGGTATCGATTGATCTTCTCGAATGAGATGATGTGGGCGTTTTCCGGGGAGAAGGAGGCGTGTGAAGGCGGGGTTGTAAGCAAGGTGTTGTATGTTTCGGAGTTCCAGCGCCAGGCACTGGGACCAGTCAATGGTGGGTTGCCCCATTCCATGGTGGGAAACTATGTGGATCCGGAGCGCTATACGTTGAAGCCGCGGACCCATTGGCCGCTCCGGATCGGGCGGGTGTCACGGGCGGACCCGGACAAGTATCCGGAGAACTTCCCGGGGTTCTATGAGTCGATCTGTCGATTTGACGTGGAGTTCCGGGTGATGGGGTGGGATGCGGCCTGTGCGAAGAAGTTCCCCTGGCATCGTTTCGATGACCGTTGGGTGTTCCTGAAGGCGGGTGCGATGCCGGTCTGGGACTTTCTGGGGGGGGTGGACCTATTTGTGTACGGGACAGATCGGAAGTTGCGGGAGTCGTGGGGACGCGCGGTGGTGGAGGCGATGTTGACCGGGTGCATTCCGGTCCTACCCAGCGGACATGCGTTTGAGGAGTTCCTGGAGGATGGGGTGAGTGGTTATATCTGTCTCGATGCGGGGGAGTATCGGATGCGGATTGATCGTCTGTATCGGGATCGGGAGCACCGTGAACGGATGATGGTGGAGGCATCGCGGCATGCCCGGGAGGAGATTTGCAATCGGGAGAAGCATGCCCGGGTTTGGGAAGCAGCCCTGTTCAACTGACATGAGAATCACTGATCATTGTGCATGGCTCCATTTTGGGGCCGGGGAAGAGACGGTTTCGGCGCGAACGGTCCAGCGTCTCAGGGATATTGGCTACCGCGGGGAGATTCACGCGGTTGGCTCTGGGTCGCTGGAGAGCGCCATTGGGTATCGGCTGGATCCGATGGGGGTATGGGAGGAGTGGTTGATAGGATTGAAGGCCGTCGTGCCCCTCCTTCGGGTCCAGACTTGTCTGGTCTTGCGACCCGGGTACGAGCCGACGCGGCTCCCGCGGGCGTTGGGGAATCGGATGGGAGCGGACCCGGTGGACTTCTGTTGGAACGGGGAATGGGTGGGGGATGAGATCATGGGAATCCTGCGAAGGCGCGGGCTGAGGCGGCGGACGATGCGTCGGGTGTCGATGGACAGTTGGGCGATCCGACCGGCGGCAGTGGAGACGTTCGCGGATCTGTGCGTGGAGATCCGGAGATTCCTGCCTGGGGACGCGGTGACGGATGTGGGAATCGTGTGCGGGTATGCGGGGGCGATGTTGTGTGGGGATCTGGAGGATCACCGGTTGGTGGGTATCTGGGAGGAGGAATGAATCCAGGAGTCGGTGGGTCATCCGCAGAGAGCGCAGATGGCGCAGATAGGTTCCCTAACCCGTTCTGGTTCAATCCGGTGTCGGATAGTAGGGCCAATGGCGAAGGGTGGGGCGGCCGAGGGCCTCCTGTTCAGCGGGTTGTCGACCGGGTTGCATGTGGAGGGACTGGATGTCGCGGCCGGTCCTTTCTCGGAGGACACGGAGGATGTCGAATCCGGCTTCATCGCTGTCGCCGAAGTGATGGAACGCCAGGTTCTGGGGCAGGCGGTTGAGCAGGGTGACGGTCCCGGAGCCGGGATAGCTGGTCTGCACGAGGAGATCGCCGGATTGGAGGCGGGCGAGTTCGTGAAAGGTGGTCTCGTTTTCGATGGTGATGCAGCGGGTGGCGGGGGTGCAGATGGACTGGGCTCGTTGGATGTCCTGGAGGGCGAGTCGAACCGGGCCGTGAAGGATTCCGAGATCGAGTGTTTGGTGATCGAACTGGAGTTGGAGCGGACCGTGGATCAGGGCGAACCGTGGGTTCGGAAGGATGCCCAGGTCGTCGAGGGTCTGGATCCTGCCCTCGGTGAGATCTGCGAGGATCCGGCCGAGTGTTCCGCGGAGGGATCCTGCGGGGTCGCGTGGGGCGAGGGTTTCGAGCCGTTTGGAATCTCCGCACAGGACACAACTGACGAAGCGGACGAGGGACTCGCCCTGCCAGGAGAGGAGGCGCGGCAGGAGTTCGATCAGTTCCTGGTTCCGCGGGCTGGGAAAGCGGTCGAACGGTTCGACGGCCTGGCCGAGGAGGGCGGCGTCGTGGAGGCGTTGACACCAACGGGTCCATGAAATGTGCCAGGAGCCAGGCACGGTCAATTGGGCGGCATTGAGGAACTGATTGGCCAATTGCTGGCGCTGGCCGGCAGGTGAAGTCAGGCCGAGATGCGCATGAAAGCGGGCTTCGTCAACAGGGCTGAAACGGATCCGATACAGGGAATCGGGGTCGCGCGCATGGAGGGGAATGAGGGTGAGGAGTCCGATCCGGGCAGCGTGCCGCAGCTCGGTCTCCGCCACGGCGCGGGCATCACCTTCGGTGGCGTTGACGTCGGCGAGGAGGGATTCGAGATCGACGATGAAGTCGCGGGTGGCCGAACCGGTGCGACCGGCCTGACTGCGTTGGTAGCGTCTGGCGAGGGCGATGAGGACGGGTGAGACCGGGTTCATGATCAACCCCCGACGAGGCGTTGGGCGGCTTCAGAATCGCGGGCGAGGCTGATGGGAAGGTTGCGGATTTCGGTGCGGCGGCCGACGCGACGTTCCTCCTTGGAAACGACGACGAGCCAATCGCAGTGCTCGAAGGCGTAGGGGATGTTTCCGGTGCTCATGGAGAAGACGCCTTGGAGATCGAAGGCCTTGAGGGCGGTGATGCAGTCCTTGATGCGTTCACCGGAGAGTTTGGAGAAGGCTTCGTCGATGGGGACCAGGCCGAGGGTGGGTTCGTTGCGTCGTGAGGAATAGCGGCGGTAGGCGCGGAGATAGGAGGCGAGGATGGCGATGAAGTAGGGCGATTGGTTTTCGCCGCCGCTGAACTTGCCGGAGTGGCGGTCGACGGAGGTCTTGCGGCCATCGGCTTCGACCACCTCCATGTCGTATTCGTAGTAGTGGCGGTAATCGAGGAGACGCGCGGCTTCAGCGCTGTCGGGAGCCTCGGTGAGGGTATTGAGGAAGTGATTGATGGCGTCGCGGAACCGGGTATCGGCGGAGGCGAAGAACAGGTCGTCCTCGCGGGCAAGGGCGCTGGCTTCGAGGAGATCGTGGTAGAGTTGGTACTCAGGATTGCGACGGTACCGGATCTCATAGGTATGGGAGCCGATGGGACGTTTGCGCAGGGAGTTGTTGAGGAGGTTGAGCAGGTTGACGACATCGGCCAGGGCGGTGTGGAGCTTTTCGAGGATCTGGGTGCGGAACAGCTTCTCCCAGTTCTGACGTTCGCGTTGGGACTTGGCCTGGTAATCGGGGATCTCGCTGGCCTGAAGGCTGGCGAATTGACGGTCGTACGCGGCGTTGTCGGGGGCTTCGACGGGAAGGTCATCGAAGCGGGAATGCGTGAGGGCGAGCTGTTGGCGGAGCGCCTTGAGCTCCTCCCAGGAAGCGGCGGCATCGCGGTCGCATTCGTGATAGCGGTCCTTGAAACGGTCGGCAGCGACCTCAAGGACGGGGAACTGGCCGAGCATGGCCGCGCGGAGTTCATCGAGGCGGGTGAGCCAGCGGGAGACGTCGGTCTGGGAAGCGATGGAACTGAAGCGGTCGGCAAGTTGGGCTGCGCGCTGGCGCTGGTGTTCGACGGTGATGGCGAGGCTCTGGACATCGCGGCGGCGCGGGCTCTGGAGGAGTTCGCGTTGTTCGGCGGTGAGGATGGTGAGTTGGGATTCCAGTTCCTTCAGTTGCCGGGCGAGGTCATCGAAGTGCGAGCGGTCGATCTGATTGAGGCGGGTGATGGCTTCCTGAAGTTCGGCTTCGATGCGGGGGAGATCGGCGGCGCGGGCGAGATCCTGATAGAGGCTGGGGGCGACGGCGAACTGCGATTCCCAGGCTTCGCCGAGTTGTTTCATGGCGTGGTCTAGGGGAAGAAGTCGACGTTCCTCGGCTTCGAGTTCACCGACCTGACGTTCCTTCCAGGCCTGTTGTTGTTCCAGGCCCTTGCGACCGACGAAAGGGTTGTCGTCGTAGAAGCGGGTTCGCCCGATGAAGGGGCCGCGCTGGGTGAAGCCATCGGGAAGGATGGCGGCTTCATGGCGCCGGAGTTCCTCCCGGCGGTCGACGCAGATGAGGTCGCCGAAGAGATGACTGACGATGGCCTGGGCGACGGGGTGCGGGCAGTGGAGTTTGGCGGCGAGGGAGTCGGGGTGGATGGGGCGGGCGAGAGCGGTGGCGCGGGTTGGATTGACGAGGGATTCGCGGCCGGTATCGGAGCCGAGTTCGGAGGGTTTGAGTTGGTGGAAGAGTTGTTCGGCGATGTCGAAGTGGGTGGGGTCGACGATGACGGCGAACTTGCGGGTGAAAGCGACCTCGATGGCGGGGCGCCAGCGTTCGTCGAGGACCTCGCAGAGTTCGCGGAGATGACGGGCGGGTTTGTGGGTGCCTGAATGGGGCAGGGCGGAATTGAGGGTGTCGAGGAGACGGGAGGGGAAGGGGAGTTTACCGATGCGGAGGGCGGCGATGGCCTCGCGGAGGTGACCGAGTTGGGAACGGATTTCGCCGAGACGTTTCTGGGTGGGATTGGCGGCGCGTTGGGCGGCACTGGCGGCCTGTTGAGCGGCGGCGCGAAGGGATTCGAGGGCTTGGGTGGCGTGACGGACGCCGCCGCGTTCGAGGGATTGGATGGCGGATTCGAGGGCGGCGACAGGGGCGGTATCGAGGTCGAGGGGGAGGGATTTCAACTGGGCGATCCAGGCGCGGGCATTCCGGACGCGATTGGCGAGGGCCTGATCCAGATTGGAACCGATGCTCGAGAGTTGGGCGACCTGGCGGGCGAGGGATTCGTTGCGGGACTTGAGTTCGGCGTAGAGACGGCCTTCGGGGGTTTCGTTGATGGCGGACTTGATGCGATCAATGCGCTGGCCGAGGTCGGGGATGGAATCGTCGAGCTGGAGCAGGCGGGCTTCTTCGGCTGCGAACTGGGTGCGGAGTTCGGCGAGGCGTGATTCGTCGGAGGCGAATTGGGCGGTGGCGTGTTGGTGGCGGAGCTCGGCTTCGAGGTAATGGGCGAGGGCGCGATCCCGCTTCAGGTCTTCCCAGCGACGGGCGGTGTCGTGGATGACCTGAAGCCGGGTGAACTGGTCGTTGAGCTGTTGGAGATCGCGTTCGTATCCGACGAAGGCCCGGTAGGCGGAGGTGACATCGGAGACATCGAGACGGTCTGCGGGGAGGATGAACTGGCGGGCGAACTCATTGAAGCTCTTCAGGAACGTGAACGACATGGCGGTGGGCATGAGAGCCCGCAGGATGACCCGGTCGAAGTTCAGGTGGGATGGCTGGGCCATGTCCCGGAGGTAGGCATCGAGACCTTCGGCATAGAGGCGGCCCTGGAGGGTTTCGACGAGAGCCTTGAACGAAGCGAGGTCCAGGGGGCGCCGTTCGGGGTCGAGAAAGCCGGAGCGGTCGAGGGAGGCGGGGATGAAGAACGGGGAGATGCGGCCATGGGCTTCGGCGGTGCTGGTGAACTCGATTCGGAGGCCCCAGGTCTCGAAGCGTTTGCCGTTGGGCCAGGTGAATTCCAGGGCGACATAGCTGACGGCGGATTGCCGCATGTACTGGGTGACACCGTTCTCCTCCTGTTTGGTGTCGCCGAGGCAATAGCCCTTGAGGGAACGGTCGGATCGATCGCCGGTGGCGGATTGGTTGAAGCGGACGAGGCGTTGATCTCCGACCAGCACGAGCTGGATGAGGTCCATGAGGATGGACTTGCCGGAGCCGGTGACCCCGGCGAGGAGGAGATTGCCTTCGACGGAGATGGAATCGCGGTAGCCATACCAGTTGATGGCATGGATCCGGGAGAGGCGGATGGAGCGGGTCATGCGTCTTTGTCGACTTCGACGTCGTCGGTTTGGGAGGAAGGGTTGGGATCTGAATCGGGGACCGAGGCGAGGTACCGGTCGGCGTTGCGGGTCCATTCCTCGATGTCCTGGAATGGAATGACGCGTTTGAGGGTGGGAAGGATTTCGATCAGGGAATTCTCGGGGGCGGGATCGGGAGTGAACCGGATGAGGTTCTTTCGTTGGGCAAGGGTGAGGATCTCTCGGAGGCGATTGGGGCTGGGCTGGAAGCGGCGGAGTGGGGAGAACTTGGCGGCGAGGGAATCGTTGAGTTGCTGGGCGGTGAGACGGATGGGCGGGGATTCGCCGCGGTCACGGATGGCGGTGTCGAACTCGTACCAGAGGACGAGGAGGACGAGGGAGGCATCCAGCTTCAGGTGAAGCAGGAAGGAGGCGCCCTGGGGAACGGCCTGGACGGTCCGGTCGGAATGTTCCCAATGGAGTTGGAGTTCGAGGAGGGCACTGAACTCCTCGACCAGGGAACGGTTCTGATGACACCAGTGGTAGAGGTCGGTCTGGGAAGGTTCGAGCCCGAGGATGGAGCCGTGGGAAAGGAAACGGCGCAGGGCTTGCCCGAGACGTTCGCGGTCGTCGGGGGGAAGTCGGCCGAGCAGGCCGGAATCGGAAGGAGCATTCATCGTTTCACGAGGTCGAAGCGCTCGATGCGATACTGGAGTTTGTGATCAAAGAGCGGTTGGGAGTCCGGAGATTCGGATTCGGGCCGGCTGACGGAGAACCGGGCATCGGAGGAGCGGGCGTGGAGGAGACAGGCGATGAGGTCGGCGATGTCTTCGTCGTTGTGGATGTGATCGCGGAGGAGATCGGTGGAGGACCAGGCGTGGCCGGGATCGCCCGGGAGTCTTTCGATGAAACGGTTGGCGCGATTGACGGTGAGGGATTCCCGCAGATTGCCTTCGAGCTGGGCAAGGACGCGGTCAGCATGGCCGGGGTCGGTTTCGTCGAGGGGTTCGATCTCGCCGGGGGCGCGACGGAGTCGGGGCATGTAGAGGGATTCGAGTCCACCGAAGAGGCGGATTTCGTGCAGTCGCAGGGTGGGAAAGACGGATTCGGGGGTGTCGAGATCCTGGACGCGGTGGCCGTTGAAGCGGGAGTTGAGGGTTTCGAAGAAGGCCTGGACGCGGGCGCGATTCTCGCTGGTGGTTTCCTGGAGGTACTTGAACCGGGCGCGGGAACGTCGGGCGAACTCGGCGGTGCGCCGGTCGATGGCATCGGCGAGGGGTTCGATCTGGGTGAGCATTTCGCCGAGATCATTGAGGCGGAGCCGGACGCGGGCCATGGCGGCGTCGGGAGGGAGATTGGGTTCGCGTCGCATGACCTCTGACTGCATGCGGGAGAGGAGGTCCATGTGGGAGGCAAGGGCGTCGAGGGCGCGCCGGGTTTCGGAAAGGCGGGTGGGGAGGCGGGCGTGGACGAGTTGGGCGTAACAGGTGCGACCGATGCGTTCGGCGAATTGGTCGAAGAGGACGGCGAGGTTTTCGCGGAGGGAAGTGGTGGTGAGTTGCTGGCGGGTGTGGCGTTCGATGCCCTTCTGCATGCCGTGAAGTTCGGCGAGACCGGCGTTGAGGCTGGCGACGCAGGCTTCGATCTGGGCCCAGGGATTCTCGGTGAGGGCGTCGAGGTTGACCTCGCCTCCGCGGGAGAGGGTGGTGCAGACGTTGACGAGTTTGTCCGAGAAGACGGCGGCCTCGGGGAACGCGATGCGTCGGAGTGCGTGGAGGAGGAGGGTGCCGTTGGGTTCGAAATGGATGAGGCGTTGCCAATTGGTGCGTTGTTCCTCGTGAACCCAACCGGCGGTGCGAAGGGTTTCGAGGACGGTCCGGGCCCGATCCGGTGCAGGAGCGGAGGCGGGCAATTCGGGGGAGTCGTCAAGATCGGCGTGTTGCCCGATCACATCCTGGACGATGGCGAGGGCTTCGGTGCGATCGATGCCCTGGGGGCGCTGGGCGGATTCGGATTCGAGGGCGTCGAGGGCATCGACGTAGAGGGGTGACAACGGCCCGCCCAACACCCGGAAGAAATCCGGGCGGACCTCGCGGAACAGGGGCTGGGCGAGTGGGGGCATGCGGGGGGCGGGGTGGAAGATTGCTGGGGACGAGGATGAAGAATTGGGTGCGGGGCGACAATGCCCGGTTGTCGAAACAGCGGGTAGGGCCCGCGTGAACCGGATCGGCGAACTGGGTCCCGTTCGCCGAGGAATACGGGCAGGAGGGTCACCACAGAGGGCACAGAGAGCACAGAGGGGATGGCAGATCTTGAGCGGCGCTGTGGTCGGTGTGGGTACGGGGAAAGCTTTGGAGCCTGTCCTCCGGGGGTTCTGCCCTTTCAGGGCGGGGGAAGGGGGCTTGAGCTTGTCCCTATTCGCGTTACCGCTGTGCCCTCCGGTTCTTGGCCCTCAGCCATTGAAGCCGATTTGTCGCAGATGGAGGGATCGTAGCTTCATGCTCGCGCCGCGTTGGCTTCTTCGGACGGAACGGGATCCGTCCGACGGGACGTAGTGGCGATGACTCAATCGTGGGGTGTGTGGCTAGGCTTGGCTGACGAGGCCTGATGGGCGGGCTTGGAATTGTCGGGGAACCGTCGAGAGTCGGGGCGGATGTTCGAACTGTTGAAGAAGGATGCGGGGACGAGGGCGCGGTTGGGGCGGCTGCACACGGCGCATGGGATGATCGAGACACCGGTGTTCATGCCGGTGGGGACCCAGGCTTCGGTCAAGGCCCTGGACAATCGGGAGCTGCTGGAGATGGGATCGCAGATCATCCTGGGCAACACCTATCACCTGGCGATCCGACCCGGCATGGAGATCATCCGGCAGGCGGGCGGGCTGCATCGGTTCATGAACTGGTCCTTGCCGATCCTGACGGACTCGGGGGGGTTCCAGGTTTTCAGTCTGGGAAAGATCCGGAAGATCAAGGAACACGGTGTTGAATTCCGGAATCACCTGGATGGCAGCCCGTTGTTCATCGGGCCGAAGGAAAGCATGGAGATCCAGCGGCACCTGGGATCGGACATTGCCATGGCCTTTGACGAATGTCCGCCGCATCAGTCGTCGAAGGAGGAAGTGGAGCGGGCAGTGAAACGGACGTTGCGTTGGGCGGCGGAATGCCTGGAGCAACCGCGGGCGGCGGGACAGCTCTACTTCGGGATAGCGCAGGGCACGAATCATCCGGATCTGCGGCGGCGATGTGCGGAGGAGTTGTCGGCGATGCCCTTTGATGGCTATGCGATCGGCGGGGTGAGTGTGGGAGAACCAGAGCCGGAGATGTTCCAGGCGGTGGAGATGACGGAGCCGTATCTGCCGGAACAAAAGGCGCGGTATGCGATGGGGTTGGGGACGCCGGCGCAGTTGGTGGAACTGGTGGCGCGCGGGGTGGACATGTTCGATTGCGTGTTGCCGACGCGGGTGGCGCGGAACGGGACGGCGTTCACCCGAAACGGGACGTTTGCGATCAAGGGTGGCGCGGTGAAGGCCGAGTTCGGGCCGATTGATGAAGGGTGCGCCTGTTTTGCCTGCCGCAACCATACCCGGGCCTACATCCGGCATTTGTTGAACGTGAACGAGATCCTCGGTTTGCGGTTGGTGAGCATTCACAACTCCCATTTCTACCTGACCGTGATGGCGGAGATCCGGGCGCATCTGGCGGCCGGAACCTTTTCAGAATACCGGGCGGAATTTGCGGCGCGGTATGTCCCGACGGAGAAGGTGCGGCAGGCACGGGCGGCGGCGCTGGCGGCTTCCTGAGGAGTCATCGACATGGGCACGCTGCTGGTGGTCAGCGACATTCATCGGGCCGGGGCGGCGGAACAGGCCCGGCGCGGCTTCGATGAGCGGTCGGTGTCCAATCCCTGGCTTCGGACGTTCCAACGGTTGTATCGGCGCCATGTCTGGATGGCGGATCCCATGGCACACAACGGGAAGCTCGGGGACATTCTGGAGCAGGTGCCCGGACCGGATCGGGTGGTGGCGAATGGCGATTTCACCCTGGATACGGGATTCGTGGGGATTTCGGATGATGCGGCGTTGGAGAGTGCCGGGGAGGTGTTGGCGATGTTGCGGGGTGCGTATGGGGACGGGGTGTTGGCGGTGATGGGGGATCACGAGATCGGGAAGAAGAGTTTCATGGGCGGAGCAGGCGGGGTGCGTCGGGCGAGTCTGGTGCGGGCGGAATCGGAGTTGGGGATTCCGCGATTGTGGCATGTGGACTTCGCGGGTTGGCGGTGGATCGGGGTGACATCGACGCTGGCGGGATGGCCCGTGTTCCGGGAGGAGACACCCGAAGACGAGTTGGAGTGGTGGGAGCGGGCGCATCGGGAACATCTCGGGGAGATTGAAGAACGGTTCCGGGGCGGGGACAGCCGACGGATCGTGTTGTTCTGTCATGACCCGACGGCGTTGCCATTCCTCATGCGATTGCCGGGGGTGCGGGCAGCGTTGGCGCGGGTGGCGGCGACGGTGATTGGGCATCTGCACACGCCGTTGGTGCTGGGGGTGGGTCGGATGTTGGCGGGGATGCCGCGGGTGACGGGTGCGGGTCACACGGTGCGCCGGATCAGCACGGCGTTGAACGAGGCGCGATGCTGGAAGGCGTTCCGGGTGGTGCTGTGTCCGTCACCGCCGGGGATCCAGTTGTTGAAGGACGGTGGTTATCTGACGGCGGAATGGCCGCCGACCCGGGAGGGGATCGAGTTCCGGCGGCATCGGTTGAGATGGCGGTGAGCTCTTGCGGCAGGTGAAACGGAAGATTCGAGGTGATCCGTCGGGTGAGAGCGGGGACGACCGGGGAGTTGGACAGTTGGAGGTGGGGACCAGCGGATCCGAGCCTTCCGGAACGCATCAACTTCTTGTTGCACCTGCCACACGAGTTTGATGCTTTCCGCTCCAAGCTTGCCCCGGCTCCGCTCCAACGGTGGCTCAGGGTTTGGCGAGGTCGCGTCGGGGGAACAGGGGTTCGGGTGCGCCCACCTGATGACCCGGGGTGAGCCCGCCCCATTGGGCGAGGGCGAGGTCGGTGGTGGATTCGGGAAGCCGGAGTTGGGCGAAGATGCGGGCGGCGGTGGTGGGGAGGAACGGGGTGAGGAGGACGGCGAGGATGCGGCAGGACTCGATGAGGTTGTAGAGGACGGCATCGAGTCGGGCGGCCTGGGCGGGGTCCTTGGCGAGTTTGAAGGGTTGGGTCTGTTCGACGTAGAGATTGGCGCGATTGACCAGGGACCAGATGGCGACCAGGGCGCCCTGGAGATCGTGGGCGCGGAGGAGGCGCAGGGTTTCGTCGACGGACCGGTTGGCATCGGCGGCGAGTTCGTCGGAGGCGGCGGGGACGATGCCGCCACGGTACTTGTTGAGCATGTTGAGGGCGCGGTTGAGGAGGTTGCCGAGGCCATTGGCGAGCTCGGCATTGTAACGCGCACGGAAGCCGTCGTCGGTCCAGTTGCCATCGGGTCCGATGGCGAGTTCGCGGACGACGTAATAGCGGAAGGCGTCGAGACCCCATTCATCGATGACGGCGATGGGATCGACAATGTTGCCGGTGGATTTGGAGAGTTTGTGGCCGTCTTTCTGCCACCAGCCGTGGGCGAGGATCTGGCGTGGGAGCGGGGCGCCCAGGGCGTGGAGCATGATGGGCCAGTAGACGGCGTGGAACTTGACGATGTCCTTGCCGACGACATGGAGATCGGCGGGCCAGAGGTGGGGGCCGTCGGTGGTGGACGGACGGTAATGGGTGCCGAGAGCGGCCAGGGCGACGGGATCGCCGAGGGATGCGGGGACGGTGAAGTAATTGGTGAGGGCGTCGAACCACACGTAGGTGACCCATTCCGGGGCGAAGGGAAGCGGGATTCCCCAGGAAAGACGGCTGGCGGGCCGGGAGATGCAGAGGTCTTCGAGACGTTCGGAGCGGAGGAAGCCGAGGACTTCGTTTCGGCGGATGCCGGGTTCGACGAAGGAGGGATTGGCTTCGATATGTGCGATGAGCCAGTCCTGGTGACGGGCCATGCGGAAGTACCAATTCTCTTCGAGCAGGGGAATGACCTGGCCCCAGCGCGGATCCCAGGTGCCATCGGGATTGCGGTCCTTCTCGGTCAGGAAGGTTTCTTCCCGGACGGAATACCAACCTTCGTAGGCCTGGCGATAGATGTCGCCCTGGTCATGGAGTTTGGAGAGCACCGCGGCGACGACATCGCGATGTCGCTGCTCGGTGGTGCGGATGAAGTCGTCATGGGAAAGCCCGAGTCGCACGGCCAGTTCCCGCCACTGGAGGGCGAGGGTATCGCAATAGGCCTGGGGATCACGGCCTTCGGCGGCGGCGGCCTGTTGGACCTTCTGTCCGTGTTCGTCCAGACCGGTGAGAAAGAAGACGGATTCGCCGAAGCCGCGATGCGCGCGGGCGATGACATCGGTGATCACCTTTTCGTAGGCGTGCCCGAGATGCGGCGCCCCGTTGGTGTAATCGATGGCGGTGGTCAGATAGAACCGTTTGCCCATGGACGGGCGAGCCTGCCAGAGGTCGGTGGGGAATCCAATCGGTGTCTGGAGGGCGGTTTCAGATCGTAGGGTGGATGAACAACAAAGGGGGGAAGGGACCAA
>DITU01000166.1:32510-35225 GCA_002422905.1 Verrucomicrobia bacterium UBA6176
GAAGGGACCAAGGTGAAGGCGGGCCGGATCGTAGGGTGGATGAACAACCAAGTGAGGAAGGTACGAAGGCGGAAGGGGTTTCCGCCGATTGAACTTCGCCGCTCCGGGCAGGGGGCATTGTCAGGATGCGCCCCTGTTTACCGCTGATTGACCCTGTGACACAGGAGCGGCAGGGTCGCGGGATGTCGTCGGAGGTGGTGGATTCGGGGGTGTTTCGGGCAACGGACCCGGTGTCGAAGCTGCGGATGAACTGGGCGTTCACACTGTTGGAGGCGGTGTTGTGGATCTGGTCGATCCTGGTGTGTGTGCCGTATTGGCTGAGGGATCCGGACTATGGCTACGGCTGGTTCGTGCCGATCGGGATGTTCCTTTTCCTCTGGATGCGGTTGGGGAGCCAGGATCGGGCGTTCTGGGAACAGTGCGGGAAAGAGGGGCGGACGACGTGGCGGATCAGTCCGTGGCTGATCGCGTTGCCGGGATTGGGGTTGTTCCCGTTGGAGGTGTATCGGGAGGAGTATCATCAGTCGGGGATCGTGCTGTGGGCGATCAACATGGCGAAGGTGGCGTTTTCGATGGCAGGCGCGTGGTGGTTGGGTGGGCGTCAGTTGCTGATGCTGACCATGTTTCCGCTGATGTTCTTCCTGACGGCGGTTCCGTGGCCGGCGGCGATTGCGCATCCGGTCCAGCAGAACCTGATGATCGGGATAGCGCAGGTGCTGACGGAGATCCTGTTGTGGATGGAAGTACCGGTGAAATCGAACGGGGCGGTGCTGCACCTGACGAATGGAACGGTGGGGATCGTGGAGGCGTGCAGCGGGATCCGGTCGCTGCAATCGGGTCTGATGGTGAGTCTGGCGGTGGGTGAATTGATGTGGCTTACCCGGAGGCATCGGTTCTGGCTGACGATGTCGGCCATCGGGTTGGCGTTGGTGGGCAATCTTCTGCGGACGTTCACCCTGTGTTGGATTGTGGAGAAGGAAGGGTCGGCGGCGATGGATGCAAAGCATGACCTGGTGGCGAACGTGGCGATGTATTCGCTGTACGGGGTGATCTTTGGGTTGGGGATGTTCCTGGGGCGCGGGCGTCAGGGGATCTGGCCGCGCAAGGATGCGGGGACGTGGCGGGAACGGATCTCGCAGTTGAGCTGGGAACATGTGCCGGACTTCCGGCCGTTGCTGGGGGTGACGGTGGCGATGTTCCTGTTGGTGCACGGCTGGTATCAGGTGTTGGAATGGCGGGCGAAACCGCAGACCCGACCGGCCTTCACCGCCGTTGTTGGCGAGGGCACGGAGAAGAAGGATTTCGAAGGCAGTGTCTGGACGCGGTTGGGGGCGACCGAAGGCGATTCCCTGGTTCGCAAGGATCCTGAAGCGCCGCTGGGCTTCGTGCTCGGTTCGCACCTGTTCTGGAAACCGTCGTCCATGGCGCGGACCGCGCTGCATCATCGGCCGGACATCTGCATGCCGGGTTCCGGTTGGAAACAGCAGGGGAAGGTGGAGGATGCCGAGGTGACGATCAGCGGACGTTCCATGCCCTTCAAGGTCTTCCAATTCAGTCGAGTGGAGCAGGACACGGGCAAGACGGTGAGTGCGCTCCAGCTCTGGGGTGTGTGGCGGAATGGAAAGCCGGTGGAGTTCGACTTCGGAGGCAAGCTCGCCGGGTTGCCCGAGAAATACGGGGCGATCCCAACCGACCGCCACATGCTCGGGGTCGAGTTGGTGTCGGTGATGATCCCTTATGAGGATGGCGAAGCGCCGATCGACCTGGCCAAGCGTTCGTTGGGGCAGATGTTCACTCACCAACCGGTGGATGAGACGGTGGGTAAGTGAAGGTGGGTGGGGGTTGGTGGAGGGAAGTCGGTTGTTGGCTGGGCAACCACGCCCAGTATCGGCTTGCGAGCGCCTCGGCCTGGCGGGAGGTTGCCCAACATGACGAGGCAACAAATTGAGTCCGCGGTGGCTCGGGGCACGCCTTTCAGCCTGCTGATGGCAGATGGTCGCGAATACCGCATCCCACATCCGGACTACATCTCCCTGCCCCCCAAGGCGGCGCATGTCATCGTGTATGACGATGAGGGTCACTTCACCGTGCTGCCGTTGCTGACGATGACAGGGCTTCAGTCCACGATCACCGATTCGGGCGCCCAGGCGAAATAGGTTGCTGAGCCTGTTTGTTGGGCGTTTTCCGTGTCCTTGGATGAAACACGATTTCGAGCAGGACGGGTTTGAAGTCGTCCCCCGGGTTATCGGGGGGGAGGAGCGGTGCGGGTTGGTGGCGGCGTTGGGGCCGCTTGTCGGGGCAGGGCGTCGTGGGCTTCTTGCATTGCCCGTCGTGGCCGGGTTGGTGCGTTCGCCTGGGATCCTTGCGCATGTCCGGCCGCATCTACGGGCTGAACCGATTCCGGTTCGTGCCATCTACTTCGACAAGTCACCGGAAAGGAATTGGTTGGTTCCGTGGCATCAGGATCTGTCGGTGGCGATCCGAGGCCGGGTTGACGTGCCCGGTTTCGGGCCCTGGAGCACGAAGACTGGAATTCCGCATGTGCAGCCACCCGTGGAGATCCTTCAGCAGATGATCACCGTGCGACTTCACCTGGATGACGCCGACGAGTCCAATGGCGCCCTGCGGGTCCTGCCCGGGTCACATCGGCTGGGACTGCTTTCCGATGAGCGGATCCGGGAGTTGCGTGCCGGGCAGCCCGACTTTCTATGTGCT
>DITU01000015.1 GCA_002422905.1 Verrucomicrobia bacterium UBA6176
TTCTGTCAGTTCTTCCTCGAAACCGTTCTCGACCAGATCCAGTTCATGAGCGGCCTGCTCGGCCTGCCGGCCTTGCGGACCCGGGTGGAACGTTACTTTCAGTTCGAAACCGTCCACCTGAAACTCTACCGCGAGGAACTCATGCGGGTCGTGCGCACACTGATTGACGAGGGCGAGATTCCACGGGCGCGCGTCCAGGAAATCACCGGCAAGGGGGCCACGGTCTCAGCAGAAATCATCAAGCTCGGCTTGCAGGAAGGCCTCGTCGACTCGCCCAGCCCCAAGGGTCCCTTGCAGCCAAGCTTCCCGCCCAGGATCCTTGAGTTCTATTTTCCCCAACTGTTTGTCGATCTTCCTGCCGACGAGTCTGGCCGGAGGGGGCGGCCAGGGGTGCCGCAGATTTCGCCGATTGCGCAGATGGATGGGGATTGAGGGGTGGTTCGTTGGATGCTGGAGGGGAGTCGGGGGTTCGGGGCCGGGCGGGTTCGAGTCGTTGGAGGGCTTCCCGGACCTGACCGCGTTGGCAAAGGGCGATGGCGGCGTCCACCGGTTGAAAACCCGGCGTGATCCAGCCGATCGAAAGCGTTTGCCCCGTGATCTGGACCACCCCGTTTGCACCGAGGGTGCGGAATTGCTGACGGAGGCAGTCGTCGAGGACGGTACGGAAGGCAGGCGACCTCGGATCCCGGGCTTCCGGCGGCAGGAGCGTCGCGTCAAAGGCGCTCGATGGGAGGACGAACTGTTCCAGGGTCGGGTTCGGACTGGGCGAGAGGGGATGTCGAGCCGCCTTGTCGCGCACCTTCACGGCTTGCGGTGTCTTGGGATGCGTGACCCACGGCAGCAGTGTCGGGGTTCGCATTCATGCCTTGCCGTCCTAGGGTGGTTCGAGTTGGTGCGGGGCGCTGCTGGCGGTGAGCGTCTGCATTTGCGGGAGGGCGATCTGACTGAGCCGTCTCAGGCGATGTCCTTGTGGGCGAAGGTGCCGCCGTAGCGGCCTGATCTGGAGACGAGGTCGATGGCATGGGTGGTGTCGATCCATCGCCCTGGGTTCAAAACAAAGCTGTTCAGCCCGGCCCTGCTTCCAAACCCATCGAATTCGAGGGGTTTGAAATCGACGTTGTTCAACCGACTGCATGAGATCCGTGATGGCGCTTCCCTGAACTTCGATGGTGGCCTTCTTCGGCTTGCTCATGGGCCTGGTTATTTCTCGTCCTTCGGTTTCCGCGCCGACAGCCAGGCCTGGCCTTTGGCGGTGAGGCGGTAGCGTTGGAGGCGGCTGTCGGGTTTGTCGGGGATGGTGAGTTCGACCATGCCTGTCTCCAACGACGGCTTGAGGTAGCGATCTTCAAAGTTCGCCCGCCCTTTCAGTGACAGTGCCGTGCATCCCGAACTTGTTGGCGATCCACGGCAGCGACGCTGCGAAGGCAGGCGGACTTGCTGAAGGATCCGCAACCTTCGGCTGCATCGCGTCGGGGAAGTTTCAGGCCGGCCTCGCGGCCCAACGGGCCGGAAGACCACAGCCCGGGGCTGAGGGAGCTCGGCGACCGATGCCCCGGGGTCCGACGGCAACACCCTTCCTGCGCCCTGAAAGGGCGCCAGAGATGCCGTTCGCCGGGGGTAAAGCAGGTTGATGGAACGGTTCTGGTGCCCTTTCAGGGCACGGATGCAAATTGGAACAACCCAGGGCATCGGTCGCCCGGCTCCCTCAGCCCTGGGCTGGGATCCGGGTCCCCGTCGGGGACAACTCACCCGAGGCGGTTGGCGATCCAACGGAATCAAGACTGGAGCCGGTTGACCTTGCCGGTCTGCCAACAACTTCGGAATGCACCGGTGACAGTGCGTCTTGTAGCTTCTGGTGTGTCATCTCCTCGTGAAGCACGAGGATGACTCGCCTGACTTCCTCTGTGACTTGCCCTGTGACGGGTAGGGCGGGCCGCCGGATGGTCTGAACAAAGCCGTCGCGGACGGCAAATTCGGGTTCGCGCAGGCCGGCTTCCTGGCAGAGGCGGATCATGTCGCGGGTGCCGGTGCCCATGCGCTCAATGTATTTGGCGAGGGACGACTGACCACTTCGTTCAAGCGGGTTCGCGCCTTGTCGAATGCCGCGCGACTGCGTACCAATCGTTCATGAGTTCGCTGGCAGAAATCGAACAAGCGGCGGGATCGCTCCCCAAGCGCGAAATGGAGCGCCTGTTCATTTTCCTGGCCGGGCAACTCGGCCACAGCCTGTCGCCCGGCGGTTCCAACGCTGCGCCCGGTCGACACGGCATTCTCGATATTCCCCCGGCCCACCTCGGTCAGATGCTCCCGCAGGCTGACCGTGACGACCTTTTGGGTGACATGCTCGAAGGCCGCGTGTGACTCACGGCATCGACACTGGCTTTCTGGTTGCCGCCGAAGTGGCGGAGCACCCTCTGCATTCGAAGGCGCGCACCAAGCTGGCCCGATTGGTGGCGAACGGGGATCGATTTGCCCTCGCACCGCAAGTGCTCGCGGAATTCGTCCATGTGGTCACCGACCCAAGACGGTTCACGCTCCCAGTGACCGTAGACCACGCCCTCCGATTGGCTCAGCAATGGCGAACTGCGCGGGAAGTGGATCAAACTTTCCCGAACGATGCAGCCGTCCAACTGTTTCTCGACTGGATGCAACAGCATCGACTGGGGCGAAAGCGATTGCTCGATACGCTGCTGGCGGCCACCTACCGGGCTGCTGGTGCCAATTCGCTGCTCACTCTCAACGCCAGCGACTTCACGATCTTGGGAGGATTCGTGTGTCCGGAGCTCGAAACTGCTCGGTAGATTTGCGGGCGGCGCCCTGCCGGTGCCGCTGAACCAGATACCATGACCCTGGACCAGGTCGGAGACGAGCAGGCGAAGCGTGGTCGGATCCTTCAGGCGGCGATGCTCGGCCAATCAGGCCTCACCTTGACCGATCCGAAACCCGTCCATTCTCTCGAAGGATACCCGCGAGGGATGCTCTCTGGCTCTCAGGTCGCCGGCATCATTCGGAATCAGTGAAGCTCTGGCTCCAGCAGTTCGGTCGCGGCCTCCGGAAGAGTGCCGGCAAGTCTCATCTCACCGTGGTGGACTATGTCGGCAACCAGCGGGTGTTCCTGACCGCGCCCCGGGCGCTGCTGGGTATCGACGGCTGCAATGGGGAATTGAGCTATAAGTTCGTCATGCTCCAGGCCCTCCTGGCCGAGGACGCCTTGCCGGGGGAGATCCCGATCGACCAGCTCGTCGTCGCCTTCAGACGGATCGTCGAACGGAGTGCCATCCTGCGGGCCGATGTCGGCGTCGCGCTGGAATCGGACAAGGCGCTGAAACGTCATCTCGAAACCAATCCCATTGAAGCGTGGGTTGGCGGCAAGGGAACCGGTGGGACCGCCTATTTCGAGTATCGGGAGGGAGTCTTCCAAACCCGTCCCGACTTGAAGTTGGCGGAGGAACTTCTGGGCGCGTTCGATGACTGGGTTGAGGAACTGTCTGAATGGCGACTCGGCGACTACCTCGGGCGCAATACCCCGCGCCCCTTCACCGCCAAGGTCATCCACTCCAATGGCCGTCCGATCCTCCTGCTGCCGGACCGCCGATTGCGTCCGGATCTACCCAGCGGCTGGGTTCCGCTGATCGCCGACGGTGAGAGCTACGAAGCCCACTTCGTGAAGATCGCCCTGAATGTGATCCAAAGGCCAGGTAGTTCCGACAACGCCCTTCCGCAGCTTTTGCGGAAATGGTTTGGACCCGAGGCTGGCCAGCCGGGAAGGCATGAGCAGGTTGCCTTCAAGCCGGGGGCGGGCGGGATCTGGAGGGTTGCCAAGGCGGGAGGATGAGGGGGGCGAGGCGATCCACCGATTTCGCCGATTGCGCAGATGGGTGGGGATGGAGTGGTGGAGTAAGGGAGCCGCAGATTTCGCCGATTCCACAGATGATCGTGGGTCGATGCGCGGTTCGTTGGATGCTGGAGGGGAGTTCTTTGAACCTGTTGAACCACGAAATTCACGAACCTCACGAAAAGGGGACGGCAATGCGCCTGGAACCTTTTCCTCATTGCCGATGTCCCGACCCATCCGTGTTCATCCGTGAAATCCGTGGTTCACAAGAGGCGGTTTGAAACCACGGATGGCCACGGATGGGGACTTGGCTTCTGCGGAGAACATCGCAGAACCGGCTTCTGGATGTCGTGTGGTTCGTGTGGTTCGTGTGGTTCGTGGTCCGGAAGTCCTTTGAACCTGTTGAACCACGAAATTCACGAACCTCACGAAAAGGGGACGGCAATGCGCCTGGAACCTTTTCCCCATTGCCGATGTCGCGACCCATCCGTGTGCATCCGCGACATCCGTGGTTCACAAGGGGCTGTTGAAACCACCGATGCTACAGATGACATCGATGGACAGGGGCTTGAAGTGAACTGCCCGTGCACCTGCGAGGTGAGGCCCAGACCCGAATGGGACTCGGTCGTTAAGCCCCTCCATCTGCGGGATCGGTGAATTCTGCGGTCACGTGAACTGCCGGTTTCAGGTCGAATGGCTGCGGGGTGAGTCTGGGTGCGTCCCATCACCGCGGGCCGCGTCTTTACGCAGTTGGACCCCGGGGGATAGGGTTCTCGGGTGAATGCGAGCGACCTGATCACGGTGGACCCAGATGTTCTGGGTGGTACGCCGGTCTTCAAGGGCACGCGCGTCCCGGTGAAGACGCTCTTCGAGTATCTCGAAGGGAATTACACGTTGGACGAGTTCCTTGAGTGTTTCCCGTCCGTGACGCGCCAGATGGCCTGTGAGCTCTTGGATCGGTCGGAGTCCGCCCTCCTGACTGCATGAGGATCCTTTCCTCGGAACACTCAATTGTCGATGCCGTCGCCACCATGCGTCCAGGCCAGTTCGTCGAGTTGGAGATTCCCTGATCCTGGAAAGAGCAGTTGGATCCACCGATTACACCGATTGCACAGATTTCCAAGGGGTTGAACAGGACGTTGGGTTCACTTCTCGGGTGAGACGTTCAGCCGGA
>DITU01000016.1 GCA_002422905.1 Verrucomicrobia bacterium UBA6176
CCGGAAGATCACAGAGCCGGGTTGAGTTCCGGGTCTCCGTTGAGGACGAATTCCGGTCCCGTCGGCCTGAAGGGCCGGAGGATCAAAGCCCGGGGCTGAGGGAGTTCGACGACCGATGCCCCGGGTGACGCGGTGGAGAATCCCATGCGCCCTGAAGGGGCGCCGGAGATCTGATTTCTTTGCGGGGGGGCGATGGGACGGTTCCGGTGCCCCTTCAGGGCACGGTTCCGGGGATTGGGGCAACCCAGGGCATCGGTCGCCAAGCTCCCTCAGCCCTGGGCTGAATTCCCGGTCCCCGTTGGGCACAACGCTTCCGAAACGGTTGGCTGTCCACCGGGATCACAACTGGCTCCGTGTGAAGTTGCCGAGTTGCCAACCACTTCGGGATGCACCCGTTGGAAAACGACTTGGGCGTTCCGGGTTGAATCCGTTTCAAACGATGAAATCAACGTACGTTGAAAACGATGTCGTATTGATTTCAACGTACTTTGAAGCTTCCGGGGAGGAGCAGGCCTGATCCGAATCCGCGCCGTTGGAAGGGGAGAGGAAGCTCGCGCGAAGGCGGGAAAGCGAAGAAACGCGGAGAGAAGGGCAGATCAAACCGTGAACATCCTCGATAAGTCTTCTCACGCGAAGCCGTGAAGAAGGACACCAGAACCCGAAGCGCAAGGGGGCACCGGCCGGTCTTCGGGTTCTCGCGTAATCATGTCTCCAGCGTCGCTGCGGCATGGAGACGATTTACCCTGAAAACGGCATTTGGGTTCTCCACCGATTTCACGGATTTCACCGATGGAACGGCACCAGGCTTATTTCTGGATCCGGCTAAACGTCTCGCCCGCGAAGTGAACCCAACTTCCTGTTCAACCCTCTGAAAATCTGTGCAATCGGTGTAATCGGTGGATCCAACTGCTCTTTCCAAGTTCACGGCTTTTCGGGCGCGTTGGCCGGTGTCGCGGTGCGGGGGAGCTCGAACTCGCTGAAGTCTCCCTCGGGTCGGTTGATCCTCAGAACTGAGCCGTCGGTCAGGCAGTAGATGCGTTCCCAGGTGCCATTCGGCAGGCGCCGGGGCCGCTTCTCGTGGAACAGGATCATCTGGGGCTCGGCCTCGCTGATGGCCCTCTCGTGGTCTGGGAAGAATTCCAACAGTTCGCGGAGAACTCCGCCGCGAAGGATGTCATCGGCTGAGGGGAAGCCTGCCAGTACGCTTTCAAACTCTTCGAACGTGGTGGGCAAACGGTCCTGATTGTCAGTGGCGAAAATCCGGGCTGCGACTCCCAATTTCTTCATCGCATCAACGATCTTGGTGGCCGTCGCCTCGGCAATCAGCTTTTCGGTGGCCAGGGCATCGATGTCCCCGGGGGTCAGCACTGGTGCGGTCGCGGCATTTGCCGTGGGTTGACGTGCTGCCAGACGGAGCTGGGCGACTTCGCCGCGCAGGCGGAGCAATTCTTCCTGCTGAGCTTCGAGCCGGGCGAGTGCTTCGGCCTCGGTTGGGTTGGTGGTGCGGAGCGGAGGTGGCGCTGTGGAACTCGCAACCAATTGCGCGCGCAGCGCCGAGTTCTCGTCGGTGAGCCGGTTGAGGTTGAGTTGTTGCCAGGACAAAGCCGCGACAACGGCGGCGCCGCCCATGATTCCGAGTGTGAGTTTGGACTTCATGATCAAAAGCCAGGTGCCTGTCCCTCCGGCGGTTCCGGCCGCCGCGAGCGCGCCTGCGGTGATGCCGGACGCAGCGCCGATGGGGGCCGATTCGGCTGCGGCCAGGCTGAGGGCCGCGGCCATGGCGCCGCCGGCAAGGTTCACGCCACGGCGGCGGAATGCCTCGCGAAGCTTCTCCAATGCCCGGCTCACGCGTTTCTGCGCGGCGTCTTCGCTGGTGCCGAGGGCAGCGCCGACTTCGGCCAGGCTGCGGCCGGCCAGGAAACGCAGCACCACGGCGTCACGGTCGGCCTCGGAGAGTTCGGCGAGTGCGGAGTCTAGCAGGGGTTGAAGCGTCTCGGCGGCGTGATTCCCGGCGGGGTCGGAATGAACGGGGTCCTGGGTGGCCATGGCGTATTGTTCGCGGAGGACGCGGCGGGTTTCGCCACGGACCTGATTCGTGGCGGCGAGGCAGGCGGCCCGGTAGAGCCAGCCTGCAAGGATGGTGTCCTGCGGCAGGGAACCGGCTTTGCGGGCCAGGTCGGTGAAGACGGTCTGGGCCACGTCCCGCGCCAGTTCGGGGTTGCCGCCGACCCTCAGGGCGGCGGCCCAGACGAGGTTCAGGTGCCGTCGAACCAGTTCGGTGAAGGCCTCCTCATCGCCATGTTCGGCGTAGCGGCGAAGCAGTTCGTGATCGGCGTCGGTGTGCATCGTGTCGTCAGCAGGTAACACCCGCCGTCAGGGAAATCCGACACGATGGATGCCCGAGCCGCACGGGCGAGTTGCATGCCGGGACGGTTGAGGATGAGTCAGGCGATGCCGGGTTTCGAACCTGAGCGGGTTTTGGATCGGGTCGGGGCTGAGGGTCGTTGGGTCATCCGCTCGACCAGTTCGCCGACGAGGGGGTTGGGGAAGCGGCGGCTGGGGGTGATGGCGTGGAAGGTTTCGCGCAGTTCGGGGATGCGATGGGTCTCGATCAGTTCACCGCGTTGGATTTCATCGCGTACCACCACCGGAGGAACCAGTGCGAGACCTTCGCCCTCGCGGGCGAGGAGACGGAGCATGGCCATGTCATCGAACTCGGCGAGGATGCGGGGTCGGACTCCGGCGGATGCGAGGATCTGGTCGAAGCCGGCGCGGGTGTTGCTTTCGAGGCTGGGGAGGATGACGGGGATGTCCTGGAAGTCGTCGGGGAACTTGAGTTTGGCGCGCTTCTTCCAGGCGACGGTACCGACGAGGCTGACAGGTTCCTCGGCGAGGAGATGGCAGTGCCAGGGGGTGGCGTCGTTGGGTCGGGCGTCCTGGTTGGAGAGGACCAGGTCGATCTGGTGTGCCTGAAGGAGGAGGAGGAGATCGCGGAGGTTGCCGGAGCGACCGATGACTTCGACATCGGGTCGGTGGAGTGCGGGGCGGAGGAATTCGAGTTGGAAGTTGCGGGAGAGGGTGGCGACGGCGCCGAGGCGGAGGATCTGGCGACCGCCGCGCGGTCGGTGTTGCATGACATCCATGAGTTCCTCACCGGCGCGCCCGATGGTTTCGGCATAATCGAGGGCGACCTTGCCGGCCTCGGTGAGGATGAGACCGCGGCGGGTGCGTTGGAAGAGATCGTGGCCGAGGTTCTGTTCGAGTTGCCGGAGCTGGATGCTGAGGGCCGGGGGGGAGAGGTTCAGTTTTTCTGCGGCGCGGGCGAGGCTGAGTTCGCGGGCGATGACGCGGAAATAGCGCAGGTGATGATAATTCAGGAAGCTCATGCAGACTTAAATAAAAGTTATCCAAACGGTTGATAGCATGTCATCGAATAAAAGCTGGGTCCGGCGGAGGATGGCGGGGTGGAAACGATGTTCGGATGGATGTTGTCGCTGATTCCGGTGCTTCCCCTGGTGGTGGGGATGGCGGTGGGCCTGTCGGGAAAAGGTGGGACGGAAGACGGAGGGCGAGCGGGACGTTGGATGACCTGGGCGGCGTGGGGGACGGTGGGATTGGCGGTGGTGGCGGTGGTGGGTGGGGTGATGTTCGGGGGATACCGGATGCGGTGGGGTGACGAACCGTGGGGGATGACGCTTCGGATGGATGCGGTGTCGGGGGTGATGGTGTTGCTGGTATCGACGTTGGGATTGCGGGTGCTTGCCTTCTCGCGAAGGCATCTTGAGGGGGATGCGGGTGAGGTGCGGTATTTCGGGTGGATGGGGGTGACGTTGGGGGCGGTTCTGGGACTGGTATTGGCGGGGGACCTGATGGTGCTGGGTGTTTCGTGGGTGGCGACGAGCCTGGGGCTGCATCGGTTGCTGTTGCACTATCCGGAGCGGCCCGGGGCGGTGTTTTCGGCGCGGAAGAAGTTTGTGTACAGCCGGTTGGGAGACCTTTGCCTGGGCGGAGCGTTCATGTGGCTGGGTGTGGAGGCGGGGACGTGGGAGTTCGATGGATTGTTCGAGGCCGTGAAGGCGGGGCAGGTGACGGGGCTTGGATGGGTGGGTTTGCTGCTGGTGCTGGGTGCGATGTTGAAGTCGGCGCAGTTCCCATTTCACGGATGGTTGCCGGACACGCTGGAAACGCCGACGCCGGTATCGGCATTCATGCATGCGGGGATCATCAATGCGGGAGGATACCTGCTGATCCGCCTGAGTCCGTTGCTGGTGGAGGTGCCGCTGGTGTTGGATCTGTTGGTGGGAGTGGGTGTGGTGACGGCGGCATTCGGGTCGGTGGTGATGCTGGCACAACCGGGGGTCAAGCGGGGGTTGGCGTACTCCACGGTGGCTCAGATGGGGTTCATGCTGATGCAATGCGGGTTGGGCGCGTTTGGCCTGGCCCTGCTGCATATCGTCGCGCACTCGATCTACAAGTCGCATGCCTTCCTGACCGCGGGCTCGACGGTGGGAGCGGCGTCGCGTCGGGCGATTCCGCTGGCCACTCCGGCGTTGGTCTGGGGACTGGTGGCGGGGGTGATGCTGGTGACGGTTGGGGCGTGGGTGCAACGGCGGTTCATGCCGGAGGGCGGGACCGTGCCGTGGGTGTGTGAAGGGGTATTGGCGCTGGCGATCGGGTATGGGTTGGGTCGGGTGGGGTCGGCGATGGAAGGTTTACGGCGATGGCCGAAGGCGTTGGGAGTGGCGGTGGGTTGGGTGATGGCGGGGTTGTTGTTGCGGGCGGGGGCGGGGCNNCGTGCGGGGTTGTTGTGGGGAGGGATGCCGGCGCGTGAACCGTCGGCGGTGGTGGGGGTGGGGGTGATGACGCTTTTCGTGGGATTGTTCGCGTTCCAGGTGTGGCTATGGAGGGCTGGAACCAGCGAGTGGGGGCGACGCTGGTATGTGCATGCGATGAATGGGTTTTATGTGGGAACGATGGGAAACCGTTTGCTGGACCGCTTGTGGCCGCGGGCTTTGATGGGCCGGTGAACGGATGGGAGCAGGTCAGGAAGATGCGACAGGATTTCGAGAGAAAGGAACGGATGAAAACAATGGAACAGGTGATGGATGTGAAGGTGCAGGAGGCGGAGGTGGCCGGGTTGGAATCGGCCATCGGGACGGCGCTGCGGCGGATACCCCCATTGTGGCCACTGCGGCATTTCGTGGCGGTGAATCCGTTCCTGGGGTTGACCGACAAACCTTTCACGGAAGCGTGCGCGCTGTTGGTGCGGGCGACCGGGGCGGCGCCGTTGCTGAAGCCGGAAGAGTATCTGGCGGAGTTGGAATCGGGCGGGATCCGGTCGGAGGATCTGGATGCGGTGGTGGAGGGTGACTGGAGCCGGGCGCGGTTGGTGGAAGCGCTGTATCGGGCGCGGCAGGTGTCCGTGGGACAGACGATCCAAACGGTGGCTGACCGGTTGGATGCACGGGGTGGGAGATCGCACTGGGGGGAGTTCATCGTGGGCGAGATCTCGAAGTGGTGCGCGGCGGTGTTTGACGAGAATCAGGTGATGTGGGGATGGCCGTGGCGGGGGATGGGGTTGTATGAGGGATGGCGGGAAGCGGCGCGGCACGATGCCAATCCGGAGGCGTTCGGGCTTCGGGGATTCCGGGTGTTTGTGAAGGGGTTGCCGAGTGACCCGACGGAGTGCATCCGGCACTGCCTGGGAATACTGCGACCGACCGGGGTGGACCTGGCGGATTACCTGCACCGGCAGTTGTCCACGATCGGGGGGTGGGCGGGGCATGTTCAGTACCGGGTGCGTGAGGATGTGATGCGTGGGCGGGAGAACGCCGGGTTGCGGGATCTGCTGGCGATCCGCCTCGCGTATGATGCAGCCCTGCATCGGATGGGATGGAGGGAGGCGGAGGGGACGGTGGAGGGAGCGGAGAGGAAGGCTGTTGACGAGTTGCTGGATGCGCTGGCTCGGTGGCAGACGGCGTATGAGATGGGCTATCAACGGCGGTTGGGGGCGGCCATGGCGTCGACCAGGCGTGAGGAGCGACCGGAGCGGGCGAGCTTCCAGGCGGTGTTCTGCATCGATGTGAGATCGGAGATCTTCCGGCGTCATCTGGAGGCGACGGACCCGTGGTGTCGCACGTTGGGATTCGCTGGGTTCTTCGGATTCCCGGTGGCGCATCGGGACGAGGTCCGGGGGGTGGAAGGGATGCGTTGTCCGGTGTTGTTGGTGCCGCCGGTGGAGAGTGTGGAGGACCGGCCGGAATCCGTGCGCGAACGGGCGAGATGGACGGATGCAGGACACTGGAAGGCGGTGCAGGGAGCGTCGATCTCGGCGTTTTCGTATGTGGAGGTGGCGGGGATGGCGTTGGGGGTGGGGTTTGGGGGTGGCGGGAAGAAGGTGCCGGAGTGTGGACGGGCGAGGCCACGGTTGCAGGAGGCGGGCTCCGGGGTAAAAGCGGACCTGGCGGAGGGTGCGTTGAGGAACATGGGGTTGACGCGGGATTTCGCGCGGTTGGTGTTGATCTGCGGGCATGGGGGTGAAAGCGCCAACAATCCGCATGGATCCAGCCTGGACTGCGGCGCTTGCGGAGGGCATGCGGGTGATGTGAATGCGCGCCTGGCGGTGGACGCATTGAACGACGTGGCGGTGCGGGAGTTGTTGGCGTGCCGTGGTGTGGTGATACCGGACGCCACCCGGTTTGTGGCGGGGTTGCATCGGACTTCGACGGATGAAGTGGAGTTGTTCGACATCGGGGGAGATGAGGTGACGCACGGGGAGGAGATGGCCGATTTGCGGGCGAAGCTTGCCGAGGCGGGAAGGCGGACGCGTCGGGAGCGGGCGGCGCGCCTGGGATTGGGTGGGTTGCCAGACTACGATCTGCTCGGGGCATTGAGGGAACGGGCTGCGGATGGGTCGCAGGTCCGGCCGGAATGGGCATTGGCCAACAATGCGGCGTTGGTGGCGGCACCGCGGGATCGCACGGCGGGCATGAATCTGGAAGGGCGGGTCTTCCTGCACGATTACGATCCGGAGAATGATCCGGACGACCGGATCCTGACCTTGATCCTGAGTGCACCGGTGGTGGTGGCGAGTTGGATCAATCTTCAATACTACGCGTCGCGGGTGGATCCGGAGCGGTACGGCAGCGGGAACAAGGCGCTGCATCAGGTGGTGGGTGGGGTGGGAGTGCTGGAGGGAAACAGCGGAGATCTCCGGGTCGGATTGCCACTGCAATCGATCCACGATGGAAATGGGTACGTTCACGAGCCACGAAGGTTGGCGGTGTATGTTGAGGCATCGCCCTCCCGGATAGACCGGGTGCTGGAAGGGTTGCCGGCGGTCCGGTCGCTGTTCGATAACGGTTGGATCCATCTGTGGTCCCTGGAAGGGGACCGATGCTGGTATCGGACCCGTGGGGGATGGCGCCGGGAATGAGGGGTGACGGTGATGGGGATTTCTGCTGGGGTGACCCAACGGATCATTCGGATGTTCCGTTTCCATTTCCCCCATGAAAAACCTGATGTGGATGGCTTGCCGGGTCGGATCTGCCTGCCTGGCCTTGATGTTCAACGTGGTGGGTGCGGCGACCGTCACGTGGGATGGGGATGGGGACGGGGTGCGCTGGCTGGATCCGGTGAACTGGGTTGGGAACGTCTTGCCGGGCGAGTTGGATGACGCGGTGTTGCCGGCGGGACCGGAGGTGTTGGTGGACGGTGCGGTGAATGTCCGCGGGGCGACGATCCGGCGTCCGTTGCGGGTGCGGCAGGCGACGGTTTCCACCGGGGTGGGCCTGGAGTTCATCGGGGGAGAACTTCGGATGGAGGGGGCGACGTTGACGGGGTCGGTGCGGTTGCGCGGGTCGGTGTTGGGGACGGGTGAGGGGAGTGTTTCCGCTGAACCATTGATCCTTTCCGGGACAACAACCCTCGAGGGAACGATTCCGTCGGGGATGACGGTGACGGTGATGGGCAATGGCCAGATGGGCGAAGGGGTGTTGGTGTGGTCGGAGGGGAGGACGAATCGAGGGGTGCTGCGATTGGACAGTCAGAATGCGGGGTATCGGTCCACGGTGCGGATGGCGGGGGGATCGCTGGTGAACGTGGGGGGAGGCGTGGTGGAAGCGTTGCCGGGGGCGGGTGGAGAACGGCGCGTGGATGGGGATGTGGTGAATGAAGGGACGATCCGGGCGGCGGCGGGCACGGTGCTGCGATTGGAGCGGGAAGGGACGATGATCGTGAATCAACGGGGCGGGGTGTTGGAGGCGGGATCGGGGGGACGATTGGAACTGGTGCGGAGTGAACTCGATTGGAGTGGGGGTGCGATGACGGGGTCGGGGGAGGTTCATCTGGTGAATGGTGCGGTGCAGGTGGGCGCCGGGGTCACCCAGGTATCAGCCCTGATCCTGAGCGGATTCTGTCGGTTGCTGGGAAATGAATCCGAAGTGGTGACGTTGTGGATCCAAGGCAGTGGACGGTTCGGGCAAGCGCGCTTGGAGCTTGGGTCGGCGGCGGTCAATCGGGGGACCCTGGTGTTTGAGTCACGGGACGCGGGTTGGGGCAGCTGGATGGACACCCTGGGGCATCGGCTGAGCAATGCGGTGACCGGGCGCCTTGTGTTCATGCCGGGGTCGGGCGGTAACCGGATTTTCTCCGGGATCCTGTCGAATGCGGGTCGGGTGGAGGGGCAACCCGGGGCGTCAGTCGACCTGGACGGCGCGTATGAAGGCTACGGAGGTGTGGTGGTGGGAGACGTGCGGTTCCGGAATACCCAGTTGTCGCTGGTGCTGTCGCCGATGACGCCGAACACACTGGTGCTGGATGGATCGGACAACGAATTGCTGACGGACGTGCCGACGGGATACGAATTGCATGTGCGCGGGGGTGGCTCGGGGCAGGCGTTGTTGACGAGTCGCCGTTCCTTCCGGAATGCGGGGGTGTTGCGGTTGGAATCGATCGGCGCGGGTTGGGCGAGTTCGTTGAGCCTGCCGGAAGAGGGCAACAGGGAGTTGTGGAATCTGGCGGGAGGAATCCTCCGGGCGGGGACCGGTACGGCTGGGATACGGGCGGTGACGGGCGACCTTCGGAACGAGGGCCGGATCGAGGCGGGTTCGGGAGTGGTGCTGGCTTTCAGTCGTCCCGGCGGAGTGCAATTCCTCCATGCGGGTGGAACCATTGAGAGTGAGGCCGGGGGCCGGGTTCAGGTGCGGGACGGCGGGTTCGGATTCACGGGCGGGACGGTGGTGGGCGATCTGGATGTGGTGGATTGCCGGTTGGAGGTGGGAGCGGGTGCGGGAACCGCGGTGGTGCGGGTGGGTGGGGAAGGATCGCGACTGGTGGCGCAACGGTCGGGTGCGGTCACGTTGTGGGTGCGGGGCAACGGCGGATTTGGGCATGCGACGCTGACGGCGGAATCCGGTTCGGTGAACAACGGGGTGTTGTTGATGCAATCGGTGGATGCGGGTTGGACGGCTGCCCTGGCGACGGCGCCGGATGCGGTGCTGGAGAATGGATCGACGGGAGTGATCCGGGCGGGCGCAGGTGCAGGAGGGGTCCGCCAGTTTGCGGGGACGATGCGCAATGCCGGCCGGTTGGAATCGGTGGACGGACTGCGTTGGAATTTTCGGGGAACGTACCGGTCAGCGGGTGGGTCGGTGAGTGACACGCTGAACTTCATTGCGAGCACGCTGGACCTGGCGACGGCGCCGATGTCCGGGTCGGTGTTCAAGGTCCTGGGAGAGGATAACCGTATTGAGTCCGATCTTCCGGCCGGAACGGTGTTGCGACTGGTGGGGATGGGAACGCTTGGGCACGCGAATCTGTTGTTGCCGGCAAATTTCAGGAACCGGGGACATCTGGTGGCGGACTCGGAAACCGCGGGGTGGAGGACGACCTTTGAATCGCCGGTGGGCAGGACGGTACGGAATGAAGTGGGCGGGCGGATCGAGCTTTTGGCGGGAACCGGGGGGCGACGGATCTTCACGGCAACGGTGGAGAATCAGGGAACCTTGGTGGTGGATGTGGATTCGGAATGGCGGGGAGGATTGGTGAATGGGGCGACCGGGGTGATGGAAGTGACACCGACGACGGCCTTCATGCCGGCGGGTTTGGGATGGGAGAACGCGGGACGGATCGAGTTGGTTGGGGGTTCCGGCACGGTGCAGATCAACGGGGATTACCGGCAGATGCCGGACGGCCGGTTGATCCTCCCGGTGCAGGCGGGGGCATCGGGTCGGGTGCAGGCGGATGGAACGATCTTTCTGGATGGGACATTGGAAGTGCGGGTGCCGACGGGAAGCACGCTGCCGGTGGATGGCGAGTTGCACACGTTGGTGACGGGAAGCGCGAGACGGGGGCAATTTGCGGCGTTGGAGACGGAGGCGGTGACCGGGTTGGTGGCAAACCCGGAGTATTCGGCGAACCGGAGTGACGTGCGTTGGGTGGTGCGGGATCCGGCATTGGAACCGCCGCAGATCGTGCGGCAACCCGGGGTGATCCAGGTGGAGCCGGGCCAACCGGCGATCCTGTCAGTCGAAGTGACGGGATCGGAGCCGTTGAGCTTCCAGTGGTATCGGCGCACCACGTTGCTGACCGGGGAGATCGGGCGTGTGCTGGACCTGGGCACGTTGGATCCGGGCGAGGCCGACACTTACACGGTGCAGGTGTCGAATGCGGCGGGGACGGTGGTCTCGGACCCGGGTGTGATCCGGCAACTGGACGCGATCATTGGATTGGCGACATCGGTGCGGCCGGGGAATCCGCCGGTGCCGGGGGATGGAGTGAAGGTGGAGGTGTTCAACGGGGTTGGCGGTGGAGCGGCGCCGCGACCGGAGTTGCTGGAAGGACTGGCTCCGAATGCGGCGTTGGTATCGCCGATCATCGATTTTCCGCGTCCGGCCCAGACAGTATCGGTGGGCAACAGTTTCGAAGTGTTCTTCGCCTCGACGGTCGTCCCGCCGGAATCGGTGCGGAGCCTGGTGGCTTCCAATTTCATCCTGCGCCACACCTACCTGCTGCGGGTGGGAACGGAGATGGATCTCGATCCGGAGAACGCGGGCATCGATGTGCGGTTGGGGGTGGGATCGGATGACGGATTTGTGTTTTCCGTGGGTGGGATGGTGCTGGGAGAGGCGAGCGACCGCAGTTTTCGGGTGTCTTGGTTCAATCTCCGGTTTGAGGGAGCGGGGTTGTATCCGGTGGAACTCCTGTATGCGGCGAACAGCGTGGGTGCGAGCGGTCTGGAGTTCCTCCGGGAACGTGGTGATGGAGTGGTGGAGATCGTGCCGCAGGAAGACCTGTATACGTCGCCGGACCTGGGGGATCGGCAGGTGACATTCGAGGAGGTGCCGGCGGGTGTGGTGGTGACGGATCAGTACCGGGCTTTGGGCGTGTTGTTCATGACGAGTCCGGGAGTGGTGGTGACGGATGGTCGACCGGGTCTGTTTGTGCCGGTGTCGGGCGACCGGGTGCTGGGAGATGTGCGGACGGAAGGCGCGCCGGAGGGGAGGGTGGAGATGCGGTTTGTGGTGCCGGGAACGGACGCGACCGGGGTGACGGGTTTTGCGAGTGTCTATGTGATCGATGCGGAGCAGGAAGGGGCGGTGGTGGAGGCGTTGGGGGTGGATGGCGAGGTGTTGGGCCGGGTGGAGTTGAACGGGGGCGCGGGGGCGCGGGAACGGGTGGCGTTTTCGGTGCCTGGAATTGCGCGGTTGAGGGCGACGCTGGGCCGTGGGTCGGACACGGCGGCATTGGACCAGTTGAACTTCAGCCTGCCGGTCGAGTTCAACCGGGCCCCGTCGCTGGCGGCGGTGGCGGGGGTGACGGTGGATGAAGGGGTGTTGGTGGAATTGACGTTGGTGGGTACTGATCCGGATGCGGGTCAGACCTTGCGCTATGCGCTGGTGCCGCCGGTTCCGGTGGGGGCGCAGGTGGATGCGGTGACGGGTCGGTTCACATGGATCCCGGGCGAAGAGGCGGGCCCGGGAGTGAACGTGCTTCGGGCGCGGGTGACGGATTCGGGACTGAGCCCGTTGTCGGCGGACCGGTCCTTTGAAGTGACGGTGCGCGAGGTGAACCGGCCGCCGACGCTGGGAAGTGTTTCGGACCGGTACGTGGAGCCCGGTGAAGCCTATGTGGAACAGTTGGTGGCGGTGGATCCGGATCTGCCGGTGCAGGTGTTGGTCTTTGCGTTGGTGTCGGGTCCGCCGGGATTGACGTTGTCGTCGGGGGGATTGCTCGAGTGGGTGGTGCCGGCGGGAGCGACGGGTGGGACGCCGGTGACGGTGCGGGTGGAAGACCGTGCGGGAGGAAGCCATACGGCGGAGTTCCAGCTCCGGGTGCGACCGGCCCAACCGGACCTGGCGGTGAGCCGTCTGGTGGTGCCACCGGCGGCGGACACGGGAGCGCCGTTCCAGGTGACGTTCCGTGAGGTGAACGTCGGACGTGGTCCTGCCGCGGGGGAATGGCGGATGCGCATCTGGCTTTCGCGTGACCGGGTGTTGGATGCCTCGGACGAATTGCTGGGCGAATATCCCTTCAGCGGGACGCTGTTGCCGGGGCAATTTGTCGAGCGCACCGCGCAATATCGGGCGCCCGGGGAATCCGGGGAGTACTTCGTGGTGGCGGAGAGCGACGCTGGAGACGCGGTGGTGGAGGCGGTGGAGATCGACAACCGGGTGGTGGCGGGGCCGATGGTGGTGAGTGCGGCGTACAACGCGGTGGTGTCGACGGATTTTGAAGTCGGGTTGGCGGGAACGCCGGTGCCGATGACGGGAGTGGCGACCCGGCGGAGTGGCGGGGCGGCGGCGTTTGAGTTGGTGAACGTGCATCTGACGGTGCGTGGGATGCGCCGGGTGTTGTCGGCGTTGACCGATTCCAATGGTCGGTTCGCGTTGACGTTCCGGCCGCTGCCGGGCGAGGCGGGAGAGTACACGTTGGGTGCGGCGCATCCGGGGGATCCGACGGCGCCGGTGCAGGACGGGTTCCGGCTGTTGGGAATGGTGGCGGAGCCGAATGAACTGGCGATGGAACTGCCGGCATTGGCGTCGCGGACGAACGAGTTTGATCTGGTCAACCGGAGCGAAGGAGCCCTGACGGGATTGACGTGGGAAGCGGAGGGAGTGCCGGACGGGGTGGAGATCGGGGTGGAATTGCCGACGCAGCTGGAAGGGGAAGAACGGTATCCGGTACAGGTGCGTGTGGTGTCGACGGCGGATGTCGACGTGTTGGCGGAAGTGCGGTTGGTGATGCGATCGGTGGAAGGCCCGCAGGCGGTGGTGCGGATGCCGTTGCGGGTGGCATCGGCGCGGCCGCGGTTGGTGTTTGAACCGGGCGAACTGCGCGCGGGCGCGTTGCGGGGCGGGCAGACGATCCTGCCGGTGGTGGTGCGGAATGTGGGTGGGAGATCGAGCGGTCCGCTGGCATTGGCGCTGCCGCCGGTGGAGTGGTTCGGCGTGGCGGAATCGTTGCCCCTGCCCGGGATGGGACCCGGGGAAGCCCGCGAGATCCATCTGGTGATCCGTGCGCCGCTGGATCTGCCGCTGGGCGAACAGCGCGGGACGATTGCGATCGGCGATGGACTGGCCTCGGCAACCCTGCCGTTCTCGTTGGCGATCCTGTCGGATGCGTTGGGGACGTTGGAGGTCGAGGTGGTGGATGAGTACACCTACTACGCCGAGGGGGCGCCGCGGGTGGCGGGTGCGAAGGTGAAGGTGGTGCGCCAGGACGGGACGGGGGAATCGGTGGAAGGGGTGGCGGATGCCCTGGGGCGGGTGAGCTTCGAGGGATTGCGGGAGGGATGGTATGAGGTGACGGGCACGGCGGATCGGCATCGGCCGGGTCGGGAGCCGGTGTTGTTGAGATCGGGACCGCCGACGCCGGCGTTGTTGTTCCTGCCGCGGACCACGGTGGAATACTTCTTCACCGTGGAGGAAGTGGCTTTGGAAGAGCGGACACGGGTGCGGATCGAGACGGTGTTCGAGACGGCGGTGCCGATTCCGGTGGTGACGGTGGAACCGGCGCACATCGATCTGGATGCGGTGGTGCAGGACCGGACGGAGATCGAGTTCACGATCACCAACCACGGATTGATCGCGGCGAATGAGTTGCGGTTGTTCTTTTCGAACAGTGCCGGTTGGCGGTTCACCGTGTTGCAGTCGGAGTTGGGAGATCTCCCGGCGCGAAGTTCGGTGACGGTGCCGGTGGTGTTGGAACGGTTGACCGGAGCGCGGGGTGCGGGGTTGGCAGCGGGAGGCGGCTGTCCCTCGGGCGGTGCGCAATGGTCGTTGCAATGCGGCGGGAGCAACCGGGGTTATGGCGCCGGCATCGGGATGTCGGGCGGAGGGACAGGCGGATGCGGGGGCTCTGGAGGCGTTCGCGGCGCGACTGGGAGCGGTGGCGGTTCGGTGCACAGTGTCACGGGTTCCGCGGCGGGTTCGTGCGACCCGTGCACGGACGACATGGCCGGGGCCCTGCTGGATTGCGCCATCGGCTTCATCCCGTTGGGACCCACGCTGGGTTGCCTGAAGGATTTCTACGATTGTGTGACCGACCCTTCGATCCTGGGTTGTGCGGGAGCGGCTGTGAGTTGTCTGGAGGCGGCGGGCAAGGAGATCCCGTTGATCGGCGACTTGATCAGCGGGGCGGATTGCCTGCTCGGATTGAAGGAGGCGGCTGACAAGTGCAACGGTGGGGGCGCGGGCGGAGGTGGTGGAGGTGGCGGAGGCGGTGGTGGCGGGTTTCCTGGCACCCGGAATGCGGCTCCGGCCAATGTCATCAACCCGGTGATTCCCGGGTTGGAAGGGGTGACGGTCCAGGCCGCGCGATTGCAGGCCATCCTTGAGCCGTTCGTGATGCTGGTGGGCAACCGGGAATTGTTGCGGAAGGTCCCCGGCGCGACGGGAGCGACCTTCCTGGAGGAATTCCTGAAGGGGGTCGGGCCCGGCAGCGCGGGTGGTTCATCGATTACCGAAGCCGAACTCGCGGTGCTGCTGGCCGCACCCCGGTTGGCGATCGTCACGGCGGAAGCGGTGGAACAATCCGCGGCGCGATGGAATAGGACCCTCGCCTATGAAGCCCGGGGCATCCGGTTGGTGTCGCAGGTTCCCGCGGGAGAAAGCACGGACTTCATCGACCGCGAATTGCAGGTGGGGGTGTTGACCGCAGCGGATGCAGCGATCCGGGCGAATGAAGACGAAGGATATTTTGAGCCGATGAACGGGGTGCTGGCGGCGGTGGAACGATTGAAGCGCGAGTTGGCCGGCGGGTCGTCGGGCGGCGCGATCTGTGCGCGGGTCCGGTTGCGCCTGGATCAGGACGTGGTGCAGGCGCGGCAGGGATTCCGGGCGGAACTGGAGCTGTTGAACAACTCGGATGCGCCGCTGGAAGAGGTCCGGGTGGAGTTGGAAGTGACGGATGAGACCGGAGCGGTTTCGACAGCGCGATTCGGAATCCTCGCGCCGGAGTTGAGTGATCTGGGTGCGGTGGATGGCACGGGTCGGGTGGATACGGGCAAGACCGGCAAGGCGAGTTGGCTGATGATTCCAGGCCCGGACGCGGCGCCGGGACAGGAGGCGTCGTCGCACTTCATCAGCGGATCGATCCTGTATCGGCAGAGTGGGGTGGTGGTGCGGATACCGATCGTGGGTGTACCGATCCAGGTGCTGCCGATCCCGCAACTGGTGCTGCAATACTTCCATGAACGGGACGTGCGATCGGATGATCCGTTCACGCCGGAGATCGAACCGAGCATTCCGTACTCGTTGGCGGTCCTGGTGAACAATCGTGGCAGCGGCACGGCGCGTTCGCTGGCGATCACTTCGTCCGAGCCGGAGATCATCGAGAACGAGAAGGGATTGCTGATCGACTTCGACCTGATTGCGACGGAGGTGGCGGGGCAGAATCTGGTGCCGTCGTTGACGGCGGATTTCGGGGATGTGGCGGCAGGCGAGACGCGGGTGGGGCGTTGGCTGTTCCAATCGACGTTGCAGGGCCAGTTCGTCAGCTACAGCGCGACCTTTGAACATTTGGGACCGTTCGCCGGGCGGCCCGAGTTGGCGTCGGTGCAGGAGGTGTCGATCCATGAACTGATCCATCTGGTGGTGGCGGACCGTGGATTCGCCGATGGCAAACCGGACTTCCTGGTGAACGACATTCCGGATGACGACTTCATGCCGGACACGCTGTACCTGAGCGATGGGACTACGAATCGTGTGGAGGTGGTGTGGGACGCGACGGTGGATGCGCCGGCGACACCGGAGGATCTGCAGGTGCAGGTGCGATTCGAGGCGCCGGCTGGCTGGGTGTATGTGCGGCTGGAAGATCCGTCCGGAGGAGATCTGCGGTTGGCACGGGTGTTGAGGTCGGATGGCACCGAGCTGTTGGCCGGTGACAATGCCTGGACGACGGACCGGACCTTCATCGCGGGTGGGCGTCGGCCGACGTATGAACATCGGTTGCACCTGTTCGATCACGTGCCGGGTGGGTTGGTGGAGTACACGGTGTTCTATGTGGTGCCGGAACCGCCGGATGTGACCCCGCCCTTGAGCCGGGTGTTGGGATTGCCCGCGGACAGTCGGGCGCAGTTCCCGGTGCGTTGGTCGGGTGAGGATGCCGCGAGTGGAATCCGGTCGTATGACGTGTGGGTTTCGACGGATGGCGGCCCGTTTGTGATCTGGCAGGCGGCCACGCGACAGACCTCGGCGATCTTCATCGGGGAGTTCAGCAGGCAATACGCCTTTTATTCGGTGGGGTTGGATGAAGCGGGGAATCGGGAAGCCACACCGACCACCGCCCAGGCGACAACGCGGGTGACGCTGTTGAATCAGGCGCCGGTATTCGCGGGGCCGGTCGAACAGCAGTTGGATGAGGGGACAATCCTGCGCGTGCGCATGGCCGCCGTGGATGCCGATGTGCCGGGTGACAACCTTCGGTATCAGTTGGGATCGGGTGTTCCGGCGGGCATGCGGATGGATGCCGCCACGGGTTGGATCACCTGGGAAACGGCGGAGGCGACGGGTCCGACGACCGTGGAGGTGGTGGTGGTGGCTACGGATGACGGCGTGCCGGCGATGTCGGCTACGAACCGGTTGACGGTGGTGGTGCGCGAGGTGAACCAGGCACCGCTGGTGGTGCCCATTGCCGATCAGGTGGTGTCGGAGACGCGTCTGCTGGAGTTGTTGGTGGAGGCGGAGGACGACGACATCCCGGTGCAGACGTTGTCATATCGTTGGTTGGAGACACCGCCGCGCGGGGCGCTGTTGGACGCGGTATCCGGCACGTTCCAATGGCGACCGGATTCAATCCAGGGCCCGAGCACCAACCGCATCCGCATCGGGGTTTCCGATGGCGTGACGGAGAGTGAGGCCAGTTTCGTGGTGGTGGTGCGGGATACGGAAGCGGACTTCCGATTGGCCCTGGGCGAGACGCTGGTGTTTGCCGGTGCGAACGGTGCGGTGCCGGTATCGATCAAATCCCAACTCGACCTGGCGTCGGTCACGGCCCAGTTGTCGGTGATCGGCGAAGGACTTCGTGACCTGACCTTGACGGATCTCGCGGGAGTGGTTGGCAATGCCAGCCTCGTGCCGGTGTCGGAATCGCTGTACGCGCTGACCCTTGAAGCTGCCCTCGGCGGCAACCTGCGGATTGATGGCGTGGTGGGGACCCTCCGATTCGGGTCGGATGCCGGAGCGACGTCGGAGTTTGTGCGGTTGGTATTGAGCGACGGTGCTGGGTGGGTGGGTGGCGAGCCGTTGAACCGGGCGGGGCTGGGATCAGGCCGGGTAATCCTGGTGGGCGAACAACCGTTGGTGGAGGCGATCGCGGATCGGACGGCGCGATTGTACGGGCATCCGGGAGTCCGATACCGGTTGGAAACAAGCGAGCGTCTGGAGGAAGACCCGGTGTGGATCCCATGGCGTGAGGAGTTGATGACGCTACCGACGTTGCAACTGCCGGAAGTGCCGGAAGGCGACCTATTCCTGCGTGCGGTGGAAGTGCAGTGAGTTGGGTTGGCCGCAGATGACGCGGAACAGGAGCGGCGACGGTTGGTCGCCGTTGGGAATTGAAGACGGCGAAGGGTCCTCGCCGCTCCGGGGAGGTGCTGAACCCTGGAACACACGAATGACACGAAAACGGATGGTGCGATCGGCTTCGGGTTGTGCCGGGTTTGACGGTGGCGGGGTGGGGGATGGCCAAGCCTTTCCCCGCGGGTTTTGGGAGGGTCTGGGGAGATTCCATGATCTCGCTCTTCAACCGACTTGGCCGGGGCCTCCCGGGAATGGTGCTGGTGTTGACCGGTTGCGTCGCGTCGCTGCGCGGTGCCGACGGCGCGACGCTGCCCGCGGATCGACCCCTGCGCGTGCTGTTCCTCGGGGACAATGGGCATCATCGGCCGGAAGACCGGTTCCGGCAGTTGCAACCGGTGATGGCGCAGCGTGGCATCGAGTTGGTGTACACGGCGGAGATGGAGGATCTGAATCCTGCGAAGCTCCCGGGCTATGACAGCGTGGCGATCTTCGCGAATCAGACGGTGATCTCGCGGGACCAGGAACGTGCCTTGCTGGATTATGTGAGGGGCGGCGGCGGATTGGTGCCCCTGCATTGCGCCTCCTTCTGCTTCCTGAATTCGCCCGCTTACATCGAGTTGGTGGGCGGCCAGTTTCAACGGCACGGCACCGGTGTCTTCCGGGAGACGATCGTGCGGCCGGATCATCCGGTGATGCAGGGGGTGGGGGAGATCGAAAGCTGGGACGAAACCTATGTCCACACCCGACACAACACGAACCGCCTGGTGTTGTCGGAGCGTCGCGATGCCGAGGGTGCCGAGCCCTATACCTGGGTGCGGGAGTTTGGGTCGGGTCGGGTTTTCTATACGGCCTGGGGTCATGATCAGCGCACGTGGTCGAACACCAACTTCCACACCTTGGTCGAGCGGGGCATCCGCTGGGCATCGGCCAACTCGGTGAACGTGGTCCAATCGGTGCCGGCCGTGGCGGAGTCGGAACTGATCGATGCACCGGCGCCGCTGCCGAATTACCGACCGGGTCCGGCGCGAGGTGGTGGTGAACCGATCCGGCGCATGCAGAAACCGTTGGCGCCGGCGGTGTCGGCGCGGCACCTGGCGACGCTCAACGGTTTTGAAGCGCAACTGTTCGCCAGCGAACCGGACATCGTGAAGGTGATCTGGATGGATTGGGATGCGCGGGGGCGGTTGTGGGTGGCGGAGACGGTGGATTACCCGAACGAATTGCAACCGGTGGGCCAGGGGCGGGATCGGATCAAGATCTGTGAGGATACCGACGGTGATGGTCGGGCGGACCGGTTCACGGTGTTTGCGGAAAGGTTGAGTGTGCCGACCGGGTTCGTGTTCGCGCGGGGGGGATTGATCGTGGTGCATTCGGGTCTCACGGAATTCCTGAAGGACACGGATGGAGATGATCGGGCGGACGAGAGGAAGGTCCTGTTCAGCGGTTGGAACATGGGCGACACCCATGCGACGGCGAGCAACCTCCGGCATGGGTTCGACAACTGGATCTGGGGGACGGTGGGTTATTCCGGGTTCAACGGAACCGTGGGGGGGAAGCCGGTGCGGTTCGGCCAGGGAATCTTCCGGTTCCGGCCCGACGGCTCGGAGTTGGAGTTCATCCGGTCGAGCAACAACAACACCTGGGGACTGGCCTTCACCGAAGACAACCTGGTGGTGGGATCGACGGCCAACGGCAATGCCAGCATGTATATGCCGATCCCCAATCGTTATTACGAGGCGGTCCGGGGTTGGTCGGCGGCGCGCATCGAGAGCATCGCGGACAGCCAGCGATTCTATCCGTTGGTGGGGCCGGACAAGGTCCGGCAGGTGGATTTCCACGGGCAATACACGGCGGCGGCCGGGAGCGCGGTGTACACGGCACGCAGTTTTCCGCGCGAATACTGGAACGTCGCCCAATTCGTCTGTGAACCCACCGGACATCTGATCGGGCGTTTCAACCTGCATCGGACCGGAGCCGATTTCATCGCCTACAACGCGAGGAACTTCGTGGCATCGAACGACGAATGGACAGCGCCGGTGTGTGCCGAGGTGGGTCCGGACGGTGCGTTGTGGGTGAGTGACTGGTATAATTATATCGTGCAGCACAACCCGACTCCGCGTGGGTTCACGACCGGGAAGGGGGCGGCCTATGAGACACCGTTGCGGGACAAGGTTCATGGCCGGATTTATCGGATCGCATGGAAGGACGGAAGGAAGACGGAACCGTTGCAATCGGGCGTGGCGGCATTGACGCCGGCATCGATGGTGGCGGGGTTGCGGCATGAGAATCTGGGTGTGCGGATGACCGCCCAACGCTTGTTGGTGGAACGGGGGAACCGGGATGTGGTGGCGGATCTGTTGGGGTTGGTGCGCGATACGGCGGTGGATGATCTCGGGTTGAATCCGGGGGCCTTGCACGGCCTGTGGACCTTGCATGGGTTGGGGGTTCTGGACGGGAATCATGCAGGAGCACTGGCGGTCGCCGTGGGCGCGTTGAAGCATCCGTCCGCGGCAGTGCGACGTGGTGCGATCATGGTGTTGCCGGTGTCGGGCAAATCGGTGGAAGCGCTGTTGGAAGCAGGGGTGTTGAAGGATCCGGACGCGCAGGTGCGCCTGGCGGCCATGTTGGGGTTGGCGGATCAGGGGGCGGATGAACGGGTGGGGCGCGAATTGTTCTCGGTGATGCAGGATCCGGCGAATGCAGAGGATCGTTGGATCCCGGATGCGGCGACGGCGGCGGCGGCGCGACACGATGCCGGGTTCCTGCGAACGGTGTTGGAGACGTTCAAGCCGGCCGGACCGTCGACGTCGACGGAGCCGCAGGCACCGGTGAATCTGATGGGCAATCCGTCCTTTGAAGAGGGGGCGGATGGCAGGCCGACAGGGTGGAGATCCACCACCCACAGCGGGCGTGGAGAATTCACGGTGGGCGAACCGGGCCGCACGGGTTTGAGGTCGGTCCGAATCAGTTCAACCACAGGTGGCGATCTCAGTTGGGCGCAACGGGTGCGATTGAAGCCGCGTACGGATTATGTGTTGCGGGGCTGGATCCGGACCGAGGGCGTGAGCAAGCGCGGCAATGCGCAGGGCGCGATGTTCAACATCCATGAATTGCAGGATCCGGTGCGGGGCGGGACGGGGAAGGTGTTGGGGAACTCGGATTGGACGGAGGTGCAGTTGGCGTTCAACAGCGGCCAACTCAGTGAGATCACGGTGAACTGCCTGTTCGGCGGCTGGGGACAATGCACCGGGACAGCTTGGTTTGATGACGTCGAGCTGGTGCCGGCGCCGGGTTCTGAACTCGGAGGTGAACTGGGGCGGGCGGTGCGCCAGGTGACAACCCATTACGCGGCGCGTGCACCGGTGGATTCGATTGTGGCGACGTTGGTGAGTTTGAAGACGGCGCCGGAAACGGTGGGTGTGGCTTTGCTGGACGGTCTGGTGAGTGGTTGGCCCCAGGAGACGCGGCCATCGTTGGGCGATGCGGATCGGGCGCGGTTGCTGGACCTGATTCGGAGCGTGCCGGCCGGGGTGCGGGACCGGTTGTTCGCTCTGTCATTGCGATGGAGTGAGCCGGGGTTGTTCCGATCGGTATTGCCGGAGATCGCGGCGGATCTGCGGCGGGAGTTGTCGAATCCGGCGCGTCCGGAGGCCCAGCGGGTGGCGGCGGCGAAGCGTCTGATGGGATTGGAGACGGGCGCTGCCGACCTGATGGCGGTGGTGGAGCAGGTGAATGCTCTGAGTTCACCGGGCCTCGCGACCGGATTGGTGGGTGCGCTGGCCGAGAGTCGGGATCCGGGCGTGCCCGCGGCGTTGCTGGGGCGTTGGGGCGAGTTCACGCCGGGCGTTCGCCGCGCCGCCGTGTTTACCCTGATGCGTCGGGCGGAATGGACGGGGAACCTCCTTGATGCCCTGGAGCAGGGGAAGATTTCGCGGGGCGACATCGCGGCGGATCAGTGGACCCAGCTCAAGGTGAACGGCAACCGGGCCTTGGCGGAGCGTGCCGCCAAGCTGTCCGCCATTGCCGGAGTGGTGTCGGCCGACCGGGAGGAGATCGTGAAGCGTCTGCTGCCGTTGTCGCGGGAGAAGGGGGATCTCGCCCGGGGCAAGGCAGCCTACATCGCGAACTGTGCCGCGTGCCATGTCCTGGATGGGGTGGGTGGAAAGATTGGGCCGGAACTTACCGGCATCGGAGCGCGTGAACGGGGCGAGATCCTGATCGATATCCTGGATCCGAACCGTTCGGTGGAAGCGAACTTCCGGCTTTGGACGGTGACGACGCGCGATGGGGAGGCGTTCTCGGGACGGTTGGAAACGGAGACCCAGACCACGGTGGAGATCCTGGATACCGCAGGTCAGAAGCATGTGATCCAGCGGAAGGATATCGAGAGTCTGGAAGGCTCGGAGCAATCGATCATGCCAGCCGGGTTCGAGAGTTTGTCGGCGGAAGATCTGCGCGGGTTGCTCGAGTACCTCGCGGCCTCGGTTCAGCATTGAGGATCCGCATTGGGGGGCGGCGCTGGTGGACGGCGACGTCAGGAGACTGTGACTTGAGTTGGGTTGGAAGTGGGATGGGGAGGGGATTGATTGGAGTCTCGTTACCTCGCCTGCCACGGGTGGGTGGGCGGTCAACCGCGCCGGCGCACCGATTGGCAAAGGTCGGTTGCCGCGGCCGACCAGTCTGGGAATTGGAATTGGAAGCCGGCGTCGGTGAGGCGACGCGGGACGACGCGACGGCTCTTGAGGACGAGTTCGCTTTCGGTCCGGAGCAGGAAGGTGCCGATCTCCAGCATCCAACGGGTGGCGGGCAAACCGATGGGCATGCCCCAGGCGCGACGCAAGGCGCCCATGAAATCCGTGTAGGGAAGGGGACCCGGCGCGGCGAGGTTGATTGGCCCGGAGAGTTCCGGGTGTGACATGAGGAATTCGAGGGCGGCCAGGAAGTCGGCTTCGTGAATCCAGGAGACGAATTGACGACCGTCGCCGACCTGGCCACCCAGCCCAAAGCGGACCAACCGCAGCAACGTGGCGAACACCCCTCCGACGTCAGGAGTCATCACCATCGCGGATCGCAACAGGACCTTGCGGGTGTGGGGTGTGCGGGCGTCGAGACACGCCTGTTCCCAGGCCCTCGCCACGTCCAGGCTGAAGCGCCAGGTGTCAGGGAGATCGGGTTCCTGTCCGCCCGGGATGCCGGTGACGTCGTCGTTGGGGGCGTCGTAGCGATGGGCGTAGAGGGTGGCAGTGGCGGCCTGGAGCCACACCGGGGGAGGGTTCCGCGCTGCGGCAATCGCTTCGCCGACGATACGGGTGGATTCAACGCGGGATTCGAGGATGCGACGGCGGTTTGCCGGGTGATAACGACAGTTGACGGTGTGCCCGGCAAGATTGAGGACGGCATCGGCACCGTCGATCTCAAGGAACCAGTCGCCTCGGGTGATGCCGTCCCAGGCAACGACTCGCCACGGTACCGGGCGCGGGTTGCGGGTGAGGACGACGACCTGATGGCCTGCGTTGTGGAAGTGCCGGGAGACGGCGGTGCCGATCTGGCCGGATCCACCGGGGATGACGAGTTTCATGGGAGAGTGGGGGTGGTGGGGTCGACGGGAGCGAGGAAGGCCCAGCCGTGGACCACGGGGAGGTAGAGGAAGACCAGGTTGAGAGCGGCATGACCGGCGTGAAGCCATCGGTTGGTGAGGAACGGGCGGAGGTCGAAGACGAAGAACTGGATCACCAGACGCGCTGTCCAGAACAGGCAGACAAAGAGGTTGAATCCGCGGGCCAGGCCCCGGCCCAGGGAGAGTTCGGGTGCATGCAGCAGGGTGAGAAGACCTAGTGAAAACAGGGTGAACCCGGTAAAGCCGAGGTAGGTCCAGAACAGTTGCCGGTGAAAGACGGGCAGCGCCTTCATGTGATGAGCCAGGTTGACCACCCGGATCATCATTGCGCCGGCGGTCAACAGCAGGATCTGGAGGAGGCCAGCAATCTGGAGTGCCAGAGGGAGGTTCATGGGAGGTGGACGGTGAAGGCCTTGAACAGGGGCAGGGCGACGTTCTCAACAAAGGAGTTTGGCAAAAGCAGGGGAAGCGGCAGACCGGCTACGAGCCAGGCATAAAGACGTCCGCGGATGCCGACGCCAAGGCCGAGACTTCGGGCGGTGGAGGTCCGTTCCATCAGGAGGCCGAGACCTTGGATCAAGAAGTATCCCGTCGGTCCACCGTGGCCGGCCTCCGACGGGATCGTGATGGCGAGTTCGTGGAGAAGTCCCGATATCAGGAACGTAGCGAGGATGCCAGTGGTCGGACCAAATCGGCGGGTCATCGGGCGGCAGATCAGTCGGAAGGCAGGCTCGGTGAAGGCGCGATTCCAACGGCGTCCCCAGAACTCGCCCAGGTTCCGCGAGGAGAGCGGTCGATCCATGATGGGCTGGGCATGAAAGCCATGATGTCGGAGCCAGATGGATTGGAGGTGGAAGAAGCCGAAGTGCAGGACCAGGAGGAATCCGATCATGCCCGTCCACCCGGCGAGGAGGGGGTGAGTCGGGGCCAGGAACGGTTGGATCAACTGGATCAGGACGATGCCGCTGAAGAGATGCCGAAGTCCTGTACGGATCTCGGTGGGAAGTGGACGGGGGACGTAGGATTGGGTGAGGAACGGCTCTGGGGACATCCCGATCCACAGGAGATAGGCGAGTTGACCTCGGGAAAAGGGGGAGCGGAACAGGTGTGGGTATTCGGCGATGGTGAGGAACTTGACGAAGACAACCCCCGCGGAGGCGAAGAGGGTCATTTTGAGCCAGGGAGCGAGCGGGAAGGAGCAAAGGACGACAACTGGAACGACGACGAGGACCAGGGCGGGGAGGAAGAACTGAAATCGAATCGGGATCACGGTGAATGCATCCGAAGTTTCTGTCGTAACAGAAATTAAAGATGAAACCGATGTCAAACGGAAACCGGTGTCGCCTCCCCGGCGCGGGGATCCTTGCCTTCGGATGCCCGCACCCCGGGCAATCATGGAGCAATCATGGAGCCTGTCCCTTGGAACTTCTTGCAGACAGTGAGCCTTTGCGCCGTTGCGTGAGGAGAACGGGGAAGGGACGGAGGCAGGTTTTCGCGCGGAGGCGCTGAGTACGCGGAGAAGACACGCAGGGGATATTGGAGCGGCGAGGTTTGCTCGCCGGGAGGATCCAGGACGGCGACCGGACGTCGCCGCTCCGTGGGGTGATCGGGGGAGGCAGGAGGGAGAGGTTTTCACGCGAAGCCGCGAAGGACGCGAAGAACACAGAAAGGGGGAGGAGAGGGAGATCATGTCCCCTCCCTTTCGCGCCATGCGACCCACCTGGATCTGGGGGTCTGGTGAGCCTGTCCCCATCGGATTGGCCTGCCTGGGCGCCTGAGGTTTGGTCGGCGAAGGCTCTGTTTGAACGCGTCCCGAGGTGTTGTGTCCTGTTGTTTTGCACAGCGTAGCATGAGCCCAAACCTCCCCGCCGCGGCGCCTCCCCAGGCCCAGGGTTCTCCGGATCATCGGATGATTCCCGCGCTGCTCCGTGGGGATTCACAGGTGTTGGCTCCCCTGATCCTCAACCCTCCGGCCCGCCTCTGGTCTGCCCTTCTCGCCATGGTCGTCCTGGGCGCCGGAGCCTATGGCGTCGCGGTCGGATCCTGGCGCGGCGGATGGCAGCCGCTTTACACGGGGATCAAGCTCCCGGCCATCCTGCTGCTGACGGCGGCCGGAAACGCGGGGCTCAATGCCATGCTGGCCCCGTTGCTGGGCTTGAATCTCCACATTCGCCAGTCGCTCGCCGCCGTTCTCGCCAGCTTCGCCATCAGCGCCGTGATTCTGGGTGCGGTGGCCCCTGTGGTTGCCTTCCAGATCTTCAACCTTCCGGGAATCGACGCCGACTGGTCCGCGCGTGGCCAATCCTTTGACACCATCCAGGCCACCCAGGTATTGGCCATCGCCTTCGCCGGGATAGCGGGAACGTTCCGACTGCTCCAGCTCCTCAATACACTCTCCGGCTCGGAAGCCGTGGCGAATCGCGTGCTCTTCGGATGGCTCATGGGGAACTTCCTTCTCGGGACCCAGATCACCTGGATCCTGCGCCCGTACTTCGGATCGCATGCGCTTCCGGTGGAGTTCCTGCGCACCAATCCGCTGGAAGGCAATTTCTTCGAAACGATCTGGTACTCGACCCAGCAACTGCTCTTTCGCTGATCAACGTCCCCACACGACCATGAATCCTGAACCCCCCATGATCCCCGATGCCCGACAAGCTCCGGCCCCCGCCATTTCCCCGAGCCCGCCACCCAGCAGCATCATCGGACAACTGCTGCGCACACCCCGAGTCCTTGTCGACCCGGCCGGCCCCGGGATCGGCCTGCCGGCACTGGCAGGACTGACCCTGCTGGGGGCGTTGATCTACGGAGTGGTCGTCGGATCCTTCGCGCGCGGCAGCCTGCTGTGGATGGTTCCGCTGAAGTTGACGGGTGGATTGCTCATCTCCGGCCTGATCTGCACACCGAGCCTGTATGTATTGTCGGTCATGGCCGGAGCGGATCTCCGACCCCGCCAACTTCTGACGGTCCTGGGAGGCATCCTGGCGCTCACCACCCTGCTGCTGCTGAGTTTCGCGCCGGTGGCCTGGGTGTTCTCGGAATCTTCTTCATCAGTCGGATTCGTTGGCTTCCTGCACTGGCTGCTTTGGTTGGTCTCGGTGAGCTTCGGATTGCGGCTGGGGCGGACGTGCCTGAGTTCGCTGGGGGCGGAGAATCCCGGCACCTTCGTCATCTGGTCGGTGATCTTCCTTCTGGTCACCTTCCAGATGGCCACCGCGCTCCGTCCCTGGCTGGGAAAATCGGACACCATTTTCGCCCAGGAAAAGATCTCGTTCCTGGGTCACTGGGGAGACGCGATGTCGGTCCGGCCTTCCCCGCAGCCCCGACCTGATTCTCCGTGAATGCCTGGTGAAACAGCGTGGGCAGTACGGGAGAAGGGACGGGGACAGGTTTCGCGCGGAGGCGCTGGGAAAGCGCAGAAGACAGAAAAGGGGAGCGGCGAGGTTTGCTCGCCGTGAGTATTCCGGACGGCGACCGAACGTCGCCGCTCCTTGGGGTAATTCAGGAGAATGGAGGAAGAGGTTTTCACGCTAAGCCGCGAAGGACGCAAAGAACCAAAAGGGGAAGGAGAGGGAGATCATGTCCCACCCCATCTGTGAAATCCGTGAAATCGGTGGTTCAAGACTCCGGGTTGGGGAGCCTGTCCTTTCGAACGTTTGGCACACGCCGACGTGGGAAGAGATTCGGCAGGCTGAAGAAGCTCGGGCGAAGTGAGGGCGGGGAAATGTTCGTAGGGGAAAGGTTGTGACCCCGCGTTGCCGTTCCCGAAGCAGGTGGTGTGATGAAAACCAAGATCAGGCTGATGCTGAGAAGCGGCCCGCGACGGATGTTCACCCTGCTGATGCTCTGGATCTCCTTGCTGTCCTTGGCCGGGAGGATCGCGGCCGGGCCTTCGGATTGGGCGGACGGCTGGACCCGCTGCCCTGCGCCCTCGGCCAGATGGAACCATCTTGCCATATCTGCGGACGCATCAGTCATCGCCGCCCTGGGCTGGGTGGAGGAAGGTTCCCATCTTGCGTTCTCCCAAGACTTCGGCCGGACCTGGCGATCCCTGCCACAGGCTGGTCGCCATCGCCGGCGATCATCTTTACGGGTGCGACGTTTCAACCCTGTCCTGGCAACGCCTGGCTGCGCCCTCCGCGAACTGGACCGTCATTGCCTGTTCCGCCGACGGTGAACGGCTCGTCGGGGTTTCCTCCCAGGGCACCTTTCTGTCGCCCGATCCTTCGTTCGAACCTGCTGCCGTGCCGCTGATTCAGGCCGGCACCGATCCCTCCGGGATCCGCCTGGTCTGGCAGGGTACACCGCACCGGACCCATCGCCTGATCTCCACCCGGGATCTCGGGAGACAACCTTGGCGGAGCGCCGGTGCCGTGTTGGCCGATGCTGAGGGCCGGGTCTTCGTGACTGAATCGGCGAACGAGCCCCAGCATTTCTGGCAGGTGTTGGAGGAGGGAGAACGGATGGCTGAGAGGCCAAGGCGTCACCTTGATCACTGATTGCAAGGTGACGGACCTCCATGAGCGATCCGAAGAAGACGGATTCGTCGTTACTGGAATCCAGTGCCTGCGGGCAGGAATCAGCGACGTCATCCAGGTGAATGAAGGGGACCTGGTCTTCCTGCAGAACGGTTCCATGACGGATGCTTCCAGTCTCGGATCCATGACCACCGCGCCCAAGCGACTGACGAAGGCCGACAGCGGTGGCTGGGCACTCTGGAAGAAACTGGCAGATGGCAGGCCAGGCTTCGGAAATCCTGCGGCCTTCAACCGCTGCATCGCGCAGTCCGTGTGGGAATCGTTCACCGTGACGCTGAAGAACCCCGCATTCTTTGACATGATGAATCAGCTCAGCGGCAATGAGGCCGGCACCGGCGGACTGGTCACGTTCAAGGATTCAAACTGGATGATGTCCATCGTGCTCCCGCACCAGCCGCACTTCATCAACCAGCCGTCGGATGTGCAGGTGTTCTGGGGATACTCGCTGTTCCCGGACCGGATCGGCAACTTCGTCGCCAAGCCCATGTCAGCGTGCAATGGCGCGGAGATCCTGCAGGAGCTGTGCGGGCACCTGCGCTTTGACCTGGAGGTGGTCGCATCCGCCAACTGTATCCCGGGCACGATGCCATACATCACCAGCATGTTCATGCCGCGTCAGCTGGGTGACCGACCGCTGCCGGTCCCCGAAGGTTCGAGGAACTTCGCGTTCATCAGCCAGTTCGGGATCCCTACATGCGGGGACGGATGAACGAGGGAGAATCCTATGTGCCCCCGTTCGAGATCGGAAAGCCCCTCGAGGGCGGCGCCATGGGTGAAGTGGTCGAATCACGCGCCGATGGGTTCAAGCCGGGCGACGTGGTGGTGTCGCGCCATGGATGGCGGGAAGAACTCAGGGAAGATGGTCGTGAAGCTGACCTGAACCTCACCGCCTGAAACCTGGAAACCAGAACCCCCTGATGCCCTACCAAAGTATCAATCCCGCCACCGGAAAGGTCCTGAAGACGTTCAAGGAACTCACCCAGCCGCAGCTTGAGAAGGCGATCACGACCGCTGCCGCCTGCGTCAGGAGTTGGCGGCTCACGTCGTTCACCCGGCGCGCGGCCAACGCGTGGCCAGCCGACTCGATACCGGCATGGTCTTCATCAACCACCCCACCTGGACGGCAGCGGACCTGCCGTTCGGCGGTATCAAAAACTCGGGCTATGGACGCGAACTCTCCGCCTTGGGCATCCAGGAGTTCGTGAACAGGAAGCAGGTGCGCGCTCTCTCTGGCAAGCAAGCGGGCGATCCGGTGCGAGCCGGGCAGGCGATCATCAAGGCGGTGGAGTGTGCGAGACCGCCCCATCGCCTGTTGCTGGGCAATGACGCCTACGAGGGTGCCACCGCCAAGCTCAAGGAACTGGGCAAGGAATTCAAAGCCTGGGAGGCGGTTGCTCGCGGGGCCGATTTCCCGAAGGGACAGCGCGCGACCAAGGGCGGGGCATAGGACTGGTCGCCGTTCCTGCCCTCGGCGTTGGTTAGACCGCGGAGTTCCTTGGCCGGCAGTGGGGGAACATGATCCGGCGACACGGAGACTGGGGCTGGGCCGGGTTGCTTGCGGTCGCGACGCGATCCCTTGCCTGTCTCCCGAGCGGTCAGCTACGGCGGTGGTGCGGCGGACCACAATTTGACCGTGCCTGTGCCGTCAGCAGCGCCGCTGGCAATGATCTGCCCGTCGGTGCTGAAAGCCACGCTTGAAACCATCCTGGAGTCATTGCGGAGGGTCAGGGTTTCCTGGCCGTTGGCAGCATTCCATAGTCTTACGGTACGGTCGTAGCTCCCTGTGACAATACGCTGGCCGTCGGGGCTATAAGCCAGGCTGCGGACTTGACTGGTGTGCCCCTTGAGAATGACGAGTTCCTCCCCCGTCCCGACGTTCCACACCTTTGCCGTGTAGTCCAGACTGCCGGTGACGATGTGGTGGCCGTCGGGGCTGAAAGCCACGCTGCACACGGCGGAGGCGTGGGCCTTGAGGATGCGGTGTTCCTGCCCCGTCGTGGCGTTGAATATCCGTGTCGTCCCATCCACGCATCCGGCGACGATCCATTTGCCATCGGGGCTGAATACCACGCTCCATACGCCCCGGGGACATGGGACGGGGAAGAGTTCTCCACCCTTGTCGGCGTCCCAGAGCTTTATGGCGCCCGGATGAATGTGGTCGTCCAGTTCCCCGACTCCGGTGACGACGCGGCGGCCATCGGGACTGAACGCCACACTCATCACCGCGTCGTCGTGCGGGAGGACGAGCAGTTCCCGGCCCGTCATGGCATCCCACACTCTTGCCATCCTGTCCTGGTTGCCCGAGACGATGCGCTTGCCGTCTGGGCTGAACGCCACGCTCCATACTCCGGCCACCTTCCATTCCCTGGCAGGGGACCCGAGGGTCCGGACGCTCTGGCCCGTTGTGGTGTTCCACAACTTCGCCGTTCCATCGCCGCTTCCCGTGACCATCCGTTGACTGTCGGGGCTGAACGCGATGCTGCTCACAAAGTCCCGGTGCGCCCTTATCGTCGGGATATCCTGGCCCGTGTCCGCATTCCATAATTTCGCCGTCCGGTCCGTGCTGCCGGTCAGGATGTGCTTGCCGTCCGGGCTGAACGCCACGCTGCGCACCTCGCCTGCGTGCCCCTTGAGGGTGATGATTTCCCGACCGGTCACCGTGTCCCACACCTTCACGGTCTTGTCCTGGCTACCGGTGATGATGCGTTGGCCGCTGGGACTGAACGCCACGCTGTTCACCAGTTCGGTGTGCCCCTTCAGCGCCAGAAGTTCCTGACCCGTCGTTACGTTCCATACTTTCACCGTTCGGTCCGAGCAACCGGTGATGATGTGTTGGCCGTCGGGACTGAACCTCGCGCTGTTCACCCTTCCACCCCGCGGCAGCAGGGAGAGAATCTCCTTGCCGGTCATCGGGTCCCAGACCCGCGCTGTTTCATCCTCACCGCCGGAGAGGATGCGTTGGCCGTCGGGACTGAATTCCACAGTACGCAAACCGGCGGTGTGGCCCTTGAATTCCAGCAGTTCTTCACCGGTCACGGCGTTCCAGACCTTGGCTTCGCCTGGGCCAGCCGCCCAATCACCCGCGCCGCTGACGATGCGTTGGCCGTCGGGGCTGAACGCTGCGCTCCACACGCAATAGCTGTGGCCCTTGAGATCCAGAAGTTCCTCGCCCGTTTCCGCGTTCCAAACCTTCACTTGCCCGGGCTGTTTTCCCTGACTCCACGGGCCGCCGGCCGTGAGGATGCGCCGTCCGTCGGGACTGAAGGCCACGCTCAGGACATGGTTCTTGTGCCCTTTGAGGGTGAAGAGCTCCCGGCTCGTCCCCGCGGCCCAAACTTTTGCCGTGCCGTCCTCACTTCCGGTAACCATGCGCTGCCCGTCAGGACTGAACGCCACGCTTCTCACCTCTGTCCCGTGCCCGGTCAGCGTTTGTTTGGGGTTGAGACGCGTCTGGAGATAACGATGTTCCCACCCGCGCAGGTTGGGCTGGCACTCGTCGAGGTAATGCTGCGTCAACCCGCCATTCCCGAGTTCGAAGTCGGTCTGCGCCAGCATCATCTTGCTGGCATAGACCAGCCATTCCGAACGCTTCAACAGCTCTTCCGTCCGCTGTTGCGCCGCCTCGGCCTTCTTCTGCTGCGCCATTGCGTGAGTCTGCGCTTCCTGCGCCGCCATCCGCTGTTGGACTTCCGCCTCTCGGGCGCGTGTCGCCTTCACCGCCTGCCAGGCGCTCGCCACCAGGCCGAGGAGCAGGGCTGCCAGCACGGCGGTCGCCGCTGCAAAACCGAACCTGTGCCGCCGGACCGTCTTCTGGAATTCATCCAACAGACTCGGCGGCCGCGCCATCACCGGTTCGTCGTCCAGGTGCCGCTGGAGATCCGCTGCCAGCCCGTTGGCCGTGTCGTAGCGGCGCGTGCGGTCCTTCTCCAGCGCCTTCATCACGATCCAGTCCAGATCCCCCTTGAGCTGCGAACGCAGTTGCAGCGCGCCCGTACCCCGCGTCTTCGCCACCGTGTCGAGATCGGCATCGGTCAGCGTACTCAAACGCGTGCTGGGCCGCGCCGGTTCCACTTCGCGGATGGTTCGCCGGACGGCGTCGAAGCCCGACTGGATCATCTCTCGCGCGTCAAAGGGCGTCCGGCCGGTGAGCATTTCGTAGAGCAACACACCCAGACTGTAGATGTCGCTGCGCGTATCAATGTCCAGTCCGCCCATCTCCGCCTGCTCCGGGCTCATATAAGCCGGGGTCCCCAGGAACTGGTGCAACTCGGTGAAGAGCGTCTTGTCCGTGAGCTTCTCCTCGATGGCCTTGGCGATGCCGAAGTCGATCACCTTGGGCACCGGTACCCCGTCGTGCAGAGTGACGAGGATGTTCGAAGGCTTCAGGTCACGGTGGATGATCCCCTTTTGGTGTGCGTGCTGGATGGCACGGCAAACCACGATGAACAGTTCGAGCCGGTCTTTGGTGATGAGATGGTTCTGGTCGCAGTAATCGGTGATCCGGGTGCCACGGACCAGTTCCATGACGAAGAACGGTCGACCTGCTTCGGTGGTGCCCGCATCGAACACCCTGGCGATGTTCGGATGATCCATCATGGCCAGCGCCTGCCGCTCTGCTTCGAACCGGGCTACGACGGCCCTGGAGTCCATGCCGGGTTTGATCACCTTGAGCGCCACCCGCCGCCGCACAGGCTCGGTCTGCTCGGCGACGTACACCACGCCGCAACCGCCTTCGCCGATCCGCTCCAGGAGTTTGTAGCGCCCGATCCTTTTCCCGACCAGCGCGTCCGGTGCCTCTTCTTGCTCCGGTGTCGTCGATGACACCGGCCTTCCGTCTTCCGGTTCAGCGCGAAGGTCGGTGATGAAGGCCTCCGCTTCCTCCGAGACCGCCAGCATCTGCTCCACCCGCGCCCGCAACGCCTCGTCACCCGCGCAAGCGCCCTGGAGAAAAGTGGACCGCTCCGCGGGCGGAAGTTCCCGGGCGTCGAAATAGATGGAGTCGAGGTCTCTCAAGAAAGCGTTCCTTCCTACATGCGGGGTTGGTGTCCGAAAACGATCAGCCGAAGGAAGGAATTCCGGCGGCAGGCGGGCCGTTCGAGGAATCGGATTTCTGCCGCTTCAAGCGCCGGGAACCGTTCATGGGTTGTCGGGTGCACCGTTTCGGGGTGGAGCGGGCTGTTGGGCAATGAGCTCGAACAGCCTCACCCTGGCCACGGCCCAATGCCGTCGCACGGTCGGTTCGCTGACGCCGAGCGCGTCGGCGATCTGTCGATGCTCAAGGCCGATGAAGTAACGCATCTTCACCACCTCTGCCTTCACAGGATCTTCCCGCCCCAGGACATCGAGGGCTTCATTCACCAACAGGAGTTTCTCGTCCTCGGCCGGCGCGGCGATGCGGGTCTCATTCAACTCCACCCGTTCCTGGTCGCCCCCCCGCTTGAGCTGGCGGTTGCGGCGGGCGCTGTCCACGAGGATCCGGCGCATGGCTTCGGCGGCCGAGGCAAAGAAGTGCGCCCGGTTCATGAACTTCATGCCCTCCGCACCGCCCAGCCGCAGGTAGGCTTCGTTCACCAGCGCCGTCGGTTGCAGGGTGTGCCCGGGGCGCTCGGAAACCATCTTCTGCACCGCGATGGCCCGCAGTTCGGCATAGACCTGATTGTAGAGCTGTTCGAGGGAAACGGGATCTCCCCCGGTGGCCTTTACGAGCAGTTCGGTCACGTCGTTCACGGAGTTGGATTTTTCCGGTCGCCCGCTGAAAGAGCCATTCCAAAAGCCGAGCTCAAGAATTGTAGAATCGGCTGATCGTTTTGGCCGGCGGACGACGCATGTATGCGCGTCGGCCCCGAAAGCAAATGCCTATGAATTTCCCAAGCCATCGGAATGTTGCGGGCGAGCGAAGCAAAGCTCGGGTTATCTGGTGGCTTGTCTTCGCGCTCGTTGCGGGCTGGTGCCCTTCCAGCCACGCCCAATGGATCACGCAAACCAACATCCTCAAGCCCGGCTGGAACTCGGTATTCCTCCACGTCAGTGCCTCCCACACGAACGTCAACAGCCTGATCAACGCACTCGATCCCATCGATGAGGTCTGGCTGTGGACCCATGACCTTCCGCCCGGGCTGGCCCTCGCCACCCCGCCGGACCCCACGCCCAGCAGTCAGTGGAGCAAATGGACCAAGCTCGAAGGCCCCAATTCCGTCCTGAAGTCCCTGCCTGCCAATGCCGCCCTGCTCGTCAAGGCTTCGGCCAACTTCAACTGGAGGGTCAAGGGTCGCCCGGTCGCGCCCGACTATCGATGGACCTTGACCGGCTTGAACTTCGTTGGGTTCCCCACGGCCTCGTCCGCGCCAAACTTCGATGCGTTCCTCCGCCCCGACGCGCAGGCGTTGGACAGGAGGCTGAGCTGGGAGATCTTCCGTTACCAGGGCGGCACCCTCGGCGCCACCAACCCGATCGAAGTGCCGGCCATCCTGCAGCGCAGCGTTCCGGTGGTCCGCGAACAGGCCTACTGGATTCGCGCCGGCGAGCCCACGAACCAGGTCTACAACCACTACTTCGGTCCGTTCCAGGTCACCGGCAGCGACGCCAGCGGCCTGCGCTTCGGCGATTCCCAGAGCCAGGCCCGGCTCTATCTCAAGAACATGACCAAGGGCCCCCTCACGGTGACCCTTCACGAGGTGGCCTCGGAGACGCCGCCCACCGGCACAGCCCCGGCGCTCCTGCCGCTGATGGTGCGATGGCCGTTCCGCAACACCGATCTCACGTTCGGCTATTCCAGCCTCACGAACAGTCCCACCTCGTGGAGCCTCACGCCCAACGGTCAGCCGGGTTCCGAGGTGGAGATCATTCTCGGCGTGGATCGTTCGCAGATGGGCGGCGCGGCGGGCACCGCCTTCGCAGGCGTGTTGCGCTTCACCGATTCGCTCGGGTTGACCCGCGTCGAGATCGGGGCCTCGGCCACCACGGCATCGCGTGCCGGCCTCTGGGTCGGCAACGCCGTCGTGGACAACGTCAGCCAGTATCTGAAGCCCTATGCCAAGGCCACCAACGTCGCCCACTTCCATCAGCGCCTCAATGCGCTGGGCCTGACCTCCGGGAGTTCTCCCCTCCCGATGGCACTCAGCCAGGACGGACATCGTTATGAATGGGATACCAATACCACCCGCATCCTGGTGTTTGGTGGTGCGGAGAACAGCAAGGGCCGGTATCTGGCGGACGGCCCGATCCTGGTGACACCGGACCGTGTGGCGCGGCCGTTCCCGCTGCGGTTGATCGTGCACCACGACGGCACCAGAACCCGGCTGATGCAGCGCGCGTACCTCGGACGGAACAGCAGTTCCAAACAGGTCGTGGCGGCGCGGCAGGCGGGGGTGGCCGGCGACCTGGCCAACGCCCGGCGCCTGAGCGCGGTGCATCTACCCACGTCCGATGCGAACGGCGGTCCCTGGAACCTGACCGGGACGATGCAGCTCGGCGCGAGGCTCGAGACCACGGTGGACATTCCCTTTGATGACCAGGCGTCCAATCCGTTCCTCCACTCCTTCCATCCGGATCACGACAACATCGACAACCGGGACGACACGTTCCAGGCGCAGTTGCCCAGCGGCAAGGAATCCTACGATCTGAGGCGCATCATGACCCTGAGCTTTACCACGCCCGGGAATGATTTCGACAGCCGCACCCGCAGCGGCACCAGCCTGACGGGAAACTACGCCGAGACCGTCTCCTACCGCGCGGCCGGCACCGTGCTCAAGCAGTTCAATGTTCTCGGCACATTCAGCCTCACCCGCGTCACCGACACCGCCGACTACGCCCAGTAATCCTCCTGTTCACTCCAACCAAACTCCCTTTCTCAACCGCACCCATACGACCATGAAAACCACTCCGACCTGTCTTGTTCCCTCCCGAAGCTCCGGCCATGGCAACGCGGCGGTCCTTCCGACCGCATTCGGCACCATGCCGCCGCGGAGGCGCGGCTACGGAAGCCTTTCATTCGCATTGCTGACCTTGTTGGCGCTCCTCGGTCTTGCCGGTCGCGTCGCCGCGCAGGGCCTGGTCCCGGAGCGACTGTCGTACCAGGGCTTCATGGCGGACGCGAATGGCGTCCCGCTGGGTTCGAACGCGCCGGTGAATCTTCCCGTGGTCTTCCGCATCTTCTCCGCGCCCACGGGCGGGACGACCAACTGGAGCGAGCGGCAGGTTGTCACCTTTGACAAGGGCTACTACAGCGTCCTGCTCGGACAGGGGGCAGCCGTGCCGAATGAACCGTCGCCCCTTTTGAGCGCGGTGGTGCTCAACGCCGTCGGCAATGAGCTCTACGTGGAATCCACGGTCACCATCAACGGATCCGACGCGAAGATCCTGCCCCGCATGCGGATGCTCCCCACGCCGTATGCATTTCTGGCCTCTCGCGCCTTGAGCGTGGACGGGGCTGGAATCATCAGCGGCACGATTGCCGATGCCCGTCTCAGCGCCAACATCCGGTCGGGCCCGATTGCCGACTCCCGCCTGAGCGCGAACATCACCAGCGGCCCGATTGCCGACTCCCGCCTAAGCGCCAACATCACCAGCGGCCCGATTGCCGACTCCCGCCTGAGCGCGAACATCACCAGCGGTCCCATTGTCGACTCCCGCCTAAGCGACAACATCCGGTCGGGCCCGATTGCCGACTCCCGCCTCAGTGCCAACATCCCGCGCCGCAACAGCGCGAACACGTTCACGACCAACCAGACCATTGTCGGCAGCCTCACGGTGACAGGTAACATGAACCTGGGGAATGCCGGGCAGCTTAAGGCGGCAGGGGGTGACGAGAGTCTCCGGATCGTGAGAGGGCTGGTCAAGTTGACCGATGACGGAAATTTTACCCCGTTCGCCTTCGGAGCTGCCGGGACGACCAACGCCTTCAGCGTGGTGCGAAACGCCAACGGCAATTACCGGATCACGTTTCAACCTGCTTTCAACGGGGAGCCTTCGGTCACGGTGTGTCCAATCTTTAGCACCAGCTTCGGTCCCAACCCGGACGACGCTTTCGCGCAAATCAGGGGACTGACTTCTTCGTACGTGGATATCAACTTCCTGAAGGCGAATGTGGGTGGCGGAATCAGACTTCCATTCAGCTTCATCGCAGTAGGCCCACGTTGAACTAGGGGTTGTCGCCACCTGAGCTTCCCATGCGTCTTCCACTTCGTCCTCCACAGGCTGGCGCGATGTCGCTTGGTCCGTTGGCCAAATGGCAGGGCCAAGGCGCTCCTTCCACTCACGTTTCAACGCTCTGTCCAACCCATGAAACATTCAAGATTCTTCGGGACCCTGCTCTTGGGCGCGCTGTCGCTGCTCACCGCCGTGGGCCAGCAGCTCCCGCTGGTCAACGACCCAGCCACGACGCCGTACAACTTCCAGTCGCGGCGCGGCGTGCCCATCTCCAACGCCACCAACGTGCCACCGGGCTCCGATGGCCGCGCGCCGGGACCGGTGCCCGGCCCATTGGGCACGATGAATCAGTTTCAAGGGCTGATGACCCTGGGTGGCACGGTCAGGAACACGACCGGGGCTACCAATGCGTCCGGCGTCCGCCTCCTGACCGCGACGCGCACCCGCCTCGGCGCCCCGTTCCAGGGCAGTTCGTTTGCCTATCTGTTTGGTGAAGTCATCCCGCCGCCCAGCACCGACGAGTACGGCATCTCCCTCGCCTTGACCAATGCGATCCTGCAGAGGCCCCCGACGTCCGCTGCGGTCTACTGGTTGCCCGAGCCTTACACCACCAATCAGCACGCCGGGGCCGCATATTACTGGAGCCCGCATGCCGAGGTCGTCTATGCCATCCAAGCCGGCTTCGTCTCCGTGAGTTGGCGCAAGGCAGAACCTTCCGCGCCCACCAACACCCTGCCCGGTGTCCGGGTCGTCAACCTCGGTGGCTTCAACTACACCGTCCTCACCAAGGAAGAAACCATCTCCGCCAACGTGGTTAAGCCGCTCCGGCGCATTTATTGGACGGAGGGTGCATTCGGTCAGATAGGCCGGCCCGTCAGTATTCCCACCGACCGCGTCAAGGACGTCAAAATCATCTACAACGAACAGTTCCCGCAGTTCACGCCCCTCGTGCAGGTGGGGACGAATCAGGTGCGGCTGGAGTTTCCCTTCGACGGCACACAGTCCGGGCCACTCACGATCACCAACACGCTTTGGTACGATCGCACGCTCAATTCCCTCCGCGCCTACAACATCCAGGACCGACGCGTCTTCGTCGAGTTGCTGGGAGACAAGCGGGGTCAGTTGGACGGCCGGGACATTCATCAACAGCTCGGCTTCGAGATCGTGGAAGTCATCCAGCGGCCTTCCGCGGCGGATGTGACTGCGGAACTGGGTGAGTTGCTCACGCCGTACCAAGGCGAACCATTGGATGGATCGCCGGAGTTGTTTGCCGACCCGATTCTCCAGATTGGGACGGAATATGCCTTTCGCCACAGCGTGGCCGGCACTGCGGAGTTCGATTACTTCGCCATTCGCGAAACGCAGAACCAGAACGACTACCAGATGCACTGGATGGAGGAGGGTCTTCAAGGGCTGCGTTGGCCCTATCGGTATGTGCGTTACAAGATGGTCTGGCCCGCCGACGTGGCGAAGTACAGCCACTACGCGCGACCAAGCGCGGACACCGAGCAGGAGGCGAAGGCGACGGCGGTGACGCTGCCGTCCCAGAACGCTCCCCAGATCCGATATCAGGATCCGCTCGACCAGCCGCGCGGCAAGCTCACGGAGAACTTCGCCTATTACAGTTGGTTGAGCCCAACCTTCCCGGCCCATCGCGCGCTCCTGCAGTTCAGTTCCGGGGAATACGTCCGCTTCGAACGCGTGTTCTCATGGCTGGATGAAAGGCTCCGTAATCCTCCGACCGGCAACACGTTCGCCGGGAGCGTGGCGACGAATCTGAGTTCCTGGAGGCCTGGGACCAACGCCTTTGTCTGGCCGGACCAATTCGTGCGGCCGCGAGTGGTCAACACGACGGCGTTTGTGGGGCAGCGCCTCAGGGCCCCCGACGGCGAACAAGGCGGCGGCCTCGACACCAATTACCTCGCGGGCTACATCCGTTCGAGCCAGGGCGACTCATATCATCCCGCCGCTTATGTCGATCCGTTTGTGAGCGGGTTCGACCTCGCCAATGGCAGCGCGATCATCCCGGTGAATGCGATTCCCGGCAGGAATCGGCTCGAAGTCTGGTGGTTCCGGAAGAACCAGGTGGACGTCACGCGCGGGTTCAAGAATACGTTCTGGCCCTCGGTCCTGGCACGCTACACCACCGCCTGGCCCACCGATGCGAGCGAGATCATCCTGGCCAGCAACGACGGCTCCGGCGCGTTGCCCAGTCTGGAGGCCAAGGGAACCATCTATTTCCAGAACGATGCCACCCAGCCCGGCTACAACCCGAACGAGGAACACGCCCTCATGCAGGGCGGCCAGGCCTGGGCGTTGCGCGATGACCTGAACATCACCACGCCCGGCCCCACCTATACCTCCGATCCCTTCGTCCTGCTGGAGTACACTGAAACCGATGGGAAGCTGGCCATCCGCCCCTTCCAGGTGCGCCGAGAGAAACCGGAAGCGGGCATCACCTTCGATTACCAGAAGCGCGCCGCCCAGATTCTCCAACCGCCCATGCCGCTGCCGTTGCTCGGCGCTGCCTTCGCCCCGAAGATCCCCGGCGTGCCTCGCAAGGGATTGAACGAGGAACTCATCGCGTGGACCGTGTCCGATTCCAGTTCCAGCAACAGTTTCTGGTCGTTGACAACGGAGAAGGAACACGGATTTCTGCCCTACCGAACATTCGCCCTGCAGGATGCCCAGGGGGACATGACGCGCTGGTTCTTTGCCACCAACGTCGGGGAAAGCACCGTTGAAGGAATCATCTCCACCAACCGGCCGTTCAAGCTCAGTCCGAATCCCCTGGGTGCCGGAGCGACCCAGACAGCGGCAACAAACCGCTGGCGCTTCGGAACAACCCAAGCCGTACAAATTGCCGTTGGGCCCGCCCTGCTGGCGTTGCCACCGTCCGGGATGAACTGGCCGGTGACGGTGACAAACCGCGACGGGACCGGTGGCTATGTCGAGGTGGACTTTGGCTCCGAGCGCCCGAGCCAGGTGACCAATGCCACCGACATGCTGCTCGTCCCGGCCATCAACGGGTCCAGCGACGGAGCCTTCAATGGCTGGGTCCTGGCATGGAACGAACAACCACAATCGAGCTTTGCCACCGGGGCTGAACAGCTCCGGGAGCGGTACAAGTCTGCGACGGTGACGGATCGAAAAGGCAACGTTTGGGTCTATCGCGGCCCGCACAATCCGGAGCGGCCTGAGTCATTCACGATGCGGTTCTTCTACAACACGCTCCCCGGCTTCTTCTTTCCAACGCTGGCGTTGGGGGATCAACCACCCGTTGGCACCGTCACACCCTATCTTCGGCGTCGGGGCAGGAATGGTCTGTATATGGGTGACCCGGTCTACGGCAACCGGGACGCCGATCAGGAGAATGACAGGAATGCTCTGCCCATCTCCTACCATCCCTATTGGCCGGACGATGCTCCGGTGCTGCAGATGGCCGAGACGCTCACCACGCCCAAACGAGGTCTTCCGGCGGTGCGCGGCCAGAGGAGCCTTGAAGTGCTCTATGAGCAGGTGAAGGCGGATATCAATGCCAACGGACGATTGATCCTCGATCCGGACAAGACCTCCGTGGTCCTGCACGACCCGACCCGCGAGAAGGAGGTGGATTTCCCGCAGGCCGAGTTGCCCGCCTCGGTCCGCACCGAAACGTCGCGCGGCAAGGTCTGGTTCCCGAATCTCCCACCGCACCTGGTGAAGCGGTTCTGGTTCGACCCGAATCGTGGGGCCAACGGAATGTTGGTGTTCCGCGGCGAGTTCATAGATTCACCACTGGGCGACAAGTATGTCCTGCCGAACGTCGCAGGAACCCAGGACGCCACCACTCTGCGGGAGCTGTGCCGAACGGACCTGCTCGATCCAAAGAAGGGCGGATGGGACGCCGCGATCGACGCGCTTGCCACGGACATGGAGAAGTTCGTCGAGAACCCCGCCGTGCCCGGCACCTACATCCCGCTTCCGTCGGCGACCAGTACGATAGGCCTCCGGAACTTGGCCGAGGTGACCGATGACGACGTGGCGGTCGACTCCTACGCACTGACAGCGATCGGACCGGATACCGGCTACATCACCCTGATCGCCGGCAATGGCATCCGCACTCCCGAAGGGGAACCGGTCAGCATGGAAGTGATTCGTGTGGTGCCGAACCTGTATCGCGGTGAAGTCCATGTCATCGAGTCTGAGAACCCGCTCAACGAGCGTCTGACCCTGCAACAGGTCGTGGACCTCGCAGGCCATGCGGAGGATTACACCTTCGAGTGGCGCATCACGGCTCCCGTGGACGGGCAGCCGCCGGGCATCTACTCGCAGTCCCGTTGGAGCGCCACACCCGCGCCGTGGTCGCATGTCCGCTTTCCGTTGGCCACGGATCGCGCCGCCAACATCGAGGGCACCGTCCCCCGGCGCGTCAGCTTCGACGTCTCGGACGTCGTGGTGCCGGTCAGCAACCTCGGCTTCGACTCCGTCGTTGCCGAAGGAGATCTGTTCCGATTCACCGTGTCGCCGTCCTCGCTGCCCCATCGCCTGGTCGAAGGCAATCGCCTGGTGATGAGTTCCGCCGACGGCGTGCAGGTGCTGGTGACCGTCCACCACCTGCCTGCTGCCAGTCCGTCGCAGGTGGTGGTTTCGGTGGATCCCGGCCAAACCGCCCGCCTCGACGCCGGCCAGATCTTCCGGCTCTCCGAGCGCACGCTGGAAGGCCAACCGCAGAGCATCGCCTTCACGTCCTTCACGGTGGACCCCGCACAGGACGATCTCACCGAGGTCTGGCTCAGCCTCGACCTGGCCGAGGGCCTGGGCGCCAAGGTGTATCTCAACGGCGGCCTCGCCGTGGCCACGGGCTTCGCGTCCGCCGACACCAACACGTCACCGGCAAATCCTTCGAGCCTGTTGGCTACCCCACGCTTGCCCCGATCCTTCCGGCTCCCCGCGTCGGTTCTGGCCGGTGCCATCGCGGGTCCGAACGGACTTCGAACCAATCGCCTGGCGGTGGAACTGTTCGCTCCCGCATTGCCCGGCGCACTGTTGAACTTCCAGGTCCGTGTCGAAGCCATCAAGTCCATCGATCAGGTCGTGGCCGGCTCCATCTGGATCCCCTTGGACGCCTCCCAATATGAGGACGGCGTCCGCGCCATCGTCGGTGAGCGGGCGGACGTCCGCAGCCTGTCGGACAATTACCTCACCATGCGCTACCGCCCCAACGCGGATGCGAACCGATGGTCGCAATGGACCGAGCCGCAACTGGCCGAGGGCTGGATCAAGCGCGTGCTCAAGGGCATCAATCCCTTCAACCAACGCATCACCGATCTCTACAACAACGCGGTCAACACGGACGTCAGCGTCCTCTCCCAGGCCGGTCCGCGTTGGGAGGGCAACATCGCCCTGAACCTCGAAGCCATCAACAGCTACGGGCTGATCGAGATCTACGAGACCGTGCTCAACCGCGGCAGGGATCTCAGCATTGATGCCGACATCAATTACGGCCCGGCCAACGACGCCCTCCTGCTGGCCGCCGGTTACATCAACGACCTTTACATGCTGGTCGGCAACGAAGCCGCATCCGACGCTGCCAACCCGACCATCGGCATCGGCACCGCCGACCGCACTTATGGGGACATCGCCACCGCCCTCTTTGCTTTCAAGGGTCAACTCCCGTCACTGCTGGCGGAGGAGTTGGGACTGCTGCGCGGGCGTGATGACTTTCTGGTACCCGGCGTCGAGACGCGCCCGGTCTACAATCGCCTCGTCTGGAATTATACGCGCGGCATCGACGCCGGTGAGGTCATCTATGCGCTCAACTACAACATCCTGGACCAGAACACCGACGGAAAGGCGGACGCCCTGGATGCCCTGAAGCTCTACCCGCAAGGCCACGGCGATGCGTACGGCCATTACCTGACCGCGCTCGGCGGCTACTACCATCTGCTCCTCAACCCGAACTTCGACTGGGTACCGCGCAGCGAAGCGGTGCTCGTGCTCGGCAAGCCGGTGTCAGTCGATTACCAGGACGAACGGAAGTTCGCCGCCGCGGCCGGCGCACTGGCGCGCACGGGTCGGCAGATCTTTGACCTCACCTGGAGGCAGGACTTCCGTTCCGGCGCTGGCCGGGGTTGGGAACATTTCCGCACCACGCGTTCCAGCAACAAGCGCACCCGAGCCTGGGGTGTGGATCACTGGGCATCGCGCACGGGCGTGGGTGCCTACGTGAACTGGATCGCGGGCAATGCCATCCTGCCTTTCCAGGATCCGGACCCGACGCACGCCGACACCATCCAGCAGGTCGATCGCACCACCGTGCCGGAGTTGAAGGAACTCCCGTCGCTCATCGAGAGCCTCCAGACCGCGATGGACAATGCTGAGTCCGGGCTCAACCCCCTGGGCCTGCCCGAGGACGCCGTGCCCTTCGATCTCAACCCGAATGCCGTGGTCGCCGCCGAAGGCAACACGCACTTCGAACAGGTCTACACCCGGGCCAAGGGCGCGTTGCAGAACGCCGTCGTGGCCTTCGATGATGCCAAGGATGTGACCCGCCTGATGCGTTCCGAGGAGGATTCACTCGCCGCCCTGCGCGCGACCGTGGACAAGCAGGAACTCGCCTACACCAACGCGCTCATCGAGCTGTTTGGCACCCCGTATCCGGAGGACATCGGGCCGGGCAAGACCTACCGCACCGGTTATGCCGGGCCGGATCTGATCCACTACGCCTATGTGGACAATGTGGAATTGGATTTCCGGAATCAGATGGGAGGCTCGTTGCTGGTGCCATCCGAGGACTATGTTTGGAATATCGATACCCAGACCTTCACCGAGGACTGGGTTGGGGCCAACGGCATCTCCGACTTCAACTTCATCCAGCCCGCCCGAAACCGCCCGATTGATGGGACCTTACCGTTGGAGTCCTGGTCAACCAACCGGACCCTCAACGTCGAGTACAACCTCGCGTCCCATGGATTCTTCAAGAAGCCGTCGACTTGGGTTGGCCGTCGTGCTTCGCCGGGCAAGATCCAACAGGCCATCTCGGACATCGCCAAGGCGCGCAATGCCGCATTCACCGCCTTCTATTGGACTGATGCCGCGAAGTATGACGTGGACTGGGCGATCCAGTCCTATTGGCGGAAGCGGGAATCGTTTCAGCGCACTCGCGACATCCAGGCCGACTTGCTGGCGGCGGATTTGGCCGTGAATAGCGCGAAGCTGGCTTGGGAGATCGCCGACGAATTCACTGGAGGCGCAATCGCGGACATTAAGGAGGTCGAAAAAGTAGCGACGGAAGCAATTCCGGAAAGTTTCATCGCCGGTTTAGCCGCAGGCGGCGATGTCTTCAGTGGCGTTCGCGCTGCTTTAGGCATGACGGGTTCGGCCAGCACGAGAGCTCTCGCCGGCGTCCGCTTTGGCTGGTTCACCACCCAGAAGGCTTTGGAGTTTTCCACTGCGACGGCCCGGTCATTGGCGGAGTTCGACCTGATTGCCCCGGAGCAATTCAACCAGGAGTTGCGTGGCGTGGTGGGTGAGATCCGCGACAAGCTCTATGGCATGAACAACCGGTTCATGGACATCAACGCGCGCCTGCAGGAACTGGACGATGCCCAGCGCAGGTATCGCACGCTCCTGGCCGAAGGCGATCGCATCCAGGCCGAGCGCGAGATCTTCCGCCAGCGCACGGCGGCCATCATCCAGGGCTACCGCACCCGCGACGCCGCCTTCCGCATCTTCCGCAATGAGAAGCTCGAGCGGTACAAGAGCCTGTTCGACCTGGCCGCGCAGTACTCCTTCATGGCCGCCAAGGCCTATGACTACGAGACCGGCCTGCTCGGCACCGACCGTGGCCGCGGGTTCATCAATCGCATCGTCAACTCCCGCGCCCTCGGTGTGGTCCAGAACGGCCAACCGCAGTTTGCCGGCAGCAACAACGGCGATCCCGGCCTCTCCAGCGTCCTGGCCGAGATGGCCGGCGACTGGTCGGTGGTCCGGAGCCGCCTCGGCTTCAACAACCCCGACGCCTATGGCACCACCGCCTCGCTCCGCTACGAGAACTTCCGCATCATCACCAACGAGGTCAGCTGGAAGGGTGTCCTGAACCAGGCGCGCAAGGCCAACCTGCTGGATGATCCGGATGTGCGCCGTTACTGCCTCCAGATCGACGATGGCAGCGGCTTGGCGGTGCCGGGTCTGGTCTTCGAGTTCAGCACCGCCATCGGCAACGGCCTGAACCTCTTCGGGCGTCCGCTCTCCCCGGGTGACCACAAGTTCTCGGCGAGCGCGTTTGCCACGAAGATCTTTGCCGCCGGTGTCGCGCTGGAGGGATACGTGGGCATGGACAATCCCAACGCCAACTCCGGTGCGGTCAACAGTGCGGGCGGCAATTCACCGTCGGATCCCAGCCTGATCTTCCTGGATCCAACCGCCCTTTCGGCCAATCCCTATATCTATCTCATCCCGGTAGGCATCGATTCCATGCGCAGCCCGCCGCTCGGGGACCAAAGCGACGTCCGTACCTGGAACGTGAACGACGTGGCCATCCCGCTGCCGTTCAACATCGGTGGATCGGACTACTCCTCGAAACGCCTCTGGCAGGCCGAGGATTCCCTCACGGAACAGCCGTTCACGATCCGCAAGCACCGGGCCTTCCGTCCGGTGTCCAACTCCAGCCTCTTCAGCCCGGACATCTACAGCGGAACGGGTGCCCTGCAGCGGTCGCAGTGGACAAGCACCCGACTCATCGGACGCTCGGTCTGGAACAGCAAATGGAAGATCGTCATCCCAGGACGTGAACTGTTGAGCGACCCGAACGAAGGCATCGAGCGCTTCCTCCGGACGGTGAAGGACGTGAAGCTGCACTTTGTCACCTACTCATACTCCGGCAACTAGACGGAACTGGAGCATCCACCATGAATTCATTCACCATGAAGCGACTCATTGCTTGCAGCGGAATGCTGTGGCTCCTGGTCCCCGCCGCCCTTGCCTACCCGCCCGCCCCGGACCACACCTTCTTCGGCATGGTTCGCAATGAATGGGGCGATCCCATCGATGTGGGCGGCGCCAAGGTGTTCATCCACTCCACCGATGGCGCTGGCGCCGCCGCACCCATCGCGGCTTCCACGCTGCCGGGGAGGAACTATCAATTGATTGTGCCCATGGTCTCCGCCCGGAGCACCAAGGTTGACTTCACCTCCGCCGGCAGCCTGCGCCAGACCCAACCGTTCCGGCTCAAGGTCCAGATCGGCTCGATCACCTATCTGCCCATCGAGATGCTGTTGACCCGCCCGATCGGCGAACCGGCCGGGACGTCACGGTTGGACCTGACCCTCGGTGCGGACACCGATGGCGACGGCCTGCCGGATGCCTGGGAGACTGCCAACGGGCTGAACCCCACGGATCCCAACGACGCAAATCTGGACGCCGACGGTGATGGCATCTCCAACCGCGACGAGTATCTCGCGGGAACGTACGCGTTTGACCCGAATGACGGCTTCCGCCTGGACCTCGTCGAGCAGACCAGCAACGGCAGCACGCTGGAATTCTTCGCCGTCCGCGGCCGCACCTATACCTTCCACTCTTCCACCAACCTGCTGGAATGGACTCCGGTCACTTTCCGCACCGAGGCGGGTGGCTCACTCCAGAGCAACTATGCCGCGAGCGAGCACAAAACCCTGCGGTTGGATGTGCCGTCTCAAGACGGTGAGACCAACCGATACTTCAGAGCCTTGGTCCAATGAGCACCTGTGAATGGAAGAACCTTGCCGGCGTGATTCGGCCAAAGGTCCTGGCCGCAATGGTGTGTGTGCTCGTGCTGGGTGGCAGTGTTGCCCTCGTGATTCATCGACGGACACCCGTGACCCCGCAGGCGGTCATTGCTCCACCTCTGGAACTTTCACGCACCAATCTCGTGCTCGAAGCAGGACGTCTGCGAGAACCCGGTAGTGCCGCCCTGTTTACCGGGACCCTGGTCGAGCATTCTCCGGACGGCGTCCTGCGCTCCCGTTCCGCAGTGGTGGACGGACTGCTGCACGGACTTTCGGAGGGATGGCACACCAACGCCCTGCTTCAGGTCACAGAGCACTTCCGCGGGGGCGTTTCCCACGGCGAACGCATCAAGTATTACCCGGACGGCACGCGCCAATCGGTGGGGACGGTGGTCGATGGGAAACTCGAAGGCACCTTTCGCCGATGGCATCCGAACGGCCAGCTCGCCGAGACTGCGGAACTGCGGGCCGGAGTTCCGCACGGCCCGGCGCAATCGTTTTACCCCAGTGGCTTCCTGAAAACCCAAGCCACGCTTCAGGACGGTAAAGTCACCGCCACCCGGTCCTGGAACGATGGCGAGCGGCAGAATCCTGCGTCGCCCGACGGGTTGATGGCCGGTAGCCCGCCCTGACCCAACTGGCGTGCTTTCAGGAGGGAAAGGTTTTCGTTGATCACCGCGTCACCCGGCCCGGTGTCCTCGGCGGTTTCGAGGGAGGCCTGGGGTTTTGGCAGACGACTTCGGGCGAGGAGTCTTCTCACAGCACGTTGAAAAACCCGTTTGCATCACTGCACTTCTGCTGTGGCCCGTCGAAAGTGTTGGATAATCAAGTGGAGCGGGTGAAGGGAATCGGACCCTCGCCTTGATGCAGGTCATTCAATTGTCATGAATCGATGCTTTTGCATCAGAGCCCGTCTGAAACACCCCGGGCCGCTGCGACGAGAGACTTGGGTGAAAGCCGGGGCGTGAGCGACGCGCATATCCCCAGCGAACTGCAGGGAGCGTTCAGGCGGTTTCCTGTAGGTGTTTCCGGGTGCGATGATGGCGGTATTTGAAGAGCAAGGTCAGATAGACCCTCACGCCGGTCTCGGAAACGAGTCTGCCCCACCAGGAGCGGCCCCACTGATAGGTGACCGTGTCATGCATGACGCATTCGTCGGGCCCCCTTCTCTCGAAGCGGTGCTCGTGGATGAACAGGGTGAATGGACCTTCCACGATCTCATCCACGAGCAGATCGGGTGGTTGAACGGTCTTCCATCGACAGGTCCAGTGCATCGGGATGATCCACCAATCGCGGCAATGCAATTCGATCATGCGCCCCTCCTGGGCCGGGCCATCCGTCTTCAGGCTCACCAAAGTCAGGGTCGGAGGCATGACCTTCGTCAGGTTTCGCGGATCGCTGTGGAATTCAAACGCCGCCTCCACGCTGGCGCGTAGCGGGGTGCTGGCATGGAAGATGGATGGCATCGGGATCTAGTTCAGGCGTGAGAGAAGAAGTGCGGCCAGGCACAGGCCGCTAATTGTCCAGGCAACGCTCCTCCAGATATTGGAGAGCACAAGGCGTCGAATGGTGGGGGCATCATATCCCCGGGCAAGCTTGTGATGCAGTGGGACCTGGCAAAACCAGGTGGAACACCAGATCAGGACCATGGCGCCGAGACTGATCCCCAACAGCACCGCGCGTTCGCCGAGATGGAGCAGCAGGCATGGGAAATTCCCCCGGCATCCTCCACTGGTCTGCCCGGGGGAGATTCAGTATCCCAGCGGCATGGCGAAATTCGATATCATCGAGCAGGAGGGCGTCCGCTTCGTGAAGTGCACCCTCAACAACGAAACCATCAAGACCGAGTCCGGAGCGCTCCACTACATGCGCGGCCGGATCGAAATGGAATCCAAGGCGCCTTCCATGGGCGGACTCCTCAAGTCCCTCGCCACCGGAGAAAGCATCTTCCGTCCCACCTACACCGGCACCGGCGAAGTCTATCTGGAACCCTCCCTCGGCGGATTCCACGTGATGGAATGTGCCGGCGAGACATGGATCCTGGAGGGTGGGGCCTACTGGGCTTCCGAGTCCTCGATCGCCATCGACGTTCATCGTGAGAAGTCGATGACCGTGTTCAAGACGGGCGAGGGCCTTCTCGACTTCCAGACCAAGGTCAGCGGTCATGGCATCGTCGTCCTGGCGAGTCAGGGTCCAGTCGAGGTTGTCCATCTCCAGAACGACAGGCTGACCGTCGACGGACGCCTGGTCCTCGCCCGTTCCTCCAGCCTGGAGTACACCGTCCAGCGTGCTGCGAAATCCCTGATGGGTACGATGACCTCAGGGGAATACATGGTCAGGATCTACGAAGGAACCGGGTCCGTCCTCATGGCCCCGATGCCCTACTGGCGGCAACGCCTCGCCGCGAGCATCCAAGGCCTCGCCTCTGCCCGGAAGACCGGGTGAGGGGCGATCCGGTCACCTGGGACTTCCGTCACAGGGTGATGGGTTTCAACCCGAAGTGGGGGGCGGCGGCGACGAGGTGGCGGTCGTTGCTGTAGATTTCCTTCAACCCGGCCTCCGCGGCGCAGGTCAGGTGGAGGGCATCGGCGGCACGCAGAAAGACCTGGGCGGACAACCCCGACATCCGGCGCGCCTGGGCTTCGGCGAGTTCCGACGTGATCGGAAGCGGGGTCCAGAGTCCTTCCTGAACATCGGTGGCGACCTGTGCGGACAACAGGCGAAACTGGGGAACGGTCAGTCGGCCATCCCGCAGATGACGATGCAGGGTCGCGACCAGTTCACCCCAGCCGATCAGGCAGCAGACCACGTCGCCGGAGGCCCTGGCCTTGGCCCGCACAGCCGGGCTGTCGGGTTCCATGAGATACAGTTTGGCCAGGTAACAGGAATCAAAGTAGATCATCGTCCGTCGCGTCCGTCCGAGACGATTTCGGTGCTCGACGGCCCTCCGAGGGGACGCTCGATCAACCGGGCAACGCCCGGCATCAATCGACGCCTGAGGAACGGGTTGGTCTTCGGGGTCTCGATGGCGGGGAGCAGGCGCGCGATGGGGCGCCCCCGGTCTGTCACGATGACCTCGCCTTCCTCGCTTACCTGTCTCAACCAATGACCGGTGCGCCCGTGCAATTCCTTGATGGAGATTGTCGTCATCCAAAAAAAGTGTCACTGGTGTCACTTCTGGTCAACCGTTGGCGGGATTGCGCTCCGGCCCGCCGTTGTTTTTGAGCTACCCACGGGGAAGCCGCTGGGTTTTCTTTTCGGTGCGTGAACGATCCCGGCTCCCGATGTCCCCCGTTCGAAGCGTCGTCAGGCGCCTTTGCCACGACGCACTGGAGCGTGGTGCTGGAGGCCGGTCGTGAGGACTCCATCGCTGCGCGGGACGCGCTGGAAACCCTTTGCCGTGCCTACTGGCCGGCCATCCACGCCTACGTGCGGCGCACCGGGCAGTCGCCGGAAAACGCCCGCGACCTGACCCAGTCCTTCTTTGCCTGGTTGCTCGACCGCGGGCTCATCGCGGTGGCGGACCGGCGCAGGGGCCGGTTCCGCACCTTCCTGCTCACGCTGCTGCAACGTTTCCTGGCGGATCGGCACGATCACGCAACGGCTCTGAAAAGGGGCGGTGGAGAATTGCTGCTGTCGCTGGATGAATTGGCGGATGAGGAAGGCCGCCCAACACTTCCGGCGGACACAGGAAGAAGTCCCGAGGCGGAGTTTGATCGACGATGGGCGCTGGCGACGCTCGACAATGCCCTGCGGCACCTTCGCGCCGAGGCAGAACGCGCCGGCCAGGCCGGGTTGTTTGCCGCGTTGCAGGAACATTTCGGGGGCGGCGATCCCATCCAGACCCTGGCCGAAGTGGGTGAGCGGTTCGCCCTGGGTGAGAGCGCGGTCAAGATGCGCCTGAGCCGTTGGCGGGCGCGTTTCCGTGAACTCATCCGGCAGGAAGTGGCCCAGACCGTGCCCAGCCTCGCCGATGTGGATGAGGAGATGCGCCACCTGCTGGCTGCGGTGGCTGCGTAAATGAGCCGGTGACTTTCGGCATCCGTTTCCGAAGCACCTCCGGATGGAACTGTGTTCATGAAGGAATCGGAACCGATCAGGGCCTGTCGCCGTTGCCGACGTCCGCTCCCGACGTCGCACGCCGGAGGCAGTTGTCCGGCCTGCTTGCTGGAATCGGCCTTGGGCGATGAGCCGTTGGACCCCGGCATGGCCGACCCCTCAGACGAGCTGCCGGCGGAATTCGCCGACTACGAGATCCTCGGCGAGATCGGCCGGGGCGGCACCAGTGTCGTCTACCGCGCCCGGCAACGCCGGCTCAACCGCATCGTCGCGCTCAAGACCCTGCACGGTGCCGCGTTGGGAAGCCGTGACGCCTTCGAGCGGCTCCAGACCGAGGCCCAGGCCGTCGCCCGGTTGGATCACCCGAACATCGTCCCGCTCTATGAAGTGGGGCGCCATGCCGGCACGCATTTCCTCACCCTGCGTTACTTCGAGGCCGGCAGCCTGGCGGACGCCTTGAAGTTGCGACGGTTCACGCCGACCGAGGCAGTCCGTTTCCTGGCGACCGCGGCGCGGGCCGTGCACCACGCCCATTCGCGCGGCGTGCTGCATCGCGACCTCAAGCCCTCCAACTTCCTGCTGGATGAACACGGTGCCCCGCACGTGGCGGACTTCGGGTTGGCGAAACTGGCGGACAGCGACAGCAACCTGACGCTGAGCACGTCGGTGTTGGGGACGCCGGCCTACATGGCACCGGAACAGGCGGCGGGCAACGCGAAGGACGCCGGCACGCCGGCCGACATCCACGCGTTGGGCGCGGTGCTGTTTGAGTTGCTCACCGGTCGTCCGCCCTTCATGGGCAGGAGTGCGTTGGAAGTGCTGCGGTTGGTCGCCGACGCCGAACCGCCGCGTCCGTCCGTCTTGGTCCCGGGACTCGATCGTGACCTGGAAGTCGTGTGCCTGCGGTGTCTGGAAAAGGACCCTTCCCGCCGCTACGCCAGCGCTGCGGCGCTCGCGGAGGATCTGGACCGCTGGTTGCGTCATGAACCGTTGAGTATCCGTCCTATCTCCTTGGGCGAGCGTGTCCTGAAGTGGGTGCGGCGGCGGCCGGTGGTAGCGGGCTTGCTGGCGGTCGTCGTGCTCGTCTCGGCGGTTGGAGCCGTGACCACGGCTTGGGGTTGGCGTCGGGCGTGGACAGAACGCGCGGAGGCGACCCAACTGAGCTACCTCGCGTCGTTGCAATTGGCGGAACGGCATCTCGACTACGGGGAGACGAGCGATGCACGACGTTTGTTGCTGTCACAGCCCGAGTCGTTGCGGGGCTGGGAGTGGGGGCGTTTGATGGCTTTGGCGCACGATCGGCTGATGCGGACGAACGTCCTGACCATGCAGACGAACGCGGCCGAATCCTGGAGGGAGTTGAGCCTGGAAGTTTCTCCGGACGGGGAGTGGTTCGCCGTGATCGACCGGACCGTGGCGGAGGTGAGGTCGGTGATCTCCGGGGCGCTGGTTTATCGGCACGAGTCCATCAATGACCCGATCGTCCAGATCGCCTTCCCGTCGATCGGGCGGCAGTTCGTGACGGTTCAACGCGGTCCGATCCTGCGCTTCCGGAACCTGAACGATGGACGGGAAGATCGAGCGCTCCAGTTGGAAACCGAAGGAGCTACGCCGGGTTTCGAGGAGACTCCGGTGCGGGTGGCTTTCCACCCAGATGGGCAGCGATTCATCATCTGGGGCCAAACTCCCGTCATGCAAATGCGGCGTGCCGATACCGGAGCAATTGAACGGGAATTCCAAGCGGCGGATCCGAGCATCGGTTGGTTCGACGGCCCGCGATTCAGTTCTGACGGCGCGCGGCTCTTGCGCAAGAACGCGCATCCAAGGGAGCTGGTCTGGTCCACGGAAACCGGTGCGCTGGTCGGACAGTGCCCGCCCGGCGAGATGCGGGTGCTGTCGGTTGACTCGAACCCGGAGGGAACCCACTTCGCAACCGTGGACACCAATGGCGTCGCCGCGCTGTGGCGGATAGGAGAAGGAATGCCTGACTTCCAAACGGCCCGGGATCCGGCAACGGCGGATGGCCGCTCGATCTACGCCGCTCTGCCGGCGCCGGAACACCAACGATTGGTCACCGTGCGCCAGTTGGGTTCCCTCAAATTCTGGGACACGGTGAGCGGGGCTTTGGTCGAACAATCCACGGTGCCGGTCTGGGGCTGGCAAACGAAACACGGCGGTCCGTTGGTGACCTTGGGAGAGAGGGGCCGGCTGCACATGTGGGATTGGACGACGGGCCAACCCGTCCGCACCCTGGCAAACGACGGATTGGTCCGCGCCCGGTTTGCCGTGGATCGTCGGTCCCGCACGGTGGTGGCGGTAGGGTCCGAGATAGACGATCGACGGATCGCCCTGTCCTGGCCGTTGGCGGGCGAGGGTTCGCGAGTGGCGCCCCCCGAAGCGGTGTTCCGCGCGGCGTTCAGCCCCGATGGACGTCAAGTGGCGACGGCGCATTTTGACGGCCAAGTAGCACTTTGGGACTCGGCCACCGGCGAGCGCCGGCGCGTGCTGCGCGGTCACTTCCGCTGGGCAAGCGACGTCGTGTGGGGCGGAGACGGCAAGACGCTTTTCAGCGCTTCGGCCGACCACACCCTGCGCCAATGGAACCCGGTCGACGGTGGACTGGTTCGAACCTTCGAACTTGGGGCGCCGGTGTGGTCGCTGGCCACGGACCGCGTTGGCGCACAGGTCGCCGCCTCTGTCCAATCGGGCTCGGTGGTGGTCTACGACACCGCCTCTGGCGCACTCCGGTTCTCGTTTGCCACAACCCCCAACTTCGCCCCTTGGCAGGTCCGGATGAGTCCGGACGGGCGCTGGCTGGCTGCGATGGAAAGGTTCAACCAAGGTGGAGTCTGGGATCTGCGAACAGGCCGCAAGGTTCACGGCTTTGAACGTTCTGGCGCAGGCGTTCAGGCTGCCGTTCTGGCCTGCGCCTTTTCTCCGGACAGCCGTCGCATGGCGACCTTTTCACTGGGCGGAACGCTCAGCCTACTGGAAACCGAATCCTGGCGCCCGGTTGCCAACGCGCAGGCCGCCCCGGCGGTCGCGGATCTTTGCTTCTCCGCCGATGGTGGGCGGCTGTTTCTGACCGCGATGACCGATCCTTCCGCCGGCTCGGACTTCAATTCGGTGGATGTCCACGATGGGTTGACCGGCCGCCGCCTGACCCGGCTCTCCGTGACCAAGGGATGGTCGCCCAGCGTCGCCATGTCGGCGGACGGCTTCCGCTTGTTGCGGTCCGTCGTGGATTACGGACTGCGGCCGCGCGGGCTGGAGGTGTGGTCCGCGTTTCCGTGGAACGATGCCGCCTATGCCGGCGAACCGGGCGCCACGCTGGAGGATCGCATCGGGTCCTGGGCCCACCGCCGTCTCGTCGACCAACGCTCCCGACCGGCCGTCGTGCCGGCAATTCCGCAGACCGAACTCTGGATCGAACCGCGTTCCAATTGGGAACCGCGTCCGGCCGGAGCGCCCGACTCCTGCCTGGACCTGACCTCCCACTATAACGGCCACCTCGATCGGTGCGCGTTTGCGAACGATGAGTGGATAAGCGAAAACCAAAACCTCGGCCACTTGCCGCGGGGGCTGGTTCAACTCGACGGGGTCACCTGGGATGTGCGGGGGCTGATCACCACCGGACGGCCCGAAACGGCGCGGGCTTTCCGATCTTGGAGCGCGGGGGAGACGGTCTCGGGCATCCCGGTCCACCGCAAGGCCGGGACTCTCCATGTGCTCCATTCCGCCTGGCATTGGACTCCCGACGACCGCTGGGGGCGTTACCGATTGCACTACTCCGACGGCACCTTTGCCGACCTCGAGATTCGCGCCTGGTATGACGTGGCCCATTGGACCTCGTCCGGCGCTTTCGGCCCCGACCGACCGGCCCGGATCGCGTGGGAAGGCGCTTTCACCGGATGGAATCCAAAGAACCTTAAGCCGCGCCTTTACCATCGAGCCTACGCCAATCGCTATCCGGAGAAAGAGATCGTAAGCCTCGACCTCATTGGCAGCGACAGCCCGGCCGCACCCTTCGTGGTCGCCATCACACTGGAATAGGGCTGGATCGTGACGGTCACCGTCGACGGTAGCCGCCAAAAGCCAGAGACGGTACAGAGCGCCCGCCCCGGTGAACCGCATTCCGAACGAATTCCTGTGACCTTTCGCGCCGGATTCCGAAGCAGGAAGTGGAATGAAACTGCCACTCCTTCTCCTTCCCGCAGGCGCACTTTACCGACGGCTGCTGCTGGTTCTGGTCACGCTGCACCTGTTGTCCGGGTTCCGGCTTTCCGCGGCGACTTGGGGCCCCTTCACCTATTCCCGGGAAGGAGACACAATCGCGATCTCGGGATACGAAGGGCGGGAAGGTTCGGTCGTGATTCCGGAGACCATCGAAGGCCTGCCAGTCACCCACATCAACATCAACTTTTCTTGGTCCGGAAGCAGCATCACCAACCTCAGCCTGCCGGCCACCCTGACCTCCGTGGGCGATTCGCTGCAGTGGGGCCTTGAACCGCTTAACTCCATCACCGTGCGGGAAGGAAATCCGGAATTCAGCAGCCGCGACGGTGTCCTGTTCAACCGGGACCAGACGCGGCTGATTTCCTTTCCGAAGGCGTGGACGGGAGACACCTACGTGATCCCCGACACCGTGACGCGGATCGAGGCGTGGGCCTTCTGGTTTTGCAACCAGGTGAACCACATTGTTGTTCCCGCCGGTGTTACTGAACTGGGCGAAAACGCCTTCGCCTATTCGCCAAGCCTGGAGCGTTTGACCGTTAGCGAGAGGTTGCAGCCCGAATTGTTGAAGACCTGCAACGGGTCCGGGCGATTGGATCCTGCGACACATCTGCGATACCTGATCATCAATGACCATGCGATGATTACGGGTCACGACTACTGGTATGTAGGTGGCTTTGGCACACCTCCGCCCGATCCCATCGCTTTGGAGATACCTGGCCAACTTGACGGCCGAACCGTGCGCTCGATCGCCAATGGAGCGCTCCAAAAGATGGCGCTGAGCGAGGTGACCATCCCCGCCGGCGTGACCACCATCGGCGACGGGGCGTTTGCCGAATGTGTCACGCTCGTGTCCATACAGGTCGCCGAGGACAACCCCGTGTTTCTCAGCGTGAACGGCGTGCTGTTCGATCAAGACCTGAGATCGTTGATGCAATTCCCGGCCGGCAAAACGGGAGCGTATGATGTTCCCGCCAGCGTGACCCAGATCCACAGCTCGGCGTTCGCCGGGGGCAAAGTGAGTGCGGTCTCCCTTCCATCGGACCTGACCAGGATCGAACCCGCCACCTTTGCCGGCTGCCTTAATCTCCACCGGGTGAGCCTTCCAGAGACTGTGACCACGATCGGCGCGGGCGCGTTTTCCGGATCGGGATTGAAGGAGGTGGACATTCCCCAAGGGGTCACGAACATCGCTCCCTACACATTCGCCACGTGTTCTTCGCTTTCCCACGTGACCATCCCTGACGGCGTCATGGAGATTGGCGAGGGTGCGTTCCGGAGGGCAGGCCTGCGAACGGTCCTCGTCGGCCGGGGGGTTCGCCGGGTTGGGGACTCCGCCTTTGACAACACTTATACAGTATGTCGCTTCGATCCGTGCTACGGAGGCGACCTTCACGGTGCTGCGATGGATCTCTACTTCCTTGGCGACGCACCCGAAACCGCCCGGCCCTTTGGCTGGCGGTTCGCGCCCCCGGGCGGGGATTACTCGGTGCCGCCGCGAATCTTGGCCCTCGCCTCCACGGCGGATTGGTTGGCGCACTGGGGTGGAATGCCTACGACCGCCTGGGGTGGAGAACCGGTCCTTTTGGAGCAACCGGACTCCGCCAGCCGCTATGTTGGGTCATCACTTGGACTCGACGTCCGCGCCATTGGGGTGGAGCCCCTGACCTTCGAATGGCAGCAGCACATGCGGCCGGTGCCCAACGCCACCAACTCGGCCGTTTCTGTGAATCCAGTGACAGCGAGTGCCGCCGGTCCGTGGCGGGTGGTGGTGCGCAACCCGCACGGAGCCGTGACCAGCCAAGTGGCCACGGTGACGGTTCGTGTGCCTGCCCCAGACAGTTACGAAGCCGCCGCGCTCGCCTTGGGCCCGCTGGCCTATTGGTTGCTGGATGAAACCGAAGGAGTGACCGCGATGGAGTCTGTGACCGGATCGACCGGGGAATTCTGGGGCTCATTCGAACTGGGGCAACCCGGCGCGACCGCCAACACCGGCACGAGCGTCAACCTGGTCGGCGCCGGCTCAGTCCTGGCCGGATACGACTCGACATGGGATGTGGGCACCAACGATTTCACCGTCGCGGCCTGGATTCATCCGACTGCCTATGCCCAGTCCGGCCTGGTGTCCAAGGGCGGCTATGACTGGGCCAAGGGATGGCTGTTCGACTTCAGCGCAGTCGGCGAAGGCACGTTGCGACTGGAGACTTCGTTGGGTGTTCCCGGAGGACAAGGCACGGTTCAGAGCCCCTCCGGCGTGGTGACGCTCGACGAGTGGCAGCATGTGGTGGTGTCCTGTCGTCGTGATCCGGAAGCCGGAGCAGGTGTGAACAGCACGGGCAACGGATGGACAAAGATCTATCGGAACGGCGTGCTGGTGGCGTCAGGGGACATCGGACCGGGCAATCTGAGCAATCCGCACCTGCCCCTGACCCTGGGTCAGATTTCGAATTGGGACGCCTTCTTCCACGGCCGGATGGATGAGGTGGCGCTGTTTGGCGAGGCCCTGTCGGCCGAACCGGTTCAATATCTGTATGCGGTCGGCTCCGGCACGCATCAGCCGTTGCGAATCACCCGTTCCGAAGCCGGGCTCACCCTGAGCTGGTCTCACGGCATCCTTCAGTCCGGCACGGCGCTGGGCCCCGATGGCCAGGCGGGCGATTGGTCCGATCTCGCGGACGCGACCTCGCCCTACACGCTCTCCCCGACCAACGCCGCGAACTTCTTCCGCGTCCGGATACCTTGATCGAACTGGACGGCGTCTGGGTGACCCGCCGGTTCATGGGGGTTTCGGCCAAGTGCGGGGACCGGCGCGACGTGAGTGCGGGCGTTCCAGGCCGGCGGGATCCAAGGCACCTTGAGAATTTGTGTGACCGTTCGCCACAGTCTCCGAAGCAGGAGATGTGATGAAATCGAGAATCCTTTTTCCCAAAGCCCGGTGTGCAACGGGTGCCATGAGGACTCAATTTTCCTGCCATCGGACCGGACGGCCTGGTTTCACGCTGATCGAACTGCTGGTGGTCATTGCCATCATCGCGATCCTTGCCGGCATGCTCCTGCCGGCCCTGGGCAAGGCCAGGAACAAGGCCTTTGGGGTGCGTTGCCTGTCGAATGAGCGACAGCTTGGCCTGGGTTTCGCCATGTATCTTTCCGACAATTCCGATCGGTTGCCCTATTCGCCCGGTGGCTTTCCGAACAGCGCGTTTGTGGACTTCTACACGATGATGGTTCCGTACCTTCCCACCAACGGAACGTTCTACCGATGCCCGACGGACAAGGGGCCGATGAACGTGCTCTTTGCCCGGGCCCACAGTGTTCCCACCAACCGGTTGCCGGTGGTGGCTTCGTACTGGTACGTCCCCGGGCTCTCCCACCTGTCGCGCCCGACCAGTTACACGCCCAGACAGCATTCCATGTCTGCCGTCACTTTTCCCTCCCAGAAGATGTTCAGCGTCTGCCTGGCAATCGGTGGGCGAAAGGACATCAACGGGCCCTTCGTCAATCCGCAGACCCACAGTCCGGTCGGTCAGAACCTGCTCTTCGGCGACGGGCACAGCGGGTTTGTCCTGCAGAAGAAGGTCCGACTGGATCCGGAGGCTTACCTGGGATCCCTGGACTGGTCTTCGCCCGGTTGGCGGGATGTGGAATGAGCTTCGGGTTGGGGAGGCTGTCGCTTCGAACGTCTTGCAGACGTTGCGCCTTTGCGCCGTTGCGTGAGGGAAACGGGGAAGGGACGGAGGCAGGTTTCGCGCAGAGGCGCTGAGTACGCGGAGAAGACACGCAGGGGATATTGGAGCGGCGAGGTTTGCTCGCCGGGAGGATCCAGGACGGCGACCGGACGTCGCCGCTCCGTGGCGTGATTCAGGAGAATGGAGGAAGAGGTTTTCACGCGAAGCCGCGAAGGACGCGAAGAACACAAAAAGGGAAGGAGACGGGGAGCCTGTCCCATCCCATCCGTGAAATCCGTGAAATCGGTGGTTCAAGACTCAGGGTCGGGGAGCCTGTCCCTTGGAGCCCTTCGGGGCGGTCGAAACGGGATGGGCCGTCCCCGGGATGGCCGTTGTCTGAAGACGGGATTCAGCTGGGATCGGAGGCTCTCCAGGCCTGGACGAAGGCTTGGGCGCGGGCGCGGATCCAGTCCCAGTTTTCTGCGGCGGCGTGTTGGGGGTGGAACAGGGGGCTGCCGACGCCGACGGCATCGGCTCCGGCCTGGCGGAAGGCGGCGAGGGTGTCGGGGGTGACGCCTCCGGTGGGCATGAGGGGGATTTTGGGGAAGGGGGCCTTGAGGGCGCGCAGATGTCCGGGGCCGAGTTGGTCGGCGGGGAAGATCTTCACGAGGGTGGCGCCGAGTCGCCAGGCGGTGAGGACTTCGGTGGGGGTCATGGCGCCGGGCATGATGGGAATCTGACGGTCGACACAGGCCCGGATGACCTCGGGGATCACGGCGGGGGTAACGATGAAGGAGGCGCCGGCGTCGAGGGCCCGATCCAGTTCGTCGAGGGAGGTGACGGTGCCAGCGCCGACATTGCCGCGGGTGCCGACCCGGTCGCAGGCGAGTCGGAGGAGGTCATCGGCACCGTCGGAGTTCATGGTGACCTCGAAGTTGACGATGCCGCCGTCGAGGGCGGCGGTGACGAGATGTTGAAGTTGGGTGGGAGGAAAGAAGCGGAGGATCCCGACGATGGGGAGTGGATGGAAGAGGGCTGGATTGAAGGGGAGGTTCACGGGAGGGATGGGGAGGATGAGAGGTTCAGCGGGCGCCCCAACGGGTGTTCTTGAGGAAGGCGAGGAGGTCGGCGAGTTCCTGTCGGGAGATCTGGGCGTCGAGACCGGCGGGCATGAGGGAAACGGTGCCGGGACGTTGGTCGGTGACGTCGCCGCGCGGGATGCGTTGTTCGGATCCGGGACCGGAGACGACGACGAATTCGCGGTCGGATTCGGACTGGAGGATGCCGTTGATTTCGGAGCCGTCGCGGGTGGTGAGGAGGACGGGTTCGTAGCTGCGGACGAAGCTGGCGTTGGGGTAGACGATGCTTTCGAGGAGGTCGCGTTCGGTGCGGGCTTCGCCGATGCGGGTGAGGTCGGGGCCGACCTTGCCGCCGAGGTAACCGATCTGGTGACAGGTGTAACAGGCGGCCTTGGCATCCATGAAGACAGCCTGGCCGCGACGGATGTCGGTGGAGAGGGGTTTGAGTTCGGCGAGCAACTGGTCGAGGTGGGCGGATTGGCGGGTGGAATCGGAGTTGAGCTCGAGGACGAGGTTTTCGCCGGCCTGACGGACTTCCTCGGGAAACTTCTTGAGGACGGACCGGACGAGTTCGGGTCGGAGGGAAGACTTTGATCTGGCGATGCGGAGTGCGCCGACGAGGGAACTGCCGAGGGAAGCGTCGCCACCGGATTCGTAGATGGGGAGCAAGGCGAGCAGGGGCATGGGCGTTGCCGACTGGACGGAGGCGGTGAGGGCGTGGCGTTGGGTGTCGGTGAGGCCGGCGCGGGCGAGGCTTTCGGCGGCTTCCCGGGACGGACCGGTTTCAACGAGCAGTTTGAAGTCTTCGGTATCGACCTTCCAGCCAGGGGGCAGGGCGGCGAGGGCGGCGAGGCGGAGATCGCCGGGGTGGACGGAAGAACGGCTGATCCGGAACAGGGCGGCCTGGATGTCGGGATCGCCGGCGATGAGGCGGGCCACCGGCACGGTGTCGCGGACGAAGTCGGAATCCGCCTCGCGAAGGCAATCGGCGACGAGGGGTTTCCAGGAGTCGGGGGCGTCCTTGGGAGAGACCCCGGCCATCACGGCGAGGGCGGCGCGTCGGGTGGTGGGTCCGAGGCTGGGGCGATGGATGATTTCGCCGAGGAGTTGGCGTCCTTCCGCGGAGGGGGTGAGGAAACGGAACTGTTGGGCGGCGGTACCGCGATGGGAGGGGTGGTCGACCTTTTCACGGAACCAACCGACCATGGATGAGCTCCATCCGGGATGCCGGCCGACGATCCATTGGGCGGCCTGCCAGAGGCGGACGTCGCCTTCGGCAAGAAGTGGCAGGACGTCGTCGGAGGTGAGTTCATCCCCCGGGAATTGGTCGAGGGCGATGAGGGCGGCGCGACGACGGAGGGCGGGCCCGGAAGCGAGCGCGGCGCGGAGGGGGGCGGCATCGCCGATCTCGACGAGGGCGAAGAGGACGGCGTGTTCGAGTTGGGGTTCGGTGACCTTCACGGCGGCGTCGAGCAGGGAGGGGATGGAGGTCTTGTCACCGATCCGGCCAAGGCCCTCGATGGCGACGCGGAGGAGGGCATCGGGAGGAGCGTCCTTGGTGAGGAAGTTGCGGAGGGGAGCGCGGAAGTCGGAAGCGCGTTTCGAATCACGGGCGAGGGCGGCCTGCTTGAGTTTCCAGACCGGGCCGGTGGCGGAGGGGGGAGCGACGAGACGGCGACGGGAGGAGGAATCGGAAGAGTGGCGGGCGCCGACGCGTTTGACGCGATAGATGCCGCCAAGGACATCGGGTTTGGCGAGTTGACTGGTGGGGCAACAGAGCTTGTACCAGCCGCCGGTATCGATGATCAGCAGGCTGCCGTCGGCGTCTTCGAGGACATCGGTCGGATGGAAATCGGCATCCTCGCACACGACGAAATCGGAGTCGGTGCTGGCGTAGGTGGAACCGTCTGGCCGGAGGACATGCCGGCTGATGCGGTGGAGGTTGAAGGTGGAGACGAAGAGGTTGTCGCGGTGGGCGGGGCCGAAGGCGGTGGATTGGTAACGGCAGAATCCGCTGGGGGCAGCGGCGCCGAGTTGGATGAAGGGGTGGAGGAGGTCGGGGCCGGTGCGGATGACATTCCGGTCTTCGAGCACGCTGTTCTCCTTGCCGAAGATGCCGCCGTAGATGGCGTGACCGACGCCATCGCGACGGCCGGGTTGGGTGAAGTCGATGAAGGTGCTGGTGAAGAGGGGTTCACCGTCCGGGGTGAAGGCGACCTCGACGGGATTGTCCATGCCACCGGTCATGACGACATCCAGATCGGAGCCATCGGGTCGAGCGCGGAGGATATGGGCGGCGCGGTCGTGGATGGGGCGGCGGCCGGTGCGTTCGTGGCGTTGTTCGGCGAAGGCGCCCTTGGTCCAGTAGAGGTAGCCATCGGGACCGAGGTGGGGGCCATGGATGTCATTGGCGCAGCCGGTGAGGGTTCCGCCCTTGAACCATTCCTCGCGTTGATCGGCGGTGCCGTCGCCGTTGGTGTCGCGGAACCGCCAGATGCTGGGAGGGGCGGCGACGTAGACCCAGCCATCGTGCCAGAGGCAGCCCTGGGGGAACATGACGCGGTCGGCGAACACGGTGGTGCGGTCGTAGCGACCGTCGCCGTTGGTGTCTTCGAGGCAGAGGATGCGATGGGTTGGATCCTTGAGCTGTTCGGCGGGGGGAAGGTTGGATCCGGAGGAATCGGTGACAAAAAGGCGGCCACGGGCATCGACACTGGCGCTGACGGGGCGTGGGGCGAGGTCGGGACCGGCGACGCGTTCGAGGGTGAATCCTTCCTCGATGCGGAAGAGTCGGCCCTCGACGGTGACGAGGACGGTAGCGGCCGGCAGGGAGGCGACACCGGCAAGGGATGCGATCAGGGCGCAGACCGTGCGGGGAAGGATAGGACGCATGCGCAGGGTCTTACCGGGGTGTGCGCTGCGAAGCCATGGCAAATCGCGGGTGGGATGGGGTAGGGGTGCGTTTGGGGAGGAATGGGTTGCGGGCTGAAGGACCGGGTTGGAGGTGCTGTGGTGGAGGAAGCGCCTTCCGACCCTTCGGGCCGGCGGGACCGAAACGCGTCCCCAACGGAGACCGGGATTCCAATCCATGCCTGGGGTCATTGCGTCCCCAACGGGGACTAGGATTCCAGCCCAGGGCTGAGGGAGCTTGGCGACCGATGCCCTGGGTTATTCCCATCCCCGGATCCGTGCCCTGAAGGGGCACTGGAAGTGGGCATTGGACGGGCAATGGGGTCGCGTCTAAATAATTGACAATTGGGTGGGTGCGCAGCGGCCGCGGCCTGTGTGTGGCACCGAACATCGGACCTTGTCGAACGGGCGTATCACCCAATCCCGGTGGTTTGGCTCAAATATCAAATATTTGGACGCGACCCCATTGTTATCCGTCCCCATCCTCCTTCCAAAAGATTGAGATGCGCATCCTTTGGGAAATGAGCGCCCGCGACAGCTTGACCGTCGTAACGTAAGTCGGGATCTTACGCGGCATGAAGACCGTTGTCTCCAGCAAGGGCCAGATCGTCCTGCCCGCGCCATTGCGCGAGCTTGACCGCATCGCCACCGGGCAGCGGTTCGACATCGAGCGCATTGAAGCCGGGCAATATCTCCTCAAGCGGGAGCCGGTGCCGGACAATCACGGTTTGGTGGACTGGTTGCTCGCCTGTCCGGAAAAGGACTGGTTTCGGGCAGTTGCCTCGGAGTCCACCGATTCGTTATGAGATACCTGGTGGATGCCAACGTGCTCAGTGAGCCGACCAAACCAGCTCCATCTGCTGCCGTGGTGGAGTGGCTTCGCTCGAATGAGCGGGAGTTGGTGGTCAATCCGATCATCCTGGGTGAACTCGAATACGGCATCCTGCTGCTGTCTTCCGGGCGCCGGCGCACACGGTTGGAGATGTGGTTTGCGGCGGGCGTGTCGCGGATGCGCGTGCTGGATTTTGACGTGGCGACGGCCGCCGCGTGGGCACGTTTGCTGGCACGGCTCAGGAAGAAGGGGAGCGCCATGCCGATCAAGGACAGCCTGATCGCCGCCACCGCACTGGCCCACGGCTTGACGGTGGTGACCCGCAATGTCGCCGATTTTCGGCACGCTGGTGTGCCTGTCGAGAATCCCTTCGCTCCCTAGGAGGCTAAGGGGTCGCGTTGAAACAATGGCCAATCGGGTGGGTGCGCCGCGGTCGCGGCCGTCGAACTCCCTCAGCCCCGGGCTTTGATCTTCCGACCCTTCGGGCCGGCGGGGCCGGAATGCGTCCCCAACGGGGACCAAGATCCCAGCCCGGGGCATCGGTCGTCGGACTCCCGTTCTCCAGTCTCTCTCCGCGTCTCCGCGCGAGACCGCTACTGCAGGGTTGGCTTAGGGTTTGTCCTGGCGCAGGAGGCGGACGCCTTCGCCGGTGGCGCGGTCGAGTCGGGCCTTGGCGACGTTGTAATCGCGGAGGGCGACGGAGTAGGTGGTACGGGCTTCGGTGAGGGCGGTCTGGGAGGAGAGGACGTCGAGCTGGGTGCCGGTGCCGGCTTCGGCGCGGGCATTGGAGAGGCGGACGGCTTCCTCGGCCTGTTCGATGACCTTGGACTGGGATTCGAGGACTTCGCGGGCTTCGTCGAGGTTGGAGAAGGCGGTGCGGACCTCGAGTTCGATGCGGCGCGCGTTGTCGTCGGTATCGATGCGGGCGCGGGTTTGGCGGGCCTTGGCGGCGTGGACCTTGCCCTGGGTCAGGCCGAAATCCCAGATCGACCAGGAAAGCTGGGCGCCGACGTTCCAGCCATTGAGATCGCGGGTGATGTCGCGGACGAAGTTGCGGGATTGCCAGCCGTAACCGGCGTTGCCGGAGAGTTGCGGGTAGTAATCGGCGCGGGCCTGGATGACTTCCTCGGAGCGCAGTTTCTCGCCGGTTCGGAGGGCGGCGAGTTCGGGGCGCTGGGCGAGGGCGCGCCCGATGGAGTCGGCGAGATTGACGTCGACCGGGGTGATGACGAGGGAGTCGGCGGTGAAGAGGGGGATGTCCTGGGGTGTTTCGCGGGGGACATTGAATCCGAGGAGGACGGCGAGGTTGTTGCGGGCGATGCGGAGGGCATTGCGGGCGCGGATGAGTCGGGGTTTGGCGTTGGCGAGTTCGACTTCGGCGCGGAGGACATTGAAGCGGGGGACCGTACCGGCATCGAAGCGTCGGCGGGTATCGGCGAGTTCCTGTTCGAGGAGTTTGATGGAGGCTTCCTGGACGGTGATCTGTTCGGCGGCGAGGAGGGCGTCGTCGTAGGCGATGCGGACTTCGAGGAGGGTATTGGCGACGAGGGTCTGGTAATTGGCGAGGGCGGCTTCGCGGGTGAGACGGGAGGAACGGGCGGCGGAACGGAGTTTGCCACCGGCGAAGACGGGTTGGGAGACGACGATGTTGGCGTTCCAGTTCTGGTTGTTGGCGAAGGCGACGGCGGGGGCGCTGGGATCGAAGGCGACGGATTCGATCTTGTTTTCGTCGATCTGATTGTAGGCGCCGTTGGCACCGAGCCGGGGCAGGTAGGCGGAGCGTTGCTGGAGGGAGATGCCATGCGCTTCCTCGATGTCCTGGCGTCCCTTGAGGAGGGTAGGATTCCACGCGAGGGCGAGGTCGAGGGATTGATCGCGGGTCAGTGGGGCGGTGGGCCAGGGTGGGCTGGCGGATTCGGGACGGGACGGTGAGATGGCGGGTGGGGTGGTGTCGGCGCGGGTGGTGTCGGCGCGGGTGGGGGAAAGCGGATGGGCGACGAGGGCGACGGCGAGGAGCAGGAGGGGTTTCATGGCGCGAATCGGTGGGGAGGTTGAGGGGAGTGGAAAGGGGGATCAAGGGTTGTCTGACACAGTGTCAGGAACCGGCGTGGGAATGCGGGCGATGGAAGGGGGACGTTCGATGAAGACGTCGACCTGTTGGCCGACGTAGGCGGGGAAGGCGGGTCGGTCGAAGGCGTAGACGATCTGGAGGACGCGGGTATCGACGCGTTCGAGGCTGTCGCCGGTGAGGCTGCGTTTGGGGACGACGTAGGGTTCGATGCGGACGAAGCGCAGGGGCATGGAGCGGTCGGCATGGCCCTTGAGGCTGGCGACGGCGGGGGCGTTGGGGGTGACGAGGACGGCGTTCTGTTCATCGACTTCGGCGCGGACCTGAAGGGATTGGATGTCGCCGAGGAGCATCATGGGTTCGGCGAGGAGTGCGGCTGGGGCGAATTCGCCGGCGCGGACATTGACCTGGAGGAGGGTTCCGGCGCGGGGGGCACGGATGGTGAGGATGGAGAGGTCGGTGCGGGCCTGATCGAGTTGGGCCTGGATGGCGGCGACCTGGGCCTCGGCGGCGGCGGCGGAGGCCTTGGCGCCGGCGAGGGCGAACTCGCGTCGACGGGCTTCGTCCTCGGAGGCGACGCGGTCGCGTTCGAGTTGTTGGATGCGGGCGAGTTGGTCGGTGGAATCGGCGACCCGATTCTGTTCGACGGCGAGCTGGCTGCGGGCGGCGAGGAGTTGGGCTTCCATGGCATGGACGCGGGCGATGGCTTCGCGGTTGTCGAGTTGGAAGAGGGGGTCATTGGCGGCGACGGACTGGTTGACGGCGACATGGACGCGGGTGACGAGGCCGGCCTTGGGGGAGGCGATCTTGACGTTTTCGTTGGCGGCTTCGATGAGGCCGGTGGCGGCGACCTTGTTGGCGAAGGGGGAACGGGCGGGGGGCGCGACGGGGCCGGGGTCGGGGGAGCGGGCGCTTTGGCGGGCCATGAGGGCGAGGGCGGCGACAATGCCGGCGAGGGCGATGTAGAACGAGGGTTTGCGGAGCATGGGAGGATCGGGGTTGAGGTCAGGAAACAGGGTTGGGAAAGGGGTCAGTGATGGATGGAGATGAAATCCTTGAGGGCTGGACCGTGGTGGACGCCGGCGACGCGGCCGTCCTCCATTTCGGTGAGGCGGTCCGCGTAGGAATAGGTGCGGGGATCGTGGGTGACGATGATGACGCTCCGGCCTGGGGACCGGGCGGCGGTGGCGAGGAGGTCCATGATCTGGTGACCGGTTTCGCGGTCGAGGGCGGACGTGGGTTCGTCGGCGATGAGGAGACGGGGTTCGTGGACGAGGGCGCGGGCGATGGCGACGCGTTGTTGTTGGCCACCGGAGAGTTGGCTGGGGCGTTTGCGTTCGCGTCCGGCGAGACCGACGCGGGCGAGGAGGGCGGCGGCCTTGTCTTCGGCATCCCGACGGCGGGTGCCGTTGAGGAGGAGGGGGACGGAGACGTTTTCGACGAGGTCGAGGGTGGTGATGAGGTTGAACTGTTGGAAGATGAAGCCGATGTGGCGGCGTCGGAAGGCGGTGATGCTGGAGGGGGACAGGTCATTGAGGCGGGTGCCGAAGAGGTCGACCTGGCCTTCATCCCATTCGAGGGTGCCGGCGGCGACGGAGAGGAGGGTGGTCTTGCCGCAACCGGAGGGGCCGACGAGGAGGTGGAGTTCGCCCTGGGCGGCGGTGAAGTCGGCTCCCTTGAGGGCGAGGGTGCGGGCATCGCCGGAACCGAATGCCTTGACGACGCCGGTCAGGCGGACGGCGGCGGGATCCGAGGGTGAAGAGGGGAGGCTCATGGGAAGTTGGGTGCGGGGTGATTGGGGGCGGGGATCAACTGCGGAACACGATGGCGGCTTCGAGTCGGGCGACCTTCCGGATGCCGAGGAGGGCGGACAGGGTGCAGATGATGAGGATGGCGAAGAGGGTGCGGACGACGGAATCGGGTTGGAGAAGGAAGGGGGGTTGGCCTTTGTCGGCGACGGCGAAGCCGAAGGCGGCGGTGAGGCCGACGCCGACGCCGAAGCCGATGAGGCCGACGGTGTAGGCCTGGAGGAGGAGCATGCCGGAGAGGAGGGCATTGGAGGCGCCCATGGCCTTGAGGGCGCCGAGATTGCGGAGGTTTTCGAGGACGAAGGAATAGAAGGTTTGCCCGGCGATGGCGACGCCGACGATGAAGCCGAGGATGATGGTGGTGACGAAGCTGAAGGGGATGCCGGTGTTCTTCCAGATCCAGTTGATGGTGCTTCTTTCGAACTCGGGGACGGTGTAGGCGGCGAGGCCGGTTTCGGCCTGGATGGTGCGGGCGACTTCGGCGGCGGTGAGCCCGGGTTTGGGTTCGGCGAGGATCATGGAGAGCATCTTGCGCTGGCGCGGGGCGAACTGGAGTGCCTGGTCATAGCTGGTGAACACGTAGGGGTAGCCGAAGAAGTGACGTTCGGTCCGGCAGATGCCGACCACGCGGGCCTCGCGGTCGTTGATCTCGAAGACATCGCCCGGTTGGAGGGGGCGGGGAGGGGCTCCGGGAGCGGGTGACTGGCCGAGGCGTTCGGCGGCGAGTTCATCGATGACGACGGTGTTGGCCATGCGGAGCTGTTCGAGATCGCCCTGGAGCATCTTGGTGGGGCGCCCGAAGAGGGTTCCGGCATGGAGCCCGATGAGTTGGACGAGTTTCTCGGAGCCATCGGTGGCGCGGGCCTTGAGGACGCCCTGGAAGAGCGGCATGGCGAAATCGACGCCGGAGACGGAGCGGACCCGGTTGACGTCGGTATCGCGGAGGGCCTTGGTTTCGTTGACCTGTTCGACGCGGCTTTCGACCACCCAGATGGAGGCGCGCATGTTGCGCATGTGGGAGGTGGTCCAGGAGAGGAGCCCCTGGAAGACGGCGTTCTGCTGGGTCATGAGCAGGGCGGAAAAGGTGAGGCCGCCGACCAGCATGATGTACTTGGCGCGGTCGCCGAGGAGCATCCGGAGTGCGAGATGGAACATGGGCGTGTGGGGAAGGTTTCAGCGGGAAGGGCGGGAACGGGTGCGGGAAGAGATGCGGGCTGGGCGGGGGGAATCGTCGCTGTTCTTGAAGGAGGCGATGGCGGCGAGGGAGAACCGGGTGATGTGATCGGCGATGTCGTCCAGGTTGGATGGGGAAAGGCAGTCGGCGGGAGCGAGTCGGGAAAGGGCGGCGTTGCAGTGTTTGTAGAAGAGGACCTGGCTGACGATGGAATGGGCGATGCGGCGGATCTGGGCGGAGGAGAAGCCGGGTCCGGCGAGATCCCGCACGAGGCGCTGCAACCATTCGTGCTGGGGACGGATGAAATGCTGGACGAGATCATCCAGGGCCGGGGTGGGATCGACCATCTCGCGGGCCATGATGCAGCCGTGATGGCCGGCGACACCCTCCTCGGCGATACGGGCGAGGAAGGAGTGGATGAAGTTGCGGAGTTGGGTGGCGAGGGGTGGGAGCGGGGATCCGGCAGGGGGTGTGGCCGGGGCGGGGGCGGTCTCGTGGAGGACGGCGGCGTAGAGGGCTTCCTTGTCGCCGAAGTGATAACGGATGGCGGCGAGATTGGCGCCGGCGATGCGGCAGATGTCGCGGACGGTGGCGTGGTGAAAGCCCCGGCCGGCGAAGACACCGGCAGCGGCGTCGAGGAGTTGCCGGCGGGTATCGGCGGAGGTGGAGTCGTGAGAGGACCGTGAAGGTTTGCCCATGGGCGGGCGGCAGGTTCAAACGGATGTTTGAAACTGTCAAACAGCTGTTTGAAACAATTTCGGGAAGGTGGGAGGGATGTTCGGGCGGGGGGCTCAGGCGGCGGCGAGATCGCCGCGGGCGCGTGCGGAGCGGCCATAGACCCATTCGAAGACGGGGGTGGCCATGAGGGTGGTGGCGATGGCCATGACGACCATGATGGAGAAGAGTTGCGGGGTGATGAGGCCGCGTTCGAGGCCGATGTTGAGGATGATGAGTTCCATGAGGCCGCGAGCGTTCATGAGGGTGCCGACGGCGAGGCTGGTGGGGTTGTCCTCGCCGTGGAGTCGGGCGGCGGCCCAGCAGGCGACGAACTTGCCGACGCAGGCGGCGACGAGGACGAGGCCGGCGGCGAGCCATAGTTCGGGGCTGGTGACGAGATCGAGCCGGGTGTTGAGTCCGGAGTAGACGAAGAAGGTGGGAAGGAGGAACACGACGATCATCGGTTCCATCTGCCGGTTGAGGGCGGTGGCGAAGGTGCCACGGGGCATGGCGCAACCGAGGATGAAGGCGCCGAACACCGCGTAGATCCCGACGGCATCGGTGAACCAGGCGCCGAGCATGACGAGCATGAGGACCACGGCGAGGGCGGTTTGGGAAAGGGTGCCGTCGGGTTGGACGGTCCGTTCGAATCGGCGGAAGAGGGAACGTCCGAGGGTGAGGGTGAGGGTGGCGTAGGCGATGCCGCCTCCGATGGCTTTGGCGGCGATGAGCCAGTTGTCCTGGAAGCTGGCGAGTACGACGGCGAGGAGGCACCAGGCGGCGGCGTCGTCCATGGCCCCGGCGGCGAGGGCGAGGGTGCCGAGGGAGGTGCCGGCGAGGCCACGTTCGACGATGATCCGGGCGAGCATGGGGAAGGCGGTGATGCACATGGAGGCACCGAGATAGAGGAAGGCCTCCCAGCCCTGGACTTTGGCGGTGAAGAACATGCCGGGTCGTTGGAGGAACCAGAGGGCGAGGAGGCCTCCGAGGACGAACGGGGTGACCATGCCGGCGATGGAGACACTGGCGGCGGCCCGGGCGCGGGACTTGAAGAGGTCGGAGCGGAATTCCACCCCGACGAGGAACATGTAGAGCGCGAGGCCGACCTGACAGATGGCGAAGAAGATGGGTTTGGATTCGGGGGGGAACAGCCATTGCTGGGCTGGGCGGGAGAAGTCAAAGAGCCCGAGCAGGGAGGGGCCGAGGATGACGCCGGTGATCATTTCGGCGACGACCTGGGGTTGGCCGAAACGCCGGGCGATCCAGCCGACTCCGCGACAGGCGGCCAGGACGAACGCCAGCTGGAGGAAGAAACGGACGGAGAGATCGAACGCCGACATGGGTGCGGACGTTGCCGGGCTGGGTTGAACCGTCAATTCACAAGGCTTAAAGACACTGGAATAGGGGTCAGGTGCCGGGAAACCGGGGTGGAGATGTCGGGGGCAGGGATCCGTCGTGATCGAGGGCTTGCATGACGGCTTCCAGTTCTGCGCGAAGTGTTTCGCGTTGAGTGGCTGAGGCGTCCCGGGGGATTTCCATGGGGGCGTGGAACCGGACCTGGCAACGCGAGCCGGGCAGGGGCAACTGGAAGCGGTCCCAACTGTTGAAGGTCTTTTTCCATCCGAGCCAGCACGAGACGGCAACGATGGGCAGACCGGTCAGTTGGGCGGCGAGGATGACTCCCTCCTGAACCCGGTAACAGGGGCCGCGCGGACCATCCGGGGTGAGGGCGAGGTCGCATCCGTCCCGGGCGGCGTCGGCGAGTTCGAGGAGGGCGCGTGCGCCGCGTCGGCTGGAGGAGCCGCGGACGGGCCGGACGTGGAACCGGGTGAGGACGTGGGCGAGAAGGCCGCCATCGCGGGAGGCGCTGACCATGGCGGCCATCTGACGGTCGGGAAGACCGCGGATGACGCGTTGGTAGATGGGGAGGGCGAGGGCAAGCCGATTGTGCCAGACAGCGAACAGGACCGGGCCCTGGCGTGCCCGGGTCAGGCCGCCGTCATCAATCCATTCCCATCGGATTGAAGCGGCAAGGGAGGAGGCGGCGAGGTGGATGAGATGGGCGGCGAGGCGACCGTGCCATCGGGGCTGTTCGGGGACGACCGGACGGCGTGGGGACGGGGCGGGGGCGGGACTCGGGGAGGCCTGGCTCATGCGGAAGTCCGCAGGCAGGCGCGGACGATCTGTTCGACACTGGCGTCGGGACCGAGGACGGCGACGGCGGCGCGGACGGATTCCTGGGCATCGATGGGTTTGACGCCGAGGGCGACGAGGGCGGCGGCGGCATCGGCAAGGCGTGCTTCGGCAGCGGGGAGCGTGGAGGTGGAGGTCTTTCCGGGGAGCGCACCGGTGGGGAAGCCTCCGAGTTTGTCCTTGAGTTCGACGACGATGCGTTCGGCGGTCTTGCGGCCGACGCCGGAGATGGAGGAGAGGGCCTTGACGTCCTGGGCGAGGACGGCGGCGCGGAAGCTGTCGATGGGCAGGCCGGAGAGGACGCCGAGGGCGATCTTGGGGCCGATGCCGGAGACGGTGTGGATGAGGAGGCGGAAGAGGTCGCGTTCGGGTGCGGTGAGGAATCCGTAGAGGACGTGGGCATCCTCACGGACGGCGAGATGGGTCAGGAGATGGACCTCGTTGCCGACGGGGGGGAGGCGGTCGAAGGAGGAGAGGGGAATCAGGACTTCGTAACCGACGCCATGGACATCGATGGTGACGAGGGTGGGGAGGGCATCGACGAGGCGCCCGTGCAGGTGGGTGATCATGCGGGGATCTCGCGCTTGGTCTTCCGGAGGAGTCGGATGTCGCCGATGACCATGTCGGGATCCACGGCCTTGCACATGTCGTAGAGGGTGAGGGCGGCGACGGATACGGCGGTGAGGGCTTCCATCTCGACGCCGGTCCCGGCCTGGATGCGGGTGGTGGCGAGGATGCGGATGCGGTCGCGGGAATCAGGGATTTCGAAGGCGACTTCGCAATGGGTGATGGGGAGGGGATGACAGAGGGGGATGAGATCGCCGGTGCGTTTGGCGGCGAGGATTCCGGCGATGCGGGCGGTGGCGAGGACATTGCCCTTGGCGGTCTGGTGGGATTCGACCAGGGCGAGGGTGGCGGGGCGGAGCAGGATTTCGCCGGAGGCGACGGCTTCGCGGAGGAGGGCGGGTTTCGAGGTGACGTCGACCATGCGGGCCTCGCCGCGGGCATCGATGTGGGAGAGTTCGTTCACGGGTTGGGAGGAGGGAAGGGGGGAGGGGAGGAAGGATCAGGTGCGGCGGAACACGGCCCAGGCCGAGTGGGCGTAGCGGTTGCGATAACTGGCTGAGGAGTAGCGCAGGTGACGGAGGGCGCGCACCCAGGCGAGCCGGGGCTTTTCGATACAGAACAATTCGACGAGTTCGGCGGGATGCCGTTGGGTCTGGGTCTGGAAGAATTCGGCGGCCTCGCTGAGGGAAAAGAACCATTTGTGGCGGTCCTTGGGGGCATCCGGAGGGAGGCCGTAGTGGCCGATGGATCCGCGGCCGCGTTCCACGGGACGCCGGGCATTGGCGTAGTTGTTGGGGAGGGAGACCACGACGTGACCGCGGGCGACGCGGATGAGTTCGCCGAAGGTCTGATGGAGATTGTCGAGGTGCTCGAGGACATCGGAGCACAGGACGAAATCGAAGGAGCGGTCGTCGAAGGGAATCCGTTCCTGTTCCAGGTTGACGACCCGGTCGGGGGAGCCGCCGACATCGATGCCCACGTAATCGAGTCCGGGGACAAGGCGTTTGAGGTGGGCGCGGTCGCATCCGACGTCGAGTACGCGGCCCTTGATGAGGGGTAGGAATCGGCGGGCGATGAATCGTGAACGTTCCTCGCGATTGTCGATGGATACAATCTCACAGTGCATGATGGGGGCCGGAGCCGGGTGGGAACCCTGTTGGAGCGACCTCGATTTTCCAAGGGGTAAGACTGAGGGATGGCAGCATTGATTGGAATCCTGGCAAGGGGTCAATTTTGGGTTTTGGGGGCTGGAAATGGGCCTGTGATGAGCCTTGGGGTCCGGGTGGCATGCTTGACTTTGGGACCCCTCCATGAGACTTGGACACTGTGTTTTGTATTGGAAAGTGTGCACGCGTCTGCCGCCCTGCTGGGCGACCGGCCCGGCGGCTGGGGTAATCTTCGAGCCGTTCCTTGATCGATTCCCCTGATCGGGGCGAAGCACATCAATCCTTACGACCCATAGAAACAAGTCATCCATAGCAAGATCATGAAGAAAAGTATCTATTCCAGCCTGGCGCTGGGGCTCGCGGCGGTGGTTACCGCCCTTGCTCTCCCGGCGATTCAGGCACAGGAAAACGACCGCGAGATGCGGACCCGCAACCGTAACAACTACGAGGTTCTGGTCGGCGATTATTATACGGGCCGTTCCCCCTATTTCCGTGGTTCGCCGCAGCCGGCAGAGCCAGCGCCCCCGGTGGTGGTGGCACAGGCCAAGCCCGCCCCGGCGCCCCGGTCGGCGGCTCCCTGTTCCACGGTGGCGATCGCGGGTCCGGTCACCCTTTCCAAGACCGCACCGGCTGAAGCCGTGCTGGACGAGCCTTTCACGTATGAGTTGACGGCGAAGGCCACCGGTTGCGCAGGCAACGTGGTCGTCACGGACACCTTGCCGGACGGCGTCACCCTGGTGAGCTCAGAGCCCCAGGCGAGCGCCAGCGGCAATCAGTTGACCTGGAATCTGGGCAACATGGATGCCGGTGAGGCCAAGGTCCTCAAGGTGACCGTCAAGCCGACCAAGGAAGGCACGTTGTTGAACTGTGCCACCCTCCGGGCGGATCCCCGGGTATGCGTGCAGACGGTTGTGGGTCGCCCGCAGTTGGCGATCGAGAAGACCGGACCTGAAGTCGCCCAGTTGGGCGCCGATGTTGACTACAACATCACGGTCAAGAACACCGGCACGGCCGTCGCCAAGGGCGTGGTGGTCACCGACAAGTATCCCGCCGGTCTCGGTGGGGTGAGCGAGAAGACCTTCAATGTGGGTGACCTGGCACCGGGCCAATCCCGCACCATCCCGGTGAAGCTGAAGGCTTCCGAGCGCGGCCGTCATTGCAATGTGGCGGTGGCGACTGCCAGCAACACTGCAACGGTCCAGGACGACGCCTGCACCACGGTGGTGAAGCCGGGCCTGAAGCTCGTGAAGACCGGTTCGGAGAAGCAGTTCGTGAACAAGCAGGCCACCTACAAGATCGTGGCTTCCAACACGGGTGACACCGAGTTGACCGGTGTGGTTGTCACCGACACCGCCCCGCCGCAGACCAAGTTCGTGAGCGCCCCCGGTGCCACGGTTTCGGGCAACACGGCCACCTGGAACGTGGGTTCACTCAAGCCCGGCGAGAACAAGGAATTCTCGGTGGTGCTGACCTCCAGCCAATCGGGTCGCTGGTGCAACGTGGCCAGCGTGAACACCACGCAGGGCCTGCGTGAGAATGCCGAAGCCTGCACCACCTGGATCGGTGTCTCCGCCATCCTCGTCGAGGTCGTGGACGATCCCGATCCGATCCTGGTCGGCGAGACCACGGTCTACACCATCCGCCTGACCAACCAGGGCAATGCGGATCTGACCAACGTCAGCACGCTGGCCCAGTTCCTGAAGGAGATCACCCCGATCTCCACGCAGGGTGGCACGGTCGAGGGCAAGACCGTGAAGTTCCCGGTTGTTCCCCGCATCGCTCCGAAACAGAGCGTGACCTACACCATCACGGGCAAGGGCGTCGAGATCGGTGACCACCGCCTCAAGGTGATCATCAACGAAGACAGCCTGCTCACGCCGGTGGTCGAAGAAGAGTCCAGCCGCGTCTACTAAGACCTGCTGAATCACTCCACAGGGGCCGCCCGAAAGGGCGGCCCTTTTTTTGTTTCGACCCTTCCGTCGTCGTCCCGCGATGCTTTCCCGTATGCCTCCGTTTGCCTCCTGGATCGCCCTGTTGTGCGGTTGGATGCTGTTCCTTGCCCCGATGTGGGTCGAGGGGTTGGAACCGGTGCGGCCACCGGTGGTTGCGTCCGACGACGCCCTGCTGGAGGTCATCGGAGAAGCGGCCTTCCGCTATTTCCGGGACGAGGTGAATCCGGGGAATGGTCTGGTCCGGGATCGGTCCACGGCGGGTTCCAAGTGCAGCATAGCGGCCGTTGGATTTGGGCTGAGTGCCTGGTGCATCGGGGTGGACCGGGGCTATGCAACCCGGGAAGCGGCGGCGGAGCGGGTGGTGACGACGCTCCGGACCTTTGCGCGGGGTCGACAGGGGCCGGAAGCCGAGGGAGTCATCGGGCACCGGGGTTGGTTCTATCACTTTCTTGAAATGGACACCGCGACCCGGGCGTGGAAATGCGAGTTGTCATCGATTGATACCGCCCTGTTTCTTGCCGGGGCGCTGGATGCGGCGGGTTACTTTGATGGGGGCAGTGCGGTGGAACGGGAGATCCGGGGACTGGCCCGGATGCTGGTGGAGCGGGTGGACTGGGAATGGATGTGCGACGGGGAGGTGGTGCTTTCGATGGGATGGCATCCGGAGCGGGGGTTCATACCGCGTTGTTGGGTGGGATATAACGAAGGGATGATCCTTTATCTGTTGGGGTTGGGGGTGACCGGCAAGCCGTTGCCGGCCTCGGCGTGGGAGGGTTGGACCCGGGGCTACCTGTGGAGCACGCATCATGGGCAGTCGTACTTCGATTTCCCGCCGTTGTTCGGGCATCAGTACTCGCATTGCTGGGTGGATTTCCGTGGTTGGCAGGATGCGCCGACCCGCGGAAGGGGACTGGATTACTTTGAGAACTCGCGACGGGCGGTGCTGGCCCAGCAGGCCTACTGCATCGAGAACCCCCGGAAACATGTGGGGTACGGGCGGGAGATGTGGGGGATCACGGCCTGTGACGGTCCGGGCGGATATGGTGCACGGGGGGCACCACCTGCGGAGGGGGATGACGGGACGTTGGCGCCGACGGCGGTGGTGGCCTCGTTGCCTTTTGCCCCCGAGGTGTGCCTTCCCACGATGCACCGGATCCATCGGGAATGGGGAGATCGGTTGTGGACCCGTTATGGGTATCGGGACGCGTTCAATCCCGGCCGGGACTGGGTGGCGACGGACGTGTTGGGGATCGATCAGGGTCCGATGCTCCTGATGATCGAGAATCACCGTACAGGATCGGTGTGGAGACGGATGATGACAGAGCCGGTGATCCGACGGGGGATGAAGCGTGCGGGGTTTCGCCGGTGAGAATACAAGGCTGGCGTGGGATTGGTGGAACGGGGTAGGAAGGGACAACACGATGAAGACAAAGACATGGACGGCAACGGTGTTGGGCCTGGCGTTGGCGGGCGGGGTGTTGGCGGGAGAGAACTGGCCTCAATGGCGGGGTCCGAACCACAATGGATCGGTGGCGGCGCGAAACCTTCCGGGGGTGTTGACCAAGGAGAACATCCGTTGGTCGGCGCCGGTGCCGGGCAAGGCGGGGGCGACGCCGGTGATCTGGGATGACCATGTGTTCATCAATTCACCGGATGAATCCGGCAGCCTGGTGTTGATTGCGATGGATAGGCGCACGGGAAGTGAACGGTGGCGTCGGACGGTGGGTTTGGGGGACAAGGAGAAGGGGCGGAACAACATGGCGGCGCCCTCGCCGGTGACGGACGGGAAGAAGGTGATCACGCTGTTCGGCACGGGGGATCTGGCGGCCTTCGACATGGACGGGCAGCCGTTGTGGAAGCGGAACCTGGGGAAGGAATCGGGACGATTCTCGGTGATGTGGATCTACGGGAGTTCGCCGTTGTTGCATGAGGGACGGTTGTATCTCCAGGTCTTGCAACGTTCGCCGATGCCGGCGGACTACCCGCTCTATGACGGCAAACCGGAGCGGGAATCCTATCTGCTGTGTGTGGATCCGGTGACGGGCAAGGATCTGTGGCGGCAGGTACGCAAGACGGATTCAACGTTGGAAAGCCAGGAATCCTATGCGACTCCGATGCCGATGACGGGGCCGGCGGGCAAGCAGCTGGTGATCGTGGGTGGGGACCATGTGAGCGTGCACGCGCAGGGGGATGGATCCGAGATCTGGAGGGCGCGCCTCTATGAAAAGCGGGACGACTGGTATCGGATCGTCACCACTCCTGTGGTGGGTCCCGGGTTGATTTATGCATCCGGGCCGAAGGGTCAGCCGGTGGTGGCCTTCAGGGATGGAGGGCGGGGCGACGTGACCGGTTCGCATGTGGCGTGGCAGTTCACGGAGAATCCGACGGACTGGAGCACGCCGCTGCTGATGGATGGGAAGCTCTTTGTGTTGGACGGCGGGAAGAAGATCCTGACCCGGTTGGATCCGGTGACCGGGGAGAAGAAGTGGAGCGGGAAGCTTCCGGTGCGGGAAGTGATCTGGGGTTCGCCGACGGGTGCGGACGGCAAGATCTACCTGCACAGCGAGGAGGGAACGGTGGTGGTGTGTGATGCGGGGGACGAGTTCCGGGTGTTGGGCAGCATGACGTTCGAGGGCGAGGGGCCGTGTCGCGGGAGTGTGGCGGTGGCGCAGGACCAGGTGTTCGTGCGGACGGCAAAGAACCTGTACTGCTTCGGAGCCCGTTGAGCCGCCGATCTGGGCATTGGGGTGGAGTCCCATTGGCGAAGCCTGGAGAATCTGCGACTGAGTCAATCTGGGACCATGAGGGTGGGGACCTTGTCGATTGCGGTTCTCGGAATTGCCGGATGGCTGCTGCTTTGCGGTGTTGCTCTGGCCGCGGCGGTGCGGATGGAGCCGGCGGATTCGCCGGTGGACAATCCATTGAAGGGGTTGGTGCCGTATGCCGGGGAATCAGCGGAGCGTTTTCCCCACAGTCTGGAGTTTGACTATCTGCCATTGGCGAAACTGCTGACGGGACCTGGGCAGTACGATTGGAAGCCGATTGATGACAAGTTGGTGGCGATCTCCGGGCGATCCTGCCAGGCGGTCTTCCGTGTCTGGCTTGAGTTTCCGGGGCAGCCCTCGGGGCTGCCGGATTACCTGGCCAAGGCGGGAGTGAAGGTCACCGAGTGGAGGGATGAGCAGGAGAATCCGCCGCAGAAGCACTTCACGCCGGACTACGAAGACGAGCGGCTCGTCACTGCGTTGGAGGCCTTCATCGCCGCGCTCGGCCAACGGTATGACGGCGATGCGCGGTTGGGATTCCTCACCGCCGGGTTGCTCGGAATGTGGGGCGAATGGCACACCCATCCGCGGCCCGAGCTCTTTGCCTCGAAGCGCACGCAGGAGCGAATCATGACGGCTTATGAGCGGGCGTTTCAACGTGTGCCCGTGCTGTTGCGATACCCGGCGGGACCGGGGAATTCCAGATTGGCCCCGAATGCGCACCTGCCCTTTGGTTACCATGATGACTCGTTTGCCTGGGGCACGTTGGATACCGGACGCCGGGAGGATTCGTGGTTCTATCTCGCGACCCTTAAAATGGCCGGAACGATGGCGATGGAGCGATGGAAGACTCATCCCATTGGCGGTGAGATCCGCCCGGAGGTGTGGGGTCAGGTTTTTGATGAACGGCCATCCCATCCCAAGGCTCAGGATTTCGCGACATGCGTGCGGGAGACCCACGTCACATGGGTGATGGACAGCGGGATGTTCCGCGGCGGAATCGATCCGGCGCGGGTCACGCGGGCGGCGACGCAGGTGCGGCGCATGGGATATGATTTCCGCGTCGTCACCGCGGACATTGAGCGGCATGGCGAGCACGGAGTGGCGGTGGCGCTGGAGTTGGTGAACCAGGGAGTGGCCCCGTTCCATCGGGATTGGACGGTTGAACTCGGTGCGATTGCGGCGGATGGAAGCTTGGTGGAGACGTGGCCGGCAAACTGGACCCTGCGGGGGATTCAGCCCGGCGGGATGCCCACGAGATGGGAGACATCCATGGAACGGATCACGTCGCGGGGCCGCGCCTGTGTTCTTGGCCTGCGCGTGGTGAATCCGATGACGGGTGGCAAGCGCCTGCGTTTCGCCAATGCGGAAGAGGATCGGGATGCAACGGGTTGGTTGAGTTTGGGCCTGCTTCCGTAGCGTTGGATCTGTGCATGGCGGAGTCCGATCCAGTCGCCGCGGGTAGCGACGTCGGCGGACTGGTGGAAACGGATGCCCGTTCAGGGTGTGAGGCGAGGGGATCTGCGAGAAGCCGGGCATGGGCGTGGGAGGTGACGGAAGCCGCCCGAGAGAGTACACCCGGTGGATGCACTGGCTGAGGCTTTGGATGGCGGGTTGGGTGATGTCGTTTGCGGCATTGGGGCAGGGCGGGGCGCCGAGCCTGGTGGAACGGTTGGGACATCCGAAGGGTTCCCGGCTGCTGATCATCAACGGGGACGACGCCGGCATGTGTCACACGGCGAATGTCGCGACGATTGAATCGATGGAGAAAGGGTTGATGACGAGTGCGACCCTCATGGTGCCTTGTCCGTGGTTTCCGGAGATGGCGCGGTACGCACGGGAGCATCCGGAGAAGGATTTCGGCATCCACCTATGCCAGACGTCGGAGTGGAAGTTGTATCGATGGGGGCCGGTGGCCTCGCGGTCGGAGGTGCCGGGATTGATCGATCCGGACGGTTACTTCTGGCACGAGGTGCCGCAGGTGTATGCGAGTGCGAAGCCGGAGGAGGCGTACATCGAGTCGCGGGCGCAGATCCGGAAGGCACTGGAGGCCGGGGTGGATGTGACCCACCTGGATTCCCACATGGGCACGCTGCAGATGAATCCGGCGTATGTGGAGCAGTACCTGCGGTTGGCGGTGGAGTTTGACCTGCCGGTGCGGATGGCGTCGCAGGAGACGCTGGAGAAGAACGCGGGCGGGCAGATGCGGGCGGCATTTGCGGCGAAGGGAATCGTCATGCCGGACGACTTTGTCTGGGAGGACCTGAAGGAGATGCCACGGGACGTGAAGGGGTACTGGAAGCGGAAGTTGTCGACCTTGAAGCCGGGGGTGACGGAGTTGTACATCCATGCGGGGATGCCGACGGACGAGTTGAAGGCGATCACGGGGAGTTGGAAGACGAGGTCCGAGGAATTCGAGGTGTTCACCCGGGACGCAGAGATCCGGGCATTGCTGGAGCGGGAGGGAGTGATCCGGATCGGGTGGCGGGAATTGCGGACGCTGCAGCGGGGCAAATGAGGGGGGGATGCGGGGCCTAGGCCTGGGGAAGGGTGGGGGATTAAACGGGGAAGCCGGAGCTTGCCAACGCCTTTTCGGTTCCGGGAGACTGACCGCGGGCATGTCAAAGAAGGCGTTCATCACCGGGATCACAGGACAGGATGGTTCGTATCTGGTCGAGTTGCTGTTGGAGAAGGGGTACGAGGTGCATGGGATTGTCCGGCGCCAGAGCAGCACGGTGCGGCCGCGATTGGATGCGGTGATGGAGCGGAAGGACATTCCGCTGGACCGGTTGCACCTGCATTACGGAGATCTGGCGGATGGCGGCGGGTTGGTGCGGTTGGTGTCGAAGATTCAACCGGACGAAGTCTACAACCTGGCGGCGCAGAGCCATGTGCGGGTGAGCTTCGACTCGGCGGAGTACACGGTGGACGTGACGGCGACGGGATGCATCCGGTTGCTGGAGGCGATCCGGGATGTGGGGATCCAGCCGCGGTTTTACCAGGCGAGTTCGAGCGAGATGTACGGGTTGGTGCAGGAGATCCCGCAGAAGGAGTCGACCCCGTTCTATCCGCGGAGTCCGTATGCCTGCGCGAAGGTCTTCGCGTACTGGGCGACGGTGAATTACCGCGAGTCGTACAACCTGCACGCCAGCAACGGCATCCTCTTCAACCACGAATCACCGCGGCGCGGAGAGACCTTTGTGACGCGGAAAATCACGTTGGCGGCGGCGCGGATCAAGATGGGGCAGCAGAAGCGGTTGGCCCTGGGCAACCTGGACTCGAAGCGGGACTGGGGTTACGCCAAGGAATATGTGGAAGCGATGTGGCGCATGCTGCAGCAACCGGAGGGCGATGACTACGTGGTGGCCACCGGTGAAACCCACAGCATCCGGGAATGCCTCGACGTCGCCTTTGGCGTGGTGGGATTGAACTGGCACGACTACGTCGACATTGATCCCCGTTACTATCGGCCGACGGAAGTGGATCTGTTGATCGGGGATCCGGCGAAGGCGCAGCAGAAGCTGGGTTGGACGGCGACGACCCGGTTCAAGGAGTTGATCGAATTGATGACGGAATCGGATGTGCGGTTGCTGAAGGAGCAATTGGCGGGACGACCGATCCTTTCGTTTTAGAGGACTAGCCTCACACGAAGGCTCGAAGACACGAAGACACGGAGCGGGTTCTCGTGCAGGGGGAGGGTCAGGACCCGGCTGGAGCCCGCGGGGGCGGAGCGGTTCCCCCGAAGTTGCTGGGGCGGAAATGGCGAGATCGCGCGTACGCGTACGCGTACGAGTACGACCTCATCGGCACGCGCGGGGGCGACCCCTCGTACTCGAACCCACCCACCACTTCGGGATGCACCGGGGGCGGAGCGGCGGCGGGATCAGTCGATGAAGGAACAGATGTACTCGGTGATTCCGGTGGCCACTTCGATATCGAAACCGGATTTGGCGGGGACATCGAAGTGGGTGCCGGCGTGGAAGGTGAGGGCGGTGAGGGCGCCATCGACTTGCACGGTGCAGGAGCCGGCGACCAGTTCCATCCGTTCGGCCTTGTCGGTGCCGAAGTGGTAACGGCCGGGGTAGATCAGGCCGAGGGTCTTCTTGGAGCCATCGGCGAAGCGGAGGGTGTGGGATACGACCCGGCCGTCGAAATAGACATTGGCCTTGGTGACCGCGGAGACGCTGTGGAACTCGGAGGGGATCGACATGGCGGCGGAGTTTTCCGGGAGCTCCGGGATTGTCAACGCTGTGCCCGGCATCGCCGTAGAAATGAACAACAAAGGGGCAAAGGGACGAAGATGAAGCGGGGAACAGCATTGGTCTTCCTTGCACCCTTGGTCCCTTGGTTGTGAACCCATCCTCAGCCTGTAGAAATGAACAACAAAGGGGCAAAGNNAAGGGACGAAGATGAAGCGGGGAACGGCATTGGTCTTCCTTGCACCCTTGGTCCCTTTGTTGTGAACCCATCTTCCACCCGCGTGGGGGATCGTGTCTGGCATGGGACGGGGAGTGGGGGTAGGGAAGGAGGATGGAACGGCAAAGGAAATGGGTCGGAGGCGCGGGACTTGTCGGGTTGATCTGGCTGATGACGGGATGTGATGGATCGAAGCCCGCGCCGACATCGGGTGGAGGGGGAGCCGCGACGGCGCCAATGGATTACCTGGCGGCGCAGGGTCAGGCGAAGCGGACATCGCAGAAGGTGGTCGACCTGGCCCAGGTCCAGCAGGCGTTGAAGTTGTACGAGGCGGCGGAGGACCGGCGGCCGGCAGACCTGGCGGAATTGGTGAAGGCGGGTTATCTCGCGGCGATTCCCCAACCGCCTCCGGGACAGGTGCTCCGATACGACCCAGCGACGGGCGAAGTCAGGATTGTCCGGGCGCCGTGACGGGGAGGGGCGATCACTTGGGATCCTTGCGCATGCCGAGGGAACGGAGTTGATCCCGGACCATCCGGCGAGCGACGGCCACTTCGGTATCGCCCAGGCCGGATTTGCGCGGGTTCACGTCGAAGGCGGTCAACCATTCATCGGGGCCGGGGACATATCCGAGTTCGGCGCGGATCCGACGTTCGAGATCGGAGAGGTGACCGGCGCCATAGAAGATGGCGACCGAGGGGACCCGTTCCCGGCGCGATTTCCGGCCACGTTCGATGAGTTGGGTAAGGTCCTGAAGGACGGCGGAGTTGCGTTCGCGGATGAGGATTTCCATGAGGCGCCTCAGGTCGGGAGGCAATCCGGTGGCGTCGCCCAGATCGCCTTCGAGGGAGCCCAGGGTTTCGATGAGGACGAGTCGGACGGTGGCCTGGAGTTTGGGACTGGCGCTGATGAAGGCGATGCCGAACCGCATGAAGACACCGGTCCAGGAAGAGCCATCCATGAGGGAAAACAGTTCGCCGATTGGGGCGTCGGAACCGGCGTCCGGGGTGGGATCGGCGCCGGATTCGGATGAAGTGGCGGGGTCGGGGCGGGCGAAGATCCGGGAGAGTTCCTCGACGGACAGGTCGCTGTTGATGAATTGGGGGGAGGAATAGTCGATGGCGTCGAGTTGGAATCGGAGGCCGAGGGCGCGGGCGAGGGCGGGTTGGAGGGCGTATTGGTTGTCGCGTTTGGAAACGAACTGTTTGTCGGCGGCACCGACGCCTTCGAAGAGGACGAGCGGTTGGGCATCCAGGCGTTGCTGGAGGGCCTGGTAATAATCGGTGGTACCGAGATGGGTGACGCCGACGAGACGGATGACGGGGTGATGACGGCGGGAGGGGAGGAGATCGCGGATGGCGACCTGGAGGGCGACGGATCCGTTGGTATGTTCGTGGATCCGGAGGATGGGTTGGGGAGGGGTGGGGCTGGGTCGGGTGGCGCAACTGCTGGAGAGCAGGGCGAGGAAGATCAGCGAGGACGCAATGAAAGCGGCGCGCAACATGGTGGGAGCATGAAGGCGCCGGGAAGGGGAGGCGACAGGGATTGGAAGGGGAACCCGCCTTGGGCGGCAATCCGTGCAGCGGGAGGAGCGGCGGGATTACCTGCGCTTCCTGGAGGGCTTGGGAGAGAGGTCAGGGGGTTCGACCTGCTTTTCCTCTTTGACGGGGAGTTGCTCGACGAGGTCGTCGAGTTCCTTTTGGGAGAGGGCCTTGGGCTTGAGGATGGCGCGCTGGCGTTGGTCGGCGGTCATGGCGGCGAGGGCGCTGGGGGCGGGGATGACGATGGGCGTGAGGAAGATCATGAGCTCCGTCTTGTTGTTGGAGCGTTGCTTGCGTTTGAAGGCATTGCCCAGCCAGGGGATGTCGCCGAGGAGCGGGATCTTGCTTTCGGTTTCGGTGACCTGGGTTTGCATGAGGCCGCCGATGACGACGGTCTGGCCATCGGGAACAACGACGACGGTATCGGCGAGACGGGAATTGACGACGGGCGCGAGGGCATCGCGTGAGATGGGCACCCAGTTGGAGCGGTCGGCGAGCTGGGAGGTTTCGGGCTGGACGATCATTTCCACCATGCCATCGGAGGTGATGAAGGGGGTGACGCGGAGGATGATGCCGACGTTCTGGTAGGTGACGGTATTGATCTGGCCATTGACGGCATCGAAGCGGGTATTGGCGACGAGAGGGACCTGTTGGCCGAGGGAGATGGTGGCGGGCTGGTTGTTGCGGGCGAGGATGGAAGGGCGGGAGAGGACCTCGGCTTTTCCGGCCTGGGCGATGGCGCGGAGGGTGGCCTGGAAGTCGGTGCCGAGAACCTGATAGACGCCGGCGCCGGGAGGGGTGGGCAACATGTTCTGGATGTTTTGCCCGAGGATATTGGGGATGCCGGAAGTGGCTCCGGAGCTGATGTCCGAGGCGCCGAAGGCATTGGCGATGGAGCCGGTGCCGGTGTTGCCGAGTTTGCGGACGTAGCCGCCTTCGATGCCGATGTCGGAGCTGTTGTTATGGGTGACTTCGAGGAAGACGACCTTGATGAGGACCTGGGGGCGGGGGCTGTCGAGGCTGGAGACCACGTCCTTGATCTGGAGGTTGGTTTCCTCGTCGGTGATGACGATGATTTTCCGGGTTTCGGGATCGAAGGAGATGGTGGCGTCGCCGACCTGGGTGTTGTTGGGATACTGTCGGGCGGTGGCGCCGCCGCCGCGGTTGGCGCCGCCGCCGCCCTGATTGAACTGGGCGAAGGTGGGGAGGGCGAAGGCGAGGGATGCAAGGGCGAGTCCGAGGGTGACCGGACGCGGAGTGGAAGGGGTCTTCATGACGAAGTTGGGGAGGGCGAAGGGGTGGTTGGGTGGGGAGGATGTCGGGAGTGGGATCAGTTGCCGCGACCTCCACCGACGCCGACGCCGCCGCCGCCCCCGCCGAACCCAGCGCCGCCGCCGGCACCGCGTTGGTTCTGGTTCTGGAGTTGTTGGGCGGAACGGGTGGTGAGGGCGCTCCCCTGCTGATTGCGGTTCTGGGTGGAGCGATTGGCGGTGTTCTGGCTCTCGAAGAGGTTGCGGAGGACTTCCTGGACCTGCTGGGGATCGGCGTTTTCGAGGTCGTAGACGTAGACCTTCTGTTTGCGGGCCGGATCGGCATCCAACTGTTTCACCATGGCGGAGATCTGGTCCATGAGTTCGCGGTCGGCGCTGACGATGACAGAACTGGTCCGGGCATCGGGGACGGCGACGACGCGGCCCTTTTTCTTGGCGCGTTCGCTGGAGGCATTGGCGGTGTTGCCACCGCGATTGCCGAAGCCGCCGAAGCGGACCTGACCGCGCTGGTTGTTGTTGCTGGTCTGGGTTTCGTCGGGGAAGAGGCCGGAGAGGACGGTGGCCATCTCGGAGGGGTCGGCGTATTCGAGGCGGAAGACGCGCAGTTCGGTGACATCCACGACATTGGTATCGATGGAGCGGATGAGTTCCTCGATGCCGGGGAGGGCGTCTTCGGGGGCGTTCACGATGAGGGAATTGCTGTGTTCATCGGCGACGGCGACGACGCGGGAAGCGGCGGCGCGATTGCCGGAGCCACTGGCGGCGGCGGGGGCGCCACCGCCACCGCGATTGCCACCGAACCCGGGGAATCCGGGGAATCCGCCGCCGCCACCGGCGCCACCGCGGTTGTTGCCGGTGTTGCCGGTGGGTTGGGCTGGGAACAACTCCTTGATCACGGTGGCGACCTCCTTCGCATCGGCGAAGCGGAGGGGATAGACGCGGACGGAAGTGGCGCCGGCGAGGGAAGTGTCGAGGGCGCGGATGATTTCGGTGAGGCGTTTGATGGAGGCCTGGGTATCGGTGATGACGAGGGCATTGCCGGCGTCATTGGCGGTCATGGTGGCCTCGGAGGGGAGGAGGGGTTGGAGATCGGTGGTGAGCTGGGTGGCGCTGATGAAGCGGACCGGGATGATCTGGGTGATCACCTGTTCATCGCGCGGGATGGTATCGGGATTGTTGCCGGATTTGACGGGGATATCGCGTTTCCGGGCGGAATCCTTGCTGACGATGGTGAGGGTGCGTCCGTTGCGGATGGCGGTGAAGCCATTGCGGCTGAGGGCGCTTTCGAGGATGGCGAGGGCTTCGTCCTGGGTGACGGGATGTTTGCTCCAGGCGTCGATCTTACCGGTGACCTCGGTTTCGGTGACGATGATGTAGCCGGCGGCCTCGCTGAGGTAGTTGAGGACGGTTTCCAGGGGGGCGCCGCGGAAATTGAGTTGGAGCATTTCGCCATTGGCAGCCGGAGCGGCGGGAGTGGCGGCGGGAGTGGCGGCCTCGATGGAATTGTCCTGGGCGGAAACGCCGGAGCAGGCGCTGGCGGCGAGGGAGATGCCGAGGAGAAGGTTGAGGAGTGGGGTGGTGTTCATTTGTTCTGTTCCTGTTCGCGCCGTTGCAAAAGGCGTCTCAGCACTTCATCGGCGGGGCTGCCGCCGCGGGCGGCAGAGGGAGAATCGGGCGCCGGGGTCTCATCCCCGGCTTCGGCCTCGTCACCTTCGGCAGCGCCTTCGCCCTCGGCAGCGCCGGGGCTTCCGTTGGTGTCGCCGGAGGTGGAGGCGGTCATGGAGGAGCGTGTGCCGGACGAACCCGAACTGGAGTTGCTGCGGGTGGGAGTGGCGGACGCCACGCCCGGCGCCAGGGTCCACTCACCTTCCTCCTCACGCCGGATCTGGGAACCGATGGGGAGGATCAGGGATTTGCCATTGAACTCCAGGGTGACGTTGTCGGAGTCGATGGCCACGACCTTGTGATCGGCGATGGATTCGCCGGGTTTCACGGCTGTCTTGAAGGAGGAACTGGTGCCGTTGAAGAACGCGATGTCGCCCTTGGCGTAGCGGAGGGAGCCGACGAGGGAGAAGGCATCGATCTTCGGGGCCCGGCGGGTTTCGCGACGGGGCCGTCCTGTTGAGTCGGGTCGATTGGGGATCCGTTTCGGGTTGAAGATATTCCGGTCATTGACCATGCGGAAGTAGGCGTAATCCGCCCGGGAGGGAGCGTTGGTCGAGGCTCCGTTCACGGCTGTGGAGCCATCCGGGCTGGGGGATGTGCGCCCGGATGACTGCGCGGTGTTGGTGCCGGGAGGGGTGGTGGGCGCAGTGACTGAATTGGTGAGGGCGGGAGGGGAAGTGTTGGTGGGAGAAGCGCGGGTGGAATCCTGGGCGTGGAGAGCCAGGCTTGCGGCGAGCAGTGCGGCGGCAAGGAACCGGACGTTGGACCGGTCGGAAAGGGGATGGAGGGCGGTCTGCTTCATCGCTTCGAGGGAGAGTTGAGGAACAGACCGCTGACCTGCATGGAGACAGAGATCAGGGAGGCATCGGCCTCGCGGGTGGCGAGTTCGACGCCTTCGACGCGGATGGGGAGGGGATCGCGTTCCACCTCGTACAGGAAGCGGGTGATGGTGGAGAGGGGGCCGGTGGCATCGACATTGCACTCGAAGGTCATGTGATCGTCGTCGAGTTGGCGCCAGCGGGGTTTGATGGAGGTGATGTTCACGCTGGTGGAACGGGCCCAGCGATCGAAGGCGTCGAGGACGCGGCCTTCGGCGGCGGAGAGGACATCCGGCAATGCATTGGTGCGCATCTGGTCCCATCGATCGAGCACGGTATCGCGTCGTTCGAGCAGTTGACGGCCCTGGGCGATCTGTTTGCGGAGAGCGACCATCTCCTTGGAGCGGGCGTCCCAGGCCTTCATGAGGGGATCGACGATGAGACGGTCCCCGGCGAAGAAGGCGACGCCGACGAGGGCGACGACCAGGAGCAATTGCTGGCGTTTGTTGGGGTCCATGGTCATGGGCGGCGTCCGGCGGAATCCCAGCGGAAGTTGAAGGTGAACTGGAGGGGGGACTTGCCCCGGAGTTGATCGACCTGGACCTCGGTGACCTCGGGGGTGGCCCGGAGTTTGTCGAGGGTGCGGAGGAGGGCGGTGCTGTCCTTGGCGTTGCCGGAGCAGGTCACGACCCCCGGTGTGAGGATCTCGATCGTCTTGGCGGTGACGGCGCCGTCTTCTGGGAAAGCTTCGGTGAGGCTGCGAAGGACCAGGAGGGAATGGAGGGTGTCATCGAACCAGGGCCGGAACTTCTTCACCCGGAGCTGGAGGTCTTCCACCTCATTGACCTTGGCGGCGATCTCCTTCCATTCGGAGCGGAGGAGGGAGAGTCGGACCTGTTGGATGAGGAAGGCGATGATGACGAGTCCGACCACGGCGCCGGCGGCGAACCCGGCATGGACGAGGCGGGTGGAGGAATAGCGGGCGGCGAACTGTTGGAGGGCGGAGACGCGCGGCGGAAGGAATTCGAAGGCGGGGGCGCGTCCGCTGACGGCCCGGACTGCGGTGGCGAGGGCGGGGCCGACTGGAAGCCCTGGAGCGAGCTTCGGTTCGGCCCGGCGATCGGCCGGGATGCGGTCGATCCGTTCGACGGCCAGGCCCATGGCGGTGGCGCGTGGAGTCAGGGTTTCCGCGAGGGTATCGGCGAGCGGACCCGAGCCGAGGATGCGCAGCGACCTGAGTTCGGCGCGGACGTTGGCGGGAAGTTGGCCCAGGGTGACGCGCAATTCCCGGAAGAGGACTTCCGGCACGGGCCGGAACTGGTCGCCATCGGCCTCGACGGCTTCCATGAGGGCGCGGTAGGCGACCATCCCGGATCCCTGGGCCACGAGGATTCCCACATGGCCGGCGGCGGCGAGGACATCGACGCGGGCAGCGCTGGAGGCGCCGAGGAGATCGTGGAACTCGGAGAGGGCGGGAACGAAGGAAACGGGCTGGAGCCGCGCGGCGGCGAGGAGTTGTTGGAGGCGGAGGATGTTCTCGCGGGGAACGGCGATGAGTGAAACGTGGGGGGAACCGTCCGGTGCGGTCCAATCGGACCGGGAAATGATCAACTGATCGGCGCCGTAGGGGAACCCGCCTTCGACCTCCAGTTCGAGGAAGCCCTCGATGTCTTCCGGGGCGAGGTCGGGGAGAGGGGTGGACAGGGCGAAGATCCAGTCGGCGGGAAGGGCGACGGCGCAACGGCGTTCGCGGATGCCGGCAGCGTCGAGGGCTTCGCGGAGCTTTTTGCCGAGGGCGAGGACATCATCGGCGAGGAGATCTCCACCGATGTCGAGGGTGACGGGTTGGGAGGCTTCGGCGGAGCCATTGGTGCGACGGACGTGGACGACCTCCCATCTGGAGCCATCGGGTGCGAGGCCGAGGGCAACGGGTTTCCGTGCTTTCTGGAGGCGATCCATCATCGGGAAGTCCTGCTCATCACTTGCTGTTGTTCCAAATCCTGACGTGCCTGCCGACCGAGCGCCCAACCGAGGTGGGTGAGGTCCTGGCGCTGGACGATCCGAAGGATTCCCTCCGAGGCATCGAGCACATAGCGGACCCGGCGATAACCGCGTCCAAAGCGGCCCACGGCAGCGACGTCAGCGGCGTAGACCGTGGAGCGCCCGGTTAGGTAACGGCCAGCTTCAATGGCGGCTGCATTTTCCAGGACTTCACCGACCCAGGCGACGGTGTCGCGACGGTTCGGGTTGGATTGGCGATAGGCGACGAGGGTGGGGGCGAACTCGAATCCGATGCCGGGAATGCAGGCGAGGACGGCTTCGGGGGCGCTGTTGACGTTGACCAGACCGGTGGCGGGTTGCTGGGCGTCGCCGGCGATGATGTCGTTCTCGATCTGGACGAATTCGTCGACGGTCATGCCGGTGCGAAGCTGGAATTCGAGAAGGCTGGCGGGGACCTGGTTGGTGTTGCCGAGGGTGCCGAGGATCTGGTTGCTGCGGTCGGCCCCGAACCGTTCTTCGAGCAGGGCGGCGAGTTCCTGACGGCCCTGGGCACCGATGGAGATGCGGGCGGTGCCATCGGCGCGGAGGGTGGATTGGCGGGAATGGACGGTGAGGAATTCGAAGAGGCCGGGATCGAGACGCCCATCGCGGTTGTCCATGGGTTCGGCAAGATCCAGGTCGTCTTCATTGGGATCCAGGATGCCGTTCCGGTTGAGGTCCTCGCCGTAGAGGATTTCCGGGGTCATCCCGGCGACCAGACGCAGTTCATCGACGGATTCAAACGGGGCATTCTTGCAACGGTAGGGTGGGTTCAACCGCTGATAGGTTTCGTCTTCAGCCCCCATTTCGGTGACCTCGGAGTCGGCATCGCGCCAGTCGATGATGGCGGCGGCGAGGGCCGGGGTCATGCGGGGGAGCAACTCCAGCATTTCAACAGTGGCGGTGTTGAGGTTGAGCCGGGAGGCCTCGTCGACAAGGCGGAAACGGGGCAGTTCCTGCGACGCCATCCCGGTGGACAACCGGTCGGGATCGCGTCCGATGAACCAGAATCGGGATTCGCCGATGACAACGGCCTCGGCGCGGTAGGGATAAGTGGGGGCGACGGAGAGATCGGAGATGACGCCCGGGGTATCGAGATTGGTGATGATGTGGGCGGCGTAGCGGGCGGCACCGGAGATGGCCTGGAAGGCTTCGATGCCGGCGGCGCGTTGGTCGGCGGCGCGGAGTTCGATGGAATTGGCGTGACCGAAGTAGAGGGCAAGGCTGACCAGGCCGAATGAGACCCACAGGACGATGACGAGGGTGGAGCCGGTCCGGGTGGAGGCGGGTCCGGAGGCTTGGGTGGGGATCTTCATGGCTGTTCCCCGTCGGTTTGGGTGGCGGTATCGACCTGATTGGTGGCGGGGCTGACCTCGATGGGGACGATGATCTGGAAGGGAAGGGCAGTGCGGCGGGCGAGGGGGCCGCGTCCGCGCTCGTCGGGTTCGACCTCGTTCATGGTCAATTCCACGCGGATGGCGCGGGGGAGCGGGACGATTTCGTTGGTGCCGGTCCAGGCGGGGCGCCAGGTGATGCCATCGAAGAAGAAGAAATCGAGGGTCTCGACATCGGGCAGGAGGAACTGTTCCTCGAAGAGCTCCATATTGACGGGGAGCAGGTTGCGGGTGACGACGCGGATCAGGTCGCGACCGGCGGCAGTCGCGGCGTTGGTGGGATCGCGGAGGACATAGCCCACCTTGATGATGTCGGAGCCGGGTTGGGACGGGGAGGGGAGACCGCTGGAAGTGAAGATCTGCATGCCGGTTCCGGCGAGGTCATTGACGCCGGAGAGCGGTCCGACCAGGAGTTGGCCGGCGATGTTGGTTTCGCCACCGGGAAGGACGATGCCGGCGAGGTCGCGTCGGAGGATGTCGAGGGTCTGTTGGCGGGCGTTGGCGTTGTCGAGTTGGAGGGCGGTGCGGTTGCGGAGGCGGAGGGAGCCGAAGAGGACGGCATTGACGGCGGCGAGGATGACGGAGGAGAGGATGATGGCGAGGAGGAGCTCGATCAGGGTAAAGCCGAGGCGGGCGGGGCGGGTGGTGTGGGTGGCTCGGCGACGGGGGGTCATGGGATGGCCGTGTCGAGGATGGTGGAGACGCGGGTGGAATATTCCCGGCCCTGGACCTGATAGGTCACGATGAGGGTGACTTCGCGGAGGGTGAGGCGTTCCCAGGGGAGGCTTTCGGACCGCCATTCGAACTGGTAACGGCCTTCATCGGCGACGCCGCGGCTGGCATTGTTCCAGGTGCGGGTGGCGATGAGGTCATTGAGGACGCGGTCCGCGACGCGTGCGGCGAGGACCTTGCGTTCGGCGACCTGGCCGACGGCATTGGCGGTGCGGACGCCTTCGACCGCGACGGGGATGACGATGGCGAGGAAGGCGAGGGCGGCGAGGGATTCGGCGAGGGTGAAGCCCCCGACCGACCTAGCGCCGCGACGAGAACGGCGGGGTGGTGTGGACTTCATAACGGAGGCGGGTCTGGCCCTGGGCGATGTGGACTTCGTCACGGGGATCGACACGGCCGCGACGGGACGAGGTGGAGTTGGCGGGTTGATGACGCAACCAGACCCCGATCGGGCTGGTTTCGTCGATGGAACCATCGGGGTGGAATCGGAGCACGATCCGGGAGCCGCCGGCGGAGGAGGGTTGGCCACCGGCCCAGCGGTTCTGGAGGATGGACTGGTCGAGGACGAGGGGATTGAGGGAGGCCCAGGAGCGGGGATCAACCTCGATTTCGAGGTCAGGGCCGAGGGCGTATTCGACGGCGCGCTGGTCCACGCCGGTGACGGTGAAGTTGTATTCGTTGCTGAGGCCGTACCGGCGTTGGACGGGATCGATCCAGAGCCGCATGGGAATGCCTTCGCTGACGGCGCGGGCCTGGGCGTAATGGGTGAGGGAGATGAAGCGGCGCACCTCGGAATCGAGACCGCGCCCGCGGAGGAAACCGCCCAGGGCGGGCGAGATGAGGGCCATGACGACGGTGAGGAGGGCCATCACGAGGATCAGCTCGATCAACGTGAAGGCGCGGGGCGGGGCGACCGGGATGGAGGGAACCGGGTGCATGGAATGCCGGTCGCCGGGAGACCTCAACGCTTGGTCGTCTTGAAGTTGGTGATGTCGTCCTCGGTGCCGGCGCGGCCATCGGGTCCCATGGACAGGATGTCATAGGAGGACGGGTTGTTCTTACCGGGGCATTCGTAGACGTATTCGTTCTGCCAGGGATCCTTGGGGATCTCGTTCTTCAGGTACGGCCCGCGCCAGTTGATGGCGTCGCGCGGTTGGGCGAACAGGTCCTGGAGACCACTGCGGCCCTTGGGATAATACCCGACGTCGACCTCGAAGGCGTCGAGGGCGGTGCCGAAGGTGGAGATCTGGGATTCGGCGGCGGTGATCCGGGCCTGTTCGGTGCGCCCGGAAAACTTGGGCACAACGATGGCGGCGAGGATGCCGAGGATGACGAGTACGAGCAGGAGCTCGATGAGGGTGAAGCCGGCGTGCCGGCGGCGGGAGGCCTGTGGAAGCGTCGTGTTCATGTTCTCAGGTGGATTGGGGAATGGTTTGGTCACTTGATGTGGTCCTGGAGCGAAAAGATGGGAATCACCATGCCGATGAAGATCACGCCGATGAAGCCGGCGATGAAGAACAGCATGAGGGGTTCGGCGAGGGCGACCGCCGTGCGCAGCTGCCGGTCGAGGTCGCCTTCAGTCACGTTGGCGATCCGGACGAGTTCTTGGTCGAGACGACCGCTTTCCTCGGCGACGGAGATCATTTCGAGGGTCGCACCGGAAAACAGGGTGCGGCAATCGCCGAGGCTGGGTCCCAGTTGACGGCCTTCCTTGACGCGATCGATGGAGTTGGCGACGGCGTCGACGAGGATCTGGTTGCCGATGGAACGGCGGGCGACGTTGAGGGCGTTGATGAGGGGGACACCGGCGCCGAGAAGGGTGCCGAGCATCCGGCAGAACCGGGACATGGAGAACTGGGCGACCAGCGGTCCGATGACCGGCGCCTTGAGCATCATTCCCTCCCAGACGCGCCGGCCTTTCTCCGAGAGGAACCAGGTCCGCAGGAAAAACACGCCCATGACCAGGGCGATGGCGATGGCGATGCCCCAGGTGCGGAGGATCTCGCTGGTGGAGACGATGAGTTGGGTGAGCAGGGGCAGTTCAGCTCCGAACCCGGTGAAGATGGTCTGGAAACGGGGAATGAAGAAGACGAGGAGGAAGATCAGCACTCCGAGAGCGAGGATGAGGAGGATCACCGGGTAGAGCAGGGCGGTCATGACCTTCCCGCGCATCTCCTTTTCGCGAGCCTGGAAATCGGCGATCTGGCCGAGGACGACGTCGAGGAACCCGCCCGTCTCACCCGCTTCAACCATCGCCACGTACACCCGGGGAAAGGTCTTCGGCGACCGGGCCATGGCATCGGCCAGGGGAAGACCATCGACTACGAGGTCGTGAACCTGTTTCCACTGGGCGCCGGCGGCGGGGGTGGCCGCTTCGCGCATCAGGATGACGAGGGCGCGACTGAGGGGAACCCCGGCGGCGAGGAGGGAGGACAGGAGCCGGGTGAAATTCTCGAGGATGCGCGCGGTGATCTTGTCACCACCGAAACTGAGTTTGAATCCGCCGTCAGCCGGTGCTGCGGCCTTGGCATGGGGCGTTTCGCGGGTGGAAGCGGCGGCGCGTTGGGCGGTGGCGCCTTGCTTGGAGGAGGCCTTGCCCGCGGCGGCGGGGCGGGCGGGGGTCTTGACCGTCGAACCGTTGGCCGCGGGGTTTGAAGTGGCGCCGCGGGGTGCGGTCTTGAGCGAAGCCGGGGCGGACGGGGGCGGACCGCCGGCATCGGAAAGGCGGATGGGCTTGAGCCCGCGGGAAGCGATCACCCGCAGTGCCTCCACGCGGTTGGCAGCGTCGAGGGAACCCTCGTCGATGGAGCCGTTGGCCTGGAGGGCGCGATAATGGAAGGAGGCCATGGGGACTACTCGTCAGTCTTGGCGGAAGGATCGTTGGCTTTGGCGACGACATCGGCTTCCTCGGCCGACTGGTCCTTGGTGACGCGGAGGACCTCTTCGGGAGTGGTGATCCCTTCGCCGACGAGTCGCCAGCCATCATCGGCGAGGGCGGTCATGCCACTGCGTCGGGCGGCCTCGCGAAGTTCGCCGCTGGAAGAGTTCTTGAGGATCAGTCGCCGGATTTCGTGGCTGGAATCCATCCATTCGAAGATGGCGCGTCGCCCGTGGTAACCGGTGTTGCGGCATTCGCGGCAGCCGACGGCCTTGAAGATGGGTTTGTGGGCGGGGATACGGAGTTGGGCGCGGAGGGCTTCCGAAGAGGGCGAAGTGTCGACCTGTTTGCAGAGGGGACAGAGGACACGGACGAGGCGTTGGGCAAGGACGGCTTCGAGTGAGGACGCGACGAGGTAGGGTTCGACGCCCATGTCGACGAGTCGGGTGAGGGCGCCGGGCGCGTCGTTGGTGTGGAGGGTGGAGAAGACAAGGTGGCCGGTGAGCGCGCCGCGGATGGCGATTTCAGTGGTTTCCAGGTCGCGCATTTCCCCGACCATGATGACATTGGGGTCGCCGCGAAGGATGCTGCGGAGGCCGGCGGCGAAGGTCAGGTTGATCTCCGGTTTGACGGCGATTTGCACGACGCCGTCGAGCTTGTTTTCGACGGGATCTTCGATGGTGACGATGCGTCGCTCGCGCGTGTTGAGTTCGCGGAGGAACGTGTAGAGGGTGCTGGATTTCCCGCAGCCGGTCGGGCCGGTGACGAGGAT
>DITU01000045.1 GCA_002422905.1 Verrucomicrobia bacterium UBA6176
CTCCCTGCTCCTGACCAAGTCCCAGGCGGATCGGGGACAATCCTTGGGGACAGGCTCCCGAATCCCTGGGGACAGGCTCCCGGGGTCTAAAACCCAGAAACCGTCCCCCAAAGCCCGATCAAACCCACGAGCCTATCCCCAAGAAAGTTCTGCCCACCCCGAAAAGTGCTGTCATCGCTCCGGGATCCCATTCGTGGGGACAGGCCGCTCCATTCCAAGGGACAGGCTCCTCCCATCCCCTCCTCCCTGCTCCTGACCAAGTCCCAGCCGGATCCGCCCATCCACCGATCAGGACCCCACGCCCGCCCGCGAGCCTGTCCCCTGAATCGTGCGCCGAATGGATCGCGCCCCCGGCCCAATCAGAAATCGCGGGACCGTCGATCTTAAATCCGGGTGGATGCCTTGCCGGGGCCGCCTTTTTCGCGGTATCCCAAGGGCACCCCGATGAGTGCACCGTCTTTGCATCCAGTTTGGCGTGTCGCTTGGTGCGTCGGATGGCTGCTGCTTGGATTGGCCGGGCCGGTTTCGGCCACCCCGGTCCATCGGGCAGCCCTCGAGCGGCATTTCGACCGGTTCCTTCCCCGTCCTCTGGCCCAGTGCCGGACCTGTCATCTTCCCAGCGACAACAAGCTCCCCGAATCGTTGGAGGAGTTTCCACACAACCCCTTCGGCGCCCGCCTCCGCGAGGTCGGCGATGCCGCCCGTGCCAATGGACAACGCATGGAACTGTCCGACCGCATCGAGCGGATCGCCGACGAGGATACGGACGGCGATGGAATCCCGAACCGGTTGGAGCTGCTGCTGGGGCATCATCCGGGTGATGCCCGGGATCTTCCCGCAGCATCGGAGTTGGCCGAGGGTTCTGCCCGGACCGCCGACTTCACCCGATTTCTGTCCGAATACCGCTGGCGCCCGTTTGAACCTGTCGTCCGCCCGCCTGTCCCCGGGACCGGATTTGCGAACCCGATCGACGCCTTCCTGGCCGACGCCCACCGGACCCAGGGCCTCACTCCCCGCCCGCCTGCCTCCCCCGAAATCCTTTTGCGCCGCGTCTACCTGGATCTCATCGGCCTCAATCCAACGACTGAAGAACAACATCATCATCTCGGGGACCTCAAGGCCGGCGCCTACGATCGACTTGTCGACCGGTTGCTCGCTGATCCGCGTCACGGCGAGCGCTGGGGCCGACACTGGATGGATATCTGGCGCTACAGCGATTGGGCGGGGTGGACGGACGGCAATCAGGTGCGCGATTCCAAACCCCATGTATGGCGGTGGCGCGACTGGATCGTCGAGGCGACCAACTCGGACAAGCCTTACGACCGCATGCTCGCCGAGATGCTCGCTGCGGATGAAATCGCCCCGGAAGACAATGACGCGCTCCGTGCCACCGGGTTCCTCGCCCGGAATTTCAAGCTCCTCTCCCGTGAACAGTGGATGGAAGACACCGTGAAACACACGTTCCAGGCCTTCCTCGGCGTGACGGTCGGTTGCGCCAAGTGCCACGACCACATGACCGATCCCATCCCGCAAAAAGAATACTTTGCCGTCCGAGCCATCTTCGAACCCCATCAGATCCGCCTCGACCGGGTCCCTGGCCAACTCGACACCTTCCGCGACGGCATCGCCCGCGCTTATGACGGTACCAATGCCCCCACTTATCTTTTTGTCCGCGGCGACGAACGCCATCCCCTGACCAATGAGATCATCGCTCCCGGAATCCCCTCCTTTCTCGGGGGTCGCCTGGAGGTCGAATCCGTTCCCCTCCCCGCGTCGGCCGTCCAACCTGATCATCGTGAATTTGTGCGCCGTGACACCCTTGCCGCGGTCCAACGCGAAATCGACGCTACCCGGGAAGCTCTCGAAAAGGTGCAGGCCGATCCCTCCACCCCGGTGGCGCGTCTTGAAGAGGCTCGTCTGGCCCTGGATGTCGCCTGGAGGAAGCACGCCGCCACCGACGCGGTCCTTTCAGTCGAACGAGCCCGGGAATCCAGCTCACCCCACGCCGCCGCCGCGACCAACGCCGTCCTCCTCCAGCGAACCGAGGCCGTCGCGGAAGCACGTCTCCAACAACTCCGCTCCCGGATCACCCTCGACTCCGCTGCCACCAGCAAGGTCGATGAAGCCCGCCGCAAGCTCGCAGAGGCGGATGCAAGAATTACACAGGCCATTGAAAAACTGGCACGTCCGCTCGATCCGGACCTCAAGGTGCGTCCCGTCGAATCCTATCCGGCCATCAGTACCGGACGCCGCTCGGCCTTGGCACGATGGCTGACCCGCCGATCCAATCCCCTCACCGCCCGGGTCGCCGTCAACCATGTCTGGATCCGCCATTTCGGTCGTGGCCTGGTTCCTTCCCCGGCGGATTTCGGTCGGAACGGTCGTCCGGCTTCCCATCCCCAGTTGCTCGACTGGCTCGCCGCCGAATTCATGGAGCCAACCGTGCCCGGGCCCGATGGTCGCCTCGCCCAACCCTGGTCCCTGCATCATCTCCACCGCCTCATCCTCACCAGCGACGCCTACCGGCGCGCCTCCACCCCGGATCCCGGAAACCTGGAGATTGATCCAGACAACATCGCGTTGTGGCGGATGAACTCCCGGCGGCTCGAAGCGGAAGCGGTGCGGGACAACCTCCTCCATGTGGCGGGTTCCCTCGACCCAGCCATGGGCGGACCCGACCTGGACCACAAGCTGGCCCTGACCAGTCGACGCCGTTCGATCTATCTGCGGACGGCCTCGGAGAAGCAGGCGGAATTCCTTCAGATCTTCGATGGCCCGAGTGTCACGGAATGTTATGAACGCCGGCCCAGCGTGATTCCCCAACAGGCGCTGGCTCTGGGCAACAGCCAACTCGCCATTCAGCAATCCCGACTCCTCGCCCGCCAACTCGCTGATCAACATCCCGACCAACCCGAAGCCCAGGTGACCTCGGGATTCATCCGTGTTCTCAACCGGCGGCCTACACCTGCCGAACTCCATGAGTGTCTCGCTTTCCTGAACATCCCAATCCCCGCTTCAACCGCTGCCTCCGACTCCACACGGCTTCGCGCCGTCGAGAACTTCACTCTCGTCCTGTTCAACCATTCGGATTTCATCACTGTCAGATGAACCCCAAGGATCCTTCTCATTGCCCGGGTATAAGTCGTCGTTCCTTCCTTGCCGATACCGGCATGGGGCTCACCGGGTTGGTCCTGGGCTCCATGCTGTTCCGCGACGGACAACTGCGCGCAAACGACACCGGTGCGGCATGGGAACCACCAGACGGCGATCCCCATTTCAAGCCGCGTGCCCGTTCGGTCATCTGGCTTTTCCTGTGTGGCGGTGTCAGCCACATGGAAAGTTTTGACGTCAAACCGGAACTCAACCGCTTCGCAGGCAAGTCCATTTCCGAAACCCCTTACGCCTCCGTACTCAAGACCGAAGGCAAGGACGTCATCGGCGCCAATCCGGTACACGGCAATCGCAAGGTCATCATGCCCTTGCAGACCGGATACAAGACCTATGGAGAATGCGGGCTTGTGGTCGGTGACTGGTTCCAGCATGTCGGCCAGTGCGCCGACGATCTGGCAGTGGTACGGTCGCTCTGGACCATCCACAACGATCACGGCGCCCAACTGACCTGGCAGACCGGAAGGCATCCCCGTGAACTGGAACATCCCACCCTCGGCGCATGGGCCGCCTATGGCCTGGGTACCCTCAACGAAAACCTCCCCGAATATGTCGTGCTCGGTGTCCCCACCGGCGATTGCTGCGGCGGTGCCTATACCCACGGGGCCTCCTATCTGGGACCTGAACACGGCGGGGTCCGCCTCGGGACCGATCCCGCCAATCCGCTTCCTTTCCTTCGCCCCGCCGATAACGCCCTTTCGCGTGAGGAACAGGCCTCCAATCTAAGTCTCCTTGGGAAGCTCAACCGGTTGGCAGGCATCGATTACCCCGACGACGCCCATCTGCGCGCCCGGATCAAGTCGTACGAACTGGCCTTCCAGATGCAGACGAGCATTCCGGAGACCCTTCAACTGGAACGCGAACCGGAACACATCCGGCGCCTGTACGGCCTGGACCAGGACCATACCCGCGATTTCGGCAGGCAATGTCTCGTGGCCCGTCGCCTCGTGGAACGCGGAGTCCGCTTCATCCAGATCTTCCATGGCGGAGGCGGAGGCGGCGCCTGGGATGCCCACAGCGAGATCAAGTCCAACCATACCCAACTCGCCGCGCAGGTGGATCAACCCATCGCAGGTCTGCTGAAGGATCTCCGGCAACGGGGCCTCCTCGACGACACCCTTGTCGTCTTCGGCACTGAATTCGGCCGCTCACCCGGAGCCGAGGGCACGGGACGTGATCATCATCCCCAGGCATTCTGTGCCTGGCTCGCTGGCGGCGGTATCCGCGGAGGAATCCAACACGGACAAACTGATGAGCTCGGCTTCCACGCCGCGGACAACCGTCACTACGTCACGGACATCCACGCCACCGTCCTCCACCAGCTGGGCCTTGATTCCCGTCGATTGGAAATCCCAGGCCGCAAGCGGCTCGACATGGATCACGGCAATGTCATCCGCCAGATCCTGACGTAAGGGGCGAGCTGGAATCCACCCGGGGCGCCGAAAGTAGCCTGGCGTACTTGGAAGCCGCCTCGCGGGCCGTCTGCCAAGGCACGACATAGACCTGCACCGGTCGTCGGAATCCCTTGACCGTGATGGGTTCCAAGGCCTGGCAAAGCTTCGCCAGCTCCGGAGCATCACACTGGATGTCTTCAAAGGTCTCTTCACCAATCAGGATCCGGGCGTGACCGGATGCGCCCTCCAGCCGGCTCGCCAGGTTAACGTCCCTGCCGAACACGGTATAATTAACGATGTGATCCTCTGATCCCATCATACCCACGGTGACATGTCCGGTATTGAGTCCGCTCCCGAGATTGAGACAGGGCAAAGGGGGCAACGCCGTTTCTCCGCGGGCCACCCGCTCCACATTCTGAACTTCCCGACGTCGCGTCTCGGCCGCGCGCCAATCGTTGAGATACTGGATCGCCCACTGCGCATCCAGCGCGGCAATCACCGCGATCACCGCATGCCGGGGATTCGCTGTGGGTGCACCCCAGAAAGCCATCACGCAATCCCCGATGTATTTGTCGAGGGTGCCACGATGAAATTTCACGATGTCGGCAATGGTGGCCAGATATAGGTTCACGGTGGCCAGGACTTCGCTCGCCTGCTGCTCGTAGTATTGCTCCGCCGCCGACTCGCCCAGTCCCAACTCTTTGACATGCTGCTCCGCCGCCGCCTGCGTCCGATCCGTCATCTCCGTGAACCCCCGGACATCCGCAAAGAAAACCGTCACACGCCGCCGTGCGCCGACCAATTGCAGGTTCCGCACCCGCAGGACTTCATCGACGATGTCCGGCGACACCATCTTGGCGAACACCCCCCTCACACGCTGTTGTTCACGCTGCTCCACAAAGGCGCGGGTGGTCACCATGCCAAGATAGGGCAACAGCAACCCGGCAATCAGCGGATGCGCCAATGGCAGCCAGATGCACTGCTTCACATAGACCCACGCCGCAAGGCCCACCCACCCCACGGCCACTACAAGAATCGCCAAAGGCAGAACCCACCCCCTCAGCTTCCACGTCATCAACGCCGCACCCACTGCCCATAACCCGACCATCAACAACTCCCATCCCCCACCCACCCGCCTCACATATCGCTCGCGCAGGATCATGTCCGCCACATTCAGATAGGTCGTGACCAGAAAGTCCGACTTGTCCAAAGGTGTAGCCCCCCGATCCGACAGATTGCTGCCCGATGCCGTTGATCCCACAACCACCAATCGATTCGTCCAAAGCGGTTCATCCGGTGCCCCCCCGTACTCCCGGTTCTGATGTGAGAACAGCAGTCCGATCATGTTCTGGCGGAAGAACAGGTTGGTCTGATGAATCGACATCTTCCAATCCACCACCAGAAATCCGGACGCATCGACCGGGATCAATCGTTCCACCCCATTCGTCCCCGAAATTTTCATACCCCCGGGTACCCGCTCTGCCGTGGAAAGATCCAATCCCAACCCTTGTGCAGCCAGAACCACGCCCAGATGCCAAACAGGCCTCTCAAAACTTGGTTTTACCTTCCGCACCACCTGGGCGCTCAACGGCAACGAAATCTGGCCGTCCGGTCCCGGCTTCAATACGAAATTGGTTTCCTGACCACTTGTTCCCTCAAAGTGCGTGGTCCCATCCGGCAACACATCCACTGCCCACCCTTTCCGGTCCGCAAAACTCCGCACCGCGGGATCGATGAACCTGAACCAGGTCAGCAACCGGATCCGACGGGCCACTGAATCCGCATCCCGGGGTGAGGTTGCATCCCCCACATCGGCGGCCGCTCCCATGAAATCCGGCAACGGCAATCCCTCTGGCTCCAGCGCCAGATAAGCGGGCGCACCGTCCGCACCCAACTCACGTGAAAACCAGCCATCCGAATGAATGATGTTGGTTCCGTAGGCGCTTGCGGCGAATTCGCCCAATTCCAAACGGTTCTCGCTCGATCTGCGATCCGTGAACAGCACGTCAAACGCAACCCCACGCGCTCCCTGTGCTCTCAATTCCCTCAATACCCGCCCGTAAACAGGCCATCGCGGCCAGAAAAGATCATATCTCTCTCCATCCACTACCGTCCCCCGACTCAACTCAGTGACGGTCTGGTTGTCAGCCACCACCAAACCCAGATCCGGCGAAGGTTCCGCATAAGGCACCGCCAATCGCGCCCGCCAATCAAATGAAGTCCACTCCAGGCGCTGTAAGAGATCCAATCTCTGAAAGTCGTCCGCCCGGGCCGCCTCCGCTTCCGCCGCCTTCAACACAGAAGGAGCACCACCCAAGGCTTTCAAATCCGTTACCCGCGCCTGCGTCGTCCGGGTGCGCCGATCCAGCAATCGTGAACAACTCGACATCCCAACCGCGCTGATCACCAGACCCAACGCCACCATCACCGGTAATCCAAAGGTCAATTTCGCCATCAACGCCCTCCTCGTCACCTCGTCATGCTATCGACCCAAAAACAAAAACCCAAGGTGCTTGATGCACCTTGGGTCTTTGCCAGAGCTCTTGGTCGGGATCCCTATCGGAACATCACCCTCCCAGAGCCCCAACCAACACAGTCGATCAGCCTAACTTCCCGGCTGAACCACCACCGGCGCACCGCCCTCGGGCTTCACCGGGGAAAGATTGATGATCGGGCCGACCGGGCTCACAGGGGGCTGAACGCGAGGAGGAAGCGGCGTCGGCAAGGGATTGGGTACAACACCCGGAATCCGCGGATCGAAATGCTGACCTGCACACACATTGTACCGGACGCCACCGGACTGCACATCCACACAACCATCCCAGACGTAAACGTCACCCTCGGCTGAAACCATGTAAGTGGTTCCGCGGATGGCGGCCGTTGTGGTCGGGGTCACCACCGTGTAGGTGGATTGGGAAGACGTCTTCTTCACGTATCCCGCGACCTTGCCGGCCTGAAGGTTGATCTTGGTGTTGACCACAACCTCGGGACCCGCGTCATCGAAACTCAGCTCATCGAGAATCACCGTCGCTCCCTGCTGAATCTGGAGACTCGGGCCATTCTGCCCAAGATCCAATTCAGCCGATGAACCGGCACCCGTTACGATCTGCGTCCCGATGCCCACTTGGTCACCAACCTTTGCAGGCTGATTCCCAATGGTCACCGTTCCCTTTATTGCGGTCACTTCGGCTTTACCGGCGGTAGGTGCTGCGCTGACGAGACCCGTTGAAAAGGCCAGGGCCGCACCGGCGACGACAAAGCGCGAGAGGATTCCAGAAATCTTCATGATCAAAACCCTTCGGAGGTTGGCTTTCTTACGCCGCCCACCCTACGGAGGCACCCGGGCATGTCAATTGCATATTTTCCTCCAACTTGCTGAGTCACAGTCACCTTTCAAGGCGCCGTTTCCACCCAAAAACCCTTGCTGCGCACCACTTCCTGCCCTTTTTCCATCAGCCCAACCAACCTTGCCCCCAACCTTTTTCCACGTCTGTCCCCGCCGACTTTCCAATCGCATCCCCTTCCATCGCTTCCCATGCTCCTACCGTCACATGGGATTCCTTATCGGCTGGGCGGTCCGCATTCTGGTCGCCTGCATCCAATCGTTGCCCCTCGATCTTGCCGCCCGCGTCGGACGTTGCGCTGGTGGCCTGGCCTGGTTCATCGACCGTCGCCATCGTTCCGCCGCCATCGACAACCTGAGCCATGCCCTCGGGTCGCATTTCACCCCCCACGAACTCCAACAGATCGCCCGGGAAAACTTCCGCCGCCTCGGCGAAAACTATGTTTCTGCCATCAAGACCGCTTCCATGTCGGAAGCTGCCCTGCAATCCCGGGTAGAGGTGGTCGGGATGGAAGGAATTGTCCCCCCAACCGGCCAGAGCCTGGTGGCTGCCATCGGCCATTTCGGGAACTTCGAGATCTTCGCCAGGCTGACGTCCCGCCTCGCCGGACACCGCCTCGGCACCACCTACAAGGCCCTGCGCCCTCCCCAACTTGATGCGGTCCTCCAGGGTCTTCGCCGCCAATCCGGAGTGCTCTTTTTCGAGAGGACCCGAGACGCCGCCGCCCTCCGCTCCGCATTGCAGGGCGGCAATCTGCTCCTGGCCCTGCTCTCCGACCAACACGCCGGCGAACGCGGCCTGTGGATCCCATTCTTCGGCCGCCCCTGCTCCACTTCCGCCGCCCCCGCCGTCTACGCCCTCCGCTTTCAAACCCCTCTCACCGTGGCCATCTGTTACCGTACCCGACTCGCCCACTGGCGCATTGAAGTGGGTCCGATTGTCCCCACCCTCCAACCTGACGGTTCCCCGCGCACTCCCGAAGCAATCCTGACCGAGATCAATCAACACTTCGAATCCGCCATCCTTCGCGATCCCGCCAATTGGTTCTGGGTCCATCGCCGTTGGAAGAAGCCTTCCGCCCGTCAATTGGCACGCATCGGAACCAACCCCGCGCCCGAACCCTGACCCGTCCCGGTTCAGCCCACTCGCTCCGGTTGCCGATCCACGGTTCAAGAATACGGTCCGCAAGATGTCTCGTCTGTCCTCCCGCCTTGTCCTGATGCTGGCAAGCCTGCTTCTTTGCCAACAGGCCAACTCCTCCGATACCTGGCCTCAATGGCGCGGTCCAAACCGGGACGGCACCCTACGCGCAACGGCCTGGCCCGGAAGCCTCGACGAACAGCACCTTCGCCGCCGTTGGAGGATTGAACTGGGGCCGAGCTACTCCGGGCCCATCGTGACGGCCGAAAAGGTGTTCACCACCGAGACACGGGAAGCCCGGTCCGAAGTGGTCCGCGCCTTCGACCGCGCCACCGGACGGGAGCTCTGGAAGACCGAATGGGAGGGCGCCATCAAGGTTCCCTTCTTCGCCCGGTCGAATGGTGACTGGATCCGTTCAACCCCGGCATGGGATGGCGATGCCCTTTACGTCGCCGGGATGCGGGATGTCCTCGTCTGTCTCGACGGGCAAGACGGTTCGGTTCGGTGGCGGCATGATTTCCCCAAGGAAGACAGGACCGAAGTCCCAACCTTCGGCTTTGTCTGCTCGCCGCTGATCGATGGCGATTGGGTCTACGTCCAGGCCGGTGAAGGACTCGCCCGTCTCGACAAGAAAACAGGCAAGGTCAATTGGCGTTCGCTCCAGGACGGCGGCGGCATGAATGGCAGCGCCTTCAGTTCCCCCGTCCTGACCACCCTGGCCGGCAAACGTCAGCTCATCGTCCAGACCCGCACCCGTCTCGCCGGGGCCGATCCCGACACCGGAGCAGAACTCTGGTCGGTCCCCGTCGAAGCCTTCCGCGGCATGAACATCCTCACGCCGCTCGTGGTGTCCTCCAACCGGGTCTTCACCTCGACCTATGGCGGCAAGACCCAGGCATTCGACATCACCCGGGATTCTGACGCCTTCAAGGCCGTCCCAGCATGGTCCTACAAGGCCCAGGGCTACATGACCTCGCCCGTGCTGATCGACGGACACGCCTATCTCCATCTCAAGAACCAACGCGCCCTGTGCATCGATGTCGCCACCGGAACCGAGCGTTGGACCAGCTCCGAAGGCTTCGGCAAATACTGGAGTTTGGTCGCCAATCAGGATCGCATCCTCGCCCTCGACGAACGCGGCGTCCTGCTCCTGCTCAACGCCAACCCCGAACGCCTCGAAATTCTGTCCCGACGCAAACTGGCCGACGATTCGTGGGCCCATGTCGCCGTTGCGGGTCAGGAAATCTTCATTCGGGAACTCAACGCCCTCGCCGCCTACGATTGGTCGGCACCTGAAGCCCGCTGAAATTTCCCGGAGCAAATCCCGGCACATCCTTGTCCCGTCCCATCCACTTCCAATCCGGATGCAGAGGTGACGGATGCCCCAACCGGCGGCATGATCCATCGCATGACACGTCAGCAGGTGCTCGACCTGTATTTCATGGATGCCCGATGCAAGCTGATCGAAGTGGCGGCGTTCCTCGACCGGGTGGACCGGGGCTCGGGCGAGCCCGACTTCCGCCTGGAGGCATTCCGCCGGGCCATGCGTCATCTTGCCGATGGCGATGCGGACCGGGCCGGAGCCGTGCTGCGCTCCTTGAGTGATCCCACGGTGGAACCCATTCCGGTCGCACCCGGCAAGGGCGCCATTGGTGCATGGCCGGGCTGCTGATCTGCCCACCCCGCTGATCCCAGCCGATGTTTGGGCTTGGGCCGGGGCGCTGGAAACGCATCCTTGCTCCGCGTGGAATTTCCTCCCCGGGTCAATGTGCTGGGCGTCGGCATCAGCGTCCTCAATCTAGAATCCGCTGTCGCCACCCTCGCCGCAGCCGTCGCCGGCCGGCATCGAGGCTACGTCTGCGTCACCGGAGTCCATGGCGTCATGGAATCCCAGTCCGATGCCGCCCTGCGCCAGATCCACAACCGTTCCCTGCTCACCACCCCCGATGGCATGCCCATGGTCTGGTTGGGTCGGCTCGCCGGGCATCGGTCGATGAGCCGGGTTTATGGGCCGGAATTGATGGAACACGTGTTCGAATGGAGCCGGCATTCCGGTGCCACCCACTACTTCTTCGGCGGCAATACCGGCGTGGCCGATGAACTCAGGGCCCGCGTCGAATCCCGTTATCCCGGCATCCGCATCGTCGGCACCCATACCCCTCCCTTTCGACCCCTCAACCCCCAGGAAGAGACCGACCTCATCCAGGAGGTCGAACGACTGAAGCCCGATTTCTTCTGGGTGGGATTGTCCACACCCAAACAGGAACGTTTCATGTCCGCCTACGGCCCTCGCCTCGCCGCCACCGTCCTCCTCGGGGTTGGTGCTGCCTTCGATTTCCATGCCGGTCGCGTCCGACAGGCGCCCCGCTGGATCCAACGCAGCGGATTCGAATGGTTGTATCGCTTGTGCGCCGAACCTCGCCGCCTGTGGAAACGTTACCTCACCAACAATCCACGCTTCGCCCTCCACCTGCTGGGTCAGGCACTTGGCTTCAGAAAATACTCCATCGACGCCTGATCCTCAGCCCCACCTCTTCCCGTCACCCCGTCCCACCCCATTCCCATGCCCCAACCCGACTCCGTCCCCCTCGCTGACGTGGTGGAATACCTGCAACGCCGGCTCCAGCCGGATCGATTCAAGGATTACGAAGGCGCCGTCAACGGGCTCCAATTCGAAAACAATGGGCGCGTCAGCCGTATCGCCGCCGCCGTCGATGGAACTCCGGTGGTCGTCGGGATGGCCCTTGAGGCTCGATGCGACCTGTTGCTGGTGCATCACGGGATGTTCTGGCGACCGATGACTCCCTGGACCGGCCACCGCGCCGACCTCATCCGGAGGCTGGTCCAGGGCAACCTCGCCGTTTATTCCCAGCACCTCCCCCTGGATGGCCATCTCGAACTCGGCAATGCCGCCGGGCTCGCCCGTGCCCTCGGTTTCCGCAGATACAAACCCTTCTTTGCCCGTCATGAGGCCTTTATCGGAGTCCAGGTGACCCTGCCGCGCCCCATGCCACGCGATGAACTCGGACAACGCCTCGCCACCGCCCTCGGTCGTCCCCCGGTCGTCCTGCCGGGCGGCGCCCGGGAATGTCGCAGGATCGGCATCTGTACCGGAGGCGCCGGCGCGGAAATGGCACAGGCAAGATCCGAGGGCGTCGACACCTTCATCACCGGCGAAGGCCCCCATTGGACCTATGCCATGGCGGAAGACCTCGAAATGAACGTCTTCTACGGCGGCCACTACGCGACCGAGACCTTCGGTGTCCGGTCAATCGCCGAGGAAATCTCCAGACGATTCGGTCTCCCCTGGGAATTCCTGGACCATCCAACAGGTCTCTGACCCACAAACCCAAGGGACAGGCTCCCGGATACTTCCAATCACACTTCCCCACGGGCTCAGACTTTCCAACCTCCCGCTTTCCGGTGGGAGGGACTGGCCGTAGGCTGGCCCACATGGCGCGCCATTCACGGAATGACCAGGCTGGGATCGACCTGCCCAAGGCCCGGATCGACCGGGAATCGGTTCGGCAAGCGCTGGAGTTGTTCGGCTACCTGCGGCCATACCGGGTCCGCTTCACCCTGGCGCTGCTGGCGCTCCTCTGTTCGAGCTCGCTCAGCCTCGCCTTCCCCTACCTGGCCGGATCCCTGATCGATGCCGCGGCTGGATCCACCCCGGGCAAGGCGCTCCCCAACGTCAATGGCATCGCGTTGCTGCTGATGGGCATCCTGTTGATCCAATCGATGTTCCTGTTCTTCCACGCATTGTCATTCGCAACGGTGGGGCAACGGAGTCTCGTGGACCTCCGCCGCGACACCTATGCGCGGCTGATCTCGTTGCCCATGTCGTTCTTCGGACAACGCCGGGTGGGCGAACTGGCAAGCCGCCTCTCAGCGGATCTGGTGCAGATCGAAGACACACTGATCTCCCTGCTGCCCCAGTTCATCCGCCAGATGACCCTGTTGGCCGGGGGAGTGGTATTGATCGCGATCACCTCGTTGAAGCTCACCGCCATGATGCTGGCCAGCCTGCCGGTTCTGACGGTGGTGGCAGTGGTGTTCGGACGGCGCACCCGCCGCGTCGCCCGGGAAGCCCAGGACCGTTTGGCCGACACCGCAACCATCGTCGAGGAAACCCTGCAGGGCATCGTCAACGTCAAGGCTTTCTCCAACGAAGGTCACGAACTCCGACGCTACCACGAAGGCCTCGGCCATTTCCTCACCGCCACCCTTCGCGGCGCCCGCATCCGTGCCGCCTTTGTCTCCTTCATCGTCTTCGCCCTGTTCGGGACCATCGTCCTGGTCCTGTGGTCCGGCGCACGGCTGCTTCAAGCCGGGGAGATCACCTTCGGCGAACTCACCCGGTTCATCCTCTACACCACGTTCGTTGCCGGAGCCATGGGCCAGTTCGCCGATCTCTACAGCCAACTCCAGAAGGCCATCGGCGCCACCCAACGGGTCCGCGAACTCCTCCGCGAGACCGGTGAGATCGAGATCTCCCTGAACCCCAGCCCCGGCCCGCCCCCCGCACGACTCAACGGCGAGGTCCGCTTCGAAGACGTCCGTTTCACCTACCCCTCACGCGAAGGCTTCCAGGTCCTGCACGGCATTGATCTCGTCGCTTCCCCCGGCCAAAGCATCGCCCTCGTCGGCCCGAGCGGCGCCGGCAAATCCACCGTGCTTTCCCTGCTGATGCGCCTCTACGACCCGACGGCCGGCCGGATCCTTCTCGACGGACAGGATGCCCGGGAAATTCCCCTGACGGACCTCCGCGCCCAGATGTCGTTGGTACCCCAGGAAGTCCTCCTCTTCGGCGGAACCATCGCCGAGAACATCGCTTACGGCCGACCCGGCGCATCCCAGGCAGAAATCGAGGCCGCCGCCCGACAGGCCAATGCCCACCAGTTCATCCAATCCTTTCCCGAAGGTTACCTCACCCTCGTCGGTGACCGCGGCATCAAGCTCTCCGGCGGCCAACGCCAACGCATCGCCATCGCCCGCGCCATCCTTCGCAATCCGGCCATCCTGATCCTCGACGAAGCCACCAGCGCCCTCGATTCCGAGAGCGAAGGCCTCATCCAGGAAGCCCTCGAATCCCTCATGCGCGGCCGCACCACCTTCATCATCGCCCATCGGCTCGCCACCGTCCGTCATGCCGACCGGATCGTGGTGATCGCCGACGGGCGGGTGGTTGAAACCGGACGCCACGAGGAACTCGAACAGATCCCGGGCGGCACCTATCAGAAGCTTGCCGCCATGCAGTTCCGGGAAGCCGCAAGCAGAGCGGAACGAACCCCCGGCCCGATCTGACGCCTGTCCCTCCGCCGGCTTGCCGGGGTGTCACGAAGGCGTAGCCTCGCGGCCTATGGCCGGTCCTTCACGCCCCTTTGTCCCCTTCATCCCGGCTTCATCCAGCCTCCGGGAATTCAGCCTGCGCGCCCTCGTCGTCGGCACCCTGCTCGGCGTGGTCTTCGGGGCCTCCTCCCTCTTCCTCACCCTCAAGGTCGGGCTCACCGTCTCCGCGTCGATCCCCGTCGCAGTCATCTCCATCACCCTCTTCCGTCTCTGGGCCCGCATGGGCGGCAAGGACGCCAGCATCCTCGAACACAATATCGCCCAGACCGCCGGTTCAGCCGGTGAATCCCTCGCTTTCGGCGTCGGTGTCACCATGCCCGCCGTCCTCATCCTCGGCTTCGACCTCGAACTCGCCCGCGTCGCGCTCGTCGCCGTCCTCGGTGGCGCCCTCGGCATCCTCATGATGATCCCCCTCCGGCGCGCCCTGATCGTCGAGCAGCACGGACAGCTCAAATACCCCGAAGGCACCGCCTGTGCCGAAGTCCTCAAGGCCGGGGCCGATGCCGACTCCCTCGCCGAAGCATCGCCGGAACATCGCCGGACCGGAGCCCTCGCAGGGATCAGTGCCGCAACCATCTTCGCCGGACTCGGCATCGGCGTGACCTACAACATCCTGTGCCGCGCCCTCCGCGCCTGGAAAGACACCCCCGGCATCGCCTTCGGACCGCCACTGAAAGGCGGTTCACTCGCCGCCGAAATCACCCCCGAAATGCTCGGGGTCGGCTACATCATCGGCCCACGCATCGCCGGCGTCATGGCCGGCGGCGGCGTCCTCAGTTACCTCGTTCTCATCCCCCTCATCCAGTTCATCGGATCCGGCCTGTCCAATCCCCTCGCCCCAGCCGTCGACGGCCTCATCCGGGACATGTCCCCGGGCGCCATCCGCAACGAATACCTCCTCTACGTCGGCGCCGGCGCCGTCGCGGCCGGCGGCGTCATCAGCCTCCTTCGCTCTCTGCCCACCATCTGGCGCGGAATGCGTCACGGTCTCGCGGACCTGCGCGGCGGCGGACCTGCAACCGGTACCGCAACCCTGCGGACCGACCGGGACCTGCCCATGCGCGTGGTGTTGATCGGTGCCCTGCTGCTCGTGATCCTCATCAGCCTCGCCCGCCCCCTCCACATGAACCTGGTCGGAGCACTGCTCATCGTCGTGCTCGGCTTCCTCTTCGTCACCGTTTCATCCCGGCTCACCGGTGAAGTCGGTTCCAGCTCGAACCCGATCTCCGGCATGACCATCGCCACCCTCCTCCTGACCTGCCTCGTCTTCCTCGGACTCGGTTGGACCGGTGGCACCTACTACGTCACCGCCCTTTCCGTCGGCGCCATCGTCTGCATCGCCTCCTCCAACGGCGGAACCACCTCCCAGGATCTCAAGACCGGCTTCCTCGTCGGCGGCACCCCCCGCCTCCAACAGATGGCCATCCTCATCGGAGCCACCGCCTCCGCCCTCGTCCTCGGCCCCGTCCTCCTCCAACTCAACCAGTCCGCCACCGTCTACGTCCCCGCCGCCACCCTCACCGGCGCTCCCTCCGTCACCCTGCCCAATCCCGACGTCACCCGACGCGAAGCGTTGCAAGGTCGACAGAAGGAATCCGATGGCCGCCAGTACTGGGTCCATCACGTGGCGGATGAACAGGGTGGCTCCGCGAAAAAATACCTGCTGGACGATTCCGGGAAAGCCGTCTGGTACGTGGATCCCGGCATCAATGGCACCATGACCCGATTCCCCGACGGCACCGCGGTCCGCAAGTTCGAAGCCCCCAAGGCCGTCCTCGTCAGCTACATCATCAAGGGCATCCTCAGTCGAAAACTCCCTTGGGAACTGGTCCTGATCGGGGTGATGATTGCCGTAGTCCTCGAACTCTGCGGCATCCCTTCCCTCGCCTTCGCCGTCGGCGTCTACCTGCCCATCGCCGTCTCCATGCCCATCTTCATCGGCGGCATGATCCGCTGGTCCGCCGACCGTCTCGACCGGCACCGCCTCCGGAAGGCCGGACTCGATGACGAACAGATCGCCGCCGAAGGCGACAAGAGCTCCGGCGTCCTCATGGCCTCCGGCTACATCGCCGGCGGAAGCATCGCCGGAATCGGCGTCGCCCTGGTCGAGGAACGCTTCGCTTCCGCCGCCCAACGCGTGAGCGCCTGGGCCGAGACTTCCAACCCCTTCTTTTCCGGCTCCTATGCAGATGCCCTGTCGCTGATACCGTTCGCCGTGCTCTGCCTGATGCTGTTCGGAGCCGCCCGCGGTTGGCTGTTCCGCAGAACCCCTTCACCCGCCCCCGTGGATTCCTGAAATGAAAACCCCACCCCTTCTCCGCCTCTGGGCCACCGTCGCACTGATCGCCCTTTCCCCACTCCCGGCCGAGGCGGCCCGACGGATCCATCTCGCGCCTTCCGCCCGGGGCGATGGCTCCGGACGCAACGCCGCCAATGCCCGCCGGTTCGAAGCCGTGGACTTCAACCAGCGCGTGATCCCCGATGCCCGGGACTTCGAAGTCGAGGCGCGCTTCGCTCCCGGCACCTATCCGGTGACCGTCCCCCTCAGCATCGTTGGCGGAGCGCGCCAGGCGGATTACTTCGTCCGGATCATCGGCGAGGGCGAAGGCCCGGAGGAGGTGGTGTTCCTCAACCAGCTTCCCTACCGCCCCGGCAATCACGAACGCATGGCCCGTTTCCACGACGTCCGCCGCATCGAGATCGAGAATGTCACCTTCGACGGCAACTGGGATGAACGCATGAAGCTCGCCGGGCACCCTTCCCTCAGCTTCGGCTACAAGAACCAACCCCTCACCGCCACCGCCACCACCGGTCGCGTCCGCCGCGTCATCGTCCGCAACCATGGCGCCATCGGCTACGTACCCCACACCCGGTTCGACAACCCCGCCGGAGTGGAATCCTTTCCACTCGCCGTGGGAACCATCGATGTCGGTCAGGAACCCTGGGGCGATGATCCCCGTCCGTGGGTGGTGGAGGATTGCGAGATCCACGGGTTCCACACCGAGTACAGCGGCTACACCACCCTCATGATGGCCGGTGCGGGAAATATCCCTGGCCAGAGCCCCGACTGGATCAACACGGATCCCGAGCGCCGGATGATCCTCGTCCGACGCTGCCAGATCCGCGGAACGGAAGGCGGACTCGGAGTGATCGCGATGGGGTCATCGGGTTGCGGGGCCGGCTATGCCGACGGCGGACGGGTGACGTTCAGCGACAACCTGGTGCTGAACGCGAGCCTGGGCTTCAACACCGATTGCGGCCGCATCTCGAACCTCGACTTCATCCATTCCATGTTCCTCGACATCTGGGCGGTCGGGAACGCCAACGCCAGCTACGCCGGGCGCATGCATCATTACCGGATCTCCGACAATTCCATCCGGTTCGGTCATCGCCAGCAGTTCGGCCAGTACCGGCAATTCACGTGGAAAGGCCGACACATGACCACCGACCTCGCCCTGCCCCTCGGCCGCCCCGAAACCAACGAACTCGTCGGGCTCTACCTCGGCAGCACCGAAAACTTCGATCTCGCCCGCAACTGGTTCACCGGTCGTCTCCCCGCCCCGCGCGGTCCCGAGTCCGGTCCAGCCGAGTTCAAACTGCTCAAGAAGCTCGGCCCCGTCGACTTCCCCTGGGGCGGCGGCTCAGCCCAGGCCTCCAATTTCGACGGCTCCGGCAATGCCATTTCCCAGGTCGCCTGGGATTTCTCCCGTCTTCAGGTCATCCCCGGCGGAAAGTTCAACTCCCTCCCCGTCGGTGGCGGTGGTGAACTGGTCCGCCTTCGCTCGGTTCCCATCACCCCGCCTCCCGCCTTCAAACCCATCGGCCAGGTCGAGCGTGTGCTTCCCGTCTACGGCCGCCGCTCCCAGCGCTACGAATGGTTGCCCCAGTCCGGCTCGGGCCCCCGTCGCTCCCGCGTCGTCCCCGACGAACCCGCCCTCCACGGCTCCATCGAAGTCGCCATCGGTGAAGTCCACTCCCCCAACCCCGGTGAATGGATCGTCCCCGTCCGCCTCGCCCTCCAACCCATGCCAGGCCAGGGCGAAACCCAACCCATCGCCGGCTCCAATGTCTGGTTGCAGGTCAACGGCGCCATCCAGTCCTCCGGCGCCGGTCTCACCGATTCCCGCGGCATCACCGAGTTCCGTCTCCGCTCTCCCGACCTGACCCGCGGTCACCTCCAACTCCTCGCCTTCCATGATCCCCACGCCCGGCAACCCGCCCAGGGCCGCTTCCGCGAATACCACGTCGCCTTCTCCCGCGCCCATCACGCCATCGGCTCCGTCGTCGATGTCGTCGCCCGTCCCGATGTCGCCGATGAACGCACCGGTCAACCCGCCCGGTTCCTCCTCTCCCGTACCCCAGACCTCTCCGGCAAACTACCCGAACTCGAAGTCGCCTTCCGCGTCGGACGCAATCCCCGCTCCGCCACCTACGGCACCGACTACGGACTCGAACTCGACGGCCCCGGCACACTCCTCGCCGATAACGCCCACCAGGGCGGCGTCGCCCGCCTCCGGTTCCCCACCGATGTCGACCAACTCAGCCTGCAACTCGTCCCGGTCGCCGATCAGGTCGTCGAACAGGAAAGGGTCACCCTCGAACTCATCACCGGCTCACGCCTCCCCTACGCTCTCGCCCCGAAGAGCTCCGCCACCGTCTACCTCAATGACGGACCCGACTGGACCCGGCAGGACCTGCCCTCGCCCGGCGACGGCATCCTACAGGTCACCGCCATCAGCCCCGTCACCCTCGTCGAAGACCGGCACGTCGTCCTGATCGGTGGTATCCTCACGGTTCGCGGCGGACGCGAGCGCCCCGTCTACTGGCGTTGGAATCTCGATTCCCAACAGCCCGAGTTGCTGAAGTCCACCCCGAGCGGCTGGAATGCAATCCTTCCCGCCACCTTCACTTCCACCGGGACCACCACGCTACCCGAGGTCGCCGGTTCCCTCGATCCGGAGGACCGCGGCCTCGCCGCAGGTTGGATCCAGGGCAAACGCCTCCCGTTTCCCGGTCGCATCACCGCCGCCAGCGACGACGGATCCTGGTGGATCGCCCAACGCGAAGATGGCCGCTCCCGCGAACCCGTCCTCGGACGCCCCGGCGGGGCTCCAAAAGCGGCACGGGGCGAGGGCTGGCGCGAAATCAAACTCGTCGGAGTCAATGCCCGAGGTCTGGCAGTGGGTCAGGGCAAACGCGGCGAAATGGTGCGCGCCTTCCGCACCTCTCGCGTCGACGGGATCTCCGCCACCGATGCCCTGCCGTTGCTGACCGACACCACCGAATCCGGCGCCGAAGCCATCAATGCCGCCGGAGCTGTCGCCGGCTGGTGCGGCAAAGGCTCCCTCCGCCGGGCCTGTGTCTGGCTTCCCACAGGCACTGGCGATTCCCTCCGGGTGGTCGAACTCGTTCGCCCTCCCAACCAGACCGAATCCGTCGCCCTCGGCTTCTCCATGACCGGCGAAGTCCTCGCCATGGCCGGCCGGGACGCAGCCCTCACCCTGCCCTACGTCGCCAGCCTCAATCACGCCGGCATCTGGCCCCTCGACGATCCCTCCAATGTCTTCGGAACCACCGCAGGGGCCCCCGCCGGACAGGTTGTCGCCATCAATCCCCAAGGCTGGATCATCGGCACCCGCCCCGGCCCCAACCGCTCAACCATCGCCTGGGTTGCTCGACGCCAATCCCGACAATAAACGGCTCCCGCCCGCCGGACCCACCCGGAATCCTACAACTTCACCGTCCGACCCGTCCGTGCACTCCGGACCGCCGCATCCACAATCTCCTGCCCGATCCGACTGATCGGCAGGCTCACCGGTCCCTGCAAGGGCTCGTCCCGATCCAGGCAATGCAGCAGGTACTGGATCGGGTTGCGATGCGGCGCCCGCGGTTGCGGCGCGGCCACCGGGGTGGGCTGACGCCGACGTCGTGTCTGCACCGTGACGAAGTCGTCGTAGTCGTAAGAACTGATCGTTCCTTCCGTCCCTGCAATCACAAAGCCACAACGTGGTTGGGGTTGGAGGATCCAGGGATCCGTAAACGTCCCCCATCGCGTCTCGAACTTCGAAAGCCCGTGCGCATAGCGCGCCACCACGATGGAATGTTCGTCCACCTCCAGACCCGGCGGCTGATCCACCACCGCCGTGACATCCAGCGGACGCCGACCACCCTGGTACCAGGTGCCCAAGGTCGTTCCATAACCCAGGTAATCGAGAAGTGATCCCCCGCCATGCTTCTTCTGGTAGAACCACGAGTGCGGCTTTTCAGATGCCACCTGTTCCGCCGTCTTCTCGTCCTTGTCCGCTCCGTGCCACAACGGACCCCGGTTCCCTCCGAAATGCCACACGTTCAGCACCTCCCCGATCACCCCAGCACCCACAAGGTCATGCGCCTTCCGATGCGACGCCACCCATTGCAACGGCCAGTTGATCATCAGCGTGCGACCCTTCGGCATCGCGCGCACCATCGCATCCGCCTCCTTCAATGAACCGGCGAAGGGTTTCTCGACCAGTAGATGCACGCCGTACGGCGCCACCTTCTTGACCCATTCACCATGACGCGACGCAGCCGGACAAAGGATCACCACATCCGGCCGGGTCTTCTCCAGGCACTCGCGATGGTCTGTGAAGGCCAGTTCCCGGCGTATTCCCAGCTTGGAAACCGCCTCCTCCATCCGGGCCGGTTGCTCATCCGCCAACCCCACCACCTTCACCTGCGGATGCTCCACCGCCATCCGCAGCAGGTCACCCATGTGGAAATGATCAAAATTGATGCCCGCAACCTTCCAGATCCGCTTCTTCATGGTGTCGGCCACATCCTGCCCAGCGTTTCCCTCCAAGGCGACATTGGATGTAACCCCCGCACACCTACCACCCCCGGAACCCGACACCGCAACCCGCAACCAGAACCCTGCGATAACCCCTGGGGACAGGCTCATCTCCTCCCCCCACTCCTTCACTCCTTGGGGACAGGCTCCCTGCTAAGGCTGAATCCACCCATCGGGATGAACGGATGGTTGATGTGCCAGCTTTAGGGACAGGCTCCCGGTGCTCTGCCCCCGATGTTGGCCCTCCCGGCCAATACCCAACCCCCTGAGCCTGTCCCCCCAAGAACCGAGCCTGTCCCCTTACGGGTTCCGTCCCCTGAGTACCCACGTCGGCAGATAGATGTCGGGCAACAAACCTGGGGACAGGCTCCGAAGGTCCTGGCCTAGATGAACCCCGGCGCCTGTCCCCATGCCTGTCCCCGGCAGAAACGGGAAAGTGGAAGGCCGCCTTACTTCACACTGTGATCCTGGCGACGATCGCCCGGGGATTTGGGCGACTTGTTTCCCATCTCCCGTCTCGCCAGAACGTTCCCCGCGGGTAATCTGGCCCCCAAGAGCCATGAACGGGTTGAGCCACAACTGCGCCGGCATGCCACGCCGGGATTTCCTCCAACTCGGCCTCGGGGGGTTTCTCGGACTGGGGTTTGCCAACACCCTCCGACTTCAGGCTGCCGCCCCCGCCGCCCGCGTGGTCAACGCGCCGCCCCGACCCGTCAACTGCATCATGGTCTGGCTCGACGGGGGACCGTCCCACTACGAGACCTTTGATCCGAAACCGGATGCCCCCTCCGGCATACGTGGGGATTTCAAGACCATCCCCACCTCCATTCCCGGTCTCCATTTCAGCGAAGCCGTCCCTGAACTCGCCAAGATCGCCGACAAATGCACGATCCTGCGTTCGCTCTGCCACAAGGATCCCAATCATGGCGGAGGCAATCACTACCTGATGACCGGCGCTCCCACGCCCCAACCGGTTGCCTGCGGAGCTTTCGTCACCTTCCATCCTTCCTTCGGCTCCATCGTTTCACACCAGCGCGGCCAACGGGATGGCATCCCTCCCTACGTCTCCATGCCGCAGGTGTCCCGCAGCGGCGGCCCCAACTTCCTGGGCGGTCAACACTCCCCTTTCGTCATCGACGGCTACCCGAACTCCGCATCGTTCCAGGTCCGGGATGTCGTCCTGCCTCCCGGGGTCAGCGATGCCCGTGCGCTGCATCGTCGTGAACTCCGGGCCGCCCTCGACCAGATGGAACGTTACGCCGGCAAACTCACGGAGGATCCCGCCGTCACCTTCGACCAATACCTCGCCCAAGGCGTCAATCTGGTCCTGTCTCCGCGCGCCCAGGACGCCTTCGATCTCAAGCGGGAAAAGGAGGAAATCCGCGAACGCTACGGCCGCAACGATTTCGCCCAACGTCTCCTCCTCGCCCGGCGCCTCGTTGAAGTCGGAGTCTCCTGGGTCACCGTCTACTCCGGCGGTTGGGATCATCACACCAAGCTCTTCGAAGCCTACAAGGGCAACACCGTCCAGAACCTCGACAAAGGCGTTGCCGCCCTCATCACCGACCTCGACGAACGCGGTCTGCTCGACTCCACCCTGGTGGTCGTCCTGGGCGAATTCGGCCGTACCCCCAAGGTCAACAAGGACGCCGGGCGGGATCATTGGCCCCACGCCATGTCGGTCCTCTTCGCCGGCGGCGGTACTCCGCGCGGCGCGGTCATCGGCGCCACCGATGCCAAGGGCTATCACGCCGCCGAAAAGGTCTGCCGGCCAGAAGACTTCGCCGCCACGCTCTACACCAAACTCGGCATCGATCCCCAACAGATCCTGCACACTCCAACCGGCCGTCCTGTCCAATTGGTCAACAACGGCCGGGTCATCCGCGATCTCTTCGCCTGACCCCTCCCGATGCCCACCTCGCGCTCCCTTCGCGGATTGGCCTGGCTTCCTGCCGTCCTCAGCCTTCTTACCCTTCTCAACGGAGCGGTACCCGTTCTCGAACACCTGTTCCCGCCCAGCCTCACACCTGGCGCCTCCAATACCCTCACCGCAGTCGGCACCTTCGACCCCTGGCCCGCCCAACTCGTCTTCAATCATCCCGGCCTCGTCGCGACCCCGGAGACCAACAAGGGCTCCTACTCCGTTCAGGTCGATCCCTCCGTCCCACCTGGTCCTTATCTCGCCCGCGCACTCCATCCCGAAGGCGTCAGCGAACCCCGCCTTTTCCTCGTCACCGACTCCCCGTCCCTCGCCGAAACCGAGCCCAACGACGCTTCCGACCAAGCACAGGCCATCGCATCCCTTCCAGCCGTCATCGAAGGACGCCTCGGCAAGCGCGATGACATCGACCAGTTCACCGTCCAACTCCAATCCGGCCAGACTCTCATCGCCCGAGTCGAAGCCTTCGTCCTGGCCTCACCCCTCGATGCCGCCCTCCGCCTCCGCAACCCCGCCGGCACCGTCGTCGCGTGGAATCATGACGACGGTTATACCCTCGACCCCTTCCTCCACTTCACCGCCCCCACCGCTGGAACCTATCGTCTTGAATTGTTCGGCTTCCCTCACCCGGCCGACTCCGAAATCCGGTTCGCCGGCAATCCGCGCTGCATCTACCGACTCCACCTCCACACCGGACCATGGATCCAATCCCTCGATCCCATCGGTGTCGGATCAGACCCACACCCACACCACATCCATCACGGCTGGAATCTCCCCGTCTCGAACCCTCCCCTGACCTTCACAAACGTTCCCTCGACCCTTTCATCCCGCTGGATCCCGGGCCACTTCCCCGGCTACTCCGGCCCTCTCCGAATTCCCGTCGGATCCGGCCCCGAACTCCACGAGGACGGATCCAGCGGGGCCCCGTTGTCCCCCCCGTTCGCCATCACAGGGTCGCTCACCAAGCCGGGAGAATCCGACGATCACCGCTTCAATCCCGTCCCCGACACCACGTATCGGATCGAGGTGCAGGCCGCCCCCATCGGTTCGCCACTCGATGCCTGGCTGCGCCTCCTCGATGATCAGGGAAAGGAACTCGCGCAGAATGACGACGCCTCCATGGGCGACCCCGCCCTCGTCTGGAAAGCCCCCTCCACCAACACCGTCATCGCCCGCATCGGCAGCCATCTCTCCGCACGCAGTCCCGCACACCGATACCGACTCGAAGTACGCCCGCTCGATCCCGGGTTCAAAGCGGTCGCTTCCGCCCATGCCCTCATCCTTTCACGCGGCACCACCAATGAGTTCAAGGTCAACCTCCAGCGCATCGCCGGCTTCAACCAACCCATCCACCTCGTCGCCCTCGACCTTCCCGAAGGTGTCGTCGCCGAATCCGTCCTCACCGCCACCAACGCCACCGAGGCCGTGCTCCGCTTCGTCACCGCCACCAATTCCACTGCCACCAACGCCCTCCTCCGCCTGACCGCCAGCGGAACCACCAACGGACCCACCCAACCCGTCCTCCACGAAATCGCCACCACCGGCGAAAACAACGGTGTGCCTCAAGGTTTCCACCATCTTCTGCTGCCCGAAACCGACTGGCTTTGGATCACCATCAAGTAATTGCAGCCCTTCGCCCAGCCGACCTAGCCGCGATCAGGGCTCGGTCTCGAATTCAACAAACCGGGTTTCCCCCGGCGGCACCTCCAACGTCAGCACCTCGGTCGTCGCCCACGTCCGCCCCGTCATCCATTCCCGCGCTCCCCGCCCCGCAAACCGCGGCTTCAACTTCACCCGCGCCTTCACCTCCGGATACACCCGGGCCGGTGTCCGTCCCGTCTTCACCACCCCGTCGTTGTTCACCAGTTCAATCACCCATCCCGCACCGTTGCGATTGATCTGGTACTGCACGGGATCGCCCTCGACGCCGATGGGCAACAGCTCCTGCGCCAATGTGTTCAACCGCGCATCCGGGATCGCTGCCGGCCGGCCAGTCTCCGGATTCACCCCTTCATCCAGCACTTCCACCGTTCCAGCCACCTTCAATCGGGCCAACTCCTCCCCGGACATCGCCGCCACATGCCGCGGATGCAGCAACAACCGGGTGCCTCCCCGCAGCGCCGTCGCCAGTTCATCCAGGAAGCCCCTCCCAAACCCGATCTCGCCCGCCAGCAGCACCACCGGATACCGGCTCATGAATGCACCCGTGGCCGTGGACAAAACCACGTCACAGGATTCGCCGTACCGGGTCGGATGCAGGTAACCCGCCTCGGGATTCTCCGGATTGCCCGGGACCGGCAGGCGTCGCGGACTGTGGAAGAGCTGCACCTCCAACAGATCGTGAATCTCCTGGTCGGCCGGTGTCCGGGGAAGGATGCCCCAGGTCAGTGCCTGATAACCGTTGTACCCGCTGAGGTGATCCAACACCACCAACAGCGGCGTATAGGGATTGCCCCGGTCATGCGCCCGAATGAACCGGAATGTTTCCGCAGCAGCCTCACCGTGGGAGGTCAGTTCCCACGGCTCCCTGCCAGTGGTGAAGAAACTGTTCATGCTGTTTTCAGGCGTCACCATCGCCGCCCCGGCAAACCATCCATGGAGCCACATCCTCCGATACAGGCTTAACGAATGGCCGGCATCGAGGCCCTGCGCCGTTGCTCCACGCGTGTCCAGTTCACCACGCGTCGTCACCGCATTCCCAAACCAGGGACTCACCTGCACCGTCCATGGCAGATTCCATTGCCGTGAGGCCCCACGTGCGAATGCGAACTTGGACTGCGTGAAACCAATGTTTTCCCCGACCTCCAATCCCACCACCGACGCTCCCCATTCCGCCGCATAGGCTTCGTAATGCGAATGCCCGGTCACACTGATCAGGCGCCCGCCCTTCGCCTGCCGATGCCACAGGAAATACTCGCGCAACTGTTCGTAACACCCACGCCGGGTCGTCGGCTTCGGATCATAACCCATGTTCTCACCGGGCTTCACAAAACGCCCCTTCAGCGCATCGTAATCCTCGCCCAACACCGCACGCCACCAGCCTTCATCCGAGCGTAACCGGTGGAAGTGATAGCCCCACTCCCCCAACTGGATGGCGTTGAAGACACCCGCCTCATCCAAAAGCCGAACCGCAGCTTCATCGTCCCGCTTCAGGTAACTGGTGCTCCCCTGCACCTGCATGCGTCCTCCGTCCGGCGGATACAGGATCACCGGCCAACCCAATCGGGCCAGGTACTCAAATGCCGGTCGGGATGCCGCCGATGCCGCCGGGCCCGGATCAAACCCCGATGCCACGTGTCTCTCCTTCAATACCTGCACCAATGATTCCAATTCCTTCGGATCGCCCGGTGCACCGTACAACGAGAAGTGGAATGAACGGCTTCCGGGCAAAAGGCGGGGTTCCGGTGGCGTACCACCAAATCGCGCCGGCTCAGCGACCAAGACCCACCCCGACACCAGGGCACCCACCATCCCCATCCACCGATTACGTTGCATTCCAACCAGCTTCCCGATGCCAATCCCGATGTCCAGTCCACCTCCCTCATCCGAAAGAGTCGTTGGACCAGCCACGCGGACCCGTTGGCCCCGCAGCCATCACCCCGCTCCATGTTCATGCTTCTCTCCGACCGCCGCACTTCGGCACGCTCTCACCCCACATGATGCAGCAGGTTAACATCGGGCTCGTCGGCGGGGGCACCGTCGGTGGCGCCCTCGTCAGCGCATTGGCCGGGTCCGGCGACCTCCTCGCCGCGCGCCTGGGCATCCGCCTCCAGATTGCCCGGATCGCCGTCCGCAATCTTCACAAGGCCCGCTCCAGCAATCTTCCCTCACACCTGCTCACCGACGATTGGAAATCCGTTGTTCACAATCCCGACGTCCATGTGGTTGTTGAACTCATGGGCGGTACCACCACCGCCCGCCAGGTTGTTCTCGCCGCACTGAAGCACGGCAAACCGGTCGTCACCGCCAACAAGGCGCTTTTGTCCGCACACGGCGAGGAACTCTTCGCCGCCGCCCGTGCCCACCGCGCAAATCTCTATTACGAGGCCTCCGTCGCAGGCGGTATTCCCGTCATCAAGATACTGCGCGAGTCGTTGATCGGTAACCGCATCCTCTCCCTGCGCGGCATCGTCAACGGCACCTGCAACTACATCCTCACCCGAATGAAACTTGAGGGGGCTGACTTCGCCGAAGTCCTCGCCGACGCTCAACGCCTCGGCTATGCCGAAGCCGATCCCACCCTCGACATCGATGGATTCGATGCAGCCCACAAGACAGGAATCCTTGCCTCCCTTGCGCATGGGTTTTGGGTCCGTCCCGCCGAAGTCCATGTCGAGGGCATCCGACACATCACCCGTCTGGACATCCAGTCGGCATCCCAACTGGGCTACACCATCAAGCTGTTGGGGGTCGTCAAGACCATCGCCCCCGGTTCGACCAAACCGACCCGCAGTGGCACCCGTCGCTCCTCCTCCCCCGCTTCCGGCATCCTTGTTGCCGTATACCCCGCACTTGTCCCCAACGATCACGTCCTCGCTTCCGTCAACCACGCCTTCAACGCCATCGCCGTTCATGGCGATCGCATCGGGGAAACCCTCTTCTACGGTCGCGGTGCGGGCGGCGATCCCACAGCGAGCGCCGTCCTGAGTGATCTTGCCGATGCCGCTCTCGACCTGCGTCACGACAGCCACCAACGCGTCCCGGCATTCGTACCGCATGCCGCCGACTCAGTTCATGTGGTTCCCGTGGATCAGGTCGTCTCCCGCTATTACCTCCGATTGACCGTCATTGACCAACCCGGAGTCTTCGCCAAGGTCGCCTCCATCCTCGCGCGGGCGCACATCGGCATTTCCTCCGTCATTCAACCCGAAGGTCACGAGGGCGAAACCGTTCCGGTCATCCTCATGATCCACGACGCCCCCCACGCCGCCCTCATGCGGGCCGTCGCCCAGATCCGACGCCTCTCCGTCGTCAAGGCTCCTCCCACCGTCATCCGGGTTGAAAACACCTCGGACTGACGACCCTCCGTCCAAGCCAGCAGATCATCCCTCTTTCACCGTCGGAACTTCTGGGGACAGGCTCTCCGATCACTCCCTCGCGGCCAGTTAGTTGGTTGGAAGGGCGATTCCCGGGACTACGACCGGGGACAGGCTCAAGGAGTCCAGGCGATCTACTGAGGGACAGGCTCCTTGCCCGCCTCCGCCACCTGATTCACAGCCAAACTCAGGGACAGGCTCTTAAACTCAGGGACAGGCTCTTTGTCGGAAACCCCGCGCCAGCCTTGGCGTATCCATTGGGCAATATCCGGGGCCCAACCCTCGCCCCGCATGCACCCAACCCGCCTCCGCCACCTGATTCACGACGACCC
>DITU01000075.1 GCA_002422905.1 Verrucomicrobia bacterium UBA6176
TCCGAGATGCGTCGGAATACGCAGGGGGATATCCGGAACCGACGCGGCTGTGCGGGCCATTGTCGTGGACGACATAGGAAACGTTTATATCGGGGGCGCCATTTCGGTGGTGGGCAACGTGCCGGTCCAGCAGATCGCCATGTGGAATGGAACGCGCTGGACGGATCTGGGTGAGGGTCTTCCCATTACAGTCGACCGATTGCTGATCTTCGAGGATTCCCTCTATGCCTGCGGGAGACGGACCGGGTTGCAGGGCTATCAGGTCGTCAAACGGGAGGGATCTGCCTGGATTCAAATGGGGGGTGTCTTCAACAACCAGATCGAGGCTTTGAAACCTCATCTGGGAAGCATCCATGCGGCGGGGGCCTTCGACAAAGTGGATGAGGTCACGGTGAATCGCGTCGCACGCTGGGACGGAACCACCTGGCAATCCCTGGGCACCGGCGTCGGCGGATGGGTCAAGGACCTCCTGTCGTTCAATGGCGAGCTGATCGCCGGTGGCCTTTTCCAGACTATCTCCACCGGGGTTCCCGCCAATCGGGTTGCCCGATGGAACGGAACCTCATGGTCGGCCATGGGATCAGGTTTGGGCGGGGACGTGAACACCTTGGTGAGTTATAACGGTTTCGTTGTCGCCGGTGGATCGTTCAACCAGGCCGGTGGCAGCCCAGCCCTGCGGGTGGCCGCATGGAATGGAGCGGCGTGGAGTGGTCTCGGTGGGATGTCCGAAAACTTTGTCTCGGTCATTTCCCTGGCGGTTTCGGGCAACACCTTGTACGCCGCAGGAAACTTTACCCAGGTTTCAGGTCAACCTGCCCATGGATTGGCTCAGTTCAATCAGACATGGTCGGCCGTGGGGACCGGTTTTGTCGGATTGGCCAATGTCGTGGCCACGTTTGGTTCCAACGTCTATGTGGGTACCGGCCGTGTGGACGATGCAGGTTTCTATTCCAGCGGGTTCTCCTGGTGGGACGGTACCCGCTGGGGTTCCCTGGGCGATACTCCCGTCGGCATCGGAGGCAGTGTCTCGGCAATGGTCTGGTATGACGACGCATTGCATGTGGGCGGCTTCTTTAGAACCGCAGGCGGCAAGGTGGTGAATCATATCGCTCGCTGGGATGGATCGGAATGGCACGCACTGGGCGGTGGAGTCTCGAATCAGGGCTCCGCTTCAGTCACCTCCCTTGCCGTCTTTGACGGCGATCTCTACGTCGCAGGAGAGTTCAATCGCGCCGGTGATGTTGATGCGCGGAAACTGGCCCGGTGGGATGGAGAGTCGTGGTCACCACTCAGGGGCGGGACGAGCGGCACGGTCCACTCAATGACAACCTTCGACAACAAACTGGTCCTCGGCGGGCAGTTGATCCTGGTCGACGGGATATTTGTTCAGAATCTCATTCAATGGGACGGCACAAATTGGGTGCAGACGCCGGGTTTCGGTACCGGGGGCAGCGTCAAGGCCCTGACGGTACACGATGGAGAATTATATGTCGGAGGCAACTTCTTCACCCCACCCAACAATGTCGCGAAATGGAATGGCAGCAGCTTTTCCGGATTGGGATCCGGGATGAATGGTGAAGTGACCTCATTACTCAGTACCACAGGCAAACTCTATGCCGGTGGACGGTTCACCTTTGCTGGAGGCAAGCCAGCAGAGCACATCGCTGAATGGAACGGTTCCGAGTGGAATGCCATGGGTACGGGTGTGAATCTGAACGTGTCCAGCATCGCCGGGTTAGGCGGAGATATCTTCGTGGCAGGCGAACGCGCTTCCTCACCCGCTCTGCCGTCCGGCCATCTTCTTTCCTGGAACGGCACCGAATGGTTGGAGCCCGGCTCCGGAGTGAACCGCCAGGTGAACGCCCTGCTGCCCGTTGGCGACATCCTCTATGTGGGCGGACAGTTTTCCCTGGCAGGTGGTCGTGCTGCTGCCGCCCTGGCCAGATTGGATCTCCAGGTTGTCATACCCAGTCGCGCCTTGGAGATCGGCGTCACCAATGATCGGGTCCAGTTACGCTTCTCCGGCACTCCCGGCGCCCCTTATCACATCATCCGATCTCCCCGCATCGGGATCACGGAAGACTGGACCATCATCAGTCCAACTCCCCTGATGGCCGATGAATCCGGCGAGTTTGAGTTTGAAGATGCCGAACCCTTGCCCGGCGCCGCCTATTACCGCGCACAGGAAGCCGACTGACCTGCGCAATGGGGTCAGTCCCGTATTTTTGACAGTTTGTCCTTCAAGCTGACGGCGAAGTCCTCCATTTCAGATCGGCTCGCCGAGAGTCGCCGGAAACGTCTCACCCCCTGCGCCAGGGTATCGTAGGCCACGTCGGGTATCTCCTTCGCGACATCCACCAGTCTCCACCCGAGGTGCCCGGTCGCCACCGATACCACTCCGTCCCGGCCCCAATCCCCATACTCTTCCGACATCTCACGCCACGTCCGACCCAGGATCTTCTCCGCCGCTCCCACGATCTCCTTCCATGACGGACGCGCCCGCCTTGCAGCTCTCCCCATCTCGAACTGGCCCTTCCCGGGATCCTTCGCCGCCCGACCGATCAACGCCTTGGCATCCTTGACGTCTCCCAGGACCACTCCACCCACCAGACCGGTCCACGGACCTTCAAGGTGCCCCTGAAGGATCGGGGCCTCGGTGTATCGCACCAGGGCTGCCCGTTGCTCGGCCGGGCGACGCCCGCCACACCCGCCCCGGATCCGATCCGTCGACAACCATCCGGATGCCGTTTCCAATCCGGCGTACATCGGCCACGAACTCCATTGATGTCCCCGCAGCACCGCGATCCGACGGGCCACCAGTTCCGCCCCGGGGTCCGGACATCCCTGCACCTTCGCCCGGCGTTGATCCTCCTTCGACAATCCAAGTCCACCTATCCGGACCGGATTCAGGTGCAGATACCGGGCCACGCCATCCAACGCCGCCTCGTCCCGGATCAGGATGGCCTTGAAGCGCCCCTGGAACACGTGTCCCCGTCGTCGATGCGCCCAATTGAAACGCACCGCATAAGTGGTCTGGAGCCATCGGAGCGTCTCGCTGAGGCTGGCGCGACGGCAGCGCACCAGCAGATGGTAATGGTTGTCCATGAGGACAAACGCGTGGATCTCGATTCCGAAACGCTCCGGAAGCTCGGAAACCAGACCAAGGAATCGGCGCCGATCATCGTCGTCGCGGTAGATCGCCAGGCCACCGCTGCCACGACTCACCACTTGGTACCATCCGTCCGACACATGAATCCGCAAAGGTCGAGCCATGGGAAAAGACTCCAGACACCCGATCAATTGTCAACTTTATGGGACT
>DITU01000105.1:0-16846 GCA_002422905.1 Verrucomicrobia bacterium UBA6176
GGAGCGGCAAGCCCGTTCCCGATCCAGGCGGCGACCATCCCGGATGTGCTGGCCGGCAAGGACGTCCTCGGCCGCGGTCGCACGGGCAGTGGCAAGACCATCGCCTTCGGTGCTCCGCTCGTCGAGCGACTGATGGAAAACAATGGTGGCAAGGGCCGCAAGATGGGTCGCAAGCCCCGCGCTCTGATTCTCGCGCCGACCCGCGAGCTGGCCTTGCAGATCGACCGCACGGTGCAGCCGATCGCCCGCTCGGTCGGGCTGTTCACCACTCAGATCTACGGCGGCGTCCCCCAGCACCGTCAGGTCAGTGCCCTGCAGCGTGGTGTCGACATCATCGTTGGCACGCCGGGACGCATCGAGGACCTCGTCGAGCAGGGTCGCCTCGACCTGTCCGAGGTCATCGTCACAGTCCTCGATGAGGCCGACCACATGTGTGATCTCGGTTTCCTGGAGCCGGTGCAGCGCATCCTGCGGTTGACCGCTGAGGACGGCCAGAAGCTGCTCTTCTCCGCAACGCTCGACCGCGGGGTCGCCTCGCTCGTCGACGAGTTCCTGACGGATCCCGCCGTGCACGAGGTCGCCGGTGAGGACCAGGCGTCGTCGACGATCGATCACCAAGTGCTGCTGATCGAGCAGCGCGACAAGTTCGCAGTGATTGAGGATCTGGTCGCGAGCGGTGGGAAGACGCTGATCTTCGCCCGCACTCGGGCCTTCGCCGAACAACTGGCCGACCAGCTGGAGGATTCGGGAATTCCGGCCACCAGCCTGCACGGCGACCTGAACCAGTCTCGTCGCACTCGGAACCTCGGTCTGCTGACCAGCGGCAGGGTCAACGTCTTGGTTGCCACCGACGTCGCCGCCCGTGGCCTCGACATCGCCGACGTCTCCCACGTCATCAATTACGATGTCCCCGAACACCCCGAAGATTACGTCCACCGCATCGGTCGCACCGGTCGCGCCCAGGCCAAGGGCGATGCCTTCACCCTCATGACCGCAGGCGATGCCCCCTTCGTCGCCGCCATCGAACGTTACATCAGCCGCAAGGTGGACCGCATCAAGCTCGATGGCTTCGAGTACCAGTACACCGCCCTCTTCGACGAACTCCGCCTCGGCAACCTCGCTGATCGCAAAACCAAGGGTGTCCGACTCGGCAAGGGCTACTTCTACGGCCCCTCCCGACGTCGCTGACCTTCCCCCCATCCCCATGCCAGTACCCGAGTTGCTCATGAAACCGGAATTGTGGTACCGGCCCTCCCACCTGATCCGGCGCGTCTTCCGACGACTTCCCCCCGGCAATCCCGAACTCCTGCTGCCACTTCCCTGGGGCCTTCCCCTCCGCGCACGGGCCCGGGAAAACATCGGCAAACAGGTCTACGCCTTCGGCGTCTTCGAACTGCCCGTCTGCGAAACCATCGCCCGCCTCGTCGATCCCGGCGACCACACCTGGGATGTCGGAGCCAACATCGGGCACATGACCAGCCTCCTCGCCGTCCGGGCCGGCAGAACCGGCATGGTCTACGCCTTCGAACCCCATCCCGATGTCCATCCCCAGCTCATGGCCAATGTCCAGGCGTGGAGCTCCATCCCCAACCTCGCTCCCATCCGCGTCCAGAACCTCGCCCTCTCCAACCAATCCGGTTCCGCCACCCTGTTCGACGCCCCGGATACCTCCATCAACTGCGGCCTCGGCAGCCTCGTCGAACACGAGGGCATGACGCGTCGCCTCTCCATCCAGACCCAACGCCTCGACGATCTCCTCGACCCCGCCCAATCCATCCAGTTCCTCAAACTCGATGTCGAAGGCGGTGAAATCTCGGTCCTTGAAGGCGCACGACGAACCCTCGCCGAAGGCCGCATCCGCGACCTCATCTTCGAAGATCATCAGGACGGCGATTCCCCCACCGCCCGCTTCCTCGCCGCCCACGGCTATCACCTGTTCCACATCGGCGTTCAGCTCCGCGCTCCATGGATCGGCTCGGACCGCTCCACCCGGCCACCGTTGCGTCCCTGGGATTCCCCCAACCGCCTCGCCACCCGCGATCCGGAAAGGGTGATGGCCCGCATGCAACCCCGCGGCTGGAACTGTCTGCGACGCGCCGTCGCCTGACGGGTCATTTCATGGCCTGCGCCGGGTCGGTCCCGGGGGCTTCGCCTCCGGCTTGGCCGGCGGTTGAACCACCCACACGTCCACCGGCGAAGATGCCGCCGTGCGACCATCCGCGGCATACGCAATCACCTGGATCACGTAAACCCCCGGCGGAAACCGCGACAACCGAAACCGATACCGTCCATCCGCCCCCACCGGCATCCGCGACAACTCGCGTCGCTCCACCGACGGTGCCATCGAGTAAAACAACACCGCCACCGAACCCGGCTGGGCCCGCCCCTCGACATCACCCAACCGGTCCGGGACAAACCGCGCCCCGCTGGCCGGCGACTCCAGCGTGGTGCTGGCCAAGGGCGACACCGCAGGTCGCGCCGGTGCCGGTGGCACCCACGGCTGCGCCGGCCTCGGACGCGTCACCAGCCAACCCGCCGATGCCAGCACCAGGATCGGCAGGATCAGGTTCCACCGGTCATACCAGTCGATCCAGAACCGGGGCCGGCCGTCCTCGATCATGACGCTTCCTTCCGATCCGCCGGATGGACCCCGCGCAGCCCGGCCAACTCGGCAGCCAGGGCATTTCGTTCCCTGCAAACCTCCTCCAGTTCCACCAGCAATCCCGCGGCATCCGTCGTCGGCGCCGATGACGTTGTCGGCTCCGCCCCCAACCGGGCTTCCAACTCCGCATGCGAGGCCGACACCGCTTCAAGTTCCGCCTCCACGGCCTTCCGCTGCGCCACCGCCGCCGCCAGTTGAAGCCGCAGTTCCGCCGCAGCCGCCTCGCTTGCCTTCAACAGGACTCCCGATTCCCGCGCCGAGGATTCATCCACCTTCCGCGACGACAATCGCGCTTCGACCCGGGCGAGATCCCCGGCCAACCGGTTGTTCTCCGCCGCCACCCGCGCCGATTCCCGGGACGCTTCATCCAACGCCCGCTGCATCTCCCCCGCGCGCTGTTCCACTTCGCCCAATTCCATCTCCCGTCGCTTCAACAACGAATCCGACGATACCCGCGCCCGTTCCGCGGTCTCGACCTGGCCCCGTAGTTTGCCCACTTCATTTTCCGCCTGGACCCGCGCCGCCGATTCCCCGGCCAACCGCGCCGAGATCGACGCCAGTTGTTTCTGGGAGCCACCGCTCGATTCCGAAAGTTCAACCACCCGGGCCGCGACCGTTTCCAAAGACCCGCGCAACCCATCCCGTTCCTCCGTCAGTTCCGCCAGACGTGCATCCCGGGACAACACCGCCGTTTCCAAAGTCCCACGCACACTGCGGATCACCGCCAACTCCCGCCTCAACTCCTGCTCCAATCCGGTCAACCGACCCAACGCTCCCTCCCGATCCGTCACCCGCGACTCCGACTCCGACAACGCCCGTTGCAACCGATCCACTTCCGTCGTCAGCACAGAAGCCCGACCCACCGCCGTCTCGGATTCCGCCCGGAGCAACTGCCCGGACTGACGCGCGGCCGCCAACTCGGCGTCGCGCTCAGCCAACGCTGCCAATGCCGCAACCTTCGACTTGGCCGTGGCGTCCAACTCGGTCAACCGGTTCCTCAACTCCTGCAGCGAACGCCCATGTTCATGCCGCAGATCCGTCAGGTCCCGTTCCCGATCCGACAAACGCCGGCGCAGCCCAAACAACTCGGATCGCAGGAAGAAAAGGTCGAGCAACCACTTGACCATCATCCCGGCCAGCATGGCGCACACCACACTCGCCCACGGATGCTGTGCAATCACTGCGTTCATTGAAATTCTTCGGTCGTTTCCGCACCGGTGCGATGCCGCGTCGACACCGCATTGAGACACGCGAAACAAGACGGTGTCGAGCCACCAACCCGCTCCGGATTCCCGCAGGGGCCTGCGAAGCCGGGAGGATCCACAACAAAGGGACCAAGGGTGCAAAGAGGGACAGATGCCTCTGCCTTCGTCCCTTTGCCCCTTTGTTGTTCATCCACTTCCCCCACCCCACCTATTTCAACGACCTGAACTCAGCCGGTACCCGACCGTTCCCGGTGGGGTCACCCGCCAGCACCCACGCCAGGTTGAACCGGGCCATCGTCCCGGCACCCGCAGGGCCTCCTTCATAAAACAGATAGATCCAACCCTCGCTCGCCGTCCCCGGCCGACCGGCATCCATCGACGAATACGCGAACGCCCCGTCAAAGACCTGCCGACGCACCGGCCAGGTCTTGCCGCCATCGAAACTCGCCCAGACATGGCCGTTCTTCCGACCGCCCGGACTGTCGATATTGCTGAACAGCAGGATGTCCCGGCCCATCACCGGCAGACGCGCCAAACCGCCCATCAATCCATAGTCCCGATCCTGATCGCCATCCGGCAACACCCCGCTCATGCGCAGCTTTTCCCACCGATGCCCCCCATCCCGGCTCACCGCCGTCCATCGACGCCGCGGATTCTCTCCGGGCGGAGCCCAGTGCCGACGTGAGTTGTAATAGATGTCCCCGTTGGCCAGTTCCGCCACCGCGGCCTCGCCCGTGCCCTTGGCGGGAAAGGGATCGCTCGTTCTCCAGGTCCGCCCTCCGTCATCGCTGTACAGGGCGTTGGTGAAATGTTCCGGCCACCGCTCCTTCTCGTTCCCACCCGCATAATATCGCGTCGGGCGCAGCAACCGTCCCCGATGCTTCCCGTGCCTCAACGTGATCCCATGCTCATTCATGTGCATCGAAGGCTCGTGCCCGAAACGGTCGGGCAGGATCTCCATCTCCTCCTTCCGCCACGTCTTCCCCTGATCCTGCGAACGCCAGAGCGTCATCGGCCTCGGCGGATGTCCCGTCTCCAGGAAGGCCAGGATGTCGCCGCTGCCCTCATCCACCGTCACACCTCCTCCCACAAAACCCGGCCCCACCGGAATCGCCGCTTCCCAGTTCCGCCCACCGTCTTCACTGCGCCGCACCACCGCCCCGTTCCACACCGCCAATACCGTCCCGTCCGTCGTCACCACCACGTTGGGAAACCGATTCGTGGCAAACAGCGTGTGCTGTTCAAACCGCGGCTCACCCAGAAACGGCTCCAAACCTCCTTCAGCCGGCAACGCCGCCGCAGTACGGGCCGGCTCCAACACCCGATCCGGCTTCACCGCACATCCCGTCCAGCCCAACAACAGGCCACACAACAACCCCACCCGGATGGTCCCGATTCGCATGCCCAGGAGCTTCGCCCATCAACCCTTCACCGCACCACCTTTGTTCAACACAACCTCCTGGAGCGGCGACGTCCGGTCGCCGTTCCCAATCCCGACGGGGCGGCGACGTTCGGTCGCCGTGCAGCGCCCATAGAGCAGCAACCAACCGTCGTCGCCCCCATCGCATTCGCTCGTGGGCGACAGCTTCTACAGACCCGCCGACCCGTCCCGGCCACGACTTTTGCGATTCATTTCCCAGCCTCCTGTGGCATCCTGTTTCCGTGTCCCGCCCCGTCCGAAACCTGATCGCTGCCATGCTCTGGCTGCATTGCGCGGCATCCCTCCGCGCCGCGCCGGATTATCTCAACGAGATCAAGCCGCTCCTGGCCCGCCATTGCGTCGGTTGTCACGGTCCCACCGCCCGGAAATCCGGTCTTCTGCTCGATACCGCCGCCCATCTCCGTGCCGGTGGTGAACACGGCCCCGCCATCGTCCCGGGAAATCCCGACGCCAGTCTCCTCCTCACCGTCGTCAGCGGCGCCCATTCCGAACTCGGACGCATGCCCCTCAAACGACCCCCGCTCGACGCCTCCCAGATCGCCCTGCTCCGCGATTGGATCGCCGATGGCGCTCCCTCGCCCGCCACCGAAACCCCCTCTTCAGACCAGCACTGGGCCTTCGTCCCACCCGCCCCGATCACACCTCCCACCCTGGCAGGCGTGACCCACCCCATCGACGCCTTCATCCGGGAACGATTGAACGCCGAGAAACTCGTCCCCTCCCGCGAAGCCGATCCAGCCGTCCTCCTGCGCCGCCTCACCTTCGACCTCACCGGCCTCCCCCCTTCGACCGACGAACTCGACGCCTTCCTCGCGGATCCCGATCCCCGGCGCTACGACCAGGCCGTCGAACGACTGCTCGCCTCCCCGCATCACGGCGAACGTTGGGCCCGTTGGTGGCTGGATGCAGCGCGCTATGCAGATTCCCACGGCTACAGCGTCGATGGCATCCGCTCGGTCTGGCCTTATCGAGACTGGCTTGTCCGCGCACTCAACGAGGACCTGCCCTTCGACACCTTCACCCGCTGGCAGATCGCCGGCGACCTCCTCCCCGATGCCCCGGTCGATGCCCGTGTCGCGTCCGGATTCCATCGGCACACCCAGGTCAATCATGAGGGCGGCATCGACCCCGAACAGTTCCGCCTCGAAAGCATCGTCGACCGCGTCCACACCACCGCCACGGTCTGGCTCGGTGTCTCGCTCGCCTGCGCCCAGTGCCACGACCACAAGTTCGATCCCTTCACCCAGCGCGATTACTACTCCTTCTTCGCCTTCTTCAATTCCACCGAGAACGACGGACACGGCGCCTCCTCGGGCCCCGAACTCGAAATCCCCACGCCCGATCAACAGGCCGCCCTCGACGCCTGGCAGAAGGAACTCGCCCGGCGTGAAGCCCTGGTAGCCGAAGCCGGACTGGATGCCGACGCCGCCAAGGCCCGACGCAACGAGGTCAACGACTGGAAACGCAAACGACCCCAGTCCCGGCGCTCCCTCGTCATGAAGGAACTCGCCGAACCCCGCGAAACCGTCGTGTTCATCAAGGGCGACTTCACCCGGCCCGGCGCCAAGGTCACCCCCGCCACGCCCGTCGCCCTCACCCCAGCCCCCAAACCCGCCAGGGACCGTCGCGACCTCGCCGATTGGATGCTGGATCCGGCCAACCCACTCACCGCCCGGGTCACCGTCAATCGCGTCTGGCAGACCTACTTCGGCAAGGGACTGGTCGAGACCGAAAACGACTTCGGCACCATGGGCGATGAACCCTCCCACCCCGCCCTGCTCGACTGGCTCGCCCGGGAATTCGTCCGATCCGGCTGGAGCCTGCGCCATATCCATCGGCTCATCGTCACCAGCCAGACCTATCGCCAGGCCTCGAACCATCGGTCCGATCTCGCCGAACAAGACGCCCGCAATCGACATCTCGCCCGCCAATCCCGGCTCCGGCTCGAAGCCGAACAGATCCGTGATGCCGCCCTCTTCATCAGCGGATTGCTCGACCCGCGCGTCGGTGGGCCTCCGGTGTTTCCGCCGCAACCGGCCGGTCTCGGCGCCTTCACCCAGAGCAATCGCGAATGGAAACCCAGCGTGGGCGGAGACCGACATCGGCGCGCCCTCTACACCCATCTCCAACGTTCCACCCTCCACCCGGCCCTCGCCGTGTTCGATGCCCCCGACACCTTCACCACCTGCACCCGTCGGCAACGCTCCAACACCCCTCTCCAGGCCCTCACCCTGCTCAACGACGAAGCCTTCCACGAGTTCGCCGTCGCCTTCGCCCAACGCATCGCCCGCTCAGATCTCGCCTCCGATTCCCTCCGCATCCAACAGGGCTTCCGCATCGCCACCGGACGATCCCCCGACCCCGCCGAGACCGATGCCCTCCTGCAACTCCTCGCCACCGAACGTCAGCAGGGAATCCTCGCCGACGCCGCCTGGGTCTCCGTCGCCCGCGTCCTTCTCAACCTCGACGAAACGATCACCCGTGAATGATCCCTTCCAGCATCCCGCCGCCCGCGACCTGACCCGTCGCCATTTCTTCTCCCAATGCGGAATAGGGCTCGGCTCCGTGGCGCTCGCTTCACTGCTCGATTCCAACGCCCTCGCAGCCGCTCCCGCCTCCACCGATTCCAACATCCGGCCCGGGCATCATCCGGCCCGCGCCAAATCGGTCATCTTCCTCTTCATGGCCGGTGGCCCATCGCAATTGGAGTTGTTCGACTGGAAACCGAGGTTGGTGGACCTGCACGGGCAACCGATCCCGGATTCGTTCATTGAAGGCAAACGGTTCGCCTTCATGGATTCTTCCTTCAAGAACCGCTCCACCCTCCTCGGACCCAAACGCCCCTTCCGTCAACACGGCCAGTCCGGCGCCTGGGTGAGCGATCTCTTTCCCCACACCGCCGGCGTCGTCGATGACCTCGCCATCGTCCGTTCCTGCCAGGCCACGCTGTTCAACCACGCGCCAGCCAAGCTGTTCATGAACACCGGCAGCGGCCAGTTCGGCAGGCCCAGCATCGGTTCCTGGGTCACCTACGGGATCGGCTCCGAATCCCGCGATCTCCCCGGCTTCGTCGTGCTCCAGAGCGGACCCCGCGGACCCCGCGGCGGCGCCGTCAACTGGGGTTCCGGTTTCCTCCCCACCACCCATCAGGGCGTTCCCCTCCGCAATCAGGGCGATCCCATCCTCAACCTCTCCAACCCCAAGGGAATCGACGCCCCGCGCCAACGCCGCACCCTCGACACCCTCCGCGATCTCAACCTCCGGCACCAGGCCGCCACCGGGGATCCCGAGATCCTCACCCGCGTCAGCGCCTACGAGATGGCCTATCGCATGCAATCCAGTGCGCCGGAACTCATGGATCTCTCCCACGAATCCGACGCCACCCTCAACCTCTACGGTTGCACCCGCGAGAAGCCGTCCTTCGCCCGGAACTGTCTTCTCGCCCGCCGCCTCGTCGAACGCGGCACCCGCTTCGTCCAGCTCTACCACACCAACTGGGATTCCCACGGCGGCCCCGGAGAGAATCTCGAAGAGGATTTTCCCGCCCGTTGCCGCGAAACCGATCAGGGCTGCGCCGCCCTCATCCGCGACCTCAAATCCCGCGGTCTCCTTGACTCCACCCTCGTCATCTGGGGCGGCGAATTCGGTCGCACCCCCATGGGCGAAGCCCGCGACCGCACCGGCCGAAACCATCACATCGATGCCTTCACCATGTGGTTCGCCGGCGGCGGCGTGCGCGGCGGACAGGTCATCGGCGAAACCGACGAACTCGGATTCAATGCCGTCGATCAACCCGCCCATGTCCACGACATCCACGCCACCCTGCTCCACCTGCTCGGCCTCGATCACGAACGCCTGACCTTCAAGTTCCAGGGACGCGACTACCGCCTCACCGACGTCCACGGCGAACTCATCCGCCCGCTCCTGGCCTGAGAGCCGTCCTCTGGCCACCCGCCGACCTCCAACGCCAACGGCGTTCCGGCCCCCAGCCCAGGGTGGGTCCGAGGAACGAGGACCTACCCTGGGAAACCCGCCCCCATGACCTCCAACCGCAAGACGGTTGTGGCCGACGATCTAGTCTGTTCCCAACACCAGGATGCGGATCAGTATCGTCGATGGCCGCAACCGCGTTGCGGTTGGTATCGCCTGGGGGCGAGGGACCCAGGGTAGCCTCCGGGACTGACTTCATTTCCTTCTTCTCTTTTTCGAACTCGGATAGATGCCACAACCGGTCCTCAATTAAAGAAACAAGGCACTTTCTTTAACAGAGGATTCCCTTATTCAAGTTTCGAAGCATGAAACGCAGCGCCACCGGCAACCACCACACCACGTCCACCGGGGGTGAACCGGTTCGCGCCTTCGTACCGGCCCCGTTGCCACCGGTGCCGCCCTTGGAAATCTCAGGCGCACGGCAGTTGCTCCTGGAGCGGGCCACACTGGCCGTTGGACGACTCGACAGCATCAGCACCCTGCTGCCGGATCCGCATCTCTTTCTGTACTCCTACGTCCGGCGCGAAGCCGTGCTCTCCTCCCAGATTGAAGGCACCCAATCTTCCCTCTCCGACCTCCTCCTCTTCGAACTGGCCGAGGCTCCCGGCTCGCCGCTGGACGACGTCTCAGAAGTATCGAACTACATCGCCGCCCTGGAGCACGGCGTACAACGCATCCGTGACGGCTTTCCACTCTCGAACCGGCTGCTGCGCGAAATGCACGCCGCGCTGATGGCACGGGGCCGCGACAGTGCAAAGCAGCCCGGGGAGTTTCGCCGAACCCAGAACTGGATCGGCGGCACCCGTCCCGGCAACGCCCACTTCGTGCCGCCGCCACCCGAAGAGGTGGAACCCTGCATGGGCGAATTGGAGAAGTTCCTCCACGATGACACCTGCGGGCTGCCGGTACTCCTGAAGGCCGCGCTCGCCCACGTCCAGTTCGAGACCATCCACCCATTTCTCGATGGAAACGGCCGGCTGGGACGCCTCCTGATCGTTCTCCTTCTTCATCACGGCGGGTTTCTCTCCGAGCCGCTTCTGTATCTCTCGCTGTATCTCAAGGAGAACCGTGCGGCGTATTACGAACTGCTCGACCGCGTCCGCGCCACAGGCGACTGGGAGGCGTGGGTGGACTTCTTCCTGGAGGGCGTTGAGCGCACCGCGCGGGGCGCCGTGCAGACGGCGCGCCGGCTCGTGCACCTCTTCGCCGAGGACACCCGCCGCATCCAGCAGACGGGCCGGGCGGCTGCCAACGCCCTGCGCGTCCTCGCCGCCCTCCGACAACGCCCCGTCGTCACCCTGCAGCATCTTTGCAAGGAACACGCCCTGACCTTTCCCACGGCTTCGAAAGCCATGCACGTCCTCGTCACAGCCGGAATTGCCCGCGAACTCACCGGCCAACGGCGCAACCGCGTCTTCGTCTACGACGCCTACCTCTCCATACTCAACGAAGGAGGACAGGCATTGTGAATGCCTCAATGCAGCCAAAGGTGGCGGGCCCGAAAGGAGGAAGGGTCAGTCCTCCCCTTTGACACTGGCAGGAGTGAGTCGGTGTTCTGATTCCTGAACTCGGCGTTGCCCTCAGCAGGGTTGAGGGCAGGGCCACGTCCACATCCCTTGCCGTTCCTCAAGCCGGGCAACCGACATAGTCGTCTCATGACGGGCTTGACTGGCACTGACTGGCCTGAGCCGGCCCCATGCAGTTCGGCCGGAAGACGAATTTCACGCGAAGCCGCGAGGGCGCGAAAAGCTGGGTGATCTTCGGAAGGCTCCAGCCAGGGAGATCGTTCACCGGATGTTCGCTGGGTTCAGAGTTCCAATCCTCCTTGTTCTTCGCGGCTTCGCGACTTCGCGTGAGAATTCCGGTTCATCTCGACTGCATGATTCCAGCTGAGAGCCCTTTTGTCTTGCAATGACTCCGCGTCAGGCAGAGGGCGTGGACTTGGCACTCGGTCCTGGCACAACTGTCCCCCGGGGCTTTGGACAAGCGCGGACGATCAGTTCCCGCCGAACTCCAGCGCCAACGGCGTTCCGGCCCCCAGCCCAGGGTTGGTCTGAGGAACGAACACCTACCCTGGGAAGCCCGTCCCCATAACCTCCAACCGCAAGGCGGTCCAGGCCCACCATCTCCCCTGTCCCCAATACCGGGATGCGGATCAATACCGTCGCTGGCCGCAACCGCGTTGCAGATGGCATCGCCTGGGGGCATGGGACCCCGGGTAGCCTCGCCAGCTCGGCAACCCTGGGCTATGGCCGGAATCCCGTGGGGATTCATCAAGGCCGACATGATGGGTCGACCGTTCACAACCGTTTCGATCAACACGGCGCCCTCGGGACTGCAATGGGTCAAATAGCGTGTCCCGGAAATCACAGCGCTGCGACCGGTCCATGAAAGATTGCTCACGCCACCGTCGCCGAACGTGCTGAACCGTGATCAGCAAAACAACGGAGCAGCCTCATTTGTCAATAATACGGAACCGCCCATAACACAGAAGTGCTCTAGCGATACTCTCTCAGCACAATATCTCTAATGTCGGAGTTCGTCCCTCGGACCACCGCGAACTGCTCAGAGTCTAGGTCTGAGAGTACAACCCCACTGCTTCGGATGACTACCCAATACCCGCCACCATTCGTCAGGTGACGCCTCGCTATCACGTACTTTGAGTTCCAACCCGCTTCGACAACATTCTCAGGGACCAAAGTGGACACCTCCGCACCATTGACCCCGTGTATTCTGTATAACCCACGAACGCCGGTATCAAGCGTCAAACCATCTCCCATAGCCACTCCAACGGGGCCTTTACTAAGTTTATACGTCAGAGGCATCAATACCGCCATCACTCCAGATCCAATCACCAAAAAACGTGCTTTTTTCATATTCGAGGATGTGCAGGTTGCTTCACCTTTTAACCTTGGCGGCACGAGATCAATCCGGTTCGGGGGATCGAGCAAGTCGGTGAAAGCCAGTTGCAGTCGCCGAAATGCTCTTGCCCACGGCGGTAACATGGCGCCCTCGGGACTGCGATTGGTCAAGTCACGTGTGCCGGAAGTCACACCGCTTCAACCGGCCCATGAAGGATTGGTCACGCCACCGTCGCCGTACGAAATGGACCAAGAACGGCAAAACAACCAAGCAGCCTCGACTGTCAATAGTACGGAACTGACTCCATTGCCTCCTTTGTGTGTGAAAAGTCAGGGCTGCCCCTGACCCAGATCTGCACTTCAGTTCTTCCCCCTTCGGACGTTGCGCCGTTGCGTCGTTGCGTGAGACCTCCCCATCAGAACTCCTTGTTTCTCACGCAACGCCGCAACGCCCGCAACGTTCCCGAGCAAAGGGATCCCGCCGGCCAGGATGCAATTTTGGAGTCCACCCCCGAGCATCGTCGACGAAGCAGTCAGTCTCCGCTCCCAGGCCAATCTCACGTCACAACACCCCATGAAGTCCCCAGACAGGCTGTCACCGTGCGTGGCGGACCAGGAACGGCCAAGCGACCCAGCACCATCAATCGTCAATACTATGGGAATGCTCCCATTGCTTCCTATTTTCATTGCGACCCCAATGAAACTCTTATCAATTCTTTGGGTGTACCCCCTTTAGTGCCCCATTATCGCGACCGGATGCAAAACAGGGTTGAGATCATGCGAGAGCCGGCTCGTGATGCCTGATCTGTTGATCAACCAAAGGTCCTTCCCTATTTTCACAATAGCCGAGTCACCACAGAATCTATAACACTCGTCGAATACGGGGCGGAGCTTCCAACGACCATCGTGACCAATATAGCCTTCTTTTGTTCCCGCTCCATTGTCTACAATCACTTCAGCCACAATCATCCCAGACCGCGACTCCCCTGAACCATCCCCGTCCGCTGCCGTCAATTTGCCATCAGTGTCCACCAGATGGTGCATCTCGCGATAGCTACAGGTCGCAACTCCTTCGGAGAAGGGAGAAACATCATCGAGAGGAGGGGTAGGCAGGAATTCACCGTTCTTACGAACATATCGCCATGTAAGATCATCCAGTTGAATCGCCCCGATTCCTTCACTGAAATTAAGGACCTTGCGATACCTGGATGGAATTACCTCTACACCGTCCAAATCAACAAATCCCCAACGCCCTTGTCTCCTGACAGCGATTCGAGAATCTTGAATAGGCCACGCCTCCGGCGATCCCTTGATTATTGCACGGACGCGCTGCGAGGGAATGTCATAAACAACCAAGTCATCTCCCCGGTGTCCGAGCGCGTGATCTGCGTCCACACCCATGACAAAGTCCAGACTTGATGAATTTATTGTCCCGGTCCTGCCATCAAGAAACGAACTCCGCCCATCCTGGGTCAGAGCGATGAACTGACCTTTATAAGGAAGGCGAACCTCTGCCACTTTTCCGCTATACAATCTGTCACCTGAAGCGGAAAGAATCGTCATTTCGTTCCCAACCAAGTACGTTCTAAATGAAAGTGAAGACTCCTGGAAGGTCATCGGCCCGAAATCCGTGACTGACAGAGTGACAGGATCAATTGCGAAAACGTTGCCTTTTATTTGATACCAAAGGAGGTTGATTGTTTTAGAAGCCGCAGCATTCCGACCCGATTTGCCAGGCCCACTCCCACAGCTACACAGCAACGTTGCCACAATAGCCAAAACACCAATGGCTCTGTAGAGTGGCGTGCTCGCTAAGTTGCGCATCTGGGGAAATTCTAGCGTGTCCGTAGTGCGAAAGGAGGAAACTGGTTTCGCAGGCGATTACCATCGGCCACCAGCCTCCGCGAGGATTTCAGCTGATTGCTCGGCACTCAAAACGTGATCCCCACTTCGGTCCCGCAATACCTCGGGACTGGAAGCCCAGTCCACCACTTGAGCCGTCTGGGCGGTTTCCGGGCTCAGTCCGGCGATGACTATGCCGCGCCGGGTGAAGAGCACATCTTCTCCAGCGCTTACCCAGCGAAGCACACTTGTGTAGCGGTTTCTCAAATCTCGAACCGTTACGGTCTTCATTGTAGCACAATAGCGGAGCCACCCTGCCCCGGTGTCAAAGCAAAACAACATTCCGGACTTCTGGCTGGAACGCCCAGGTACGGCGGGATCATGTCACGCCCGAGGTGTTCCGCCAGCTGGTGAGTTCTCCGACCTGCGATTTTCTTTTCTTCCTCTCGTCATCCACTCTCCACCGTTTTCGTGACCATCCGGCAATCAAACAGAAGATCACCCGTCCAGATGACCACTACCAAGTGCATCAGGCCGCCCTCGATTACTACCGGGGATTCTTGCCAAACCCGGTAGACTATTTTCTCGCTCCATTCTCGATCAAGAAGGGTTCAAATATCTACGGCCTGATTTTTGGTTCGGCGCATCCGCTTGGCATGGACAAGTTCCTGCAAGTGGCGTGGAAGAAGGATGAAATCAACGGCGAGGCAGATTTCGATATTAACCGCGACAACATCGCGCCGGGAGAATTGCTGCTAGCATTGGATGTATTCCGACCCAGCAAGATTACGGCCTTCGAACGCGCGTTGGAGCAACTGCTGAGAGATGGCCGCCTGAAGCACGAGCTTGATTTTCGGGTTCCTCAGATAGATCGCTCAAAATTGTCGCGACCAATTAGGATGCTCGACTGAAATCATGTCCAACCCCACACCCCAACTCGTCCAAAAACTCTGGAACTACTGCAACATCCTACGCGATAACGCCCTGTCCTACGGCGATTACGTGGAGCATTTGACCCATCTCCTGTTCCTGGGAATGGCGGATGAGCAGGCGAAGTCTCCGTATCTGACTGAAGAAAAGCGGCGGGACGCCGCTGCCACCATCCCCAAGGGCAAGGATTGGCCGGCGTTACTGGCCAAGGATGGCGACGAGCTGGAGTTCACTACCGCCATACGTTGGAGGCACTCGGCAAACGGTCGGGCATGCTCGGCGTCATTTTCCGCAAGGCGCAGAACAAGATCCAGGACCCGGCCATGTTGCGTCGGCTTATCGTGCCCAATACCGCTTTCGGGCAACCTGCTTGACGGAACCGGACGTAAAACACAGTTTAACATGATGGTCAAAACGATCTCAAAGATTGGCAACTCGCATGGGTTGATGTTTGACGCGGCGTTGATGGACCTCGCGCACTTGAAGGCCGGCGACCAGGTGAACGTGGAGGTTCACGAGGGCGGCACGATCACCCTGACGCCGCTGCACCCCAAGCCCTCGCGAGCCGAGGTGTCGCGGGTCATCGACGCGACGATGAAGGATTACGCGCGCACGATGAAGAAGCTGGCATGAGTGCCACGCCGCAAAAGTGTTTCCATCTTATGGTGGAGATCGTTCGGGAGATTCACGCGGAGGCCATCGGGCGCTTTGGCGGTTCGGATGGCGTGCGGGAGATGTCATTGCTGGAGTCGGCGGTGGCTGCGCCGCAGGCCAGCTTCGGAGGTGGTTCGCCCTATCGGGACATCGCGGAGGTGGCGGCGGCGTATCTGTTTTACCTCTGCAAGAATCATCCGTTCATTGATGGCAACAAACGGGCGGCACTGGGCGCGTGCGTCGTCTTTCTGCGCTTGAACGGCATCGAACCCGAGACGGACGGGCCGGCGTGGGAAGAACTGACACTGGCGGTGGCGGCGAGTGAGATTGACCGCAATGAGGCCACACGGCGGTTGCGAAAGCTTTTGCCGAGACAGGAATGAGCACCGCCCTCGTCCAGAAGCTCTGGAACTACTGCAACATCCTCCGTGATGACGGCCTTTCCTACGGGGATTATGTCGAGCAGTTGACCTTCCTCCTGTTCCTGAAAATGGCGGATGAACAGGCGAAGTCTCCGTATCTGAGTGAGGAAAAGCGGCGGGACGCCGCTTCCACCATTCCCAAGGGGAAAGACTGGCCCAGCTTGCTGGCCAAGGATGGCGACGAGTTGGAGACCCATTACCGACACATCCTGGAAACCCTCGGCAAACGGTCGGGCATGCTGGGCGTCATTTTCCGCAAGGCACAGAACAAGATCCAGGACCCGGCCAAGCTGCGTCGGCTGATCGTGGATCTGATCGACAAGGAGCAGTGGTCGAGCCTGTCCGCCGACGTGAAGGGCGACGCCTATGAGGGCCTGCTGCAAAAGAACGCCGAGGACGTGAAAGGCGGCGCGGGCCAATACTTCACACCGCGCCCGCTCATCGCCGCGATGGTGGATGTGATCGCCCCGCAGCCGGGGCAGGCCATCTGTGATCCGGCGTGCGGCACGGGCGGTTTCCTGCTCGCGGCGCATGACTACCTGGCCAAGCATCACGCGCTCGACCGGGCGCAAAAGAAGAAGCTCAAGAGCGGCACGTTCTTCGGCATCGAACTGGTGGACAGCGTCACGCGGCTCTGCGCGATGAACCTGCTGCTGCACGGCATCGGTGATGGTGGAAGCGGCGTCCCGCCGCTTGACTCAGCCAATGACAAGCGGCGGGACGCCGCTTCCACTGATTCCACATTTGATCTGCCCGTCGTGACCAAGGACGCGCTGGCCGGGAAGCACGGCGAGTATGAGATCGTCCTGGCCAATCCGCCCTTCGGCAAGAAGAGCAGC
>DITU01000105.1:16928-29988 GCA_002422905.1 Verrucomicrobia bacterium UBA6176
TGCCCACCGGCATCTTCTATGCGCAAGGCGTGAAGGCGAACGTCCTGTTCTTCGACCGCAAACCCGCGCAGGAAAGGCCGTGGACGCAGAAGCTCTGGATCTACGACCTGCGCACGAACCTGCATTTCACGCTCAAGGAGAACACGCTCAAGCGGAGCGACCTGGATGATTTCGTCGCGTGTTATTTTGGGCAGAGTGGAAGCGGCGTGATCGGAAGGAGAGCGAGCGCTTCAAGTCCTTCACCTACGAAGAGCTGACCAAGCGCGACAAGGTGAACCTGGACATCTTCTGGCTGAAAGACGACGCGCTCGAGGAGTCCGCGAACCTGCCTGCGCCGGAAATCATCGCTGCCGACATCACCGCCGATCTGGAGGCCGCACTCGAGCAGTTTGCGACCATTGCGGAGGACCTGAAGTAGCACTTCCGTTGCGCACCACGCCTGATCCGGGAACTCCCCAGCCAAGAGTTGAGGGTTCCTTCCCAACTCTTGACACCGTCGAGAACGTCGAGGTGCTTCGGTGGATGGTTTCGGCGCTGACCTCAGCAGGTTTGAGACCTGGGCTCACTTCCTCATCCCGGGTCTGATTGCGATCCGGGCCAGCGTCATCGCTGTCTTCCGGCGGACTTGGCGGGCGATCCGTTTCCACCGATCCGCGCGACTCCTCATGTGGCAAATCGCTTTGGCGAACTCAATCCGCACACGTTCAGGGTCTTGTTGAACGCTCTGAAACCTGAGCCGTTTGTGTCAAAAATGAGGACTGCCCCCTGCCCTGACCCGCCGGGCATGCCGGCCGCCTAGCCGTCCGACTGGCCCTCCCCAACGATTTCGTGGGAATAGCGGGCAATGCGTTGGACGACCTGGTCGGCCGAGTGGCTGTCGATGTCATGCACCTGCATGGTGGCCAAGAGGTGCTCCACAAACCTGGTGAGATGGGTCCGGGTGATCCCGCGGCCAAAATGGACGCGGGCAAGGTCCTGACCGCTGTAATCAGCGGGGCCTCCAAGGGCCGCACCGAAGAACTCCTTCTGCATCCGCAGGAGCTTGTCGAGGGCCACACCTTCAAAGAAGGGCTTCAGCTCCGGGTCACCGAGGACGCGACCATAAAAGTCATCGACCAGCCGGGAGACTCCAGTCGCACCGCCAAGACGTTCGAAAAGGGAATCGGAAGCGTCGTTCATGGGGTCAAGATGTCCGCGACCCGGGTTTTCGTCACGGACCAAGACCGGCAGTTCACTTGACCGCAGATTTAGCCGATTCCGCAGATGGAGAGGCTGAACCAACGAGTCCCGTTCGGGTCTGGGCCTCACCTCGCTGGTGCGCGGGCAGTTCACTTCAAGTCCCTGTCCATCGGTGTCATCCGTGGCATCGGTGGTTTCAACAGCCTTTTCCAGGATGAAACGAAGAACAGCCTTATCCATGCAGCAGAGACGGCTGAGCCCACCCCCCTCGGCCAACGGCGGGGATCCCTGACACGGTTGTCGGTGTGAGGTCCGGATGCGGAGGGACGGGTCCCGGACGACCTTGCCGCTGTTTGACACTCAATTTGGTAAATGGCAACGTAATTGCCATGAAGTTGACCTTGGACAAGATGAGCCGCCTGGTGGTGCCGAAGGCGATTCGGGATCGGTTCGCGCTCGCTGCCGGCGATGAGCTGGAGGTCTTGGTGGAGTCCGACGGGTTTCGGCTCCGTCCGGTCCAGCCCGCTTCAGCCCTGACCTCGAAGGATGGCCTTTTGATCTGCACCAGCGAGCTCCCCTCGACCGCCTGGGATGTCGGAGCCTTTCTGGACAAGGAACGCGAGCAACGGAGTCGGCAACTCGGCGGGGTTTGAGTCATGAAGAAAGCCTGTTTCGACACTTCCGCGACGGTCGCGGCGCTGCTGCAACAGCACCCGTACCATGTCCGGGCCTTTCCCCGGCTGTTGGCGGTCCAGCAGGGGAAGCTTCACGGGGTGATGACGACTCATGGCCTGGCAGAACTCTTTGCCACCCTGACCGCGCTTCCACTGAAGCCGCGGCTTCCACCCGCCGATGTCCACCGGATGCTCCAGCAATCGGTGCTCGCCCATTTCAAGATCGTTCCGCTCACCGCCAAGCACTATTCGGAAGCTCTTGCCCTGACAGTTCATCGGGGTCTGAGCAGCGGTGCGATTTACGATGCGCTGCATCTGGTGGGTGCGCGGGCCGCTCAATGTGACGAATTGCTGACCTTCAATGGCCGACACTTTGAGGCCCTCGCCCCGGGCGATCCGCTCATCGTGCAACCCTGAGCGACTTGTTCCCTGGGTTGCACCCGGGCTGGTATGCGGTTGCCCTTTTGCGGCGGAGGAGTCGAATGGGCCCTGCGTCATCCCCGCCGCTCTGATCGCTTCGACTCCATCCGCGACCACGCCGCCGCGGTCGCGCATTGCAACAACATGAACGCCGCCAGCACCTGCACCCCGCGTCGATAGGCCAGCTCCGGCGGCAGGGATACCAGGTACGCCTTCATCCATTGCAGCGTCCCCACATACGCCACCGCGATTCCCACCACCACCCACACCACCCCGAACCGTTTCCGGGCAAACAGGTCGTTCAGGAAGACGTTGCCCATCGTGAACAGCAGCATCGCCCACGCAAACCACGGGACCAGCGGCGACGCCACCCAGCTTCTCGGATCGCTGAAATACATCACCTGCAACGGCAGCTTCGGCAGCACCGTGCAGCCCAGCGCCGCCAACCCGCCCATCACTCCCGTTGCCAGCAACGTCAACCGCAGCCCGTCGCTCTTCTCCCCCTTCGCCGCGCTCCGCGCCACCCGCGGCAACATCACCAGCGCCAGCGGCACCGTGAATTGCGTCAGGCCAAATCCCACCGTCTGCGCCGGCAGATAACGGAATCCCAAACTCCATTGCTCCGATGCACCCGCCGGGATCACCGCCTGCCAGTACATGACGTCGTACTGCTGGAACAACTGCAGCGCGGCCGCGTTGATCGCCAGCGGCACAAATCCTGTTCGCCAGACCTCCCCGTCCACCCGTCCCGCCGGCAATCGCAACAGGCTCCGCGATCCCCACAACCCCACCATGATCGCCGCCGTACATCCCATCGACGCACCCACCAACGCCCCCGTCGCCCCTCCGATCGTCGCCGAGAATGCCGTCACCATCACGATCACCCCCGCAAACCTTCCCACCCCATCCAGGATCACCAGCCAGCCCAACGCCGCGAAGTTCTGCAATCCCTGCGTCACCCCGCGCAACACCGACACCCACAACGTCAACAAGCCCAACACCCACGTCGCCCACAACGCACCCGGCCCCGACAGTTTCCATAACCGCACCACCTCCGCCTGCCAGATCACCAGCGCCAACGCCACCAGCAGCCAGACCCCCAGTATCGTCGCCAACGCCCGGCGCGCCGACGTCGCCACCCCCCGCGCGACGTCCTCCGTCACCGCCGCGGCCGTCTGTTGCCCGAACATCGTCCACAGACCACCCGCCACCGCCGCGATCACATAGAACGAACTCAGCAGCGTCTTGAACTCCGCATACACCGCATCCCCGCACCGTTTGCTGATGAACGTGTGCACGAACATCATCAACCCCCCGCCCGCCAGGGTCGCCATCACCATCCACGCCCCCTGCCGCGCAAAACTCTGATTGGTCTCCTTCATTCGCTCCCTTTCAAACCGACCGTCCATCCGTCACCACCCGCTCCGCAAAATCCACCGCGCGCCCCGCCAACGCGCCCCAGTCCAGTTCACCCCGCACCCGGATCGAGGCCGTCCGCCCCACCGCCCGCCGCATCTCCAACGATGTCCCCAACCATTCCAACAACCGATCCCCAAACTGCACTCCGTCGAAGCCGGCAAAACGCATCGCCGCTTCCCCGGCAAAATGTCGCGTCAGATTCTCCAGCGACGTGCTCACCACCGGGATCCCGCACCCCAGATATTCCACCGCCTTCGCCACAAACGCACAGTGCGCCCCCTCGCTCGCCTCGTAGGGAACCATCCCCACCGTGCTGTTGCGAAGCCACCCCGCCACCGCCTCGTACGGCACGAATCCCGTACGTTCCAGCCGGATCCCCGCGCAGCGCCGTTCCATCTCCCGACAGAATTCCATCAGCACGGGCGTCTCCTTCCCGATGAACCGGAACACCACCTCCGGCCGAACCGCATGCACCCGCGCCACTGCATCCCGCGCGATCGCGCCCAGATGATGTCGGTCAAAGGATCCATGCATCACCACCACCGCCGGATCCGGATCCGCTTCACCCGCCTGTACCGGCGTGAAAACCGATGCATCATACCCGTACAACAGCGGTTCAATCTTGCCCGCGTCATACCCGGTCCGCACGAACCGCTCCGCCAACGGCCGCGACACCGTCAACACTCCGTCAGCCCGGAACCGGCGCGGCAACGACATCTCGTATCGGTTCAACGCCGGCACCAACCCCGTCCGCGTGAACATCCACGGCCACGCCTCCATGAACCCCGTCAGATGATCCAGGAAATTGAACACCAGCTTCCCTCCCAACCGTTCCCGCGCCCAACCAGCCGCAACCGCCGACAACGTGTGCTGCGCAAAATACAGGTCCACCGCCCCCTCCAGTTCCGCCACCCGCCTCACCTGCGACGCCAATGCCCTCGGATACATCAGGTACTTCAAGGTCCGCATCCGCGCATAACGCCCCATCTTCCATTTGGCGAACGGATGCACCCGGATCCCCCACTCGGCTTCCACCCCGTCCATGCCGTCGAATTCCGGGCAGTGCAATTCGACCCGATGCCCGCGCCGCACGAACTCCCGCACCAGATGTGGCGCCTCCGCCGATCCACCGCCCGAGGGCGGCAGGAACGGTTCATGGGTCAGGAAGGCGAGGCGCATGCGATAGCCCACCCCTATTCCAACCCGCGCAGGAATTCTTCCAACTGCCGCGCACCCCGCTCCAGCGATCCCACCGCGATCCATTCGTCCCGCGTATGGGCCTGTGCGATGTCTCCCGGGCCGTACACCACCGACGGTATCCCCCCCTCGGCCAGCGGCGCCGCATCGCAGAAATAATGCACGCCCCGTGTCTCCTTCCGGCCCGCCGCCCGACACAACGCCCTCACCCAAGGCAGATCCGGGTCCGTCTCCAACGCATGGCACGGCGCCGCCCGCAGGACGTCGAACACCACCTTCAATCCACGCGCCTTCAACAAGGCCCGGATCTCACGTCGCACCTGCGCTTCCCCCTCTCCCGGCAAGGTCCTCCGGTCGATCGCAATCATGCATTCGTCCGGCACGATGTTCGGCTGGGTACCGCCCCGGATGGATCCCACATTGATGGTCGGGCTTCCCAGCAACGGATGGCTCCGCGCATTCAACTGCTTCCGGTATTCCACCTCCAACACCTCGACCACCCGCGCCATCTCATGCACCGCGTTGCGACCCAGCTGCGGAGTCGCACCGTGCGCCGCCCGGCCCAGCGTCCGCAGTTGAAGCCACACATCCCCCTTGTGCGCCGTCACCACCTCCAACCGCGTCGGCTCCCCCACAATGGCCAGGTCCGCCCCCAAACCTCTCCCTCCACGCCCCTTGGCCCGAGCCGCGTAATGCCTTGATCCCAACTGCCCGTTCTCCTCATCCACCAACCCCAAGAAAACAATCTCGGTCGTCTCCGGTCGCTTCCCCGAGGCCGCCACCCGTCGCACCGCCTCCAACATCGCCGCCACACACCCCTTCGTATCGCACGCACCACGACCCATCAGCCGCCCCCCACGGATCGCCGGATCCAGCAACTTCGACAGGTTCGGTTCACCCACCGTGTCCAGATGCGGCGCCAATAGAAGTCGTTGCCGCACCTTTCCCTTCGGACTCAACCGCGCCAGGACGTTGCTCCGTCCCGGCACCACCTCCTGAACTTCCACATCCAACCCCGCCGTCGCCGCCGTCGCCATCACGAAGCCACCCACCGCCGCTTCCCCGGCACGCGGATCTCCTGCCGACAGGAACGCCGGGTTCACACTCGGAATCGCCACCAGATCGCGCAGAAGACGGACCACCGATGACAGTGCAGCCATGGCCGGCGACCCTATCCACACCCGTACCCCGGGGAAAGCCTGACGCCAAAGGGAGCGGCGGGAGCGGGAACGGCGACGTCTGGTCGCCGGAAGTGCGTAGGAGGAAGAAGGCGCCGTGGAACGACACCCACCGGTGGCCACCGTGCATCGGGTTCCCGGGCAGGAGCTTTGCCCCGATCCGCCCGATCAGAAGAACAGCCCTTCGGTCCAACGCAGTCGGAACCAGGGGAACGCCACCTCCAGCGTGGTCACCACCAGGAAACTGATGCTCACCACCGCATTGAGCCGAAAGAACGCCAGGTTGATCAATGCCGGCGTCCGGCGTCGCGCCAGCGCATGTTCGAGCAACAGGAGCCCCAGGATCAGCACCAGTCCGATCCAGTACGGCAACCGGAACCCGCAAAGCCCCCCGAACACCACCAGCGTCGCCCACATGAAAAGGTGACTCAGGAAGGCCACCGCCAGGGCGTTGACCGGTCCCCAGCGCACCACCAACGAATGCAGGCCCTCGCGCCGGTCGAACTCGTAGTCCTGGGTCGCATAGATGATGTCGAATCCCACCAGCCACAACACCACCGCCAATCCCAACACCAGTGGAATCAAGGCGCTCTGACGAAGGTTCAGCCGCCCATCGACCTGCGGCAGGAAATCGAATCCGCCCTTCACCGCCAACCACGCTCCCACCGGCGCCGCCGCCAACGCCAACCCCAGCCAGACATGTGTAAAATCCGTGAACCGCTTGGTCAGGGAATAGAAACACACCAGGAACAACGCCACCGGCGACAACACCAGGCACAACCGGTTCAGCCCCCACGCCGCCCCCACCAGCATCGCCGCACTTCCCAGGCACAACACCCATGCCCCCAGCAAACTCACCGCCCCGCTCGGCAGATGACGCCCCGCCGTCCGCGGATTCTTCGCATCAAACCGACGGTCCACGATCCGGTTGAACGCCATCGCACAGGTCCGTGCTCCCACCATCGCCACCAATACCAACCCGAAAACCCGCCAACCGGGCCACCCTGCCGTCTCACGCGACGCCACCACCATCGACGCCAGTGCAAACGGCAAGGCAAACACCGTGTGACTGAACTTCACGAACGATCCCCATAGGGCGAGCTGCCGCAACATCCCGGACATCCTGCCCCGCGTCCCCCCGAAGCGCAAAGCACCGCTCATTTCCCGTTCCCCGGACGCACGAACCTCAGGTTGCTGGCGAGTACGAGTACGAGCACGAGTGGCCGCATCCCGTGTGGCGATGAGTTCGTACTCGTAATCGTACTCGTAATCTCCCGGTTCCCACTTCCCATCCCTACTCCGGTTCATCCTGCCAGCGCGCCACCAACCGATGCGGTATCCCCAAGTGATCCAGCACCCGGGCCACCACCGTGTCGACCACCGCCTCCACCGTCGACGGCCGCGTGTAATACGACGGATTGGCTGGCAGCAAGGTCGCCCCCGCCAACAGCAACAGCTCGAAGTTCTTCACATGGATCAACGACAACGGCGTCTCCCGCGGCACCAACACCAGCCGTCGTCGCTCCTTCAACATCACGTCCGCACACCGCAACAGCGCATCCGAACTCAACCCGTGCGCGATCCGACCCAATGTCCCCATGCTGCACGGGATCACCACCATGGCATCCGGCGGATTCGACCCGCTCGCAAATGGCAGATGCATGGAACGCGCCCCGTGCTGATGCACCCCCGGTTGGAGTCGCAACCCATCCGGCAATTCCTCGGCCATCACCTGCCCCGCATAGGGACTGAGGATGACGTGAACCTCATGTTCCTGCGCATCGATGTTGTCCAGCAGACGCTGGGCGTACAGCGAACCGCTCGCCCCCGTGATCGCGATCAGCAGCTTCATGCCCCCACCCTGCCCTTACTCCCTCCCGAATGCATCCCGACACCGCCACCCCGTAGAAGTCGAGGTCACGAGACTCCAACCAATCCCCTCTCCCAACCGTGGCAGTCGAGGTCACGAGACTCTCTCCCCCTCCCTGCCACCCTCACCCCCCCGGTTCAACCGGCGGCGGCTTGGGCTTGGTCTGGAACAAGACCGATCCACGATACCGCCCCGCCTCCACTTCCAACCGATATTCAGTATCAGCCTCCAGTGTCCCCGCCGGAGTGCGCGCCTCCTTGGGCACCATCCCCCGCGGAACCCGCCCATACATCAATGCCTTCGTCGGCACCGAATTGCTCGTGCTCACCAGATTCCACAGGATCTTCGGAGCCTTCGCCCCTTTCGCCGGCTGACTCTCCACCACCCGCACCGAGGTCAGCCGATACTCTCCATCCAACGCAAAAACCACCGGGTACACCCCCTCGAACTGCTGCATTGAAGTCTCGGCCGCATTGCGTCGCCGATTCCCCTCACGCCGGGTCCGCTGCGGCCCTTCGATCCCCCGTTGTCCAACCACCTCCCGCACCTGGGCCTGGATGCGGATCGGCTCCGTCCGCACCCATTCCGTGAAGAAATAGGCATAGCTCAATCCCAACAACACCAGCGCCCCCAACAGCATCCAGATTCGCGACTTCATGATTCGTCAGGGTGTGTTCAATCCCAGGCTCCTCGCCTCATCCGTGATCGCCCACAGATTCAACGGCGCCAACGACCCGCCAAACTTCAGGAAACGCACCGATCCATCCGCCATGGCGTAGTTCGATCCTCCCCCACGCCCGCTCTTCGCCGAATTCCCATGCCGATTCTGGTTCAGTTGCAACAGGTCGTCGTACTGATCGAAATCCATGTGGAAATGCGGCGAATTCTCCTCCTTCTCCCCAAACAGGATGGTCTCCGTCGGCTCCCGGATGTCCCCCTCACGCACCGTCTTTTCCCCGGCCCCCAATATCCGGAAGAATGACCATTCCGCCGGCGTCAAAACCCGCCGGTAATGATCGTTCCAGCCGTTGATCAGATACGACCGCTGGGCGTAGTCCGCCGGATGCGTATTGGAAGACATCCCCACGAACCCGCCCCCGAACGAGCGCAGGTTCGGTGGATCGGACGGACAGCGCAGGATCTTCAGATCCTTGAAATACGGACGGGTCGCCGTCGGCCATCGATTGGTCACCATGCGACCCGGGAACTGTTCCCGGTTGTCATCCGAATACATCCTCACCGCCAAGCCCAGTTGCCGGATGTTGTTCACGCACGAGATCCGCTTCGCCGCATCCTTCGCCCGGGCCAGTGCCGGCAACAACATGCCCGCCAGAATCGCAATGATCCCGATCACCACCAGCAACTCGATCAGTGTGAAAGCCAGATTCCGGCGCCCACCGGAATGTTGAAAACGCATGTCCCCACTGACACCCGCACGTCAGATGAAGTTACCGGCCGGTTCGGCTCACTGCAGCCAACCACCGTTGAATCAGCCCCGGCCCTTACCGCCAAAATACATTGGTCAGCCGGAAGTCACCCGGGGACTGCCCGAGCCGATTGCAGCGGAGGGTGCCGAGGAAGAGGCATTCGTAGTTTGTCGAAGGGCTCGCCGACCCCGACGGGCGGAGTTGGAAGCGGAGGCTGTTGGCGCCGATGGATTGGGCCGCCACGAGAGTATGCTGGGTGCGCAGCCAGAAGTCCGCCCCATCGACTGGCCGATCAAACTCGAGGACCACTTCCGGATGATCGGGAATGAACAGGGTGACACAGGAACTCACCGTGTGGTCAAACAGGCTCCACCCGCTTCCATTCAGCGGTATGCCAGTCGCCACAAGGTCACGGGGATAGGATTCGGGCATTCGACCTGGCAGGCGGGCGGCGGACGCGGCCGCCCAGACCTCCCGCATGGAACGGGCATCCGAGTGACGAAGGTTGGGGCCACGTTCGAAGCCGCCACTGCCGATGAAGTCGGCACTGAACACCGTGAACAGGGACTGAAAAAGGATTGGAAGGGAGCAGAGCAGTGGAACTGCAATCCCCGCGGAACGCAGCCCGCCCAGCAGGCAGAGGATTCCCCCGAGTTGGGCAAAAAGCATGCCGGCACCGAGATCGTGCAGATACCGGGAGGCGATCACCGGGCAGTAAAGATAGAACGCGAATAGCGCGCCCAGTGCGGCCACCCCAGCCATCCAGACCGTCACGCCGATCCTGACCAGGGCTGTGCCGCCCCCCTTGGCAAGAGCCCATGCAACCAGCACGGTCGCAGCGAACAAACCGGCGGCGTGGGACAGGTTGAAAGTACTGAAGTAGAGTTCCCTCCAGCGATGAACGTCGGGTTGGCCGGCGAAGAAATGACGGCGGTACACGTCGTTGCCGTTGAGGGATGGCGAGCCGAACAGCAGGGATAGCAGTTCCCCCGCGGCGACGTGCAGGGGTACCGATCCGTAGGGATGGCATGATCGGGTGGCATACAGCGCCTCCGGCTGCGTCCCGATGTTGAGGGAATGCCCAAACTCGAAGGGGTCACCAAAGCGCAACCCGTTCGAGGCCAGCAGCAGACCAACCAGTCCGAAATAGACGCCCGCGCCGGCTGCCAAAGACCTGGATGAAAGGCGGGGTGCTGCTGTGAACCATGCCGCCAGCAGCAGGAAAGGGCCGTAGGCGCCGGTGGTGGGCCGGATCAGGGGAAGCAGACCGGCACATGCAGCGAGGGCAACAAAAACGCCACCCGGCCTCGGCGCCACTGCAACCTTAAGAAACAGCCCCAAACCCAATAGCGCTCCGGCCTGGCCATAGATCACCGCCTCTTCATAGACGCTCAACCGCGTTCTCAGCAGATTGACATGATGGCCCGCCAGCACCAGCAGGATGGTCAGGAGATAGCTCACGATCCGGATGCGGGCGTGATCGGGGTCACATTGCCATTCGGTCCGGGACAACACGGCTTGAAGCCCCCGGCGGACGGCCACGGCGCCGAAGACCATCCACAGGACAAGAGTCAGGCGGTTGGGAAACCCCTCGGAACAGAACGGGCGCGCCAGTGTGTCCAAGGGAAGACGGATCAGCGGCACTCCCAGGCCCCACACCCGATGCGGCTCCAGGTCGGGACAAAATGTCTGAGCGAGATAACCCAGAACCTCCGCAGGTCTGCCGGGTGTCATCCCTCGCGCCCTGAGCCGGTGCAGGTATTCGGTTGCCAGCAGGGAAAGCTGGGTGAGCAACGCCGTCTTGCAGCCCCAGATCCACCCCAGAACTGCAAAACCCGAAGTATATTGCCCGCCGCACGGCGGAAGGCGAACGGTGACGTTCGATCTTGGATGATGATGGGGGAGCAGATCGCCCACGCCGATGATCGGCACGCTGAAATAATGCTTGGCGACCGTTCCAAGAAACGCCGCGGGCAGGGATGCACATACACCGTATAGTCATTGCGGATCTCGGAGGCGACCGCGGCGATGGACAGGAAGTCCTCCAAGGCACCCTGCTCGCGCAGGTAACGGGGATACTCAGCCACCTCGTCCCGAACCCTTTCCTCCTGAGTGTCGGTAAAATGGATCGCGCTCGTGCCGTCAAACGCCCGTCTCAAGGCGAGAAGACCCACGTGGGCGGCCGCCTGCGTTTCAACATCAGACACGCTCCAGAAGCAGAAGGAAGGCCGCTCCCCTCCTTCACTCAGACTGCGAGGGCATGGTTCCATAGTTCAAGGTGGTGGTCGATTCCACACAGGTCCCGGCGCGCGTGGTCGGCGCAACGCTCACCCAAACGGCGCCGAAGCGAGGGATCTGCCACCACTTGGGCAACATAATACCTCCAGTCCTCGTATCGTCCGCAGATAAATCCGGATTCCTCGTGGCGGATCAGGTGGTGAAAGCTATGGCCGGCGGGAACGAAGGGGATCGCACCCGTGAGCAGCGCTTCCACGGTGGACCGACCCCAGGACTCTACAAATCGGTGTCCCAGTGGGTAAACAAACAGGTCGATGGAGTGCAGGAACGTGACCGCACTGCCCTCATCGTGTGAAAGCAACTCCCAGTCTTCCCCAAAGGGATACCACGAGAAGGCGGTGGCCAGATCCGCGCTCCATGCCTTGACCCGGTACCGCGCGTCCGGCACCAGCAGATCCCGATAAAAGAGCGGGAAATTCACCGGGTACTTGGAGGGATCAGGGCGGGAAAGCCTGCCCAGAGTCGGGCGCTCGTGGTTTCGCTGCACGAAAGGAAAAAGATCCGGGTGAATGAAGTTGCCCACAACGGTGTGCGACACCTCGCCAATGTGGGGGGTAAAGCTCTGCCGTTGTTCCTCCGAAACAAAGAGGGTGTGGTCGATGTGCCGCCGGGCATAGGCATCGCTTTCGCCCGGGAACACATGCATCATTTCGTTTCCCCACAGGATGCGGTGTCCCGACGAATGCAACCTTTCGCAATCCCCAGAGACGAAGAATTCAGGTTCGCAGATGGCAACCACTTGTTCCCCCCGCAGCTCCTGCAATTCCAGGATGGGGACAACCATCGCGCCGAGCCCCTTGATCTCGCGGGTGGCCGACGGCAGTGAATAGTTGCTCCGCGTCGGCAGGACAAAGCGACTTTCCCCGGCTGATCCAGCGACTCGAGATCCTTTCCGTAACGCTCATAGGTGGACTGCCTGAGTTGTTTGAGCTCGGTCAGGTAAGGCACGTCGAACCCACGGTTCAATCCAAAGCGGACCATGAGGACGGTGGCGACCAGAACAGCGACGACCAAGCCTGCACCCAAGGGTAGAGGCACGCGTGCATGTAGATTCTGGGCATAAGTTTTGTTGGGCATGAGACGCAGGGATTAGCGTGATCCTGACAGGATGGTCCAGTGGCTTCGTCCCCGAATCCCACCATCCTGAGTTCCATTTTGGCTTTGGCCATGGAGGGCGAATCATGTCAACAGACAATTAGCTATCGATTTCGGCAGGGGCGCATCCTGACACCGCCCCCGAACGGGATGGATGGCCAGGCGAATCCATCCAGGACGGCGGGATCCATTCCAACCCCGGAGGGGTTCAACAAGGGTAGCCCGGGGTGCGAGGCGACCCCGGGACAAGGGCCTAAAAGTTCCCGCCAACCCCGGAGGGGGAATGGCACTCAGTTAACACCC
>DITU01000164.1 GCA_002422905.1 Verrucomicrobia bacterium UBA6176
TGAACACCGATCCATCGGAGACCCCCGAAAAAGTCAGAGTCTTCCCGCTTCCTCCGTTTTCGTGTGTTTCGTGTGTTTCGTGGGCAGAAGTCTTCCCGGGTCGTTGAACCACGAACCACACGAAACCACACGAAAGGAGGTGCCAGATACCGGACCAGGCTCCCGCCCCGTTTCCATCCGTGCCCATCCCTGAAATCCGTGGTTTCAAAACCGGGTTTCCCGATCCACGAATGATCCCACACCCCGAACCATTCGATTGCCAGCCCACCCACTCAGGCGCCAATCTCGACCAGCGTTTTTCCACCCCATGAATCGCCGACTTTTCCTCCACTCCTCGACGGCTGCGGCGGGTTCGCTGCTCCTGCCCCAGTGGCGACTGGCCGCTGCGGACCTTGCCTCATGCGAACCGCTGGCAGCTTCCACCAAGAAGGCCCTTGCCGATGCCGCCCTCAACGCAGCCACCAAGGCGGGTGCCACCTATGCCGATGTCCGGATCGGCCGTTACCTCAACCAGTTCATCGTCACCCGCGAAGACAAGGTGATGAACGTGGCCAGCACCGAGGACTACGGCGCGGGCATCCGGGTGATCGCCCAGGGCGCCTGGGGCTTCATGGCAGTGGATCAACTCACCCCGGAAAGCATCGCACGCGCCGCCGTCGAGGCCGTCGCCATCGCCAAGGCCAACTCAAAACTCCAGACCGAACCCGTCCAACTCGCCCCGCAGAAGGGTGTCGGCGAGGTCATCTGGCGCACTCCCATCCAGAAGAACGGTTTCCAGATCCCCCTGGCGGACAAGGTGGACCGACTCCTCGCTGCCAATGCGGCCGCCCTCAAGGCCGGTGCCTCCTTCGTCAGTTCCTTCCTCGGGCTGGTCAACGAACAGAAGTACTTCGCCAGCACCGATGGCTCGTACATCGACCAGGATGTGCACCGGATCTACCCCCAGTTCCAGGTCACCGCCACCGACGCCAAGACCGGCCGGTTCCAGACCCGTGCCTCCCTGAGCGCCCCGACCGGTCGCAGTTGGGAATACCTCGATGCCGATCCCACCGCCAAACGTCCCGGGATCACTCCCCGTTACACCCATTCCTACGACATGATCGAGGACGCCGCGCTCGCCGCCGAACAGGCCAGGGCCAAGCTCTCCGCCAAGTCCGTCGTCGCCGGCCAATACGATCTCGTCCTCGACCCATCCCACCTCTGGCTGACCATCCATGAGTCGGTGGGGCACGCCACCGAACTCGACCGCGTGCTGGGTTACGAAGCCAACTTCGCCGGCACCTCCTTTGCCACCCTCGACAAGTGGAAGAGCGGGAAGTTCCAGTACGGCAGTTCCATCGTGAACCTCGTGGCCGACAAGACCGAACCCGGTTCCCTCGGTGCCGTCGGATATGACGACGAAGGCGTTCCCACCCGATCCTGGCCGATCGTCAAGGACGGCATCCTGGTCGATTACCAGAAGACCCGTGACCAGGCCCACGTGCTGGGCCAGACCGCCGGCGACGGTTGCAGCTACTCGCAGCACTGGTCGGACGTCCAATTCCAGCGGATGCCCAACGTGTCGCTTCAGCCGGGCACGAAACCACTGACTCCGGACGAGATGATCAAGGGCGTGGAAAAGGGCGTTTACATCATCGGCAACGGCTCGTTCTCCATCGATCAACAGCGCTACAACTTCCAGTTCGGCGGCCAACTGTTCTACGAGATCAAGGACGGTGCCATCGTCGGCATGCTCCGGGACGTGGCCTACCAGTCGAATACCCAGGAATTCTGGAACTCATGCGTGGCGATCTGCGACAAGCGCGACTACGCCCTGGGAGGTTCATTCCGGGACGGCAAGGGCCAACCCTCCCAGTCCAGCGCCGTCTCGCACGGCAGCTCCACGACCCGCTTCAACAAGGTCAACGTCATCAACACCGCCCGAAAGATCTGAATCATGACCAATCCCTCCGAATCCGAGGCCCGGTCGTTCCTGCAGAAGGTCCTCGCCCTGTCCAAAGCCGACGAATGCGAAGTCACCCTGGGCGGGGGACGCAGTGCCAACCTGCGCTTCGCGCGCAACGCGGTGTCCACCAGCGGCGCCTCCAGAAGGTTGCAACTCGCCGTCACCTGCAGCTTCGGAAAGCGCAGTGGCGGCGCGACGATCAACGAGTTCGATGACGCCTCGCTCGCCCGGGTGGTGCGTACCGCAGAGGAACTGGCACGCCTGTCCCCGGAAAACCCCGAGCACGTGGAACTTCCCGGCCCACAGAAATACCTGGAACCCGCCGGCTATTTCACGTCCACAGCCAGTCTCTCCCAGCAGGATCGCGTGCGGCACACCGCGGCCAGCATCGGCATCTGTCGGGACGCCAAACTCGTCGCCGCCGGTTTCCTCGAGGACAACACCTCGTTCTCCGCACTCGCGAATTCCCGCGGCCTGTTCGCCTTTCAACGCAACTCCAACGTCGATTTCTCGATCACCGCCCGGACCGAGGACGGCACCGGGTCCGGTTACGCCCTCGCCGACTTCACCGATGCGTCACGGCTGGATGCCGCCGCCGTGACGCGCATCGCCGCGAAGAAGGCCGCAATGTCCAGGGGCGCACGGGCCATCGAACCGGGAAAGTACACAGTCATCCTGGAGCCTGCGGCCGCAGGTACCCTGATCGAACTGATGGTCGGAGCCATGGACGCCCGCTCCGCCGAGGAGGGTCGATCCTATCTGAGCAAGGCTGGCGGCGGAACACGGCAGGGCGAGAAGCTCCTGGACGAACGGGTCCACCTCTATTCGGACCCGCTCCACCCCGAGGTGCCGGGAAGCAAATGGACCGTCGACGGCCTGCCCCAACGGCGGATCGATTGGTTCGAGGGCGGCGTCGTGCGCAACCTCCGCTTTTCCCGGTACTGGGCCCGCAAGAAGGAACTGTCCGAGGACAAGGTCGCCCTCGGCGGGGGACCCACCATCATGGCCGGCACCGACACCAGCCTCGAAGACCTCATCAAGGGCGTGAAACGCGGCGTGCTGGTCACCAACCTCTGGTACATCCGCCAGGTCGATCCCCAGACCCTGCTCCACACCGGCCTCACCCGCGATGGCACCTTCTACGTGGAGGACGGCGAGATCCGGTATCCGCTCAAGAACTTCCGGTTCAATGAGTCGCCCGTGATCATGCTCAACAACCTGGAAGCCCTGGGTCGGCCAACCCGCGTCAAGGGCAGCCTCATTCCCTCCATGGTCGTCCGCGACTTCACCTTCTCCAGCCTGTCCGACGCCGTCTGACCCGGGCGCTATGTCCGAGTTCGTCTTTTCCCGTTTGCAGTACGATTCCGGCGACTGGGACAAGGTCGACCCTCGGATGCCGGCCAACCTGCTCGATTCCCTGGTCGCCTACACCACGCTCCCCGTTCATCCGCGGGAAGTCGTCGTTCCCCTTTCCGGCACCGAACTTTTCGATGCCGCCTTCTGTTACCTCAGCGGACGTCGACTCGTGCAGTTCTCCGAAAGGGAACGGCTGAACTTCGAACGTTATGTCCGACGCGGCGGGTTCGTTTTCGTCGATGACTGCAACCACGACGTCGACGGGCTCTTCGCCAAGTCCTTCGAGGCCCAGATGGCGGCCGTGTTCGGCCCCGATGCACTGGCCCGCGTTCCCAATGACCACGCCCTCTACCGGGCCTTCTTCCACTTCAACGGTCCACCCACCACCTCCTTCGAAATGAACGGCTGGGGCGACGACCTCGTCCACGAACATCTCCGGGCGATCACGATCGATGGCCGGATCGCCGTGCTCTACTCGAACAAGGATTACGGCTGCGAATGGGACTACGACTTTCGCAACAAGCGGTTCCTCGCCGAGGACAACACCCGGTTCGGCGTCAACATCGTCGCCTACGCCCTCGGGCTCTGAACACGCAACCTCCCCTCCGCTCCATGCCTCCACCCAACCCCCTGACCGAACACGAAGCCGTTGAACTCGTCGAACGTTTGACCCGCCTCCGTTCCGAGATCGCCAAGGCGGTCGTCGGTCAGCAACGGGTCGTCGACGAACTCCTGACGGCGTTCCTCGCCGGTGGTCATTGCCTGCTCGAAGGCCTGCCCGGCCTCGGCAAGACCCTCCTCATCCGCAGCCTCGCCCAGGCCGTCTCCCTGACCTTTCATCGCATCCAGTTCACCCCCGACCTGATGCCCTCCGACATCATCGGCACCGACGTGCTGGAGGAGGACCAGGCCACCGGACGCCGCTTCTTCCAGTTCAACCGCGGCCCCATCTTCGGGCAGTTGATCCTCGCCGATGAAATCAACCGCACGCCGCCCAAGACGCAGGCGGCCCTGCTGGAGGCGATGCAGGAAGGCAGTGTGACCCATGGCGGCAAGACCCATCCTCTCGAACGTCCGTTCTTCGTTCTCGCCACCCAGAATCCCATGGAACAGGCGGGAACCTATCCCCTGCCCGAAGCCCAACTGGACCGCTTCCTCCTTCAACTGACCATCGGCTACCCGACCGAACAGGAGGAGAAAACCCTGCTGACACGAACCACCGGCGGCCCGGCCGAGGCCATCTCTCCCGTGATGTCCGCCACCGAAATCCTCCAACTCCAAGCCCTCACCCGTCGCGTGCTTCTCAGCGACGCCTTGCTCGATTACCTGAATCGCCTGGTCCGCAGCACGCGCGACCAGACCCACCCCGTCGTGGGTCGCTGGATCCGCTGGGGTGCCGGTCCCCGCGGCGGTCAATCCCTCGTGCTCGCCGCCAAGGCCCGCGCACTGCTCGCCGGCCGGTTCGCCGTCACCCTCGACGATATCCAGGCCCTCGCTCCCCCCGTCCTGCGCCATCGCTTGATCCTCCAGTTCGAGGCCGAAGCCGAAAACGTCAGCCGCGACCAGGTCGTCCGGGAACTCATCGCTTCCATGCCCCAGCCACATGATCCGGTGAGGTGATGGAAACTCCTCCCCCACCCCTCCTCGACGCACCGCTGCGGGCGGCCATCGCACAACTGACCCTCGCCACCCGCCAACTCGTCGCCGGGGCCGTGGCCGGTCTCCATCCCAGCCTTCATCCGGGCCGTTCCCGCGAATTCAGTCAGTACCGCGCCTATCAACCCGGTGACGAACCCCGCCACATCGACTGGAAACTGTTCGCCCGCTCCGACCGTTTCTTCCTCCGGGAAAGCGATGTCGACACCCGCGTGGCCATCTCCCTGGTCCTCGACGCCACGGCTTCCATGCAGCATCGCGGAGTCCGCAGCGATGATCCCCGGAAATTTGATCGGGCCCGGTCACTGGCCGCCGCGTTCGCCATGATCGCGGAAACCCAGGGCGATCCCGTGACCCTGCACGTCGTTTCCAACGGGCTTGTGTCCTCCCTGTCCACCGCCGGACGCCGGCAACCCCTGCAGCAGATCATCCAGCACCTCGCCGCGCTCGAACCGCAGGGGCGTTGGCCCATGGAACCCGGCAGCCTCGCTCACGCCATGGGGAAGACCCGGACAGGCAACGGTTCCACCGGACCAACCGCCACCCGCCAACTCACCGTGCTGCTCACCGATGGCCATGAACACGACGGCGAAATCCGGGCTGCCCTCAGCCCGCTGCGCGGCCGCAACCACGAGGTTCTCTACCTTCACTTCATCGCCCGCGACGAAATCAATTTCCCCTATCAGGGTCCGGTGCGGTTGGAGGAATGGGAAACGGGGCGCACCCTCGAAACCGACGCGTCCGCCGTGCGTCAACAGGCGCTGGACGCCCAGGAAGCCTCACGTCGGGCCTGGCAATGCACCTGGGGCGATACCCGTTTCGACTACCTCCCCATCACGAGCGATCAACCACTGGAACGTTGCCTCCACGCCCTGCTCCGCCGCCGGACGCGCCACTGAGCCACCTCATGTTTCAAGTCGTCCATCCGCTGGGTCTGTTCGCCCTGGGCGCCCTCGCCGTCCCGATCGTGATTCATCTCTGGCGTCGGCCGTCCCCCGTGGTGCGCGTCGGAAACCTGCGTCCCTTCCTCGCCCATCGACGATCCTCCCGCGCGCTGACCCTTCATGACTGGCCGGTTTTCCTGCTGCGCTGCGCCATCCTCACGGCCCTGGCGCTGGCCTTCGCCGGTCTGCGTTGGACGCCCCGGACACCGACCCCAACCCGCTGGTGCCTGCTCCTTCCCGGCACCCCCCTGCACGATCCGCATCTCCAGGACTGGACCCTCCGGATCCAGGAAGGATTCGAACCTCACTGGCTGGCGCCAGGCTTTCCCGAAATCACGGATCCAACCCGACCTCGAGCTTCCGACATCCACTCGCAGGTCTGGTCGCTGCTCAGCGAGGCGGATCGACAACTCGCCGCGGGCTCCGAAGCCCGGGTGTTCGGTCCAACCTGGACCTCGCTCTTCCAGGGTGGCCGTCCTTCGCTTTCAAATCTGCGCATCCATTGGCATGCCGTGCCCACCCCGCCGCCCGATATCCCCCAACCGTCCGCCGCACGGGTTGGAATCGTCCATCACCCGGACCGCGTCGTGGACGCCGGGTACGTGCGCGCCGCACTCCAGGCGATCGGCGCGTCCATCGTCACCAATGAAGTTCCCTCCTGGATCTTCCAACTCGGTTCCGTCCCGCTTCCATTCCCCGCGCAGGAACTCGAACGGCACGGCGTGCGGATCGTTCGGGATGCACCGGAAACGGCGGAACCGGTGATCGTCTCCCGCCGGATCGATGTCGGTTCCCAGACCGTGAACCTGCGACAACGGGTGGTTCCCGGCCCTGGAACACCGGTGTTTCGCGACAGTCATGGTGATCCCTGGCTCACCGAGGAGCGCCAGGGATCGGTCGTCCTCTGGCACGTTGCCTTCCGGTTTCACCCCGACTGGACCGATTGGCCACTGGCCACCGCCTTTCCCGCCTGGTGGCAGGAGCACGTTCAACCGGGCCCTCCCAACACGACGGAGATCGCCCCGGAACAGGTTTCACCCCGGTTCAACCCCGATCCCAGCCGGGAAGTCGCTTCCACACCGCGGCGCCCGGCATCCACTGACCTGCGCGCCGGTTGCTGGTTGCTGGGAGCCGCCCTCTTTCTCGCCGAGCGCATGCGGTCCCGGCGGTCAACCCATCCCGCAACTCCATCCCACTCCCCTCCCAGATGAATCGCGCCTCGCTCGAATCACTGGCCCGACGGTGGCGACGGTATCACGCCCTCCGCGAACTCGGCATCGCCACCGCCGCGGCCGGTGTGGCCACGGGATTGGTGTTCCCTTTTCATCCTGTCGCCGCGATCGCCGTCGGCTTCGCGACCGCCTTCTGCCTCGGGTTCATCCGACACCGACGCTCCCCGTCCGTCACCGCCGAACTCATCGCGGAACATCTCAATCGCCAATGCCCCGCCCTTGAGGAAAGCGCCGGGCTCTGGCTCCGCAATCCGGCGGAACTCGACCTCGTGGAACGTCTCCAACTCCGTCGGTTGAACCACGCCTGGGACAACCAACCCAGCCCCCGACCCGGCCTCCCCCAGTTCAGCCGTCTGGTTCCCATCCTGGCCGCCGTGGTCCTCGCCGCAGCTTTCCTCGGAACAATCCTCGTCACCCGTCCCTCACCCGAGGCCCAACCCGCTCAACTCCCCCAACCGCTCCACTCCCCAACTGCCGGATCCACCCCGATGCTTTCCGCAGCCTTGGAAATCCATCCCCCGGCCTACCTCGGTCGATCCATCCGACGCATCGACCGCCTCAGCGCCGAGGTCGAGGAAGGTTCGGAAGTGCTCTGGAACTTCGCGATGACCCCGGACATCACCGGACTGGAACTTGCCAGTCACGGGACGAACGCCTCCCTGATCGCACAACCGCTCGGTAAAGGTCTCTTCCAGGTCAGCCAGGTCATCGTCGACAACTTCGTCTACCAGGTCTCAGGCCGGACATCCGACGGTTCACGGTTCAGCTTGCCGACCCTGCACGTCCTTCAAGTCCGTCGCGACACACCCCCGACCCTGACGTGGCAATTGCCCGCCGTTCCCCACACTTCCATCAACCCCAGCCCGAACCCCGCGCCGCTGCCGATCGAGATCCTGGCCAGCGACGACCATGCGCTGGCTGAGGTCCGCCTCGTCCTGACCGTCGTCAAAGGCTCCGGTGAAGGACTGCGGTTTCAGAATCAATCCGAGATCCTGCCGGGGCAGCCCGTGGCCGGTTCTTCCAACTTCACCCACGGAAAATCCCTCGACCTGACTCCACTCGGATTGGAGCCGGGCGATGAACTTTACCTCCAGGCAATCGCCCTCGATTCCAGGCGCCCGATTCCAAACGAATCCCGATCCGAAACCCGGCGTGTGACCTGGGTGAAGCCGTCCGCAACCGCCGGCGAACCCGAGGTCCGGCTGTCGGGCTTGCGCCGTGTTCCGCAGTACTTCCGCAGTCAACGGCAGCTCATCCTCGATACCGAAAAGCTGCTGGCGGATCGGTCCGCACTTTCAGAATCCCAATTCCGCGAGCGCTCCGAAAACATCGGCATCGATCAGAAACTGCTCCGTTTGCGATACGGCCAGTTCCTGGGCGAGGAATTCGAACCCGCCTCTGCCGGCGCCCCCAGGGAAGCCGTGGCCATGGAATGGGCCGCAACCCTGCGAAACCCATCCGCCAGGGACGCCGACCGCGCCGCCGCCATCGGTCGCGCCATCGAAACCACCCACACCCATGAACCCAATCCCGTCCGGACACTCCGCCCGGGGATCGCCCCGGACATCTTCGCGCCGTTGACCCACAACCACGACAGCACGGAAGCCGCCACCCTCTTCGACGATCCTCTGAAATCCTCCCTGCGCGATGTCCTCGCCGCCATGTGGGAAGCCGAGGGTTTCCTTCGCACCGCCCAACCTTCAGCCGCGCTGCCTTCCCAACATCGCGCGCTGGAAATCCTCAAGGCCATCCAACAGGCCGACCGGCTCTCCGTCGGTCGGGTCGCTTCGGATCCCCTCCCCATCCCCGTTGCAGAACGACGGTTGCGCGGTGAACTCGGGACCATTCCCGCGTCCACCCAAGGCACCGCCGCTTCCCCGCGCAACGACCCCGACGCGACCGCACTCCGCCATGCCGTCGCCGCATTGGCCGGGCCAGCGACCCCGGAGATTCCACCGGAGATGGCGTCGCGCGTGGAAGCCCTGCTGTGGCGCGCCGCCCAGGCCCAACCCGAACGTTACCTGCCCGCTCTCGCCCTGTGGCGTTCCCGCGATTCCCAAATGCCGCCATCCGCTCGCGACACGATCCGGCAGGCCGTCTGGTCGCTGGTGCCAGCCACGGAGGAATCACCGCGCCGACGTCCCTCGCCCCGGCCTGGCCTGGAGCAACGATATGCGGAAGCCATGGCCCCAACCTCCCCTCCGCAACCATGAGCCCCATCCGCCGCAACCTGCTCCAGGCGCTCGCCGTTGCCTCGCTGGGTGTGCTCGGCTGGGACGCATTCCAACCTCGACCCGACTTCCCGACTTCAATTCCAACGGACGCACCCGCCAGCGCACCTCATCCACCGTTGGATGCCCTTCCCACCAACCGACTCCAGTTCACCCACCTCACCGCCGACCGCTTCCTCACGCCCGGGCAACACCTGACCGTCCGCGGCCGGGTCCAGGGCCTGACCCAGACCAACCCCACCACCCTCTCCCTCGAAGGCCCAGACGGCACCATCGCTTCGGTCGAACTCCACGATGCCGGAACCCACGAGGCCGTCTTCACCCTCCAGCATCCCACGCCGGCCATCGCGCCCGGCTCGTTTTCCTGGAAGCTCCGACTCAATCCGGCCGATGCCCCCCTCATCCTGGGGGTGTCCGTCACGGATCCAATTCATCCCCGGGTGTTCCTGCTTCAGGATCATCCCGACGTCGAAGGAGCGCGTCTCCAACGATGGCTCACCGAAACAGGATCCCCGCTCACCACCCGGACCCGCGTCAGCGCCGAACGACATCGGTTCACCTCCTCTTCCAACACCGTCGTCCAACTGGAACAACTCAACGCGCCCGCGCTCGCTGCCTTCGATGTCGTGATCGCCCACGCCTCCGCCCTCGACCGACTGTCGCCGGAGGAACACCAGTCCCTCGACCTCGCCATTCGAACGGAGGGAATCGGTCTCCTGATTCTCCTTCCGCAGGAAACCATCGCTGACCCGGGCACCAACGGGCCGCCAAGTTCGTCCACACCGTCCGACGATGCCGCCCCGCTGCATTCGACGGCCGATACGGTTGCCGGGCGGAGTCCGCTGGTTTCGCCGTGGATCCGGCGCTCCAACCCTTCGACAGACATCTCCGTCAACCGGCGTGAGACTCGGATCCAACTCTTCAACGGCATTCGCCTGGATTCACCCGTCACCGTACTTGCCTCCGAACTCGTGGTGCCGCCCGCCGGACAGGCGCTCGCCCAGGATCCGCAGGGCCGCCCGATCGTTGCGGCAGGTCCGCTGGGACGCGGTCGCTGGGCGTGCTCGATGGTGCTCGATTCATGGCGATGGCGACAGCATGGGAACGAAGGCGACTACGCCCATTTCTGGTCCACGCTGCTCTCCGCCGTGGCCCGTCCGGTGACGACATCAACCGGAGCCTGGTCCGTGGGCGAGGCCTCCCATCCCCTCTTCGTCGATCAACCCGTGACGCTGGTCTGGTCGGCCGATCCGGACGCTCCACTCCCGGCCGCCGAGGTGCAGGCACACAACGCGCCGGATGAACCCTCCACCGCCCTGACCCTGAACCGTCATCCGACAGAACCAACCCAAGGCCAGGCCGTCTTCTGGCCGATTCATCCCGGTTGGCACACCCTGCGCACCCTTCCATCCGGGCCAACCCTCGATTTCCACGTCCAACCTTCCCAGGCCCTACCCGGTGTTCAGGCCCAGAAACAGCGCGATGCCGCCCTGCAAACCCGCACCAATTCCACACCCCCGCCACCAATCGAGCCATCGCCAGAAGCAACCTCGTGGTCCCGTCCGTTGATTCGACTCACCGCTTTCCTCGGCTTCGTGATCAGCGTCGCCTGCCTCTGGCCCCAACGCGGGACCGTGCGGCTTCGGCGAGTCGGTTGATCGGTAGGAAACCAAGGTGAGAGTCACCCTTCCCCAGCCCCGAAGGGGCGCAACAAAGTTCAAATCCACACCTAACGTTCATCAAATGGAACGCCGCACCTTTCGAGGATGCGGCGGTATTCCTCCTGGACCGTCACCCGCCGGTGATGCTCCGCCTGATTGCCAATGTAATATGATTTGCCTGGTCCCCTTCACACGCCCCGCAGGATCCGCCACCAGATTCGGCCGCCACGAGGGCGATGCGTTTCAGATCGCCCACCAGCACCACACGAATACGATTCTCAGAGCGATGCCCAAGAAAATCTTCAGGGACCATTTGAAACCATGCTTGATTGGGAACCTGAATGCCGTATGTATTTACGGTATTCACTGCCGATGACCGCCGCTCTCACCAAGATCCAAGCCAAAGTTCTTAACTTTGTTGAGCAGGCATCGTCGGAGGACGCGCGTCCTCCGACGATGAGGGAGGTCGCCGACCATTTCGGATGGTCGAGCACATCCACCGCCCAGCAACATCTTGCTGCACTGGAGAGGAAAGGGCATCTCTCCCGGACGCCCAATAGCCCTCGATCACTTCGAGTCAGCAAGCCGCTGCGTCCACTTCGCGCCGATCAAACGGTGGCCGTTCCCCTCTTGGGCCGCATTGCCGCCGGCGAGCCCATCTTCGCCTTGGAGGAGGCTGAGGAGGTTTTGCCACTGCCTCGATCCTTGTTTCGCGGCGAAAGCCTTTTTGCCCTGCGGGTAAAGGGGGACAGCATGATCCAGGCAGGCATTTTTGATGGCGACATCGCCGTCCTTCGCTCCGGGCAAGATTTCTCCGAGGGCGACATCGCCGCCGTAATCGTGGATGAGGAAGCGACCTTGAAGCGTGTCTTCAGATCCAAACATGGTATCCGGCTCCGTGCCGAAAACCCAGCCTACCCCGACCGTCTCGTCTCGTTTGAGCAAACCCAACAATCTTTCCGGCTCGCTGGCGTGCTGGTGGGAACCATTCGCCAATTCACCCGAGCATGACGGCACCACTATCCAAAAACGATCAACGACTGGCTGACGAAGTCCGCGTCTTCGGCTGCCCTCGCATCGTTTCGTTGCGGGACAAACAGAAGCACTTGCCAGCGCACGTGTCCTATCTGGACCTGCTCTCCGATCAAGTTCAGGCAGAAGCGGTGCGGCTACCTGATGCCGTGGCAGAGTTCCAAGGCCGGCCGGTCATGTATCTGATTGATGCCGCATCGGACGAGCCCGCTCCCGCTGACCGCCTTAGCCTCCAGCAGCGTCTCGCAAACCGCGGTGATCACGCCGTTCTGGCGATTGTCCGTCCGGGCGAACTGACGCTGTATCCGCTGAATCTGGACCGCAAGACCCTTGACGAGAAGGGTGTCGAAAAGACCATCCGCATGGCCGATCCCCGGGCTCCTTTCCTGTTTCAGGAGATCGCCACCGGCACCGTCGCAGGCCTCGTCGGCCAATCTGACAAGCCTGACCCCGTGTTCGAAGAGATCAGAAGTCTGCTGGATCGAGCCGTTGACGATCTGGTGGTGAAGCAAAAAATGGACGGCCTTGAGGTTCTTTCCATGACGGGAAGAGCCCTCTTCTTCAGATTCCTGGTCGATCGTGAAATCGTGACGGATGAATGGATCGCAGACATCTGCCCGGCCGCCGAAAGTAACCCCAAGGAACACCGCCTCCGCAGCGTCTTTTCCACACCGGAGCGAGCCGCTCAAACCTCTTCGTGGCTGGACATCACGTTCAATGGAGACCTGATGCCACTCATCGATCCCCTTCCGTTGGATGCGCCCAAAACAAAACGCATCAAGGCTTATCAGGAGATCTACAAGGACGCCGGGGACAAATCGCAAAATGAGATTTTTCAACACCTCGACGCGATCCTTCGAGGCTGGGAAGCCGTAAATGGCGAACTTCTGCCCGGCATCGACTGGGATGACCTTAACTTCCGCCATATTCCCATCGGGGTGCTGAGCCAGGTTTACGAAAACTTCAGTCACAGGGTGGATGCTGACGCCAAGGATCGCTCGGTTCACTACACTCCGCGAAACCTCGCCAAGCTACTCGTCGATGAGGCCCTGGCCGGGTTGGAGACTCCCGCCCATCAGGCAAGGATCCTCGATCCAGCCTGCGGTGCAGGTGTCTTCCTGGTGCTCGCCCTGCGGGAATTAGTCCGCCGCCGCTGGGAAGCCGACAAAGACAGCCTCGGTGAGAATGTTCGACGCCCAAGCAAACAAGTCATCGAATCGATTCTTCATCATCAGATTCGCGGCTTCGACGTGAGCGAGTCGGCCCTACGCCTCGCCGCCTTGGGCTTGTACATCACGGTCATCGAGCTGAACGAAATCACCACGCCGCCCTCAGCCCACCACGCGACGAAAGCCCTGCAAGGTCTCGTGTTGTTCGATCAACGCACGGAGGAAGAAAAGAAACAATCGGGCTTCGTCATGGGCAGTCTTGGCGATGCGGTCAATGGGAAGATATTCGATGGCAGATTCGATGTGGTTGTGGGTAATCCTCCTTGGAGTGTCGTGAACGACAGGAATCGCCGCACGGAACTGGATCGCATCGGAACTGAGGCAGCTCGCCGGACACTGAAGGCCCGCGGCCTGGATGAAGTAGCGAACGTCTATGCCAATCCAGGCGGGGTGCCCGACTTGCCCTTCCTTTGGAGGTCAGCGGAATGGGCCAAGCCCGGCGGCATTCTTGCCTTTGCCATCGATGCAAGGTTCGTTCTCAAACAAACACCTCCCGGCATCAAAGCTCGAAACGCCTGGTTTCAGGCCATGCAGGTCACTGGCATCCTGAATGGCTCGGATTTGGAAAAGACAGATGTTTGGGGATGTCACGATCAGCCGTGGATACTATTGTGGAGCCGGAACGAGAAGCCCGACTTAGAAACTCAGGCTTTTCATCTGGTCACACCCGTTCGAGAAGATGAGCTAGCTAAACGCGGCGAGTTTCGGTTGGACTACAAGTCGGCTTATCAAGTCACTTCCATGTCCGTCATCGAAAGCCCATGGCTTTGCAAAGCTCTGGCTGTCGGCAGCACCCTGGATGTGCAGGTGATGGAAAAGATGTGTAGGCTGGCGGGAAATCAATCAATTGGGAGTTTCTGGCAAGCAGCTGAGCCCGTCTCCTGTAGAGGACTGGACATCAGACCGTTTAAGACTAACGATTGCCCGACGTGGCTAGTAGATCTGGAGGTTTTTGACGGTGAAGAGCCGGATCTCCTGAGCCAAGGACGCTATCCGAGCTACCGGGAACGGCATGGTGGTAGGGAGCCAAACAATACGCGTTCGGAGAGCAATTTTAAGAATCCAGTCGTTTGTATTCGGCGCGGCCCCGGCGAGACGCGTAACAGCGCAAAATCTTATCGCTTGCCTCATCGCAAGATGACGTTTTCGAAGAACTTTTTCGGATACACAGCCCACTGGCACGGTGATCCCGATATTCTGTGTGCAATACTGCACATCATCGCTCACAGCCAGCTTTTCCAGCACTTCAGCTACATGCGCAGCGCTCAGATGGGTGCTCGCAAACGGATTCTCGACAAATCTGACATCGACTCCTTCCCATTCCCAGATCTAGACAAACTCACCAAGGAGCAACGGTCCGAAGCTCTGCGGCTTGCCGACATGCTGGATGCATCGGACGAAAAGGACTGGAATGCGCTGGATGCATTTATCGGCAGCCTGTTTGGCCTGACCAAGGCCGAGCAGCAGGTGGTGGCCGATACCGTCACCTTCAATGGTCCCTATGCCGTGGTGCGTGAACAGGCCATGCGCTCGGTGCCCGACGAAGAGGCAGCGATTTTTGTCCGCACGCTGGAAAAGGCCATCCAGCCCTTCTTCAAAGCGGTGGGGCAAGAAGTGAAGGGCAAACTAGTGCCCCGATCACAAGGTGACTGGCATCAGCCTTGGGCTTTCGTCACCTTGCTCTTGGACGGCGATTCCTGGACTCCATCGGACACTCTGATCTCCAGATTGATCGGAGATGCCAGCGACAGTGCCGCCACTCGTCTGGTGATGCCCCTGCACGAGGGAGGGCTGATCATCGGGCTGCTCAATAAACGCAAGTTTTGGACCCGAAGCCGTGCCCGCCTGTGTGCCCTGCATATCGCCGAGGAACATTTGGAGCAGTGCTTTCACCTGCCTCCACGCAAATGAATCTCGGCTTCTTCACACGCACATACCGTGTGCCGCATCCTCGCATCAGCGAACGGTGGATCGCAGTCGTTCACCTGGCATTGCAACGGGCCTTTGAGTCAATCCGAGCTGATGGCTTCGATCTCGCAAACGCCAACGAAGACGCCATCACCTTCAAACTGGAAGAAGAGTTCATGAACCGTCTGATTCCAGACGACAACAGCGACCTCGATCTCAGCTTCATCGCCAACGTGACTCGTGAGTCGGCCACAGCCAATCACGACGAATCCAGCATAGGCAGGAAGCCGGATTTGGTTTTCCATCTCAACAGGCGCGAACTGTGCCAAACTCACAACCGCGTGAAGGACTGCCTCTACTCCGAGTGTAAGCCCGTGGACCACGAACATCGCCTGAACAAGCACTACTGCGCCATCGGCAAGAAGACCTCAGGCATCGAGCGCTTCGTAACCGGAGCCTACGCCTCGGCCATGGAACAAGGGATGATGATCGCCTACGTGCGGGACGGATTTCAGATCACACCTCACCTTGCGCAAGCTCTCGCGACACCCGAAGCACGCACCGGTCTCGGCGAGCCGTCACATTTAATCTGCGTGATCCCAGGAAAAAACACCCCCTGCCAGGGACTCTACCTCACCACCCATGAACGCCTGTTCACATGGCAAGACGGAGCGAAGGCTACTCCGATTGACCTATATCACTCTTGGCATGAGTGCAATTGATCAATGATTCATGCTTTTTCTGATTTCATGATAACAACCTGCGATCTTCCGAATCGCCTCATGCGCCAAGTGGAAACTCGCGCCATTTCCTCAGGGCTCGTTGAGTGCCATTGCGAAAGTTGGCGCTGAAAGTGGAGATAGGTCGTCGAGCATACGCGTCCAGTTTTCCCAATCCACTGCTTCGGGGTGAGGACGAAGCTGTTCAAACCGGTCTGCATCCTAATCCCGTCGAATTCGACGGGATTAGAACTGGGGTTGTTGAGTCGCTCCCAGACTCCGCGAAACTCTACCGTGCTGCGGGTGCGCAGCCAGTGCCGTATCACGTCATCCGGGTGGTCGGGATTCTTGAATTTGGCGATGTCTGTCAGGCAGAAGATGTCCTGCTGGTTCTGCGAAAGCACTGCCGCAGGCAGCCCGCAGGGGAACAAAGTGAAAGCAAACAGCCAGCACCGCGCAGCGGGGGAAAGAGTGAAATAGGAAGAGTGAAATCATGAGTTCGCATTTGGGTGATGGCGATGCCGTTGAGCTGGAGCATATCGGGAAATGTTAGGTTGAAGGACGGGAGCTGGATTGGATTTCCGCTCGATCACGTTCGAGGAAGGCTTTGAGTTGCTCCACGCTGGGCAGTGCGGTGAGGTAGCGTGAGACGAAGAGCTTCTGATCCATGCCTGCGGTGGCGAATTCGACTTCCGCGCCATCCTTGTCGCTGCACAGGAGAATGCCGACGGGTGGGTTGTCGCCCGACTGCATCAGGTTGGCCTTGCACCAGTTGACATAAAAGTTCATTTGGCCCGCATCGGCTGGCTTGAAGGCCCGGATCTTCAGATCAATGAGGACATGGCAGCGGAGGATGCGGTGGTAGAAGAGCAGATCCACCCGGTGGTGCTTGCGGCCTTCCGTCATGCGGAACTGACGGGCCTCGAAGCAAAAGCCCCGGCCCAGTTCCAGGAGAAATTTCTGCACATGGTCGAGGAGGGCTGTCTCCAACTCGTCCTCGGAATATTCTGGCCGATCCGCCAGCCCGGTGAATTCAAGGATGTAGGGATCCCGCAGCATATCTGCCACGGTCGCCTGCGGCTCTTGTTTTCGAGCCCGCTCGATGATGGCCTTTCTGTCCGTGGAGAGGCCGGTGCGTTCATAGAGCAGGGATTCGATCTGCCGCTGGAGCTGGCGCTGCGACCAGAGACCTTTAAGCAGCTCGTTCTCGTAGAAGGCCCGCTTCCATGGGTCATTCAGACGGATGAGTTCAATGAAGTGAGCCCAGGAAATGCGGGACAGTTGCGCTGGTTTGAGTGGCGTGGGTAATTCCGCAGCCACTGGTTCGACAGTTTTCAACCCAGTAGGCAGGAAATCTGGATAGGCGGATTGAAAGCCCAATTGGCCGGGCGCTGCTTGACCAATTTGAATCGGAGGACCGGCCTCGCCAGATTCGTCAAGCACTGCTTGACCAATTGCAGGGTAGGTCTGGAAAAACAGGCGGCACACCTTCAAAGTAGTGAATCCCAATCCCTTCAATCCCTTCGCTTTCAAATCCCCTGCCAGCGTCTCCAGCAGCCGCGCCCCATATTTCGCCCGGTCGGCACCGTTTTGCTCAAACTCCACGATGTAGGCTCCCACCATCCAGTTGCGCAGGACCAGGGCTTGATTCGCCACGGTAGCAACACGGGCGACCATTTGCGCGTTGATGGCCGAGATGCAGGTGACGAGTTTGGCGTAGCCCTGAGCCTTTTTTGGAGCAGGCTTGGCTTTGGTTGTTTTTGTCAGCGTGGCTTTCTTCTTCATGGGTGCATGAGTCATGCGATCAAACGGTCTGTGAGGGCTAGGATCTCGTTGACCTGGGCGGGGAGAGAAAAAGCGCCACGAATCCCGCCAGGGTCAATGATGGTGCACGGCGACTGGATGAGGTCGCGTTTTTATATGCCGCCGCGATCAATGAGGAAGTCGCGGAGGAGGTTGAGGAACTGAAGCTGGTGGCTGGTCCGGTCAGAAACATTCCACCCAGCGCTTTTGAGACTTGATTCGATGATTTTTTTTCGGGGTTGGGACTCACAGGGCATCTGTGACTTTAGTTTGGGGCGAGGTTCATCACGGCGAGGCGGCGGGCTGGGAAGATGCCGAATGCTGAGCCGGGCACAGCGAACCGGAGCGCAGCGGAGGGAAGAGTGAAATAGGAAGAGTGAAATCATGATGGGGAAAGAGGGGAGAGGGAAGCGAAGTAGTTTCGAATGTCGAATGCTTCGATCATGGCTTTGTGGGCACCAAATCCGGATACGGCCCCAGAAACCGTTCGCCGTTGAAGTGGATCATGTGGTCGGGATCTTCGGCGATCCAGACGTCAGATTCCCAGGCGATTCGCGAGAGGAAGCTTTGCATGGTGCGTCCGCCATGAAGGTGCTTGGCGACGAGTTGGTCGATTTCGTCCTGCGAAAGTTCCAGGGATTTCATGTCGCGGCCCATGGCTTGCAGCGTGTCGCGGTCGGGATAAGCCAGGGTGCGGAGGTCGGTGGCGTTCACCTGGGTGTGGCCGCTGAAGCGCCGGAAATACTGGTCAACGACGGTGGAGTTCAGAAAGGCGTGGAGGCCCATGGCCAGAGTGCGCTCCAGGCCATGCCCGCTGGCGTGGAAGTAATTCAGATGACTCTCGAAACCGACCCACTCTGCTTCGACCAGGTCCGGGTCGAACAGGCAGGCGACAAGGCGGCGTCGCTCTTCCTTCGACGTGAAACGTTTCGTGAGCAGATACACACCCGAAGGCACGAGCCACGGGCGGGTTTCGTCATTGTCGAGGATGGCGTTGGGCTTGCGGGCTTCGAGCTTGGGCCAATGGACGGTGCCGCCGTTGAAGTGGCAGGGATGGAGCAGTGGCACGGTCCCAGGTTCGGGTTCCTTGCGAAGCGCGTCCCTGAGTCGGAAACCCACGACGCGCCCGGTGGAGACGGTGACGCCCAGCGAGGCGAGGCTGGACCTGAGGCCGTCCATGATTTCCTTCGCCGTGGCGTGGTCGGCTGTGGAGGGGATGTGGATGAACTTCTCTGCGTCGTGCGGATGGACGATTTCAGCGAAGGGAAAGACGGTCTCGGTGATGTCATCGCCATGCTCGCCGCTGCTGCTGGAGATGGTGAGTTCGGCGGGTTGGTTCCGGCCCTTCACGGCGTGGAAGATGATGTTTTCCTGCAACACACTGTCGTCGCGGAAGCCGGCCTGGCGTGATTCAAAGACGTGAAGGCGACGCAGTTCAACGTGGCCGAGAAGATCTTCGCGGAACGGGCGGAAGTAAGGGCGGTTGCAAAAGCTGCGGGGCGTGATCCCGACGATTTGCCCGCCTGGAACGAGCAGGCGCTGGATGAGGGCGATGAAACCGGTGTAGAGGTTGCTGGTTTCAACGCCGACGGAACGTAGCGCGCGCCGCTCGGCCGAGTCGGTGCTGATCTTGCGATAGGGCGGATTCGCGATGGCAGCATCGAACGCGGGTGGCTTCGCGCCGAACAAGTCACCTGCGAGACGCGCCGACATTTCCTGGATGAAGTCGGCGGGGTGAATGGTGAAGGTGAAGCGGATGCCTGCCTCGGCGCAGCGATGCCCGCACTCGCGCATCGTCGCGGCCAAGGCATCGAGGATTTCTCCGTCGAGTTCGTAAAGCGTCGCTTCGATGGCACGGACGCCGTCGCGCTTTTCACAGCATCGGGAAACGAAAGCCGCGGTGAGTGAGCCAGCGCCCGCCCCGGCATCCAACAGGCGCACTGTCCTAGGAAACGGACCAAACAGGGAGGCCATGAAGTCGGCCACAGGTGTCGCGGTGAGGAACTGTCCAAGCTCCTCCTGGCGACTTCTGGGCTTTTCCATGGCCGCGAGTTTCATGTCTGCGCGAGTCTCGTCATCGGCGGTTTCAACAGCCTTTCCCGGGTTCAGCCGTGCTCTCACCCCGCCAGGATCCGCATCCGCCGCGGATCATACGGCGTCTGCAAATGCGGCTTGGCCCGGATGAAACGACCGTCCACCAGCAGTTCATACTTCCCCGACAACACCCAATCCGGCGTGACCCCCGTCGCGTTCTTCACATATCCCAACCCGACACCGCCGCCCACCGTGTGCCCGTAGCTTCCGCTCGTGGTGTACCCCACCGACGCTCCATCCCGGCAAATGACTTCGCCCCCCCACAACGGCGGTTCGGGATCCTCAAGAACGAACTGCACCAACCGTTTCCTCAACGGTTTCTCCCGCAACTTCTCCAACGCCGGGCGCCCGAGGAAATCCTTGCCCCACGCCACCGCAAACCCCAACCCCGCTTCCAACGGGGTCTCGTCCGCCGACAACTCCGCCCCGAACGCCCGATACCCCTTCTCCAACCGCAACGAATTGATCGCGTAATGCCCGGCATCCACCACCCCCAGGTCCTGCCCCGCCTCCCGCAACCGATCGTACACCGCGCCCGCCTGCTCGGTCGGTACATGCAATTCCCACCCCAACTCACCCACATACGTCAGGCGCACCGCCCGCACATTCGCAAACCCAATCCCGATCCGACGCGAACTCCCAAACCCAAACCCGGTGTTCGACAGGTCGGAATCCGTCACGCGCGACAACAGTTGCCGTGACAACGGGCCCATCACCCCGATCACCGACCACGATGCCGTGATGTCGACCACCTCGGCCCGGTAGCCCGCCAACCGTTGCCGGATCCACGCCAGGTCCCGGGTCGCCTGCGCGCTTCCCGTGATCAGGTGAAATTCATCCGCCGCCACCCGGATCACCGTGAGATCACTCTCATAGGTCCCCCGCCCGTTGAGCATCGGCGTATAGACCACGCGCCCCACCGGCACATCGACCTGGTTGGCGCACAGGAACTGCAACCGCTCCAACGCATCCGCGCCGCGCACCAGCAGCTTTCCAAACCCGGTCTGGTCAAACAACGCGACGCCTTCACGACACGCCCGATGCTCGAAGACGTGGTTCATGAACCAGTTCTGTCGCCCAAAGCTGTACCGGACCTCCGGCGTCGTCGCACAACCGGGTTCATTCCTCGCAAACCAGTTCGGACGTTCCCAACCACCCTTCATCCCAAAACTCGCCCCCGCCCGTTTCATCCGGTCGTGCAGCGGACTCAACCGCACCCCGCGGCCCGTCTCCGGTTCCCGATTCGGCCAGGCCATCTCGTAGTGCAATCCCAACGATTCGGTCACGCGTTCCCGGAGGAAACCACGGTTGTTCGCCCAACCTCCAAACCGCCGCACATCCACCGCCGACAGGTCATAAGGCATGGCCCCGCCCGCTATCCATTCCGCCAACGCCTTGCCCGCCCCACCCGCACACGCGATCCCCGCCGAGTTGAATCCCGCTGCCACATACAACCCCCGCATCTCCGCCGTCTCGCCCAGCAGGAAATTGTTGTCCGGCGTAAAACTCTCCGGCCCGTTCACAAACTTCGAGAACCCCGCCGCCTTCAACCCCGGAATCCGGTTCAACCCCTCCGCCAACGGCTGCGCAAACTTCTCCCAGTCCTCTTCCAGCAACCGGAACGAGAAATCGTCGGGTACCCGCCGCACATCCCACACCTTCGTGCTCCGCTGAAACGCGCCCAACAACACCCCGCCACTCCCGTCCGGCAGGTCTTCCCCCCGAAAATAGATCGATCCATCCATGTCCCGCGTGCACGGCCGCGTGCCGTCACTCCCCGGCAACGCGTTGCTCACCACGTAATGATGCTCCACCGGATGCAACGGGATGTTCACCCCCGCTCCCAATGCCAACTGCCGGGACCACATCCCTCCCGTCAACACCACGAACTCCGCATGGATGTCCCCCTGCGGCGTGCGCACGCCCGTCACCCGCCCGTCCGTGTGCAGCAACTCCGTCACCTGCACCCCTTCCCGCACCGTCACCCCGCCCGCCACCGCCCCCTTCGCCAACGCCAAAGGCACTTCTCCCGGCAATACCCGTCCGTCATGCGGAATCCAGAATGCCCCCGCCAGGTCATCCACCCGGATGCACGGATACAACGCCTGCGCCTCCGGCAAACTGATCTCATGGCATTCAACCCCCAGATGCGTCGCCACCCCGGTCGTGCGCCGGTACTGGACCATCCGGTCCGCATTGCGAGCCAACAACAGGCTGCCCACCCGGCGCCAACCGATGTCGTGCCCGGTCAATTCCTGGAGCCGCGCGTAGAGATCCGCCGAATCCTGGTTGATCCGCATCATGCTGCTCGAAACCCGAAGCCGCCCCACCATCCCCGCCGCATGCCACGACGTGCCGCCCCCCAAACGGCCCTGCTCCAGCAACAGGACGTCGCGCCAGCCCAACTGGGCCAGATGCCACGCCACCGATGTGCCAGCCACACCACCACCAATGATCAAGACCCGGGTCTGCGAAGGAAGCGCCTCACTCACGCCTCCCAGAATACCGGGGCGTCCGTGTCGGGGAAGAGTTTCCCGTTGATCCCACCCATTCCAGCGAACAGCTTGTCCCCATGCACCGCTCTCCATCGTCCGTCATCCACCACGCCGGCGTCGTCGCCTCGCTCCTCTCGCTCTCCACCCTCTCCACCTCCGCCGCCGACTGGCCTTCCTACCGCGGCCCGCTCGGCAACGGCCAATCTCCGGAGAAGATCAGCCGCACCTGGCCCGCCAACGGTCCGAAGGTCCTCTGGCGCGTCCCCAGCATGGGCGGATTCAGCTCGTTCGTGGTCGGCAATGGCCGCGCCTTCTGTCTCGAACTGCGCCCCGAAAATGACATCCCCACCGAAGCCCTCGTCGCCCGCGATGCCGGCTCCGGCAAGGAACTCTGGGCCAAACCCCTCGGCTCGCTGAAGATCAACGACGGCGGCCAGGATGGCACCGCCAACAACAAGGGCGGCGATGGTCCCCGCTCTTCCCCCGCCATCGATGGCAATCTCGTCTACAGCCTCTCCGCCAAGCTCGTCCTCCAATGCTTCGATGCCGCCTCCGGTCGCGAGGTCTGGAAGCAGGACCTCATCAAGGATTTCGCCGGTCGCAACATCTCCTGGCAGAACGCCCAGTCGCCCGTCATCGATGGCGATCTCGTCCTCGTCGCCGGGGGCGGTGCCGGCCAGTCCATCCTCGCCTTCAACAAGAAGTCCGGCGCAGTGAAATGGAAGGCCTTCGACGAAACCATGACCCATTCCACCGCCCTGATCACCGACATCCTCGGTCAACGTCAGGCCATCTTCTTCCTCAAGTCCGGCCTCCTCTCCATCGATCCCAAAACCGGCACCGAACTCTGGCGCCATCCCTTCCCCTTCGCCGTCTCCACCGCCATCACACCCGTTGTTTCCGGTGATGTCGTCTATTGCTCCGCCGGATATGGCGTCGGCGCCGGTGCAGCCCGGATCACCCGTGAGGGTTCTTCCTGGAAGGCAACCGAGCTCTATCGCAAACCCGGCAACAAACCCCTCGCCAATCACTGGTCCACCCCCGTCGCCATCCAGGGGCATCTCTACGGGATGTTCCAGTTCAAGGATTACGGTTCCGGCCCCGTGAAGTGCGTCGACATCACCTCCGGCGAAGTGAAATGGGAGAAGTCCGGATTCGGCCCCGGCCATGTCATCGGCGTCGATCAACATGTCCTCGCCCTGTCCGATAGCGGCGAACTCGTCCTCTTCAAGGCCACCCCCGATTCCTACCAGGAAATCTCCCGGGCCGATGTCCTCCCCGGCAAATGCTGGACCACTCCGGTCATCTCCGGAGGCCATGTCTTCGCCCGCAGCACCGAGGAAGCCGTCTGCCTCGACCTCACCGTGCTCGGCGCCTCCCGCTGACTCCGGCCGATCGGCCCCAGAAACCCGGGTGGCGCCCACAGACGATTCAGGTGACCCGGAGGAAGAGCCGAGGAGTTGCTGGTCCTCCGTGCACACGGAGAGACCAGTGACCAACCCGGTGCCAGCCGTGCCCACGGTGGTGAAACCAAAATCCTTCTGAACCCGCCGCTCATGCGATCCCTGATGCTCCTCCTCCTGGCCGCTCCGCTTCTTGCCGCACCCCTCGTCCCCAACCACGTCGCCCCGGACCAACGCGTCGTCGATCAGGTCTACCTCCAGGAAGTCGGCACCCAGTTCCCCTCGCCCGCCCCGCTCCGGTCCATCGCCGCCTTCCGCGGCTCCGTCTTCGCCCTCACCGATTCATCACTCCTCCAACTCCAGGGCACCAACTGGATCCCCCAGCCCGATCTCACCCCTCCACCCCATCGCCTCGTCACGGCCCACGATTCCCTCTGGGCCATGGGTACCCACGGCCTGCTGCAATGGTCCGGAACCCACTGGCAACGGCTCTCCGATCAACCCGTTTCAGATGTCACCGCCTTCCGTAACCGGCCCGTCGCCGCTTCCGAAAACCGGCTGTACTGGATCACGACCAACGGCCTGACACCCCTCACCACCAACGCCGCCCCGTTCAACATCGAACGGGTCTTTCCCCATCAGGCCACCCTGTGGATCCAGGGCGGTTCCCGACTCACCTTCCTCAACCACGACCGGTTCGGCGGTCTCGACGTCTACGCTTTCCCCGCCGACCAGGCCTGGGATTGGGGGCGGTTGCCCTCTCCACGGATCCGCGATGCCCTCGCCATCGGTCCCGCAGTGTGGCTGTCCACCGACCGCGGTCTGGCCGCCATCCGCGGCATGTCCCTCCAACCCATCGCCGGTCCCCAGGGACTTCCCGTCGAGTTCACCACCTGTCTCGCACCCGGTTTCACCAACGACCTCTGGATCGGCACCCGACACGGTGCCGTCCGTCATGTCGCCGGCCAATTCCACTACTTCGCCGGCCGCCGCTGGCTTCCCGGAGATCATGTCCATGACATCGCCGTCGACGGCCAGGATGTATGGGTGGCGACCGATGCCGGCGCGGGTCTGATCCGATACCAACCCTTCACCCTGGCCAAGAAGGCGGCCTGGTATGAACAACACCTCGAAGCCTGGGGCCAGAAACGCCTGGGCTTCACCCACAAGCTCGAATGGGACGACGCCCTCAACCAGTACGTGCGCGAGGTCAGCGACAATGACGGCGGCTATTCCGGCGACTATCTCGCCGCCCAATCCTATCGCTGGGCCGTCACCCGGGATCCCGTCGCCCGGCGTGAGGCCCTCCGTACCTTTCATGCGCTGCGTTGGCTGGAACGGATGACCGGTATCCCCGGCTTCCCGGCACGCGCCGTCTGGGTCAAGGGCGAACGCGGACACAAGGCCGGCCATGGCTCCGGCGGATTCGCCGCCGAATGGAACGATTGCGCCGATCAACGCTTCGAATGGAAGGGCGACACCTCCAGCGACGAGATCACGTCGCACTTCTACGCCGTGGGCCTGTTCCTCGAACTGGTCGCCGAAGGAACCGAACGTGAGATGGCCACCCAACATCTCGCCGCCCTGGCCGATCACCTCATCCGCAACAACTGGGCCCTCGTCGATCACGACGGCAAACCCAGTCGTTGGGGGCGGTGGAGTCCGGAATACTTCGCCACCGACGAAGGCCGGTTCGACCGCGGATTGCAGGCCGCCGAACTGCTGTCCTTCATGCGCACCGCCCATCATTTCACCGGCGAACCACGTTTCGAGGAAGCCTATCAACGCCTGGTCCAACTCGGTTATCCGGACTTCACCCTCCGCCAACGCAGCACCTTTCCCCCCGAAGACATCGCCCACTTCGAGGATCAACTCGGCTTCTGGGCCTGGTGGAATCTCCTGCGGCACGAGACCAATCCCGATCTCTACGCCACCTACCGCCGTTCCTACGAACGCAGCTACGAGACCGTCCGCATCGAACGGAATCCCTGGTACCAGTTCGTCTTCGGCGTCCTCACCGGCCACGACTGCGAACCCGCTTCCGCCATCCAACATCTCCGGGAATGGCCCCTCGACCTCCGCGTCTGGAGCTTCGAAAACTCGCATCGCGCCGATCTCCGGACCCCCGACGGCTTGCGCGCTCCCAAGGGCGGTGTCCGCCCCTTCTCACCCCGCGAACATCAACCCATGCGCTGGGACGCCTGGACCATGCAGGAGGACGGCGGCACCGGCGGACGCGATGTCGTCGAGCCCGGCGCCTGGCTCGTCACCTACTGGATGGGCCGCTTTCACGGTTATATCTCCGCCCCACTCACCGAAGACCCCGCCCTCATCCAGGTCCACCCCGATGAAGTCCCCCGCGGCGGCGCCCAACCCTATCAAGGTCCCGACCTCCCCATCCTGCCCTGACCCACCCCACGGGTGATCCCAACCGCCCCCTCCACCCCGCACATCTGCGTCATCTGCGCCATCTGCGGCTTCACCCCCCTTTCCCTTCCCTCATCGGCCTCATCTGCGGATACCCCCCTTGATCATCTGCGCCATCTGCGGACGATCCCTCACTTGTTCCGCACGTCGTAGCAGTGCAGGAACTCCTGGTCCCGGAGGAACAAACGACCATCCAACACCACCGGATGCGTCCAGATCCGACCGCTCCGACTCCGCTGCGAACTCTGCGGCGACAACTTGAACCGGCTCTTCTCACTCCAGCCCTTGGGCGACGCCTCGATCAACGCCACTTCACCTGAATCCTCCGCGAGGCAATACAGCATGCCATCGGCGTAATGGATCGCTCCCTTGCCAAATCCACGTTCGGCCCAGACTTCCTTGCCCGTCTTCATTTCCTGACACACCCACGCATAGCCATCCGAATGCCCATAGAGATGCTCGCCCACCCGCACCACACCACCGTGATGATTCTTCATCACCTTGTTGTTCTCATAGAGGACCGTTGGCTTGTCCCCGCCCAACTGCACCGCCTTGCATCCCACGCCATAGCCCGCCGTCACATACACCACTCCGTCATGATAGATGGGCGTCGGAATCACCGCCGTGCGACCCGGAAATTCCTCACTCCACAACACCGCTCCCGTCTCCGGGTTCAAACCGAAAAACCGCTTTTCCACCAACTGCACCAGCTGATCCTTCCCACCATGCCGGATCTGGATCGCTGAAGAATACTGCGCCGCATCCGACAGATCCTTGCTCTGCCACACCACCCGGCCCGTCGCCACATCCAGCGCCGCCATCGTCCCCGCCGATCCACCCGGCGTGCAATAGACCCGGTTGCCACTCACCAACGGGGATTCGGTATAACCCCAGCTCTGCAACGTTCCGCCCAGGTCCGACACCAGCGACTTCTCCCACAGCTTCTTTCCCGTCGCCCGATCCAGGCACACCAACCCGCCCTGGCCCCCGATCGCAAACACCCGGTTGCCACTCACCGTCGGAGTGCAACGCGGACCGTCGCCCCATCGATTCTCATAACGGGCACCCGCCGGAGCGGTCCACACCTCGGTGCCATCCGACACCCGCACGGCGATCACCATTTCCTGATCCCCGCGAAGCCCCATGGTGAAGAGCGTGCCATCAACGATCGAATAACCCGCGTAGCCCAGACCGGCATCCTTGAACACCCACAACGCCTTCGGACCACCCTCCGGCCACGACTTCAACAACCCGGTGTCCGGCGACCGATCCTCCCGATCCGGCCCGCGCCACTGCGGCCAATCCGCCGCGGAAACCGCCAGCGAAGTCATGAGCAACAACGAAGCCGGAACCCCGGCGAGGACCTGTGGTAATTTCATTCCTCCATCCATACCTCCGGACGCTCGTTTTGGCATCAGGGAAACCATGCCTCCATCCACCCCGGGCGCATCCTGACACCGCCCCCGAACGGGATGGATGGCCGGGCGAATCCATCCAGGACGGCGGGATCCATTCCAACCCCGGAGGGGTTCAACAAGGGTAGCCCGGGGTGCGAAGCGACCCCGGGACAAGGGCCGAAAAGTTCCCGCCAACCCCGAAGGGGTTGAACAGGCTGTGGTGCGTCGGATTGCGGATCACAACCGGGACACCGCGCACTGACGAAGAATCGGAATCGAGATCGAACGGACGACGGAACCGATGCCGATGCCGATGCCGATGCCGATACCGAGGGGAGGACGGGTGTGGAATCACGGCGGCCATTTGGCGGCCGGGTTCAGCTTGTTCAACCCCTCCGGGGTTGGCGGATCTTGTGGGGGACCGTTGACCCGGGGTCGCTTCGCACCCCGGGCTAAAGTTGTGTAACCCCTCCGGGGTTGGGGGCTGTGTCAAGATGCCTCCATTCACCCCGCTACACCCATTTCCTCGCTCTCCCCTGTTGAAACCATCAACTCAACAGCCCGGAAGGATCGGCCCAAAATCGATCCGCACCCCAACCCGCAGGACGATATCCCAGACAAGCCAACCGAACCCCTTCGCCAACCACCCAGTCCTCCCCCCTCCGCGTCCCTGCGTCTCTGCAGGATAAAGAATTGCTCCCCCCGCATTCGACTTCACCCCGACACAGACCCTGAACCAAGGTCTGTGCACGATTCGACAGGGCCGTTCATCCTGAGTCCCCGCACCGGATCCAACCATGAACGCATTCCTGAAAGGCTTCGCCCCGGTCTGGATGATCCTCGCCATCCTCGGCCTCAACCGGGCCTGTGCCGATGGCAAGGTCTTCCCGGCGGAAGCCGTGGCGATCGATGTCCACATCCCGGGACAACGCGCGTTGTTGGTTTGGCAGGAAGGCCGGGAACGTCTGGCCATCGACACCCAGTTCGTGGGGGAAGGAACCAACTTCGCCTGGGTCGTCCCGTTGCCATCGGCGCCAAGGGTCGAAGTGACCACGCCGGGAATCTTTCCCACGTTGGCATGGCAGACAGGGCCAGTCGTCGTCCACCGGGTGGGGCGTTGGTTCGGATGTGTCCTGGCGGGCGCCGGTGTGGCGTGGTTGGCATTGCATGTGAAGCGGGGAGGAGCGCCGGGCTGGAGTCTGGGAGTGGCCCAGGTATTGGTCGGAATCGGTGTCTGGGGAACCTTCGAGTGGAGCGTCCCAGGGGCGCTGGCCGGACTCGCCCTGGTGGGAACGTCCATGCTGGCAATCCAGCGGATCCGGACCGAGCGGCCTTGGGGGGCGGATACGGCGTTGCTGGGCGTCGTGTTCCTGTTGTTGTTTGGAATGTTGTTGCCGGCACTCGCGACGGCCGGTGGTGGAGGCGCATCATCGGTGGATGTCGGAGTGCGGGTCGTGGATCGACAGGAGGCCGGCATTTACGAAACCACAACCCTCCAGGCCGCCGATTCAACGGCCTTGATCCAATGGCTGGGCACCAACGGATACCGGATCTCCCCGGGATCCGAACCCGTGATCCAGGAATACATCCGGGACGGCTGGGTGTTCGTGGCGAGCCAAGTCCGACGTGACGCCCATGCGCAAGGCAATGCCGTCATGCCACCCCTCGTCTTCGATTTCCCATCGCGGGAACCGGTTTATCCGCTGCGCCTCACCGGCGTGGGCAACGGCCCGTTGGACCTGGAACTATTCGTTTTGGGACCCGCCCGAGCCGTGATCCCGGGATTCCGCACCCTCGACGCCCGGCCAGCCCAGCCCCATCCAAAGACCGACGAAGACCCCAATCTACCCCACCTCGATCGAACCTTTGTCCACCTGGCCCATCCGGAACTCGCCCGACTCGCCCCGGACGCACAGTTTTCCACCCGCCTCACTGCCACATTGTCCCCGGACCAGATGAAATCCGATGCGCTGATCCAATGGGACGGCACCGAACCGGCGCGGACCAAGCGATACAGTCGACGCGGCGCGCTGCTGACGGTGACGGCCTGGGTGTGCAGTGCGGGATGCTTGCTGGTGTTGGGCATGGCGATTGGACAACGAGTCCGGCCCTGGCGCGGCTGGACCCGCCTATGCGGCTGGGGCTCCGCCGCAACCCTGGCATTGGGACTGTTCGCCCTACCGTGGCTGCCGGTGGTACCGGTCCGAGTGGAATCGCGATTCACGCACCTCCGCTGGCTCAGGAGCGTCGCAGTCAATGTGCGTATGGTCCGGGAATCGACGGAGCGCGGCCCCGCCTCAGATCTGGAAACCGTGCGAGCCGCGATCCAACGGGCGGTTGCGGCATATCCCGCTGCCTGGCCCCCCGGATTCCGCGAGGAAGATTCCCCAAGGAATTACCGCGTCCGATCCATCCCCGGCGATGTGGAAGTGATCTACTACGACGACTGGGCAAGGGAACACACGTGGCGTTGGTCCATCGGGATGTGATGGAGCGGAACGAGGGGTTCCGCAGAAGTGACAACGAGCGAACAACAAAGGCGTCGCGGAAGAAGTTCAAGCCGTGCCTCCGCGCGAAACCCTGCCGCAACCCAATCCCCAGCCCGCCACCCCCCAAATCCCCGTTATGCGAAGGATTGGCATTCAGCAGCCAAGCGGGTATCTGTTTCCCACAAGCGCATGGCTACACCAGTCGATTCACGGGTTCCCGTCACCGTCCTCACCGGCTTTCTCGGCGCCGGCAAGACCACCCTCCTCAACCGCATCCTCACCGCCAATCACGGCCGCCGCATCGCCGTCATCGAAAATGAGTTCGGCGAGATCGGCATCGACAACGCCCTCGTCATCAATGCCGACGAGGAAATCTTCGAGATGAACAACGGGTGCCTCTGCTGCACCGTCCGCGGCGACCTCATCCGCATCCTCGGCCAACTCATGAAACGCCGGGATCGCTTCGACTACATCCTCCTCGAAACCACCGGCCTCGCCGATCCCGGCCCCGTCGCCCAGACCTTCTTCACCGACGACGACATCAAGGCCCACTTCCGACTCGATGGCATCGTCACGGTCGTTGATTCCCGCCACATCGCCCTCCACATCGACGACTCCCGCGAGGCCATGGAACAGGTCGCCTTCGCCGACCGCATCCTCCTCAACAAGACCGATCTCGTCACCCCGGCCGAACTCGACCAGCTCGAACAACGCATCCGCAGCATCAATCGCGTCGCCCAGATCCATCGCACCACCCAGGGCGACCTCGACGTCGACAAGGTCATCCACATCCATGCCTTCGACCTCGACCACAAGCTGACCCTGGAACCCGGCTTCCTCGACAAGGCCCTGCCCTTCGAATGGAGCGGTGCCTATCACCTCGACGGTGGTGAACACATTCTCCGACTCGAACCCGGCCCCGACCCGGTCATGGGCGTGGTCCTCCTCCAACTCGACGCCCACGACGCCCATTCGCATTCCCACTCCCACGAACACGGGCACGATCATTCCCACGATGACGCCCACAGCCATGGGCATGAACACGCCCACGACAAAGCCCACGACCATGGCCACACCCACGGTGATGGCGAACATTGTTCCGGCGGTCTGCACGATGCCCTGCACGGGGCCGAATCCCGCGCCGCCGCCCTGTTCGGTCAACCCGCCTTCGCCGTGAAACCCGGCGGCAACCTGAAGGTCGGCAACTTCCTCCATAAACTTGTCCTCGGCCCCGTCACCTCCGAGTACCGCATCCAGATTCCCACCCACGGCAATTACGCCCTCTTCACCCAGCACGGCCTCGACGAGTTTGAAGGTGCCCTGCTCCGCAACGGCTCCGTGATCCAACCCGATCACACCCACGAACACGGCGGCCATGGCCACGATCACGAACACGACGCCACCGTCACCAGCGTCGGGATCGAGGAAGCCCGCGAACTGGATCCCAAGAAGCTCAATTCCTGGCTCTCCGAACTGCTCCAGACCAAGGGCCAGGACATCTTCCGAATGAAGGGCATCCTCCGGCTCAAGGGCACCCAGAACCGCTTCGTCTTCCAGGGCGTCCACATGCTCTTCGAAGGCAAACCCGACCGCCCCTGGAACCCCGGCGAAGAACCCCGCAGCCAACTGGTCTTCATCGGACGCAATCTCGACCGGGACGCCCTGAACGCCGGATTCCGCCGTTGCCTCGCCTGATCCCCCGCCGCATCAGCCTCCTCTCATCATGCCGGTCCCGACGCGTCCCGCCGACCGCCTCGCCCAACTCGACGACGCCATCGCGTCCGTCACCTGGTCTCCGGATTCGTCCCGCGCCGCCGTGGCCGGGGTCGGCGGCGGCCTGTGGTTGATCGATGTCGAGGGTCGTCTCCTGCATCGGTTCGAGGGTCATGCCGACGGCATCTTCCAGGCCCGATGGCAGCCGGACGGTCCCGTGTTCGCGTCGGTGGGACAGGACGGCCGGGTCCGATTCTGGAACGGGATGGAACCCGCGCCGTTGGAGGTCTTCGACGCCGGGGCGTCCTGGGTGGAACAACTCGCCTGGTCACCGTCCGGTGAATGGCTCGCGGTCGGCGCCGGCCGCGTCCTCCATCTCTGGCATCGGGAACGCGGCTGGGTTCACCGCATTCCCGACCATCCCAGCACCGTCTCCGGCATCGCGTGGCGACCCGATTCCAAGGTGGTGGCCGCCGCCTGCTATGGCGGGGTCCGATTGTACAATCCTGCCACCGGCAAGCCCTCCGGAATCCTGCCCTGGAAAACCTCCATGGTTTCCCTCGCCTGGTCGCCCGACCAACGCTGGGTCGTGGCCGGCACCCAGGAACTCGCGATCCAGGTCTGGCCCTATCCATTTCGTGAAGGTGAGGAACTGGCCATGTCCGGTTACGCCGCCAAGGTCCGGGAACTCGCCTGGCATCATTCCAGCCGATACCTCGCCACCGGCGGCGGCACCGAGGCGATGGTCTGGGATTGCGGCGGCAACGGTCCCGCCGGCAGCACCCCGCGCATCCTCGAAGGCCACACCGACCGCATCCAGGCCATCGCCTATCAATCCCGCGGACACATCCTCGCCACCGGTGCCGCCGACCATTCCGTCCTGTTCTGGAATGCCGGCAAATCCTCCACCGCACTCCGCCGGATCGAACTCGGCTCGCCCATCACCGTCCTCGCCTGCTCTCCCGACACCCGCTGGTTCGTCGCCGGCACCCATCAGGGCGAACTCGCCATGATCCAGGCTCCCGCCAACTGATCTCCACCCTCCTCCCTCTTCGCGTCCTTCGCACCTTCGCGTGATCCCCTCCCCGGAGCGGCGACGTTCGGTCG